>NZ_SEOO01000004.1 GCF_004152865.1 Sphingobium cupriresistens | reverse complement strand
AAATGGCGCTGCCAGCGCCCACTCCGTGTCCGTCATATCCGATGGATATCGCAAACCTTCCCGACTATGCTCTCGCCGGGCAATACCAGTCCATGCCACCATTCACTCCATCTTGTCGCAAAGACGGCTGAATCACAACATGCTGGTATTGCTCAACAACTTTCGGATCGGGCTCTTAGAAGCGGAAGCGCCGAGCTTTTCGGCGCGGGCATATTCGATAAATCGGTCGAATGTCGCTAAATCTTGTCGATATTGATGAAGAAATCGTTAACGAGGCACATAGACTAATTCAGTTTAATGATTGATTTAATGATAGAAATTTCTCTACGCGCATTCTGCGATGCGGGCTGTCGGTCGAGCGGACAAATAAGTGAGGCCAATCGGAATACACTGAACTTCGCGATGGCTTTCGCTCAGACAATCAGAATATTTGCCTGGCATAATTAGGAACAGTCGGCCATCAACCGCCGGGGGATGGACCAGCGCTTTGCTGCGCCGCATTTTCGGTGTTTACATTGTCGGCCCCTGACTGACCCGTTTCGAAAAAACCAAAGCCCAGTGCAACGGCCAATATAATGACGATCAGCAGCAGGCTGATTGTGAGGATATTGCGGGTGGCCCGCGTGCGCGATCCACCGCGTGCTTCGGTCGTCGTCACATGGGTGACGCTTTCCTCTTTGCTTCCAGTCTCATACATGGCCTTCTCCTTTTGAAACATAACCCGCGCCCTAATTGGCAGGTTCCCTTCCAAACGGAATCCGATCGGCGTCTTACCGCACACGCACCGCCCTACTGCTGCCCCGCACTATTAGCCCCCCCTTCGATCACGACATCTTCATGCCTGGCGGGGTCTTCGCGCAATATGCGTATCAGGCGCAGCACTTCATCAACCATGCGCTGGGCGTGTTGGGCATAGGTGGCCAGGGAACAGGCAGGCTATGCCGCCATCGGCACATCGTCATAGCCAACGATCGAGATTTGCCAACCGACATCCCATCCGCACTCATGTCGCGCGACATTGATGGCGGCGATCGCCATGCAGTCATTGGCGCAGAAGATCGCGTCGGGCCGATCCTTGCCAGCCAGCAACCGTCGGGTCGCCGCGGTGGCGGCCTCGATCCGATAGTCGCCCGCCGCGCGAACCGGCGCCGTCACGCCCTGTTCGGCAAGATAGGCAAAAAAAGCCTGTTCACGCTGCATGTTGGTGGATGAGCCGTCTGCGCCGGCGATGTGCCCGGCAACTTCCGTCATTGATGGGGCGGACCCCTCGCCGCTAACTCGCTTCGATCATAAAGAGCAAGTCGCGCCGGCTCCGGATACGCTGACGAGCAACTATATCCGCGCCATCATCACGAGAGTCTTGCGGCAATTTTCAGGGCCATTACACGGCTTAGGCTGCCGCATATTGATACAGATCAGCTTTGGGTCGGGTGAGTATGCAATCCCGGCCGATCCTGTAAAACAATCGCTTGGCGGATGGCTGAGACCCCTTTACGCGAAACGGCCATGGCAATTGGAAAAACAGCTTTCGCGGCAAGCCCGCTGTCGCGCGCATCGATCTGGGCAGCATTGGGACTGGCCGTTGGTCTCGCCTTTTTCCTCGTCAGCGGTGCGATCGCCTATCGCAACATCCAGAGCCTTCGCCAAAGCGACGAGGCGATCCGCCATACCCACAGCGTGCTTGTCTCGCTCGACGATCTACTTTCAACGACGCAGGATGCGGAAACCGGACAGCGTGGCTATCTGTTGACCGGCGCCCAGGCCTATTTGGAACCCTATGACAGCGCGGTGAAGAATCTGACCGCGCGGATGCAGGCTGTCGCCACGCTGACCCGCGACAATCCGACGCAGCAGGCGAATGTCGCTGCGCTGAAGCGGCATGTCGACGCCAAACTAGCGGAATTGCGTGAAACCGTCCATCTGCGCCGGACCCAGGGGGTCGCGGCGGCGCTGGCTGTGGTGGCGACCGATCGCGGCAAAGTGGCAATGGATGCGATCCGGGCGCAATTGAACGGCATGGCGCAGGAAGAGTTGCGGCTGCGCCAGATTCGCATGGACGACATGGCGACCGCGTCGCGCACGGCCATCACCACCAGCATCTTAACCAGCCTGATCGGCGCGGGACTGACTCTCGTCATCTTCATCCTCATGCGCATCAGCAACCGCGCCCGCGCGCGCCAGCAATGGTTGCAGGCTGGCCAATTAGGCCTGGCCAAGGCGATGGGCGGTGAGAAATCGGTTGAGGAATTGGGCGAGGCGATCCTTGTCTTCCTGGCCCGCTATCTCGGCTTTCAGGGCGGCGCGCTGTTCAAAGGCGAAGGAGGGCGTTTTCAGCGCGTGGCTACGCTTGGCGTGCCGACCGACGCGGATATGCCGTCCGGCTTTTTGGTCAAGGACGGGCTGCTGGGGCAGGTTGCTGCGGAAGGCGCCCCGCTTGTGCTACAGGATGTTCCCGACGGCTATCTGACCATCGGATCGGCGCTGGGCAGGGACCGACCACGCCATCTTGTCATCATCCCGGCCAAGGCGGACGAGGTCGTCAACGCCGTGCTGGAACTGGGCTTTTTCCAGCCGGTCAGCCCGGCTGTCCTCGAACTCCTCGACCATGCGTCACCGGCGATCGGCATCGCCCTGCGCTCTGCCCGCTTTCGCGCCCGGCTGCAGGATGCGCTGGAGGAAACCCAGCGCCAGTCGGGCGAGTTGCAGGCGCAAAGTGAGGAATTGCGCGTTTCCAACGAGGAACTCGAAGAACAGGGGCGAGCGCTCAAGGAATCGCAGGTCCGGCTGGAACAGCAGCAGGTCGAGCTTGAGCAGACCAACAGCCAGTTGGAGGAACAGGCCCAGACGCTGGAGAACCAGCGCGACGAACTGGAACGCGCGACCGGCACATTGCAGTTGAAGGCGCGCGAGCTGGAGCAGGCGAGTCAGTATAAGTCCGATTTCCTGGCCAATATGTCGCATGAATTGCGCACGCCGCTCAACTCGCTGTTGATCCTGTCCAAGTTGTTGGGCGACAATCCCGATGGCAATCTGTCGCACGATCAGGTCAAATTCGCCCGCACGATCGAAGCGTCGGGCAATGATCTCCTTACGCTCATCAATGACATTCTCGACCTGTCGAAGATCGAGGCGGGGCATATTCAGGTCCAGCCCGAAACCGTGCCATTGCAGCGGCTGGTCGGCGATTTGCGCCAGCTGTTCCAGCCTGTCGCCGAAACGCGTAATCTGGCTTTCGAAATAGAGGTAGCGGCCGATTGCCCGCGCGCGATCGAAACCGACCGGATGCGTATCGAGCAGATCCTCAAGAACCTTTTGTCCAACGCCTTCAAATTCACCGAGCAGGGCCGCGTGCGCCTGACCCTGTCCCCGGTAGAGGGGAATCGGATCGCGCTTGCCGTCACCGACACCGGCATCGGCATGTCGAAAGAACAACAGGGGCATATTTTCGAGGCGTTTCATCAGGCCGACAGCACGATCAGTCGGCGTTATGGCGGCACTGGCCTTGGCCTCTCCATCTCGCGGCAGCTCGCCCGTCTGCTTGGCGGCAGCATCAGCCTGGACAGCAAGCCTGGCGAAGGCAGCAGCTTCACCCTCATCGTGCCGCTTATTTACGATCCGGCCACGGTTGCGTCCCGTCCCCCCGCCGCGCCGCCCGCCCGCGTCGAACCCGCGCCGGTTGCGCCTGCGGCATCCGCGCCCGCCAGAAGCGCGCCGAACCAGCCCAAATGGATCGTGGAGGACGACCGCGCTTCGATCGCCGAAGGGCGCCGCCTGCTCCTGATCATCGAGGATGACGAGGTGTTCGCATCGATCGTATGCGAATTGTCGCGCGACCTGGGCTTCCAGTGCATCATTGCCGGCACCGCGGAGGAGGCTGTGAAGCTGGCGCGGGAATATAAGCCGAGCGCCGTCGTGCTGGATCTCGGCCTGCCCGACCAGTCCGGGCTGACCGTGCTCGACCGGCTCAAGCATGATGATGCGACGCGCCATATTCCCATCCATGTCGTGTCTGCGTCCGACCATAGCCAGGCCGCGCTGTCACTCGGTGCGGTCGGGTATCTGGTGAAGCCGGTGAAGCGCGAACAACTGGCGCAAGTGCTGGAAAATCTGCACGCCAAGCTGGCGACGCGGGTCCGCCGCGTCCTTATTGTCGAGGATGATCCGGTCCAGCGTGACGCCGTTGCGCGGCTGCTGTTGACCGACGACGTGGAAACGGTCGGCGTGGGCACCGCGGCGGAATGTCTGGAACAGCTGCGCCAGCACACGTTCGACTGCATGGTGCTGGACCTGAGCCTGCCGGATACGTCGGGATTTGCTCTGCTGGAGACGCTGAGCGAGGAGGGGGATCATGGCTTCCCGCCGGTCATCGTCTATACCGGCCACGACCTGTCGCCCGACGACGAGCAGCGCCTGCGCCGCTATTCCAACTCGATTATCATCAAGGGTGCCAAGTCGCCCGAAAGGCTGCTGGACGAGGTGTCGCTGTTCCTGCACCAGATCGTATCGGAACTGCCGCCCGAACAGCGCAAGATGATCCAGAAGGCCCGCAATCGCGATGCCGCGTTGGAAGGGCGCCGAATCCTCATCGTCGAGGATGACGTGCGCAACGTCTATTCGCTGACCAGCGTGCTGGAACCGCGCGGCGCGGCGGTCCAGATTGCGCGCAACGGGCAGGAGGCGATCGATGCGCTGGCGGCGTCTGTGGACGATCCTGTAAAGGGCATCGATCTGGTCCTCATGGACGTGATGATGCCGGTGATGGATGGACTGACCGCCACCCGCGTATTGCGCAGCGATCCCCGTTGGGCGGCGCTGCCGATCCTGATGCTGACCGCCAAGGCGATGCCCGACGATCAGCAGCGCTGCCTGGAGGCGGGCGCTAACGACTATATGGCCAAGCCTATCGACGTTGATAAACTGCTCTCGCTGGTGCGCGTATGGATGCCGCGATAATGCAGGGCCAGATGCAGGCCGGCGTCGAGGATATCGAAATCCAGCTGCTGCTGGAGGCGCTGTACCAACGCTATCATTATGACTTTCGCCATTATGCGCGCGCGTCGATCAAGCGCCGCCTGGTTCAGGCGCGCGGGCAATTGGGCTTCGCCAGCTTTTCCGCCATGCAGGATCATCTGCTGCACGATCCCGCGACGTTGCCGCGCCTGCTCAACTATCTGACTGTGCAGGTCAGCGAGATGTTTCGCGATCCCAGTTATTTCCGCGCCTTGCGGGAAAAGGTGATCCCGCATTTGCGGACCTATCCCTCGCTCAAGGTGTGGGTAGCGGGGTGCAGCAATGGCGAAGAACTTTATTCGCTGTCCATCCTGTTCCGCGAAGAGGGGCTGGACCAGCGCACGCTCTTCTATGCGACCGACATCAATCCCGACGCGCTCCAGGCTGCGGAAGCAGGCGTCTATCCGCTAGACCAGATTCGCAAATTCACCGAAAATCATCAGCAGTCGGGCGCCCGCTCGTCGCTGTCGGATTATTATACCGCGGATTATGGTCGCGCGGTGTTCGACAAGGGCCTGCGGTCGCAGGTCGTCTTTTCCGATCATAGTCTGGTGACCGACGCGGTCTTTGCCGAAATGCATCTCATTTCGTGCCGCAACGTCCTCATCTATTTCGATCGCGATTTGCAGGACCGGGCGCTCGGACTGTTTCGCGACTCGCTCACGCGAAAGGGCTTTCTGGGCTTGGGGTCGAAGGAGAGCCTGCGCTTTTCCAGCCACGCGCCGTCTTTCGCGGATTTCGTGCGGGAAGAAAAAATCTACCAGAGACGGGAGCCATGAACGCGCAGCCGATCCAGGCGATCGCGATCGGCGCGTCGGCTGGCGCCGTTCAGGCGTTGCTGCGGATCTTGCCCGCGCTGCCCGCCGATTTTCCGCTGCCGGTGCTGATCGTCGTCCATGTGCCGCCTGATCGGAGCAATGCACTGGTCGCTCTGTTCCAGTCCAAATGCCCGCTTCCGGTCCGGGAAGCGGAGGACAAGGAACCGATCGCGGCGGGAACGATCTATTTTGCGCCTTCGGACTATCATCTGCTGGTGGAGGCCGACCGCTCGCTTGCCTTGTCCTGGGACGAGCCGGTGAACCACAGCCGCCCGGCGATCGACGTGCTGCTGCAAAGCGCGGCGGACGCCTATGGCCCCGCGCTTGCTGGAATCGTCCTCACCGGCGCCAATCATGACGGCGCGGCAGGCCTGGCGGCCGTGGCCGATGCCGGCGGCTTCGCCATCGCGCAGGAACCGGCCGAAGCACAGGTGGCGACCATGCCGGCGGCGGCGCTCGCGGCCTGCCCGTCGGCAAGCGCCATGACCCTGGATGACATCATTTTCTATCTTCTGACACTGGCGACGACATGACGAGCGACACGCACCCCCTTTATTGCCTGCTGGTCGACGACCTTGAGGAAAATCTGCTGGCGCTTGAAGCACTTTTGCAGCGCGACGGACTGATATGCCTAAAGGCCCGGTCAGGGGAGGAAGCGTTGGAACTGCTGCTGGTCCACGAGGTCGCCCTCGCCTTGCTCGACGTTCAGATGCCCGGCATGGACGGATTCGAACTGGCCGAATATATGCGGGGCAACGACCGTACCCGCCATGTGCCGATCATCTTCGTGACCGCGGGCAGCGCCGATCTCCAGCGCCGTTTCCGCGGCTATGGGGCAGGGGCGGTTGACTTCATCCAGAAGCCGATCGAAGCCGATATCTTGCGGTCGAAGGCCGCGATCTTCTTCGACCTGTACGATCAGCGTCGGCAGATCATCGCGCAGCGTGACGAACTGGCGTCGCTCGCTGCGGCATTGCAGGTGGCCGATCGGCGCAAGAATGAATTTCTGGCGATACTGGGACATGAATTGCGCAACCCGATCGCCGCGCTGGGTGCGGGCCTGCACCTGTTGGAAAAGCGCGAAGGCACGGACGCCGCGCGCGACGTTCGGAGGCGGATGGGCCGGCATGTCCATCATCTGTCCCGCCTGATCGAAGATATCCTCGACATCGCCCGCATCGACCAGGGCAAGATTTCGCTCAAGACGCAGCATATCCTGCTACAGAACGCCCTCGCCTTCGCCGTGGAAACCTGCCAGCCGACGATCGAGGCGGCGCAACACCGGCTGGTCATCGACATCGCCGACGATCCGATCTGGATCGACGCCGATTATGCCCGCATCGTCCAGATCGCCAGCAACCTGCTTAACAATGCCGCCAAATATACGCCGCCTGGTGGTGAAGTGCGCCTGACCGTGCGCGTCGTGGATGGCTGGGCGGAGATAGAGGTGGCCGATACCGGCATCGGCATCGCGCCGGACATGCAGGCCCGGATTTTCGACCTGTTCGCGCAGGTGAATCGCCCGGCGGGCGATGCGCAGGATGGCCTTGGCATCGGGCTGGCGCTGGTCCGGCAACTGGTGGCGCTGCACGGCGGCGCGCTGTCGCTCAAGCACAGCATCCCCGGCGAGGGCAGCATCTTCCAAGTACGGCTGCCGACGGTTGAGGCGCTGGTGGCCTGAACCATGGACTGAACCATGGACTGAATCCGGCGCACGGCCGCCGTGGCTGTCGCGGGCAGACGATGCTAGGGAGGCACCATGCTCACCCTGCGCCAGATCGAAATATTCCGCGCCATCATGATCGCCAAGACGGTTAGCGCCGCCGCGCAGATGCTCGGCACGTCGCAGCCGGGCCTCAGCCGTATGCTTGGCCATATGGAGGACAAGCTGCATTTCCGGCTGTTCGACCGGACGCGCGGCCGATTGGTGCCGACCCATGAAGCGCGGATGCTGTTTCAGGAAATCGAGCATGTCTATAAGGGCTTCGAAGACCTCAACCATGTCATCAAGCGGCTGGCCAAGGGCGAGGACCGGACCTTTCGCGTCGGCGCGTCGCCCTCGCTCGGCCATTCCGTGGTGCCCAAGATGCTGGCCCGGCTGACCGCCAACTATCCCGGCCTCACCATTCAGTTCGACATATTGTCGGTCGAGCAGGCGTCGGATTATCTGGCGTTGCAGCGGGGCGACTATGCACTGAGCGTCTTCCCGATCGACCACCCCAACATCCTGTCGAGCCGGATCGGCGCGGGGCGGATGGTGTGCGCGGTGCCCACCAGCCACCGACTAGCCGACCGCACGCGGATCAGCGTCGCCGACATCGCCGGCGAACAGCTGCAATCCTTCCGCCCGGACACGCCGCACGGCCGCATTATCGCCGACATGTTCGCGCGGGCGGGGCAGGCGCTGGACGTGGAGACTTATATCCGCTTCGCCGAAACAGCGGTGGCCTTCGTCGCCAACGGCATGGGCGTGGCCTTGGTGGACAGCTTCACCGCGATGCAGGCTCATGCCGAAACGGTGCGCTTCCTGGAGTTTGACGATCCTGGAACGCTGCCGGTCTATATCAACCGCAATCTGGAATCGCCGCGCGCGATCATCGGCGAGACGTTCGAAGAGATCGCCCGCACCATATTGTTGAGCGTTCCCCGCCCAAAGCCATAACATAATAGCATGGACGACCGTGTTTGAGGCTCTGGAAAGCAAGGGTCAATCGCAACATGGTGGCCAGACCCGCAGAATAGAACCAGATACGGCACCGGGTTGGTTCGAGCTATGGGGCATGGTTCGCCCCGCGAGAGGATGAAAGGCGTTTCTTCGATGGCCAGCTATTCCGCCAGCGGCACCGTATCTGTCCGGCCCTATGTGACCGTGGACAATCCCGCCACGCCCATATCGGCATTGGCGTCGGACAGCGTCTGGACTGCGCGTCAGATACTGGTCGTTGCGACCTGCTTCATCCTCAATATGCTGGACGGCATGGACGTACTGATCCTGTCCTATATCGCGCCGGCCCTGTCGAGCGATTGGCAGGTCAGCCCCGAAAGCCTGGGCGTCGTCTTCAGCGCTGGCCTAGCCGGCATGGCCGCGGGCGGCCTGCTCATCGCGCCGCTGGCGGATCGCTTTGGCCGCCGCAAGCTGATCCTCGCCTCGCTGGTCATGATGGCCGCCGCGATGTTCGCGTCCGGCATTGCCACCTCGATCGGCGAACTGATCGCCAGCCGCTTCATCGTCGGCATCGGCATCGGCACGGTGCTGGCCAGCATGGCGGCGCTGACCGCCGAATATGCGCCGACGAAGCATCGCACCTTCGCGGTCGGCTTCCTCCAGGCGGGCTATCCCGTCGGGGCGACGCTCACCGGCTTTGTCGTCGCCAGCCATTTGTCGGAACATGGCTGGCAGGCGATGCTGCTCGCCGCCGCCGCCCTGTGCGCCATCGCCATCCCGATCGTCTGGCTGGTGCTGCCCGAATCGATCGCCTTCCTGCTCAGCCGCCAGCCCAAGGGGGCGTTGCAAAAGGCCAACCGGCTGCTCGCCTCGATCGGCCAGCCGCAACTCGATGCGCTGCCGCCGCAGGATGTCAGCGAAACCCGCCACGCCGGCGTGCGTGGCCTGCTGACCGAAGGGCGCGCGCGCAGCACCATCCTGTTGTGGCTGGCGATCACCTTCAGCTTCATGACGCTCTATTTCGTCATCAGCTGGATTCCCAAGCTGGCGGTCGAGGCTGGCCTGCCCGCGAAGGACGCCATCTATGCCGGCGCGATCTACAATATCGGCGCTTTCATCGGCACATCCTCGATCGGCCTGGTCGCCATGCATTTCGACCTGCGCCGCCTGATCCTGGTCTATATGGCGCTGGCGGCCGTGGCGCTAACGGTCTTCGGGTCGGTCGCCATGCCGCTGGCCGCGACGCTCGGCACCGCCTTCCTGATCGGTGTGTTCGTGCAGGGCGGCTTCAACGGCTGCTATCCGCTCGCCGCCAGCCTCTATCCGCCCGAAGCGCGCGGCACTGGTATCGGTTGGGCCATGGGCGTCGGCCGGATTGGGGCGGTGATCGGCCCGATGCTGGGCGGCGTCCTGCTCGCCGCCAAAGTCTCGCTGCCGGTCATCTTCGGCATCTTTGCGGTGCCGGTGGTGCTGGCGGGGATTTGCGCCTCGCTGATCCGCCTGCCCAAAGCCGCCTGAACCGCTTCATCCAAGGATCATCGCCATGTCCTTCGCTTCCCCCGCCGATGCGGGCTCATCCCGCGCGTCCATCCTCTGTGGCCTGATCGGCAGAGGCATCGCTGGATCGCGCAGCCCGGAGATGCATGAAGGCGAAGCCCGCGCGCTGGGCCTGCCGATGGTGTATCGCATCCTCGACGGGGAAGTGATGGGCTATGACGCGGACGGCCTGCCGGGCCTGCTCGACATGCTGGTCGGCATGGGTTTTGACGGGATCAACGTGACCCATCCCTTCAAGCAGGCGGTGATGCCGTTGGTCGACAGCCTGTCCGACGCGGCGAGCGCCTTGGGTGCGGTCAACACCATCCTGTTCCGCGATGGCAAGCGCCATGGCGACAATACGGACTGGTCTGGCTATCGCGCGCATTTTCTGGCGGGCCTTGGCGATCGGCCGCGGGCCCATGTCGCGCTGATCGGCGCGGGCGGCGCGGCGGCGGCGATCGGCTACGCCCACCTCGACCTCGGCGCGCAGAGCATGACGATCATGGACCCCGCGCCGGAACGGGCGAGCGCGCTTGCCGATCGGCTGGGCACGCTGTTCACGCAAGCCCAGGTGAAGGCGGCGCTGTCGGCTGCGGACGCCGTTCGCGGCGCAGATGGCATCGTCCAATGTTCGCCGATCGGGATGCTCAGCCATCCGGGCCTGCCGTTCGACCCCGCCTTGCTGACGCCCGATCAATGGGTGTCGGACATCATCTATTTCCCGCTGGAAACCCAATTGCTCCAGGCGGCTGCGGCCAAAGGCTGCGCGACGCTGAATGGCGGCGGCATGGCTGTGATGCAGGCCGCCCACGCCTTTTCGCTGTTCACTGGCGTTGAACCTGATGCCGCGCGGATGCTGCGTGCCTTCGACAGCTTCAGCGATCGAAAGGCCGCCGCATGATCGCCGACAGTCCGCCCGCCATCGTCATCGCCGCGCCGGTTGTCGCCGCGCGGCAATTGCAGGGGCCGTCCGCCGGTCCTCAGACTCCGGCGCCGTCGCCGCCGGCCGACAAACCCGGCTGGCGCGCGCGGTTGAAGGACAAGGGCGTCGAGCTGACCTTCTCCTACGTGTCCGAAAGCGCCGCGTCCATCACGGGCGGGCGCGACGGCGGCGCGGCCTACACCCAGCAATTGCTCGCCTCCGCCGCGATTGACACCGGCAAGGCGTTCGGCCTGGATGGCGGCAAGATCATCGCGACGATCATCCACCGCAAGGGGGAGGATCTGACCGCGACGCGCCTTGGCAACCTGTTCGAGGTGCAGGAATTATTCGGTGGCGGGCAGGATTTACGCCCGGCTGAACTCAGCTATGAGCAGAAGCTCAATGGCGGCAAGACCGCGCTCAAATTCGGCCTCTATCATACGGGTGACGATTTCGCGACCTTGCCCAGCGGCTGCCAGTTCCAGAATTTCGCCTTCTGCCCGCGCCCGACCACGCTCTTCTATAACAGCGGCTTTTCGGGCTTCCCGATCCCCCGCTGGGGCCTGCGCGTGCGACAAGAGATCGCACCCAACCTGACCGTGACGGTCGCGGCGTTCGAGGTGAACGCGTTCCGCGCCCAGACCGGAGCAGGCTGGAAGCTGGCACCGCGTTTCGACAGTTTCGTACTGCCGGTCGAACTGGGCTGGAAGACGGGGCAGGCGGTCAGCGGCCTGCCCGGCCTGGTCCGCATCGGCGCGCTGGTGGACACGACCGACCGCGCCGACGTGCGCGACGATGTGAATGGCGATTCCTACGTCCTGTCCGGCCTCGCCCCGGCCATGCGGCAGGAACGGTGGAGCGCCTGGGCCATGGCCGAAAAAATGGTGGTCCGCTTCGGGGCGGGGGATCGCGGCCTCAGCCTGTTCGGCACGGCCACCCTGTCGGATCGCCACACGGCGCGAGTGCCCATTTTCGTCAGCGGCGGCTTCGTCGCGCGCGGTTTGTGGGACAGCCGGCCCAAGGATAATTTCGGGCTGGGGCTTGTCTATGCCAGGGTCAATCCTCGGATCACCGACCGGCAACACGACCAGGTCGCACTGGGCCAGAATGTCGCGGTGCAGACCCATGAGGTTAGCGGCGAGATTTTCTATGGGTGGCAGGCGACCCGGCAATTGCTGCTGCGTCCCAACCTCCAATATATTCACCGCGTCGGCGCAACGAACCTTTATCCGGACGCGCTGGTGGCGGGCGCGACCATCAAGTTCATCTTCTGACGGATCAAGCCTGATCTCCCTTTGCTCCGACGCACGGAAAGAGGGGCTGATTTACAGCGTTGCCGTCGGCGTCGCTTCTGGCCTGAATCGGTTCTGCGCCGCCAGCCGCACTCCGGCATTGGGCGCGCCATAACCGGCATAACCATTGGCGCGCTGGACGAATTCGAAGAAGAACAATTTGTCGAACGCGCGGCTATAAAGCTGCCAGAAGCCCGCGCCGTCGCTATCCTCGTCATAGAGGATGCCAAGGTCGGCCATGCGGGCGATCATCGCATCGTCCAGATCGAAGCGGGCGGCCAGATCGGCATGATAGTTGACGGGTATATCCAGCATCGCCGCGCCTTCGTCGCGCAGCGCCTGCGCCGTCGCGAAGATATCATCGGTGATCAATGCGACATGCTGATAGCCGCCGCCAATGCCATGGTCCAGAAAGCGGGCGGACAATGTCTCACGCGCGTCCGTCGCATTGATCGTGACCCGGAACGCGCCGTCCGCCGATTGCAGCGCCTGGCTGTGGACGAGGCCCGAAGGGTCGATCACATCTTGCGCCGCCCGCGCTTCCAGCCCGAACAGGGCGCGCCAGTAGAGCTGCCACGACAGAAATTCGTCATTATGGACGACGGCAGCGAGGTGATCGATGCTGCGGGCGTCAGCACCGACCACCCCCGCATCGCCATCCGTCGCGTGAAATTCGCGCGCCCACAATCCCTCGACCTCGTCCGCGTCGATCAAATAGACTAGGCTGCCGCCCACCCCGCGCAGCGCCGGCATGGCGAGGCGACCGGGCCGGCCTTCGGGGCTATAGGCCTTGATGCCCAGCGCCGCGGCGCGAGCCAGCACCGCCGCCTTGTCCTTCACCCGCACGCCTATCGCGCAGATCGCCGTGCCCTGCGCCGCGCGATAGGCGCTGGCGAAACCCTTGGGCTCCGCATTGATGACCAGATTGACGCCGCCCTGCCGCCAGCGTGTCACCTTCTTGTGGCGATGCTCGCCGACCAGCGTGAAGCCCAGCGTCGCGAAATTGCTGCCCAGGCGCGCGGCATCGCGACCATCTGCGGTGAATTCGACGAATTCGGCGCTCAGCACGGGTTGTGGCGCTGGCATATCGGTGGGTTGATCGATCAGTCGCTTCGCCGCGTCACGCACATAGTCGAGCGACCGGCAGCCATCTTCGGCGACCAGCCGCGCGGCATTGGAGCGGAACCGGTCGTTGAAGATTTCCAGGCTCAATGGCCCGTCATATCCGGTGCGCAATATTTCCGCCACGAAGCCTTCGACATCCAGCCCGCCCTGACCCGGCAGGTTACGGAAATGGCGGCTCCAGTAGAGCAGGTCCATGTCCAGCAACGGCGCGTCGGCCAATTGGACGAAGGCGATCTTGTCGCCAGTTATGGCGCGGATGCTATCGTTTGGAATATTGCGCGACAAGGAATGGAAGCTGTCGAGGATGATGCCCACATGGGGATGGTCGACCGCCTCCACGATGGCCCAGGCGTCGCGATGGTCGTTGACATGCCGGCCCCAGGCGAGCGCTTCATAGCCCAGGATGATGCCCCTTTGCTGCGCGATATCGCCCAGTTCGCGGAAATCATCGACGATGCGCTCCCGCTCGCCCAGCGCCGCGGGGTGGCAACTGGAGCAGATAAGGATGCGATCGGCGCCCAGTTCATCCATCAGGTCGAACTTGGCCTTCGCCCGGTCGAAGGCGCGGCGGCGCAGGTCGCCCGGCATCCCCTCGAAATCGCGAAACGGCTGGTAGAGCATACAGGCCAGGCCCAGATCGTCCAGCATCGCGCGGACCTCATACGGGGCGAGGGCGGAGCCGATCAGGTCATTCTCGAAAATCTCGACCCCGGCGAAACCGGCGACGGCCGCCGCCTTCAGCTTTTCCTCCAATGTGCCGCGTAGCGACACGGTGGCGATGGCGTTCTGGGGCAGGGTGGGGGACATGGCGGCTCCTTATCAAGCCGTCATAGTCGTGGCCTCGGTCGACATCGGCAATCGGGCCGAAATGACCGGGGCATAGCTTATGGTTATAGCAGAGGATCACTGGAGAGCGTCTTGATGTCAGCGCTGACGCGGGCGATGTCGGGTGGCGCAGCCATGACGATGGCGGACGTAGAGAGCAGCCCGGCCAGCATGAACGAACGTACGATAAAGAGGGCAACATAATCAACTCTTTGACGCAGGGCTGCGCGATGAGTCG
This sequence comes from Sphingobium cupriresistens, assembly GCF_004152865.1. GTDB lineage: Bacteria > Pseudomonadota > Alphaproteobacteria > Sphingomonadales > Sphingomonadaceae > Sphingobium > Sphingobium cupriresistens. The sequence continues at coordinate 161,439 of NZ_SEOO01000004.1, read as the reverse complement.
GATCATGCCGATCAGGCCGACGATGTCGGCAGTAACAGGCTGGGATATCTGGTAATATCGTGGCGCCAGACGGCGGGTTGATCGAAGCCCCGGGCGTGGTCCAAAGGGAGATGATCGCGGCCGAAGCGACCATCCCCCCGCGCAGTTTACTTCATCGTCGGAATTACGAAGCTCTGGTCCACAACTGCGCCGCCGGTCGGCCAGCGCTGGGTGATCTTCTTGTTGCGGGTGTAGAATCGCACGCCGTCCTCGCCATATTGGTCGAGATCGCCAAAGCCTGAACGCTTCCAGCCGCCAAAGCTGTGATAGGCGACCGGCACCGGGATAGGCACGTTGATACCGACCATGCCGACTTCGACCTGCGCCGCGAATTTGCGGGCATAATCGCCGTTGCGGGTAAAGATGGCGACGCCGTTCCCATATTGATGCTTGCTCGGATAGCTCAGCGCTTCCTCGAACGTCTCGGCGCGCAGGATCTGGAGCACCGGGCCGAAAATCTCGTCCTGATAGCTCTTCATCTGCGGCGTGACCCGGTCGATCAGCGTGGGCGCGAGGTAAAAACCGTCCTCATAACCCTGGAGCTGGAAGCCGCGGCCATCCACCACGATTTCCGCGCCTTCATCGGCCGCCATCTGGATGTAGCTCTCCACCCGCGCCTTATGCTGGCCAGTGACAAGCGGGCCATATTGCGCGTCGGGATCGCTGGGGATGCCAGGGCGCAGCGTCTCGATCGCAGCAATCAGCTTGGTGCGGAAGATTTCAGCCGTCGCTTCGCCCACCGGGGTCACGACCGGCAGCGCCATGCAGCGCTCGCCCGCCGAACCATAGGCCGCGCCAACGATGTCGGCGACCGCCTGGTCCATGTCCGCATCGGGCAGGATGATGCCATGGTTTTTCGCGCCACCCATGCACTGGGCGCGCTTGCCGTTGGCGGCGGCGCGCTGATAGACATAATTGGCGATGTCAGACGACCCGACGAAGCTGACCGCCTTTATGTCGGGGTGGTCGAGGATGGCGTCGACGATTTCCTTGTCGCCATGGACGACGTTCAGGATGCCCGCGGGCAGGCCCGCCTCCAGAGCCAGTTCAGCCAGTCGGACCGGCACCGACGGATCGCGCTCGGATGGCTTGAGGATGAACGCATTGCCGCAGGCGATCGCCATCGCGCTCATCCACAGCGGAATCATGGCAGGAAAGTTGAATGGAGTGATGCCCGCGACGATACCCAGGGGCTGACGGATCGAATAGACGTCGATGCCCGGCCCGGCGCCTTCGGTATAATCGCCCTTCAGCAGATGCGGGATGCCGCAGGCGAACTCCACCACTTCCAGCCCACGCTGAATATCGCCTCTGGCGTCGGCGATAACTTTGCCATGTTCGGATGACAGCATCCGCGCCATATCGTCCAGATTAGCCTCGATCAGCTCCTTGAAGCGAAACATTACGCGGGCGCGGCGCTGCGGATTGGTTGCAGCCCAGTCCGGTTGCGCCGACAGCGCGGAATCCATCGCCTTTTGCAGCTGCGATGGCGTAGCCAGGCCGACCTGCGCCTGCACCGCGCCGGTGGACGGGTCCAACACGTCCGAGAGGCGCGCGCCGGGGAAGGACACGCTTTCCCCGTGAATGAAATGGCTGATGGAACGCATGATTTTTGATCCTCTCCAGACGATGCAATGACAGCGCTATAGACCCACCGGCTTTGCAGATATACAAGCCCATTAACACAATGGTTGTGCAGATTTGCCTATGCTTAATTCCGACGAACTGCGCCTGTTCCTGGCGGTGATGCGCGAAGGCAATATGTTGGCCGCCGCGCGCCGTATCGGCGTGGACCATAGCACGGTCGCCCGGCGCATGACCAATATGGAGCGCACGCTGGGCGCGCGGTTGTTTGATCGATCGCCTCGCGGGGTGATGCCCACGCCCGCCGCCTTCGCGCTGGTCGGCCATGCCGAACGGATCGAGAGCGAGTTGCTGGCGGCGATCAGCAGCGTAGAGGGGCGCGACCGCGATGTCGAGGGCATAGTGCGGCTGGCGACGCCCGAAGCCTGCGCCGCGCATCTGGTGGCACCCCATGTCGCGACGTTACGCGCGCGCCACCCCCGGCTGACGCTGGAACTGGCGTCGGAAAGCCGCGCGGCGAGTCTCTCCAAGCGGGAGGCGGACATTGCGGTGATGCTCAATCCGCCGCCCAAGGGACGGCTGGTGACGCGCAAATTGGTGGATTATCGCCTCGCTCTCTACGGTTCGCGCGACTATCTGGAGCGAGAGGGAATGCCGGAAAGTCGCGCCGACCTCGCCCGACACGGCTTTGTATCCTATATCGACGATCTGGCCGGATTTCCCGAAATGATCGCGCTCGACGAATTGCTGCCCGGCGCGCAAATCCGCTTTCGCGCCAGTTCGAGCGCGGCCCAACATGCAGCGGTCGCGGCCGGCATGGGGCTGGGCATGCTCCATGTCTTCGCGTCGGCGCAGGACGATCGGCTGATCCAAATCCTGCCGGTGGAGATGGCGGCGCGGCGCAGCTACTGGCTGGTGATGCACGCCGACCTGGAGGGATTGCCGCGTGTCCGGGCGGTGGTCGATTTCCTGGACGAGGTGATGCGGACCCTGCGCGATCAGCTCTGATCGCGCGATCACCTGCAACTTTCAGCTTTTGATCGCATCCTGTTTGAAACGGGCGACATGCCCCAACACCGTTTCGGCATGTTCGGGCCGACAGATCAGCAGGTCGGGCAGATATACGTCAGCCTGGTTGTAGACGAGCGGCGCGCCGTCAATGCGCGAACAATGGAGGCCATGGGCGCGTGCGACCGCGACCGGGGCCATGCTGTCCCATTCATATTGGCCGCCGCTGTGCAGGTAGATGTCGGCCTGACCCAGGATGATCGCCATCGCCTTGGCCCCCGCCGATCCCATCGGCACCAGTTCCGCGCCGAGATGTGCGGCCACTTCGATCGCTTCGGCCGCCGGACGGGTGCGGCTGACAACCATGCGCAGCCGGTCCGGCGCGAGGGGCAAAGGGACGGGTTCGTCGGACCTCAGCACCATACCGCCATCCAGCCCCGGCAGCGCAACCGCGCCGATCACCGGCTGGCCGTCGATCGCCATCCCCACATGCACCGCCCAGTCGGCTCGCTCCTCGCCATATTCGCGGGTGCCATCGACCGGATCGACGATCCACACCCGGCTTTTGGCCAGGCGATCTTCATTATCCTTTTCCTCTTCGGACAACAGCCCGTCGTCGGGCCGCTGTTCGCGCAGGGCGTGGCAGAGGAACTGGTTGGCGGTCTGGTCCCCGGCCTTGCCCAGCGCCTTGGGGCTGAACAGGCCGGACGCCCGGACGTCGAGCAGCAGCCGTCCCGCTATCTCGGCGAGATAGGCGGCCAGCTTGGCGTCCGACATCGCACTATTGGGGGCGGTGCTCATGGGATCAGCCGCGCGACGATCGCCTCGGCCGCTTCCTCCGCAGTCATGTCCGCCGTGTCGATCCGGATCTCCGGATCTTCGGGCGCTTCATAGGGGCTGTCGATGCCGGTGAAATTCTTGAGCTGGCCCGCTCGCGCCTTCTTGTAGAGGCCCTTGACGTCGCGCGCTTCGGCATCGGCCAGCGAGGTGTCGATATGCACCTCGATGAACTCGCCCGGCTGCATCATCTGCCGCACCATGTCGCGTTCGGCCCGGAAGGGGGAGATGAAGGCGGTGATGACGATCAGGCCCGCATCGGTCATCAGCTTGGCGACCTCGCCCACGCGGCGGATATTTTCCACCCGGTCGGCGTCGGTGAAGCCCAGATCCTTGTTCAGGCCATGGCGGACATTGTCGCCGTCCAGCAGGAAGGTATGGCGGTTCATCCGCGCCAGCCGCTTTTCGACCAGATTGGCGATGGTCGATTTGCCTGCGCCTGAAAGCCCGGTGAACCAGAGCACGGCTGGCTTCTGATTCTTGAGGCCCGCATGAAAATCGCGGCTGACGTCGGTCGCCTGCCAATGGACATTCTGGGCGCGGCGCAGGCTGAAGTGCAGCATCCCCGCGGCCACCGTGGCGTTGGTGATCTTGTCGATCAGGATGAAACCGCCCAGCGTCCGGTTGTCGGCATAGGGTTCGAACACGACCTGCCGATCGGTCGACAGGTTCGCGACGCCGATGGCGTTCAACTCCAGCGTCTTGGCCGCCAGTTGCTCCATCGTGTTGACGTTGACCTGATATTTGGGCTGTTGCACTGTGGCGGTGACCGTTTGGGTGCCGATTTTGAGCCAGTAGGAGCGGCCCGGCAGCATTTCCTCGTCCGCCATCCATACGATCGTCGCTTCGAACTGGTCGGCGACCTGGGGCGGGCTGTCGGACGCCGCGATCACGTCGCCGCGCGAACAATCGACCTCGTCGGCAAAGCAGAGCGTGACCGACTGGCCGGCGACAGCTTCTTCGAGATCGCCATTGAGGGTTACGATGCGGGTGATGGTGCTGGTCTTGCCGGAGGGCAGCACGCGGATGGCGTCGCCGGGGCGCACCGATCCGGTCGCGATCTGGCCGGAAAAGCCGCGAAAATCCAGATTGGGGCGGTTGACCCACTGGACCGCCATGCGGAACGGCTTGTCAGCGTCGGCCGCGCTGTTGACATCGACCGTCTCCAGATGCTCGATCAGCGCCGGGCCTCTATACCAGGGCGTATTGGGGCTGAGGCCGGTGATATTGTCGCCCTTGAACCCGGAAATCGGCATCGGCGTGAAGGCGGTGATGCCGATCGAGCGGGCGAACGCGGCATAATCCTTGACGATGCCGTCGAACACGGCCTGATCATAGCCGACCAGGTCCATCTTGTTCACGGCCAGCACGATGTTGCGGATGCCGATCAGGTGGGCGAGGTAGCTGTGGCGGCGGGTTTGCGTGAGGATGCCCTTGCGCGCGTCGATCAGGATGACGGCCAGGTCCGCGGTCGATGCGCCGGTCACCATGTTGCGGGTATATTGTTCGTGGCCTGGCGTGTCGGCGACGATGAACTTGCGCTTTTCGGTGGCGAAGAAACGATAGGCGACGTCGATGGTGATGCCCTGTTCGCGCTCGGCGGCCAAGCCGTCGACCAGTAGGGCGAAGTCGATCTCCTGCCCCTGGGTGCCGACCTTCTTGCTGTCGGCCTGAAGCGCTTCGAGTTGATCCTCGAAGATCATCTTGCTGTCGTAGAGCAGCCGGCCGATCAGCGTCGATTTGCCGTCATCCACCGACCCGCAGGTGATGAAGCGCAGCATCGTCTTATGCTCATGGACCTTGAGATATTGATCGATATCATCGGCGATGAGGGCGTCGGTCTTGTAGATGGGGTCGGTCATATGTTCATCCCGTCATCCCAGCGAAAGCTGGGATCGCTATGATCTGGGCGAAGGCGGTGCCCGGTGGCACAAGGCTCCGGCCTTCGCCGGGGTGACGCTTCGGAATGCCGTGCATTCCGTGGCGCGTCAAAAATACCCTTCCTGCTTCTTCTTCTCCATGCCGGCGCCGCCCGCATCCTTGTCGATCGCGCGGCCCTGCCGTTCCGATGTCGTCGTCAGAAGCGTTTCCTGGATCACCTCCGGCAGCGTCTTGGCGGTGCTTTCGACCGCGCCGGTCAGCGGATAGCAGCCCAGCGTGCGGAAGCGGATCGAGCGCATGACCGGCGTTTCGCCCGGCATCAGGGGGAAACGATCGTCATCGACCATCAGCAACATGCCGTCCCGCTCCACCGTCGGGCGGATGTCCGCGAAATAGAGCGGCACGATCGGCACATTGTTCAAATGGATATATTGCCAGATATCCAGTTCGGTCCAGTTGCTGATCGGGAAGACGCGGATGCTTTCGCCCTTGTGCTTGCGGGCGTTGTAGAGGTTCCACAATTCCGGCCGCTGTTTCTTGGGGTCCCAGCCATGGGACGCGGTGCGGAAGGAGAAGATGCGCTCCTTCGCCCGGCTCTTTTCTTCGTCGCGCCGCGCGCCGCCGAACGCCGCGTCGAAGCCATGGAGGTTGAGCGCCTGCTTCAACCCTTCCGTCTTCCACATGTCGGTATGCAGCGCGCCATGGTCGAACGGGTTGATCCCCCGGTCCATCGCTTCCTGATTATGATAGACCAGCAATTCCATGCCGCTTTCCTGCGCCATCCGGTCGCGCAGCTTGTACATTTCCTGGAATTTCCAGGTCGTGTCGACATGCAGGAGCGGGAAGGGCGGCGGCGAGGGATAGAAAGCCTTGCGCGCCAGATGCAGCATCACCGCCGAGTCCTTGCCGACGGAATAAAGCATTACCGGCTTTTCGGCCTCAGCCACCACCTCCCGCAGGATATGGATGCTTTCGGCTTCGAGCCGCTCCAGATGAGTCAGGGTCTTCACGTCCGCCATGGATCCTCGCAATCTTCTTGCGAGCGACCTTGGCAGCAAGCAACTATCATTGGACCTCCCAAATGGGAGGGTATATGACCAGCTCATGCGATTGGATGATTCCGGCCTGCTGGTCAGCCTGAGCGAGGGCATGTTCCAGCAGCCGCTTTGGCACGATTTTCTCGACCGGCTGCGCAGCCGGATGCAGGTCCGCTATGTCAGCCTGGCCTTTCGTCCGATCGATGAGAAGAATATTGTCGAGCTATATGCCGGCCCTGCGGCGCCGCCACATCTGGGCCGGCTGTTCGCCGAGAAATATGTGCACGATCCGCTGGCTCATCGCAACATGCGGGAAGGGCGGGTTTATTCGCTCGCCGAACTGATCCCGCCGGACAATGCCGCGTTGCAATCCTATCGGAGCGATTTCCTGCATGGCATGGGCGTGGATGACATAAAATCCGTGCGGGTGACGGAGAGCAGCGGGGTGGATGCCTGGCTGAGCTGCGCGAGCACGCGCATATCGTCATCGGCCACGGCGTTGCTGACCGCGCTCGCCCCGCATCTGCGCACGGCATTGCGCGGCTTTGTGGCGCTGGAGCGGGAGAAGTTGCGATCGACCCTGACGTCAGAAGCCTTTGGGCGGCTGAATTTCGGCTGGCTGACGCTGGATCCCCAATGCCGCATCTTGGACATGACGCCCCATGTCGAACAGCTGTTCCAGCGCAACACTATCCTGCGGCGCGGGCGCTATGACCGGCTGACCCCGACATCGCCGGGGCTGGACCGCGAATTAACGGCGCTGGTCAAGATGTTCGCGCAGGATGCGGAGGCGCGGCCGCGCGCGATCAATCTGAGCCGCGATCCGTGGATGGACATGCTGGTCGCGCCATTTCGCGGACAGTCGGTGGCGGCGGGCGGGACGCCGGTGGCCATCGTCTATCTGAGCGGCGACCGATCGTCGCAGGCGGACCGATGCGAGCAGTTGGTCGACCTGTTCGGGCTATTGCCCAGCGAGGCGCGACTCGCCTGGGAAATGGGCCAGGGGATTCCCATCGCGCAGGCCGCGGCCAATCTCCATCTGACGGTTGAGACGGCGCGCAACTATTCAAAGAAAATCTACGCCAAAATGGGGGCGCGGGGCCAGGCCGAACTGGTGCGGATCATCCTGAGCAGCGTCTTGGCGATCGCCTGATCGCGCCGATGGGACAGCGAGTTGGACAGTATCACGCGATCGCATAAATTTATCAAATTTAACATAAGATATATTATCGTATATATTGACATGAGCGCGGCTTGACCCAACCCATATAAGTCTATGAGAAGATATACGAATATCCTTTTGAATATAGACGAATAAAATGATTCGCCTGCAAATCGCCCATAAGCGTGACGACAACCCGCCATTCTGATGGAAGCGGGATAGACCGTCGGACGGACTCGGTCGGCATATGCGGCCGGTGGCATCACCATAGCCGCCGCTCCCGCAGCAGATGTAGCAGGAAGACAGGAACGCCCAGGAACGCGGTGATGACGCCGAGCTTTAGTTCGTTATAGGTCGGGATCAGCCGCACCGCGATGTCAGCCAGCGTCAGTAGCGCCGCGCCGGCCAGCAGCGAGGGCAGCAGGATCGACGAGGGGCTGCGATCCGTCAGCGGACGCACCAGATGCGGAACGATCAACCCGACGAAGCCGATCGAGCCGGCGACCGCCACCGCGCCGCCGACGCCGATGCCGATCCCCAGCAGCAGCCGCAGCCGCGTCCGCCGCAGGGTGACGCCCAGCGCCTGCGCGCCTTCCTCCCCCAGCGTCAGGGCATCGAGAGCGCGCGCGTCGAGCAGGAGAAGCGCCGCGCCGCATCCGATACAGGGCAAGGCGATCCAGACATGTTCGATCGACCTGTTTTCGATCGATCCTAGCAGCCAGGCGGTGATCTCCATGGCGGCAAAGGGGTTTTCGGACAGGTTGAGGGCCAGGCTGATGCCGGCGCTCGCCAAGGCGGAGATCGCGATGCCGGCGAGAATGAGGCTGAGCGGGCTTTCGGCGCGTCCCGCCAGCGCAAAGAGCAGCAACAGCGCGAGAAGCCCGGCCGCGATCGCCAGCACCGGCAGGAATAGGATATGGCGCTCGGACAGCCCGAAATACAGCGCGCTGACGGCCCCCAGCGCCGCGGCGCTGGATGCCCCCAATACCGACGGTTCCGCCAGCGGGTTGCGCAGATAGCCCTGTAACGCGGCGCCGGCCAGGCCCAACATGCCGCCCACCGCCAGGCCGAGCAGGACGCGCGGCAGTCGCAGCGTGAACAGGATGGCCGTTGCGATTGGGTCGCCATGGCCGGTCGCCGCCGCCAGCAACCGCGCCGGATCGATGGCGGCCGATCCCACCCCCAGAGAGGCGACGCCCGCCAGGATCGTCACGACCAGAAGGATGAGCAATAAGGTGCGCCGCCGTGCGTCTGATGGGTAGGACATGGGAAATGGCACCTCGCATTGGATCGGTGGTCCCCGTCACGCTTGTGTACCGGGGTCGTGTGGGTCATGGGGTGGGCATGTTATGCAGACTGACGAAATGGCCATCCGCCCGGCTGACGGCGCGCCTGTTCGCATGGGTGGCGGGCGGCCTCCTGGCTGGTTCGGCGCCCGCATCGCAGACCGGCCGCAGCGCCCCGCCGCGGCGGATCGTGTCGTTGAACCTGTGCGCCGACCAATATCTGCTTGCGCTGGCCGATCGGACGCAGATTGCCGGCCTGACCCGGAATGCGAACAATGCGGCCATGTCCGCAGCGGCGGCGCAGACGCGCGGCCTGCCCATATTGAGGGGGTCGGCGGAGGAGGTGCTGGCGATCGATCCCGATCTGGTGATAGGCGCGCCGGCCCGCCGCACCGGCATGATGGCGGCGCTGTCGGGCGCGCATTATCACACCCTCGATCTCAAACCGGCTGGTAGTTATGCCGGCATCGTCACGCAAATCCGCACCGTCGCCAAGGCCATTGGCCATGTCGATCGCGGCGAGGCGCTGATCGCCCGGATGGACCGGGATCTTGCCGCCATCGCTCGGCCGCGCCCGGCCGGCATCGCCGCTTACTATCAGCGGCGCGGTTTCCTGACCGGAACGGGCACGCTGATCGACGACCTGATGACCCGCGCGGGTCTGGTCAACCTGGCCGGAAAGCTCGGCAAGCCGGTCCTGTCGCAACTCACCCTCGAAGAGTTGATGGTTGCCCAGCCGGACTATTTGCTGATCGAAAGCGGTTCCGAACGGGTGGTGGATCAGGGCACGGAGATGCTGCGGCATCCGCTGTTGAAAGACATCAAGCGGCTGCGCCTGCCCCAGGCATGGACCGTCTGTGGCGGCCCGGCCTATGTCGATGCCGCCCGCAGCCTGGTGAACCAGATCGACCATCGCCCCTAAAATTCGATGCCGGGCTGCGCCTTGACGCCCTGTTCGCGGAACGGGTGCTTCACCAGCGTCATCTCCGTCGCCAGATCCGCGGCTTCGACCAGCGCTTCGGGCGCGTTGCGGCCGGTGACGATGACATGCTTCATCTCCGGCTTGGCCTTAAGAACCGCCAGCACCTCGTCGAGGGGGAGATAATCGTAGCGCAGGACGATATTGAGTTCGTCGGCCAGCACCAGATGATAGGCCGGGTCGGCGATCATGCGCTTGACCTGATCCCAGGCTTTGCGCGCCGAAGCAATGTCTTGCGCCCGATTCTGCGTATCCCAGGTGAAGCCGTCGCCCATGGCCATGAATTCGACCTGATCTGGGAAACGATCGAACACGGCCTTCTCGCCCGTTTCCATCGCCCCCTTCACGAACTGGACCACGCCGACCTTCCTGCCATGGCCGATGGCGCGCACCACCATGCCCAGCGCCGCAGTCGTCTTGCCCTTCCCCTTGCCGGTGTGGACGATCAGCAGGCCCTTTTCGACCGTCTTGCCCGCCACGATCCGGTCGTGCGCGGCCTGCTTCTTCTTCATCTTCTGCGCATGTTGTTCGTCGGTCCGTTCGGCCATCGTCATCCTCCTGCAAGCTGGGCGAGCAACAGGCCCGCGCTGTTCGATCTGGGTTTCCACATGCCGCGCTCCAGCGCTTCGGCCATGCGCGCCGCAGTTTCGCGCAGCGCGGCCGGATTGGCCTCCGCCAGGAAGGCACGCACGGCTTCATCCTCGATGAAGGCGGCATGGACTGCGTCGAAATGATGATCGCGCACGGCATGGGTCGTGGCGGCGAAGGCGAACAGATAATCGACCGACGCGGCGATCTCGAACGCGCCCTTGTACCCGTGGCGCATCACGCCCGCGATCCATTTGGGATTGGTGACGCGGGCGCGGACCACCCGGCCGATCTCGTCCTCCAGCGTGCGAACGACAGGGCGTTCGGGGCGGCTATGGTCGTTATGATAAGCGCGCGGCCGCTTGCCCGACAGATGCTCGACGGCGGACGCGACGCCGCCCTCGAACTGGTAATAATCGTCGCTGTCGAGCAGGTCATGCTCGCGATTGTCCTGGTTCTGAACGACGGCGTCGGCTTGCGCCAGGCGCGTGGCGAACAGGTCGCGCGCGGCGTCGCCCTCCACCCCTGCCCCATAGGCATAGCCGCCCCAGTCGAGATAGACGTTGGCGAGATCGGCGCGGTCGTGACAGATTTTCTCGTCGATCATCGCCTGAAGGCCCGCGCCATAGGCACCCGGCTTCGATCCGAACACGCGAAAGCCCGCGCGCAGGGCAGCCGCCTTCGCGTCATGGCCGGCGTCGATCAGTTGCGCCGTCTCACGGCGGTGGCGGGCGGCGGCGGGATTGTCCTCGTCCGGCTCGTCCAGCGCCATCACGGCGCGCGCTGCGGAATCGAGCAGATCGATCTGTTCGGGGAAAGCATCGCGGAAGAAGCCGGAGACGCGGAAGGTGACATCGACGCGTGGCCGGTTGAGTTCGGCGATCTTCATCACCTCAAAACCGATCACGCGGCCCGACGTCCAGTCCCAGCGCGGTCGCACGCCCATCAGCGCCAACGCCTGGGCGATGTCGTCCCCGCCAGTGCGCATATTGGCCGTACCCCACGCGGACAATGCCATGGCCCTTGGATATTCGCCCTCGCGCTGGAGATAATCGTCCACCATTAGTTGAGCGGAGCGGCGGCCAAGCTCCCATGCCGTCGCGGTCGGCACGGACCGGGTGTCGACCGAATAGAAGTTGCGGCCGGTCGGCAGCACGTCGGGGCGCCCGCGCGTGGGCGCGCCGGAGGGACCGGGCAACAGGAAACGCCCGTCCAGGCCAGCCAGCAGCGCAGCCTTTTCGGCGGGGCCGCAACGGTCCACGCGGCCGGCGAGATCGCCCAGCAGCGAACGCATAACGGTCTGCGACGCCGGGCCGGGCGCTGTCGCACCCTCGACCAGCGCGACGGCCAGCAGTTCGAGCCGTTCGATCGTGTCGCCATGGCTGCGCCAGGGCGCATCGCTCACCGCTGCCAGCACGGCCGGTCGGGGGCCGGTCCAGCCGTCGCCCATCCGGCAATCGAGCGGATCGAAGCCAAGGTCCAAATCGTCGGCCATAGCGCGGAGCAAGGATGCCTGGCCCGCGTCGTCATAGCCGCGCGGGGTGCGCGACAGAGCGATGAGCAGGTCGGTGCGCAATCGGCCAGTCGGCGACCGGGTGAAGATGTGCAGCCCATCGCGTATCTGCATCTCCTTCAATTCGCACAAATAATTGTCGAGAGCCGCGAGCGCGTCGTCGCCATCCCCGACGGCCCCGGCATCAGCGTCCAGTCCTTGCGACCGGGCGAGATCGAGAATTTCGGCTTTCAGATGCTGGATGCGGCGCGGGTCCATGCCGGCTGCGAGATAATATTCATCGACCAGCGCTTCGAGCGCCTTCAACGGGCCATAGCTTTCCGCGCGCGTCAGCGGCGGGGTGAGATGATCGATGATCGCCGCGCCGATGCGCCGCTTCGCCTGCGTCCCCTCGCCCGGATCGTTGACGATGAAAGGATAGAGTTGCGGCACCGGCCCCGCGCAGATTTCCGGGAAACAGCTGTCGGACAGGGCCAGCGCCTTGCCCGGCAGCCATTCCAGATTGCCATGCTTGCCGACATGGATGACCGCCTGCGCGCCGAAATCATGGTTCAGCCAGAAGTGGAAGGCCAGATAGGCGTGGGGCGGGACCAAAGCCGGGTCGTGATAGCTGGTCTTGGGATCGATATTGTAACCGCGCGCCGGCTGGACCGCGACGACGATATGGCCGAAGCGATGGGCGGGCAGATGAAAGGCGCCGTCACGCACGAAAGGATCGTCCACAGGGACGCCCCATCGCGCCATCACCGCCTCGCGCACCGCTGCTGGCAGCGCGTCGAACCGCAGGCGGTAATCGCCGATCGGCAGGCGGATTTCCGGCAGGCGATCCAGCGACGCACGGGCGTTGGTGACGCCGCCCAGCAGGATCGCCATCAGTCCCGCGCCGTCAACAGGAGCATCGCCGACATGATAGCCCGCTTCACCCAGGGTAGAGAGAATAGCGGCCGCGCTGGCGGGCGTGTCGAGGCCGACGCCATTGCCTAGCCGACCGTCGCGATTGGGATAGTTGGCGAGAATGAGCGCAACGCGCCGATCCGAGGCGGGCGTTCGCCGCAATGCCGCCCAATTGGCGGCAAGATCGGCGACGAAGGCAACGCGATCGGGCGAGACGCGCGGCGCCACAATGCCGCATTGGGTCCGGGCATCGAAACGCTCGGCCGCCTTGAAGGCGACGGCGCGGGTGAACAGGCGCCCGTCTATTTCCGGCAGAGCGACGTTCATCGCCAGGTCGCGAGGACCAAGGCCGCGCGGACTGTCGGCCCAGTTGGCCTGCTCGACGCCCGCGAACACGGTCTGCAGGATCGGACAATCCGCTGCTTCGAGGACGGCCGGCGTTCGCCTGTCGCCGGGCGAGGAGGCGGCGAAGGACGTGGCGTTCAGGATGATATCGGGCCGGATCGCGCCGATCAGCCCGTGCAGCCAGTCGATCGCGAAGGGTTCGCGCAGCGCCCGCACATGGACGGCGACGACGTTCAGCCCGCGTCCCTTCAGCGCGGCGACCAGCGCTTCGACGGCATCGAGCGTACCGGCGATCATCAGCGCGCGATAGAAGCAGAGGAGCGCGACGGGCTGTCCGGCGCGCCATCCTGTCCGCACATCATCCAACGTCGGCCGCTTCATGCCGGCCAGATAGAGGCCGGCGTCCGCGATCGGCACGGGATCGTCCGGCACGCCTACATCCGCACCGATCAACCGCGCGGCATGGCGCAGAAAACTGACCGCATTGGCGACGCCGCCCTGCCGCAGATAGTCACGGAGCCGCTCGCTGATCGCCTTCGGCAGCGTCGCGGCGGCGTCCAACGACGGGTCGGGTTCCCGGCCATCGGCGATCGCTGCAAAGGCGATGCCCTTTTCCCGCGCAACCCGCGCGATTTCATCGACGCCATAGGGCCAATAGCTCTTGCCCCCCAGCAGTACGACGCACACGAAACGCGCATGGGCGATCACCTTTTCGACGTAGAGATCGACCGAATAGGGATGTTTGAGCTGGAGCAGGTTGACCAGCCGGATCGACGGCGCATCCTCACCCAGCAGGGCCGCCGCCTGGGCGAAACAGGCCAGCTCGCTGTCCGCCACGGTCAGGAACACAATCTCGCCCGGCGATTGATCGAGGTCGATCGCCTCCTCGCCATTGGAGACGGTTCCCGGCGTAGCGGCCAGCAAATGCATCAGGCGAAGGCCGCGCGAAGGGCGCTGTCGATGGCGGCCTGATCCAGCCCCTTCTGCCCGATCACCACCAGTTGTGACAGGCGCGACTCCTCCGCTTTCCAGGCGCGGTCGAAATAATGCTGGATGCGGGGACCGACCGCCTGGACCACCAGGCGCGCCGGGCGACCGGCGATGGCGACCATGCCCTTGATGCGCAGGACATCATGCGCCTCGATCAACGGGGCCATGGCCTGCACCAGCGCATCCACGCCCGTAATCTCGCCGCCGGTGACGACGAAGCTGTCGAAATCGTCATGGTCATGATCGGGGTCGCCGTCATGGTGCGAGGGTCGCGCATCGATATCCTCTTCGGCTTTGGCGAACAGGCCGAGCACGACGCCGGCATCGATCGCGCCATGATCGGTCCGCACGATCTTCACCCCACTACGGATATCCTTGCCTATGTCGCCCTCGATCCGGGTCAGCGCATCAGCATCGACCATGTCGGCCTTGTTGAGGATGACGAGGTCCGCGCAGGCGAGCTGGTCTTCGTATAGTTCCTCCAGCGGACTGTCATGGTCGAGCGAGGGGTCGGCCGCCCGCGCCAGCGCCAGCGCGGCTTCGTCGGTGGCAAAGCGCCCGGCGGCGACCGCATCCGCATCGATCAGCGCCACGACGCCATCCACGGTCGCGCGGGTGCGGATGTCGGGCCACTGGAACGCCTTCACCAGCGGCTTGGGCAGCGCCAGACCGGACGTTTCGATGATGATATGGTCTGGCGGATTGGCGCGGTCGAGCAGCTTGAGCATGGTCGGCAGGAAATCGTCGGCCACGGTGCAGCAGATGCAGCCATTGGCCAGTTCGACGATATCGTCTTCCGGGCAGGCGTCGTCATTGCATCCGCGCAGCAGCGCGCCGTCGACGCCGACATCGCCGAACTCGTTGACGATCAGCGCCAGCCTGCGACCCTTGGCATTGTGCAGCAAATGCCGGATCAACGTCGTCTTGCCCGCCCCCAGAAAGCCTGTGATGACGGTGGTCGGGATCTTGCTCACGCTTCTTCTCCTTCAAGCGCCATGGGATTCATGCGCGAAGGGGCGATCGGCATCGCCGAGCCTGATGATGGCCATGTCTACCCCCGCTGCACCTGAGCGATATCTCGGCGGGGGCGTGCCGGACGCGAACGAACGGTCGATGCGCGGCGACGAGCAGGCGCATGGAGCCCGTCAGCGCGCACCGATGCGGCCCCAGCCACATGGGTTCGTCGCTCAGACGGCGTTCACCGTGCCCCGGCCATCCCCTGGACCAAAGCAAGAGCGACCAGACGCCGGCAGGTCTCCTGGCTCGCGGGTCATCGCTTGATGCACGCCTTCCCAGGCCTCGCAGGATTTAGCGTCCGGCCCAGTGGCTGCTCCCCTGGAAAGGGAGCGATGTGCATCGCGCTCGCCGCTTACAGTTGCAGGGACAGCTGCGGATTTGGATGAGCGCCCTTGTCGAGGGACTGCCACCCGCACCGCCTTCCCATTTTAATCCCCTTGCGGGGAACCGGCGCGATCAGTCATCGAAGGGGGCTTGCGGCTCCCCGGATGCGGTCGGCGATACCGGCTGCCGGGGCCGTCCGCAAGCCCTGAGTGCGGTGCGATCGCCTGAAGCCGCCAGATGCGGTTGAAGGACAGGCGAACGGCGGATAGCGGCGCAATGTCGATGGCAGGCGTCGTCACGAGCGGAAAGCCGAGCGCGTGCGCCAGCGCGGCGCGGATCGTCATGGGATGGCTGATGGCGCAGACGCATCCGGGCGACTGCGCGATTCCGTCCAGCCAGCCGCCTACCCGCTGTCGCACCGCTTCCATGGTCTCACCATCCGCGGTGCCCTGCGTCGGATCGGCGATCCAGTCGGACAGGGCGGCCGGTTCGGCGGCGAAAAGGTCGGCAAACGACCGGCCCGACCAGCGCCCGGCATCCATGTCCACCAGCGCGACCTCGACCGAGGCGTCCAGCCCCATCGCCTGGGCAGTCTGCGCGGCGGCGCGGGACGGGCTGCAAAGGACATGGTTGTCGAAACCCGGCGGCAGGCGGCAGGCGGCGGCATCATGCGCGCCGCGTGCGTCCAGGCCCTCGTCCAGCGCCGGGAAGCCGCCGACCCGGCTGGACGGCGTGGACGCCGCGCATAGGAGAAGGAGGGATGTGGACAGCGGAACCTCCAAGACATGTTGACGTCGCGCCATCGCGCACCCTAAACAGCGCGGGCATCAGGAAGAAGAAGCCGGTGAGATTCCGGCGCGGTCGCGCCACTGTTATCGACGTACAAGGTCGAGAGCCAGACCTTCTTCCTGAACGAACAATCTCTCGCGGGACGCGCAATCCCTTATAGGAGTCTGGGTTATGTCAACGACTGCCGCACTGTTCGACGACCATTTCATTCCCGTCCAGGGCGGTTCCGCCATCCCGATCGAGGACATCGCACCATGGGCCGTGTTCGGCACACTGATTGCGCTTATTTTCCTTTATTTCGTCAGCACCGAACAGGGCGCCATCGCCTTGTTCGACGGCATGTATGTGCATGAATATGTGCATGACGGCCGCCATCTTCTCGGCTTCCCCTGCCACTGATCGCCGGCGATGACCAAAAGTCTTTTGTGGCGCGGAATGCTGGCCGGCATTCTGGCGGCCCTCGTCGCGACGATGTTCGCACGCGCGATCGCGGAGCCGCAGATCGATCTCGCCATTGACTATGAGAGCGCACATGTAGTGCATCATATGGACATGCCTTCGGATGGGGAGCAAGCGGAACTGGTAAGCCGGGCGACGCAGAAGGGCGCGGGTCTGCTGACCGCGCTGGCGCTCTACGGCGCGGCGGTCGGCGGGATTTTCGCGCTCATATTCGCCTATGGTTATGGACGCTTTGGCCGCTTCGGTCCACGCAGCTTCGCTCTGTTGCTCAGCGGAATCGCCATCTTCCTGGTGGTCATCGTGCCGGGAATCAAATATCCGCAGACGCCGCCGGCCGTGGGCAAGCATGAAACGGTGGGTCTTCGCACCGCCGCCTATTTCGCAATGATCGCCTTGTCGGTGGGCGGGGCGGTGATCGCTGCCAAGATCAGAAGCGTGCTGGCCCTATCCCGTCCGGGCATCGATGCGACGTTGATTGCGGTGGGAGCCTATGGCGCGATGGTCGTGCTGGGCCAGTATCTGCTGCCCAGCGTCGATGAAGTGCCGGCTGATTTCCCGGCGACCCTGCTGTGGAACTTCCGTTTGGCCTCGATCGCGACCCAATTGCTGTTGTGGGCGACAATCGGAATCGTCTTTGGCCTGGCGGCGGAACGGGTGATGGCGCGCCCATAGCTCTGGGAATATCTATGTCGCCAGCATCTGCACGATCATGCTGTCGCAATGGCGGTCGATCGTGCCGATCGGGCAGGATGCGCTGCTGTCGCGCGCCGACAGCGAAAGGTTGCTGACGGCGCGGCGCATGATCGAGGATCGCTGGCGGAGACGCTGACGCTGGACGGCATCGCGCATCGAAGCGCGAAAATCTGGTCGCGCAGGCCCAAATTGGGCGGGGCGCCGGGGACGCCTTTGCGTTGTGGAAAATTATGCGCGTAAGCTGCTAATGCGATTGACTTGCATGATGCGCGTCGGATAATCCGGTCATCGTTTTGACGAGGAGTGTTCCGATGGCCCCGCCCATCCATTATCGGGCGAGCCGCTGGCGATACCGCGCCAATGTCGCTTTGCGCACCATCGCCGGGACGGTCGGCGCCTATGGCGTGGCGGCCTTGGGCGCCGCAGCGCTGGCGCGCACCCTGCCGATGGCGCGGGTGGAGGCGGTGACCTTTGCCACCATGATCGCCTATCTGATCGCGCCTGGCGTCTCCATCTGGGCCTTTCTGGCGCGGGGGCCGTGGCGCGCGGTCGCGGGCGTGGTGCTGGCGGCGTTGGCGCTGGGCGGCGTGGCCTGGATCGCAGGGCAACCGGCATGAGCGGGACGAGCGCCATGGTGCGCGACGGGGCGCGGCAGGCCATGGCCTGGCTGCATGGCTGGACCGGGCTGCTACTTGGCCACATCCTCTTCATCATCTGCCTGGCCGGGACGCTGGCCGTGTTCAAGCCAGAGATCAGCCGCTGGATGCGCCCGGAAATCAACGGACAGGCCGATCCGGTCCGCGCGATCACGGCCGCGACCGAGTGGCTGTCGACCAATACGATCGGATCGGCAGGCTGGTATCTGTCCGCACCCGACGGCCGGTCGAACGTGGTCAATGCCAATTATGACAGCGGCGGCGCCTATATGAGCCGGGCGCTCGATCCGGTGAGCGGTGCGCCGGTGGCGCGCGACACGCTGGGCGGGGAATTTTTCTACCGCCTGCATTTCGAGCTGGAACTGCCCTATCCCTGGGGACGGTGGCTGGCGTCGCTGGCGGCGATGCTGATGCTGGTGGCGATCATCACGGGCATCATCGCGCATAAGCGCTTTTTCAAGGACATCTTCACTTTCCGCCCCGGCAAGGGACAAAGATCGTGGTTGGACGGGCATAATGCGCTGGGCGTGCTCTCCCTGCCCTTTCATATCATGATCACCTTCACCGGACTGCTGACGCTGGCGTCGCTCAACATGCCTTGGGCGATCGCGGCCGGCTATGGCGCGGATGTGGCGACGCTTTACAGTGACCTGACCCCCGGCACGGTCAGCCGGGAAGCGAGCGGGACCAAGGCGCCGCTGGCCCCGGTCGGGCCGATGCTGGCGCAGGCGCAGCGCTATTTTGGCGGTGCGCCGGTGGGTCGGGTCTATATCTTCAACCCCGGCGATGCCGCCGCGGTGGTGACCATCTATCCGGTCGAGGTGGGCGCGATCGGCACTCTGCCCGCAGAGATCAGCTTCGACGGCGCGACCGGCAAGGTGCTGAAAGCCTGGACGGAAAAGCGGGCGGGCGTGCGCGCCTATCAGACCATCTACGGCCTGCACATGGCCCATTTTGTCCCGCTGCTAACGCGCTGGCTCTATTTTCTGGGCGGCGCCATGCTGACCTTGGCGATCGCGAGCGGCATGGTCTTGTGGATCGTCAAGAGGCGGGAACGCGCGCCCTTGTCGATCGGCAACCGGCTGCTGGAGCGGTTGAACGTCGGTGGCCTTGTGGGCGTGCCGATCGGCATGGCGGCCTTCCTGATCGCCAATCGGCTGTTGCCGCTGGGCCTGGCGGAACGCGCGCAGCAGGAGGTTGCGGTCGCCCTGTGGAGCGCGGGCGCGGCGCTGCTGCTGGGGCTGGTCCTGCCACCTGCGCTGGGCTGGCCGCTACTGCTGGGACTGCTGGCGCTGCTATGCGCGCTTGCCGCTGCGCTGGGACCGATCTGGGCGGGGGATGTGATGATCCTGTCGGGCAATATGCTGCTGACCGCGACTGCGGTCGCGCTGGGCCTGCTGGTCTGGAAGCAATTGCGCCGCCGCAGCGCGCCGACCCCGGTTCGCCGCCGGATGGCGCCGGCATGACGGTCACCATCGGTCTGCTTTACCTTGCTTTGTTCGCGCTGGCGGGGCGGATGCAGCGACATCGGCCGGTTCTGCTCACTACATGGCAGCGGCGTCCCTTTGTCGGTCATCTGGAATTGGCCGGGTGGACGCTGCTGGGCCTGTCGCTGCTCAGCCTGATGTTGTGGGCCGATGTTGGCATGGCGCTGATCGCCTGGATCGGGCTGTTGCCGCTGCTGGGCGGCGTGGTGGTGCTGGGCATGACCTACCGTCCGGCGGTGGCGCGGGCGGGCGTGCCGGTTGCGGCCGTCATGTTGGTTGCCGGATTGCTGGTTTAGGCCTTCATGTCGATGGTGGCGATCAGGCCGCCGTCATCGGCATTGCGCAGGCGCACCGACGCCTCGAAACTCATCGCCAGCGAGCGGCAGATGGTCAGGCCGATGCCGGTGCCGTGTCGCCCGCCGGGCTGGCTGCTGACGCCGCGAGTGAAGGGTTCGAACATCTGGTCGAGCTGATCGACGGGGATGCCGGGGCCATGATCGCGCACATGGATCATCAGCCTGCCGCCCGATCGCGCGCAGCTTATTTCTGCGCTGCCGCCATAGCGCACGGCATTGTCGACCAGATTGGCGATACAGCGGGTCAGCGCATTCGGCTTGACCCGCACCGTGCCGCCGCACCCGCTGAGGAAACGGACAGGCGCGCCCAGTTCCTCGGCATCCTCCGCCATGCTGGTCAGCAGCGAATCGATGTCGAGCGCCGACCATTCCTCGCGCGCCTCGATACTGCTGGCGAGGTCCAGCCCTTCGCGCACCAGCGTCTGCATCGCCTGATGATCCTGCAACAGGCGTGCGCGCAATTCCTCATTCTCGACCAGTTCCAGGCGTAGCCGCAGGCGGGTCAAGGGCGTCTGGAGATCATGGCTGATCGCGGCGAGCAATTGCGTCCGTTCGGCAAAGCCCGCCCGCGCGCGGCGCTGCATCAGGTTGAAGGTGGACAGGGCGGCGCGCACCTCCTCCGGCCCGCGTTCGGGAATTTCCTCCGGGTCGAGCGACACGGAAAAGGCCTCTGCCGCCTGTTCCAGCCGCCGCAGCGGCGTAGCCACGATGCGGGCGACAAGGATGCCCAGACCCGCCGAGGCCGCGACGATAACGATCAGGTAAAGCGGATTGAAGATGGTGCTGGGCGGTTTGGCGATGCGCGGGAAGCTGAGCGCGATCGCCCGGCGCTGGCCGGTTCCATCGGTATAGCGCACCACCCAACAGTCCGGGCGTGGCGCGTCGATCAGCCCGGCGACCAGTTCTTTCGACCTGTAGCGGTCGGGGAAGCAAAGGCCGACCGGCACCTGTCCCGCTTCGGGCTGCGATTGCGGACCAAGGCGCGCGCGCAGAAGCGATTGGAGATCGCCGTCCGGCTCGTTCAGACTGATGCCTTCGGGCGCAGGCGCCGCGCCGATGATGCTGTGCGTCGCCATCATCTTTTCGATGCGCCGGGGGTCGCGGCGGAAACGATCGGCGACGTCGATGGCGCTGGCAAGAACGCGCTGGCGGCGCACCCGTTCGAAATCGTGGCGGCGCGTCTGTTCCGCCACCAGCAGCGCGACAATCGCGGCAACCGACATGCCGAGCGTCAGGATCAGGAAAATCTGCCCCGCCATCGACCGGAAGAAGGCACGGGCGCGGCCGGCGATCCCGCGGATCATGAATGATCGACCGAACAGGCCAGGACATAGCCTTCGCCACGTACCGTCAGGATCAGATCCTCGCCGCCCGGCAGGCTCGACAGCTTGTGCCGCAGACGACTGATCTGAAGGTCGATCGAGCGATCGAAGGCGGCGGTGGCGCGGCGTTCGGGCAGCAATGTCTCCCGGTCCAGCACGACATTGGGTTCGTCAATGAAACGGCTGAGCAGTCGAAATTCGGCCGACGACAGCATCACCAGCCGATCGTCGGGCGCGACCAGACGGCGTTGCACCAGATCGACGCGCCAGGGACCGATATGCGCGTAGCGCATCGCACCGGTGCGCGCGGCCGGCCCGTTGCGCGCGCGGCGCAGCAAGTTGCGGATGCGCACCAGCAGTTCGCGCGGCTCGAACGGTTTGGTCAGATAATCGTCCGCGCCCAGTTCCAGCCCCAGCACCCGGTCGATCGCGCTACCGCGCGCCGTCACCATGATGATCTGCACGTCCGATCCCTCCGCCCGCAATTCACGGCACAGCGACAGTCCGTCGCCATCGGGCAGGTTGAGGTCGAGCACGATCAGATCGACCGCCTCGTCCCGCAATGTCTGACGCAGGTCGGCCAGATTGGCGGCGGCCAGCAGGCGGTAATTTTCCTGCCGCAACTGGCCGACGATCAGGTCGCGGATATCCGCGTCGTCATCGGCCACCAGCACTGTGGCGGAAGGGAAGGATGCAGCATCGGCCATGGCCCGTCCTAGCGCGCGGCGCATTAAAAGTCTGCGCTTCTTGCTGGCCGATACAGGCCGATACAAAGCGATACGAACATGCGCGGTCATGCAACGCATCGCCGCATTTCGAAAAACAGTCACTCTACCATGAGACGGGCAAAGCCGCGAAGAGGGCCAGGTCGGCTCCCCTGCCGACGCCAACGGAGTCCTTGCGATGCCTATACCCGCCATCCTGGCTGGAAACCCGGTGCACGGCCCGAATCGGTCGCGCACGCCCCTCCCCCCTCCCCCTCGTGCGCCCGGTCCGGTCTTATTCGTGCATCGGCGGGCATCGCAGGGGCCTGTGCGGCACAGTTTCAAGGATAAGCGCCACACCATGCTCCTTTCCGCCACCTTGCGCAGCCTTCGGGTCGCGCCAATCGCTCTTGGCCTGTCGCTTGCGGCATGTGGACAGCAAAAGCCGCCGCAAAAGGGGCCGGTGGAAGTGGGCGTGGTCACGCTGAGCACGCAGGACGCCACGGTGTCCAGCGAACTGCCCGGCCGCACCGTATCGACCATGATGTCGGAAGTGCGGCCGCAAGTGGCGGGACTGATCCAGAAGCGGCTGTTCACCGAAGGATCGATGGTCAGCGCCGGCCAGCCGCTCTATCAGATCGACGCCCGCCTCTATCGCGCGTCGCGCGACGAGGCGCAGGCCAGTCTGGCCAGTGCGCAGGCGACCGCCGCAGCCGCGCAGGCCAAGGCGCAGCGCTATCGCAGCCTGGGCGATACCGAAGCGGTGAGCGCGCAGGACCGCGACGATGTGATCGCGACCGCGCGACAGGCGAGCGCCGCGGTGCAGCAGGCGCGCGCCAGCCTGCAGACCAGCAGCGTCAATCTGGACTTCACATTGGTCCGGGCGCCGATCAGCGGGCGAATCGGCCGTACCCTGTTCACGCCCGGCGCGCTGGTGACGACCAGCCAGACCGACCCGTTGACCACGATCCAGCAACTCGACCCCATCTATGTCGACGTCACCCAGTCCAGCTCGCAGATCCTGGCGTTGCGCCGGTCGCTGGCGGCGGGCAAGACGCTGGCGGCCAGCGCGACCATCCGGCTGAAACTGGAAGATGGCGCCGACTATCCCCAGGAAGGCCGGATCGAATTCGCCGAGCCGATCGTCGACGTCAACAGCGGCACGGTGACGTTGCGCGCGCGCTTTCCCAATCCTGACGGGCTGCTGATGCCCGGCATGTTCGTCCGCGTGATCGCGCCGCAATCGGTGGTGCCCGGCGCGATTCTGGCGCCGCAACAGGGCATCAACCGCGATCCCAAGGGCAACGCCACGGCGCTGGTCGTGAACAAGGCGAACAAGGTCGAACGCCGTATCGTCACCGCCGCTCAGGCGATCGGCGACAAATGGCTGATCACCGCGGGTCTCAAGGCCGGCGACCGCCTGATCGTCGAGGGCACCGACAAGGTGAAGGCCGACGACGTCGTCAAGCCTGTCGCCATCAAGACAGCGCAATAGGAGCCGGCCCTTGCTCAGCCGCTATTTCATCGAACGGCCGATTTTCGCCTGGGTCATCGCCATCGGCATCATGCTGGCGGGCCTGGGCGCGATGCTGTCGCTCCCCATCGCCCAATATCCCGACATCGCCCCGCCTGGCGTCGGCATCAGCGCCACCTATCCCGGCGCATCGGCCGAAACCGTGGAAACCAGCGTCACGCAGGTGCTGGAACAGCAGCTCACCGGCATCGATGGCCTGATGTATTTTTCCTCTTCCTCGACCGCTACGGGGCAGGCGCGGATCACCGTCACCTTCCAGAAGGGGACCGATCCCGACACTGCGCAGGTGCAGGTGCAGAATCGGGTGCAGCAGGCGCTCAGTCGTCTGCCCAATGCGGTGCAACAGCAGGGCCTTTCCGTCACCAAGCAGCAGACCGACTTCCTGATGCTGGTCGGCCTCTACGACGAGACGGACATAGCGACGCAGGCGGATATCGCCGATTATCTGGTCAATAATTTCCAGGACCCGATCGCGCGTATCGATGGTATCGGCGCCACCCAGGTCTTCGGGTCGCAATATGCGATGCGGGTGTGGCTGGACCCCTACAAGCTTGCCGCGGTAAAGCTGATGCCGTCCGACGTACAGAGCGCGATTGCGGCGCAGAATGTCGAAGTGTCGGCGGGCCAGATCGGCGCCGACCCGGCGCCCGCCGGGCAGCAGATCAACGCCACCGTGACGGCGCGCGCGCGGTTGCAGACGCCCGAACAATTCCGCAACATCATCGTCAAGACCCAGACCGACGGATCGATCGTCCATCTGTCCGACGTGGCGCGAGTCGAACTGGGTAATGAAAGCTATACCACGGCCGCGCGGCTCAACGGCCATCCCGCGTCCGGCGTTGCGCTGCAACTGGCGCCGGGCGCCGACGCGCTCAAGACCGCCGAACTGGTCAAGGCGAAGGTCGCCGAACTGTCGAGCAGCCTGCCGCATGGATATAAAGTCGTATTTCCGCGCGACACCACGCCCTTTATCCAGCTGTCGGTCGAAGAAGTCATCAAGACGTTGCTTGAAGCGGTCGCGCTGGTCGTGGTGGTGATGTTCGTCTTCCTGCAAAGCTGGCGCGCGACGCTGATCCCCGCCGTCGCGGTGCCAGTGGTGCTGCTCGGCACCTTCGGCATTCTCGCCTTGTTCGGCTATTCCATCAACACGCTGACCCTCTTCGGTATGGTGTTGTCCATCGGCCTGCTGGTCGACGACGCGATCGTCGTGGTCGAAAATGTCGAGCGCATCATGGAGGAGGAAGGGCTTTCCCCGCGCGAGGCGACGATCAAGTCGATGGAGGAGATCGGCAGCGCGCTGGTCGGCATCGCTTTGGTGCTGTCGGCAGTGTTGCTGCCCATGGCCTTTTTCGGCGGATCGACCGGCGTCATCTACCGCCAGTTTTCCATAACCATCGTGTCATCGATGCTACTGTCGGTGGTGGTCGCGCTGATTCTGTCGCCGGCGCTGTGCGCGACCCTCCTCAAGTCCGCGAGCGAGGACCATCGCAACGAAGGTTGGGCCGGCAAGTTCAACCGCTGGTTTGAGAGGCTGACCGGCGGCTATGTCCGCCGCACGCAGCAGATGTTGAATCGGCGCAAGCTGTTCTGGGGCCTGTATGTCGTGGTGCTGGCGCTGCTGGTTCTCATCTTCGTGCGGCTGCCGTCCAGCTTCCTGCCGGTCGAGGATCAAGGGCAGGTGATGGTGCAGGTCACGCTGCCCGCCGGCGCCAAATCGAGCCGGACCAATGCGGTGATCGACCAGGTGCAGAATTATTTCCTGAACGACGAGAAGGACAATGTCGCCTTCGCCTTCATCATGACTGGATTCAGCTTCCAGGGCCAGGGTGAGAATGTCGGCCAGGGCTTCATCAACCTGGCGCCATGGAACGAGCGTAAGGGTATCGCAAACACGGCGGGGACTATTGCCGGACGCGCGACCAAGCAACTCGCGGCGATCCGCGACGCCAAGATACTGGGCATGACGCCGCCCTCTATCCGGGGCCTCGGCCAATCGAACGGCTTCACCTTCGAACTGCTGAACAATGGCGGCCTCAGCCGCGCGCGCTTTCTGGAACTGCGCAACCAGTTGATCGACGCAGCGTCCAAAGATCCGGTGCTGGCCGGCGTGCGCGCCGCATCGCTGGAGGATACGCCCCAGCTCAAAGTCGATATCGACAATGAGAAGCTGGCGGTGCTGGGCCTGACGCAGAGCGATGTCGACGATGTCCTCAGTTCCGCCTGGGGCAGCACCTATATCAACGATTTCGTCGATCGCGGCCGAGTGAAGCGCGTCTATATGCAGGCTGATGCGGCCTATCGCGCGTTGCCGACCGATATCGACAATTGGATGGTACGGTCGAGCAGCACCGGCGAAATGGTGCCCTTCTCCGCCTTTGCGACCACGCATTGGACGATGGGGCCTAGCACGATGGCGCGTTTCAACGGTCTGTCCTCTTTCGAAATCCAGGGCCAGGCCGGCGCGGGCGCCAGTTCGGGCGAAGCGATGGACCGGATAGTCGAATTGCAGAAGCAACTGCCGACCGGCACCAGCTACGCATGGAGCGGCCTGTCCTATCAGGAGCAACTGTCCGGCGGTCAGGCGCCGTTGCTCTACGGCCTGTCGGTGCTGGTCGTGTTCCTGTGCCTTGCCGCTCTCTATGAAAGCTGGTCGATCCCGCTGGCGGTGCTGCTGGTGATCCCGCTCGGCCTGGTCGGCGCGGTGATCGCGGTGTGGGCGCGCGGGCTGGAGAATAATATCTTCTTCCAGGTTGGTTTGCTCACCACGATGGGTCTGGCCGCGAAGAATGCGATCCTGATCGTCGAGTTCGCCGAACTGGCGCACAAACAGGGCAAGGACGCGCTGTCCGCCGCGCTGGAAGCGGCGCGGCTGCGCTTCCGCCCGATCCTGATGACCAGCCTTGCCTTCATCGCCGGCGTCATCCCGTTGGCGATCGCAACGGGCGCAGGCGCACAGAGCCGTGTTGCGATCGGTACGGCGGTCGTTGGCGGCATGACGACGGCGACGGCGCTGGCCATCTTCTACGTGCCGCTGTTCTTCGTCACGATTGCGGGCCTTTTCAGCGGTAAAAAGAACGCCGCGCCGCCAGCCCCGGCGCCAGACGCAGGAGTTCCGGCATGATCCGCCTTTCACTGTCGGCGGTATCGCTGCTGACGCTGGCCGGATGCAACATGGCGCCGACCTATGTGCGACCGACAGCGCCAGTGCCCGCCACCTTGCCCAACGGGGAAGCCTATGCGCCTGGGCAGGCCGGACAAAAGGTTGGCCTAGCCTGGACCGAACTGGTCGGCGACACGAAGCTGCGTAGCGTGATCGCGCGAGCGCTGGCCAATAATCGCGACCTGCGCGCCGCGATCGCCAACATCCAGTCGGCGCGCGCGCAATATAGGGTGCAACGCGCCGCCCAATTGCCCACCATCACCGCCGACGCCGGCGCCAGCTTCGTCCGCCAGAATGACAATCGGCAGAATAGTTACAGCGCCGACATCGGCTTCAGCGCGTTCGAGATCGACCTGTTCGGCCGCGTCCGCAACCTGACCCAGTCTGCGCTCGAAACCTATCTGGCGACGGAGGAAGGCGCGCGGGCGACCCGGATCACCTTGATCGCTGAGACCGCGACCGCCTATGCGACGTTGGCCGCTGACCAGGAACTGCTGGCGGTTTCGCGCCAGACCCAGGCGAGCGCCCAGCGTACGCTGGACATCACCCGCCAGCTCAATGGCGCCGGCCTGACCGGCAAGCTCGATGTCCATCAAGCCGAAACCACGGTCGAGCAGGCGGCGTCGGACGTCGCCGCCAACGTCACCCAAGTCGCGCAGGATCGCAACGCGCTCGACCTGCTGGTGGGGACGCCGGTGGAGGAGGCCTTGCTACCCGCCTCGCTCGACAGCCTGATCGCGGGCGTGGCGAAGGCGCCGGCGGGCCTGTCGTCGGACGTGCTGCTCCAGCGGCCCGACGTGCTGCAGGCGGAACATCAGCTCAAGGCCGCCAATGCCGATATCGGTGCGGCGCGCGCGGCCATGTTCCCGACGATCAGCCTGACGTCGGCGATCGGCGTGGCCAGTTCGGCCCTGTCCTCGCTCTTCACCGGCAACGGCTTCGCCTGGTCGGTCAGCCCATCCGCCAGCCTGCCGATCTTCGGCGGTGCGAACCGCGGGAACCTGGACTATAGCAAAGCGCAACGCGACCTTTATGTCGCACAATATGAAAAGGCGGTGCAGACCGCCTTCCGCGAAGTCGCAGACGCACTCGCACGCGAGGGGACGATCGATGCGCAGCAGGCGGCGCAGCGGCGATTGGTGGCGGCCAGCCAACGCGCCTATGATCTGGCGGACCAGCGTTATCGGTCGGGTATCGACACGTTCCTGACCGCGCTGACCAGCCAGCGCGCGCTCTATAGCGCGCGGCAATCGGCTATCGTCACGAACCTTGCGCTAGTGAGCAACAGAGTGCTGCTCTACCGCGCAATTGGCGCTGATCAGTAAGCAACCATATTATCGCTCCCCCTCTTCTCCCATGGCGCGAATCTGCTATGATGCGCGGATAATAAGGGAGAGGAACCATGCTGCTATTGGCACGGTGTCTGGATTGGCTTTGCCAATTATTTGCGTCTGGCGCGCAGGATGAAGTGCGCCTCAACCAATTGATCTCGCGCTGTGGCGCGCGGGACAATATGCGGCGCCGTCCTTGACGCGAGCAAATTATGGCAGGCTGCGTGAAAGGCGGCGCCTGCTATAGTTTTTGTTTTCGCATCATTTCAAGCCAAAATCCGATTCCCGCTTTTCTACACGATGCTCTCAGCGCATTTTGCCGGGCTGTTCCGACGACGACAAACGCTTAGCGGTGGTTAGCGTCTGGCCGATGAACAGCAGCACCAAGATGGCGCCGATTATGCCGACGAAAAGGTCAAATCCCGACACCGCGCCGAACCAGCCAGGGGCGTAGCCCAACAGCATCATCGCGATCGTCAGACCGATCAGCAACAGCCGCAATTCGGTGGGTCCGGCGGCAAGATAGGATAGTTTGAATTCGCCCAGGACTCGCGCCGACAGATAGGCGTGGATCGACAGCAGCAGATAGCCCGCCAGCGCGACCAGCGCGACATCCATGCGGATATAGGGGCTGGCCCCCATGCCCGCCAGGATCAGCAAGGTCGCCAGGCCATCACAACTATGGTCGATGAAATAGCCGTAGGATGGCCGTTCGATATGGCGGAACCGCGCCAGGCTGCCGTCCAGCGAGTCGCCGAACCATTGCAGCGCATAGCCCGCGATCGCCAGCCATAGCCAATCGACGCCCCAATTGCTGGCGGCATAGCCCGCGAAAATGGCGAACGCGCCCACCATGCCCAGCGCGGTGAGCATGTCGGGCGTGACCCAGCGCGGCATATGGGCGCAGAGCCAATTGAGAAGGCGACGTTCCGCCACGGCGAGCACATTTTGCTGGATACGGGCGATGGGTGGGGCCGACGGGCCAGAAGGCAATGACATGGCGCTTTATGACGGAAGGATGACGAATAGACAATGTTGTTGCGTCGCACCGACAAGGTCATTGCCTGTTCCTTGGCTTCCGGGGCAAAGGCGAGCGACCGGGCGGGAAGCCTGGGGGAGGAGCATATGAGCAAGGACGGTCCCCAGGATGTGCGCGATATCGTGCTAAGGATGGAGCAGCGGCCGTCCAATCCGATCCGACGCGCGCGCTTGATCGTGGAGCAGGAAGTGCCCCCCGCCCGTCGGGGACCGGGATGGGACCGGCATTGGCGTGAACTGGAAGCCTATCTGGATGAGGGCATCGCCTGGACAGTGCCGCAGGGGCTGGACGACGCGCGATCCGACGAAGACAAAAAAAGGGCCGATCCGAAGACCAGCCCGTAAAGTTTTAGGAGAGGATGCCTGAAAGGCCCGTTCCTGATGTACCAACTGGTAATCTTTCGCAAGTGCGAACGATTATTTCGCAATTGCAAAGATTGCATCCGTGGCAGAGTGCAACGCTTTCCGTAGCGGAATTAGGCATTGATAGCGGCCTGAATTCTGCTGATATCGGTCTTCATGCGAAGCGCGAATCGCTGCATCGGCTCACGCCCTGATTCGCAAGGTCGCCAACGCCGCCAGCAGCAGCGTGGCCGCGGCGAAGGCCATGGTCCAGATGGGGTCGCCAGGGAAGAATGTCTTCATGATCGATCCCATCGCCGTCGCCACCAGCAATTGCGGCAGCACGACGAAGATATTGAACACGCCCATATAGACGCCGAGCTTGGCCTGCGGCAGGGTCGAGGCGAGCATGGCATAAGGCATGGCGAGGATCGAGGCCCAGGCGATGCCGATCCCGGCTTCGCTGAGCAGCAGCAGGTTGGGATCACGCACGATCAGGAAACTGGCGAAGCCTGCCGCGCCCGCAACCAGGCACAGCGCATGGGTCCGCGCCTTGCCGATCCGCGCCGCCACCCAGGGCAGAAGCGTCAGGGCGGCGATTGCGGCCACGCCATTATACACCGAGAAGAGCACCCCTACCCAGTTGCCGCCAGCCTGATAGGCGGCGCTGGCGGGATTGGCCGATCCGAACATATATTGGGCGACGACCGGCGTGGTGTGAATCCACATGATGAAGAGCGCCGACCAACTGAAGAACTGGATCACCGCCAGTCGTCGCATGATCGGAGGCATAGCGCCGATATCGCCGACGATATGCGCCAGCATATGTGCGCCGCGTCCAGCGCGGGCCAGCAGAATGGCGACCAGGCTGGCGAGGCCGTAGCCGGCCAACAGCGCGGCGAGCAGATAGACTTCCTTTTCCATTGCCCAGAGGGCGACCAGCAGCGCGACGAAGACTCCCGCGCCAATCCAGATGACGCAGGGACCGATGGCGCGGCCTGCCAGATCGGGCGCCGTGGCGGCGGCTTCGTCAGCGTCGGCGAAGGCGCGGATCTGGTCCGGCGCATATTCGCGCGTCGTCATCACGGTCCAGAGCACCGCGGCCAGCAACGCAGCGCCGCCTGCCCAAAAACTGTAGCGCACCGTATCGGGCACCTGCCCCGCCGCCGCGACGTTGGCGACGCCCAGATGGTCTAGGACATAGGGAAAGAGCGATCCCACCACCGCGCCCGCACCGATGAACGCGGTCTGCACCGCATAGCCTATTATATGCTGATCCTTGCCCAGCATATCGCCGACAAAGGCGCGGAACGGCTCCATCGAGATATTGAGGCTGGCGTCGAGCATCCACAGCAGCAATGCGGCCATCAGCAGCCCGTCGCTTTGCGGCATCCCCAGCAACGCCACCGTGGAGAGGATCGCGCCTGCCAGGAAATAAGGGCGGCGACGGCCGAGCCGCCCCAGCCAGGTGCGATCGGAAAGATGCCCGACGATCGGCTGGACCAGCAGGCCGGTCAGCGGCGCGGCGACCCATAAGGCCGATAGGTCGTCGATGCTGGAGCCAAGCGACTGGAAGACCCGGCTCATATTGGCGTTTTGCAGCGCGAAGCCGATCTGGATGCCGAAAAAACCGAAACTGATATTCCACAATCCGGCAAAGCCCTGTTTCGGCTTGTTCATGCCTGTCCCCTCCCGTCGCGGACGCGGCCTGCCGCCGCTTGCCTGCATCAACCATCACCGCTTGCATGGCGACGGGCGACGAGCAAGCTGCGCATACGAATTCATTCGAATTCAGCATTTTCAGAATACCGTAAAGCGTTGGGGCGTCCGCCTCTCTCGCCCTCGATTTTCACGCTTTTCGCAGCTGCTCCACGATCGCCGCTATGTCGCGTTCCCCCTCGCCGGCCGCATCGGCTTCCGCGAAGCGTTGTCGCGCTGCCTGGGCTATGGCGGAGGGGATGCCGGCATCGGCCAGGGCCTGGGCGGCATAGCCCAGATCCTTGGCCATCAATGGCACCAGAAAATGCGGCGCATAATCTCGATCAAGCATCCGGCGACCCACCCCCTTCACCATCGGGCTGGCGGGCGCGCCGTCGAACAGGATCGACATCGCCTGCTCCATGTCGAGGCCGCGCCTTTCGAACAGGGCGATGGCTTCGGCCAGGCTGGCGGCCTGCACGCCGCACAGATAATTGTTGGCGAGCTTGACCGTCGCGGCGCTGCCCACCGGACCGAGATGGACGAGTGCGCTGCCCATGGCGTCGAAGGCAGGGCGTGCGGCGTCGATCGCATCGGCGTCGCCGCCGACAAGGAAACGAAGTATGCCCTGCGCTGCCTGGTCCCGGCTGCCCGTGACCGGAGCCTCGATGAAGCGCACGCCATGCGCGACGGCGTCCCGCGTCAGTTCCAATACCCAATCGCTGGTCAGGGTGCTGGATTCGATCGCGATCGCGTCCCGATCCATGACGGCAAGGGCGCCGTCGTCGCCGGTCCAGACAGTCCGCGATACATCATCATTGGCCAGCATCGCGACGACGATCGATGCGCCGCTGGCCGCGTTTGCCGGCGTTTCGGCGATCCGCGCGCCGGCCGCGCCCAGTGCCTCCGCCTTTTCGCGGCTACGATTCCACACCGCCACCTCGAATCCGGCGGCGATCAATCGCCGCGCCATGCCGGACCCCATAATGCCCAGTCCCAGAACGGCGACTTTCCTGTTCATCATCCGATCACCTTGAAGCGCGAGAGGGCGGCCTCGTCTATTTCGAGGCCCAGACCGGGGAGAGTGTCGTCCAGATCGATATAGCCGTCCACCGCCTGCGGTTCGCCTTTGAAAATATACCAGAAGAGTTCGTTGCCGACCTCCACATCGACCATCGGGAAATATTCGGCGATGGGGCTGTTCAGGCTGGCCATCACGACATGATAATTGTGCATCTGCCCGGCATGGGGAACGACGGGGATGGAATAGGCCTCAGCCAGCGCCTGGATCTTGCGGGCGGCGGTGATGCCGCCCACGCGGTTGGTGTCGAACTGGAAATAGTCGAGCGCCTTCGCCTCGATCATCTGGCGGAAGCCGTAGCTGGTGAACTCATGTTCGCCCGCCGCGATCGGCGTCGTGCCGAAGCGGCGCAGCTCATGATAGCCGTTGATGTCGTCGGGGATGATCGCCTCCTCCAGCCAGCGCAGGTTGAAGGGTTCGATCAGGCGCATCATGCGTTTGGCATAGTCCAGGCTCCAGCCCATATAGGCGTCCGCCATGATGTCGATGTCGTCGCCCACGGTTTCGCGCACGGTGCGGATCAATTCCACGTTGCGCGCCATGCCCGCGGCCCCGTCGATCGGCCCCCAGCCGAAGCGCAGCTTCATCGCCTTATAACCTTGCGCTTTGTAGGCGGCGGCTTCCTGCGCCAACTCATTCAGCGGGATCGAATAGAGGCGGCTGGCATAGACCGGGATCTTCGCCTTGGTCCGGCCACCCAGCAGGCGAAACACGGGTTGTTTGGCAGCCTTGCCCATCAAGTCCCAGATAGCGATGTCGAGCGCGGAGATCGCGACCAGCGCCACGCCCTTGCGCCCGAACGCCATGGTCTTGCGATACATATGTTGCCACAGGAACTCGCTGTCCCACGGGTTCTGGCCAATCAGCAGGGGGCTGAGATACTGGTCGATCATCTGCTTGGTCACGAGCGGCGCGAGCGCGGCGTTGCCGATGCCGACCAGACCTGCGTCCGTAAAGATTTCCAAGATCAGCCAGCCATGGAAAGTGAAGGTGCCCATCGTCTCGGGCGACAGCATCGGCGAGACAAGATCCATCGGGTTCGTGCAGAAATGCGGCGGCAACGGCACGGTCTCGCCTTCCCACTGGACGACGCGGGTGCGGATTTCGGTGATTTTCAAGGAACGGCCTTTCGCATGAAGGTGATTGGGACGATGCGGGGAATGGCGATGCAGATCAGCGCGAAGGCGATCAGGTGCAGGGTCGCGGCGACGGTCAGGACCAGGGTGTAGCCAAGCCCGGCATCGAGCGCCCAGCCGGCCGCCTGCCCCATGACGATGCCGCCGAACGCGCCGCCAAGGCCGACCAGGCCGGCGAGACGGCCGAGCGCGCTGCGTGGAGCAAGGTCGGTCGGCAGGGTCATGACCAGGGTGGACCAGCTTTGCTGCCCAAAAAAGGCGAGACTGAAGATCGCGATGATCGCGGCGATCGACCCGGTCGTGGGCGCGAACATCACCCAGGGCATACAGGCGGCGCTCAGCCCCAGGGCGATCTTGCGCGCGGCATCGACCGAGCGGCCGGACGACAGAAGACGACTGGAGAGCCAGCCACCGCAGAGACTCCCGACGCCCGATGCGGCATAGGGTATCCAGCCGATCGTCGCAGCCTGTTTCAGGTCGAAGCCATGTGCCTCGAACAGATATTTGGGCAGCCAGAAAAGGTAGAAATACCAGGCGCCGTCGCTCAGGAACTTGGCGGCGACCAAGCCGCGCACTTCCCGGCGCGCCAGCAGCATAGCGATGGTCGGGGCGGGGCCGTCTGCTTCATGCGTGTCGCTGTCCGCGACCGGCGGCGTGCGATAGGTCGCGAACCACCAGAGCGCCCAGCCCAGCCCGAAAGCGCCGGTGACAAAGAAGACCCAGCGCCAACTCGACAAGCCGAACCAGTCGCCATAGGCCAATATGCCTGCGATCAGCGGCGGGGCCATCACCGCGCCGGCCGCCGTCCCGGCATTGACGAGGCCCATGGCGGCGGCGCGGCGTTCGGCGGGAAACCATTCGGCGATGGCGCGGGTAGCGGCGGGGAAGCCCCCGCCCTCCCCTACGCCCAGCAGCAGTCGGCTGACCATCAACGCCGCGATGCCGCTGGCCAACCCGTGGCTGGCGCAGGCGAGCGACCAGAAGATCATGATCGCCAGAAAGCCGCGCCGGGTGCCCCACCGATCCAGCAGCCAGCCACCGCCCAGATACATGAGGCCATAGGTGGCGAGGAAGGCGGAATCGAGAAACGCCTTGGTTTGGTTGCCGATCGGAATATCGGCCTCGATATATTTGATCGCCCAGGGCAGGGTTTGGCGGTCGAGATAGCTGATGGCGATGGCGACGGCAATCATCGCCGCGATCGCCCAGCGTCCCGCGTAGGACCGCGTCCCCGCTCGCTTCATGGCCGCCACCTTTTGCCCTTACTGGCCATCGAGGATGATAAGGGCGACGCCCTGGCGCGGCAGGCGCAAGTCGATGCTGGCGCCGCCGCGCTGGCCTGTGGCTACAGGCAGGGTTTCGGCGCGCATAACCGATGCGGCTTCCAGTTGCTTATACTGGTCCTGATCGGGGGATTGGGGCGACCCCATTTTTTTCCAGGCGGTAAAAGCGTTGGCATGATCGCCATCGACCCGCCACAGCTTCGCCTGTGCAGGCTTGCCCTTAATGCCGTTCAGGCTGAACTTGACCTGCGCGTCCGGCCCGGCGATGTCGTCGTCATGATAGTGCCAGACGAGCAGCGCTATCTTGCCGTCGGCGGTGCGGGTGGCGATGGAGCCGATGTCGGCATCCCCCTGCACGCCATGCTGCATCAGCGCGTCCAGCGGCACCTGGGCATTGTTGGTCGTGGTCAGTTTCGTTTCACCCAATTGCGCGAACAGGCGAAAGACGTTGAGCACTGGCAGGTCAACGCCATTGGTGGAAAGCTGGCGATAGCCCGCGAACCAGGGCTGGTCCTCAAACTCGAAGGACCAGGACACGACGCCTTCCAGATTGACCTTCCGCCTTTCGGCCAATTCCCAGATGCGCGCGAAGCTGGCGGCGGTGTAGCTGCTATACATGGTGCCGTTGCGATAGGCGTTGGCCGGTCCCGGACAGGCGGCGCAACCTTCGGGGTCGCTTTCGCCGATGACGACGGGTTTATTGGCAAGCGAGGGGATCGACAGGACTTTGGTGAAGCCGCCATCGGTTTCGCGCAGATGGGTGGCGATGCCCATGCGGACATGGCCATCGACAAAGGTCGGCCGCCCCTTTGCATGGAAGGACAGGAAGTCGGTCGGCGTGCCGGTCCGGCCGGTCGCATAGTTCTTGCCTGACGAGACATGCTTCAGAAAGCCGTCCATGAAGGCGCCGCCCGGCCCCGCGACATCCGGGCCGCCGACGCGTGCCGTCGGCAGCGCCTTGCGCACGGCGGCGATGGCATAGTCGTGCAGCTTGTAGAATTCTTCGGGACTGGCGCTCCAGTAGAAGGCGCTGTTGGGTTCGTTCCAGACCTCGAAATACCATTTCTCGACCTCGGCCCGGCCATAGCGCTCGATATTGTGGAGCGTCCATTGATGGATCAGCTCCGCCCATTTTTCATAATCCTTTGGCGGATAGGTCCAGCCGGTGGCGATCAGATTATAGGCGAAGCCCGGACGCCAGCTATGGCGATAGGGCGTGCCGGCCGGCGCGTTCGCCATGGCCTCTGGCGTGAAGCCGATCTGGAGATAGGGACGGATGCCCTGTTCCAGATAGGCGTCGATGATGCCATCGACGATGCCCCAATTATAGACCGGCCTGCCGTCCGTTGTCTCCGTACAGGCGTTAGTGCTGCCCCATTTGAAGGCGGCGGTGCCATCTCCGCTGCTCAGCAGATTATGGGCGCGGAAATAGACCTGCCCCTTTTTCAGTTCGCCCAGTTCGACGAGCAGCTTGCGGCCGTCCTTCATCGTCGCATAATTGGGTTCGTCCGCGCCGAAGAAGCGCCAGATCGGGGGCAGTTTGCCCACCGGTTTGGCCGCGTCCACGCTGATCGCGACCTGTCTGGCTTCCTGCGCCTGGGCGGCGTGGGGCAGCGCCATCAATATGGACAGCGAAGCGATCACCCTGGAAATCGTCATATGGCATCCTCTCGATAGGAACATCAGATCTTCG
Source organism: Sphingobium cupriresistens (assembly GCF_004152865.1). Taxonomy (GTDB): domain Bacteria; phylum Pseudomonadota; class Alphaproteobacteria; order Sphingomonadales; family Sphingomonadaceae; genus Sphingobium; species Sphingobium cupriresistens. The sequence goes on along the minus strand of NZ_SEOO01000004.1, from coordinate 125,193 downwards.
CCCGGAACCCGACCGCGAAAGTGCGCGTGTAGAGAACGGTGTCGCGCGGGTAGAGGCCGGGGTCTTTGAACGAGGTCTGGTAGAGATTTTTGAGTATATTGGTCGCGTCGGCGACGATGGTGAAGTTGGGATTGATCTCATAGGAGAAGGACAGGTCAAGATTGCTGATCTGGCCGTTGGTGATGAAATTGGGATTGACGCCGGTGAAGTGCAGGCCGGCATTATAGGTGTCGCGCCAGACATAGGAGGCGCGGGCGGAAAAGCCGCCCGTTTCATAGATGAAGGTGCCGGTGGCGGAATATTTGGACACGTTTTGGAACGGGATGTCCATAAAGCCGGTGACGCCCGGCAGCGGCGAGAGCGCCTTGTTCTTGCCGTCGATATAGGTGCCGTTGGCGCTGATGCCGATGCCGTCCAGCCAGGTCGGCAGTCCCTTGGGGAAAAAAGTGAAGCCGCCCTCTATCCCCTGCAACTTGCCTGACCCCGAATTTTCCGGCCGGGTGATCTGATAGACGCCATTGTCCGCGCCCAGATAGTCGATGTCGAAATTGCTGGTGACCGACTGGATGAAGCCGCTAACGTCGCGGCGGAAGATCGTCGCGGTGATCGAACTGGACCGATCGATATACCATTCGAGCGAGAGGTCGTAATTGTCCGACCGCACCGGCTTCAGGTCGGCATTGCCGCTGGAGCCGCGGCCGAAGGGCTGCTGCCCCGGCACCGGCGGGGTCAGGGTGAGCGCCGGATTGAGCTGGGCGAAGCTGGGGCGGGTGATCGTCTTGCTGGCGGCGAAGCGCAGGAAGAGATTATCCTTCAGCTTGTAGCGCAGCGCCAGGCTGGGGAGAATGTCGGTGCTCCTGTTGCGGATGGTGACGGGCGATGTCGCGCCGCGCAGGACCAGGAAGGCGTTGGACGTGATGTCGGTGCGGATGACGCGCACGCCGATCTGGCCGTCCAGTCGGCCGACTTCCACATTGGCCTGGCCATAGCCGGCGTAATTCTTCTCCTCGATGTCGAAATGTTGGGTATCCTGAAAGGCCGGATCGCCCGGCGCAAGGCCGAACAATTGGCGTAAGGAGCCTATGTTGTTCAGCAGATAATCGGTGGTGGGCGTTGCCCATTGGCGCACGAATTCCCGCGTGCCGGTGTAAAAGTCGCCGGGCGTGACCGTCATGAGGCCGGGCAAGCTGGCCGCCTTGATGCTGTAGCATTGGACCGCACCGGTCGCGGAGCAGTTGATGGTCTGGGTGAAGCTGTCGGATTTGGCGTTGCGCTTGCTGAGACGGATGCCGGCGTCGAGGCCGGAGAAGATGAGGAAGGGCGCGCGCCAGGACAGGTCGCCGCGCCAGGCCAGTTCCTTGCCATCGCCGATCGTGCGGGTGGTGGACAGGCGCGAGAGATAATAGCGCGACGGGTCGGCCATATCGTCATTGGGCAGGGTGAAACGGGGCGCGCCAGATCCGTCGTTGAACACCGCATCGGTGCGCGAGGCGATGAAATCCACGTCCAGATTGTTGCCGATGTCGGTCGCCTTCGACCGCGTATAGGAAAACTCGGTCGATGCCTTCCAGTCGCCGCTGGTCCAGTCGGCGCCCAGCGCGCCCTGCCAGCGGTCCGCCTTATTCTTGTACGCGCCGCCGAAATTGGCGACGCGGCCATTGGCGATGCTGAGCGACTGGACCAGTTTTGTATCACCCACGAAAACCAGCGGCGACAGCAGAGCGCCGTTCATCGAGGTGAAGTTCTGGTTGCTGTTGCCGCGTTCACGATAGCCGTAAAAGAGTCCGTCTGCGTGGATGGTCAGCCGGTCGTCGGGCGCCCATTGCAGCGTGGCGTTGATCGCCGGGCGGGTGCGCGTGCCGATGCGGTCGAAAGCGCCGATGACGTCGGTGCGGAAAACCTTGGGATCGGTCGGGCTGGCGCCGCGCGGATCGAGCGGAACGCCGGGGGTATAGGGCGCTCGGCTATTGTCGAGATTATAGCCGAAATAGCCGCCGCTATAGATGGTTTCGTCGCGATAGCGGGTCTTGTGATAGGACAGGCTGACCAGCGCGCCGATTTCGCCGATGCCGGTCGACCAGCGGTTGCTGATCAGCGCGCTGGCATAAGGATCGATCCTGTCGGGCTGCTCGCTATAGACTTCGCGACCGGCCAGCGCGAATTCGAAGCCCTTGAAGTCGAAGGGGCGGCGGGTGCGGACGTTGATGAGGCCGGCGATGCCACCTTCCAACTGATCGGCGGAGCGCGATTTGTAGACGTCCACGCCGGCAACGAGGTCGGCGGGCACGTCCGCCAGCGAGAGCGAGCGGCCGGTGGTGCTGAAGATGTTATGGCCGTTGACCAGCGTCACCACGTCGGGAAGGCCGCGGATCAGCACGGTCGCGGACTCGCCGCGGGCGCGAGGCGATACCTGGATGCCTGGCACGCGCTGGAGCGCTTCCACCACATTATTGTCTGGCAGCTTGCCGATATCCTCGGCCACCACGGAATCGACCAGTTGCTGCGCGTTGCGCTTGATATTTTGCGCCGACGAAAGGCTGGCGCGCATACCGGTCACGATGATGTCGCCATCGCTCACCGACTTGGCGCTCTGGTCCTCGCCGGCCTGGGCCAGGGCGGACTGCGCCGCCAGCAGGGCGAACAGCGATATGGACAGTTGCACGCTATTTTTCATGACATCATCCCCTCCGAGTCATTTTTTATTTCTCATACTAGATTACGAATGTTTGAAACCAATTCAAGCCATAAATTGACGGAGTAATGAATTAGGCCCAAAAGCTGACTATTTTCCTCAGACCAATGATCCGACTGGCTTGGATCGGACTTGACGACCATGTTGATAGGGCTGACGAAGGCTGCATGATGCAAGCAGACGACCATCCCCTGGCCCGCGCCTCCAGTCCGGCGCAACGCGCAGTCCATGACCGGATCGCCCATGATCTGGGCGTCGCGATAGTCGGCGGGCGCTATCAGCCGGGCGATATTCTGCCGGGCGAGGAGCGGTACAGCGCCGAACAGGGCGTGTCGCGCACCGCCTATCGGGAAGCGGTCCGCGTCCTGTCCGCCAAGGGCATGGTGTATAGCCGAACCAAGAGCGGCACACGCATCAACGACAGGTTGCGGTGGAACATGCTGGATCTGGATGTCCTCGCTTGGATGTTCGAGGCCGGGCCGACGCCGGAATTTCTGCGCGATATCTTTGAGTTGCGCATCGTCGTGGAGCCGGCGGCGGCGGAGTTCGCGGCGTTGCGCCGTGACGGGCAGGATATTTCGCGCATGGGTCACGCGCTGGAGGAAATGCGGCGCTTCGGCCTGCAAACCGCGGAGGGGCGCGCGGCCGACCAGAGTTTCCATCGCCTGATCCTGCTCGCCACTCGCAATGAATCGCTCATCACCTTGGCCACCTCGGTCACGGCGGTGGTCGCCTGGACCACGCGCTTCGCCCGTGACGAGCGCAAGGAATCGCGCGATCCCATGCCGGACCATGACGCCGTGTTCGACGCGATCATGCGCGGCGAAGGCGAAGAAGCCCGGCGGAAGATGCTGGCGTTGATCCGCAACGCATCGGCCGACGCAGGAATGCTGTAAGCGATATTGATCTATTTCTCATACTAGATTATGGCTTTTAGAGACGCGGCGGCAGACCGCCATCGCCCCTGCTTTTCGAAACAGGATTTGCATGACGCTCAAAAGCCTTTTCCCTGTCGCCATCCTATGCGCTCTTGCCGCCCTTGGCGGTTGCTCCGATCATTTGGCCGCGCCTGAGCGGGCTGATGCAGGCTGCGCCGAATTGTCGGGCGGCCTGACGCTGCCGCCCGGTTTTTGTGCCGAGATTTTCGCCGACAAGCTGGGCCATGTGCGCCACCTGGTGGTGGGGGTGGACGGAACCGTCTATGCCAACAGCGCGCCCGACCGCGAAGACGGGCAGGTCGCATCCGGCCTGATCCTGTTGCAGGACCGCGATGGCGACGGCCGCGCCGATCATGTCGAGCGCCCTTTCCCCGGCCAGACCGGCGGCACCGGCATAGCCATCGATCGCGACAGACTGTTCCTGGAGGATGGCGATCATATCCTACGCTATCGGCTGGACGGCGCCACCCGCAGGCCCATGAATGCGGTCGAGCGGGTAGTCGTCGGATTGCCCGCCACCGGCGATCATGACAGCCACAGCATCGCCCTGCGCGCGGACGGCAGCCTGTTCGTCAACAGCGGGAGCGCCACCAATGCCTGCCAGATCGATAATCGACAAAGCGGGTCGCCGGGCCAGACGCCCTGTGCCGAAAAGACGCTGCGTGCGGGCATCTGGCGTTTCGATGCGGCCGGCAAGGAACAGCGCTTTGGGCCCGCCGCGCGTTTCGCATCGGGCATCCGCAACGCGGTAGGTCTCACCGTGGATGGTAAGGGGCGCGTGTTCGCGACCCAGCATGGCCGCGACCAGTTGCATGAAAATTGGGGTCATCTCTATTCGGCCATCCGGGGGCAGGAATCGCCGGCCGAAGAACTGATCGAGGTCGCGGCGGACGCCGACTATGGATGGCCGGAATGCTATTTCGACCCCCGTGCCAAGCGCCTGGTGCTGGCCCCCGAATATGGCGGCGATGGCGGAAAGGCGATTGGCCCTTGCGCCGGGCGACGCGGGCCGGTCGCTACGTTTCCCGCTCATTGGGCGCCCAATGCGGTGATATTCTATGCCGGGACGCTGTTCCCTACGGCCTATCGGGACGGCGTCTTCATCGCCTTCCATGGCTCCTGGAATCGCGCGCCGGGGCCGCAACAGGGCTTCAACATCCTGTTCCAGCCGATGAAGCAAGGTCGTGCGTCAGGCGGTCCCATATTGTTCGCGGATGGCTTTGCCGGCCCTGAACGCGCAAGCGGCAAGGCAGACTATCGGCCGACCGGCCTCGCCATCGGGCCGGACGGCTCTCTCTATATATCGGACGACAGGCAGGGTCGTGTCTGGCGGGTCCGCTATCGCGGCGACAAGGCTGCGTCCCTGATCGCGGCCAAAGCGGCGGACGGTGGACTGCTGTCGGTCAGTGGAGGCGAGAGCGACGGACAGGCCAAGAACGCCGACTCCGCAAAGGTCGCGCTTGGCCGACGCCTTTATGCAGGGGAAATTGCCGGCGCGCCTTGCGCCGGATGCCATGGTCCCGCAGGCGAAGGTACGCCCGTAGGTCCGAATCTGATCGACCGGGAATGGTTATGGGGCGATGGTGGCGTGGCCGACATTCGCGCGACCGTCCTCAAAGGCGTGCCCCGCCCCAAGCAATTCCCGGCGCCAATGCCGCCGGGCGGCGGCGCAGCGCTGACGAACGATCAGGCCGATGCGATGGCCGCTTATATCGTCTCGCTGGCGCAGTAGGATCCACGATATCGTTGAAGCCCATAAAGCGGACATGGATGCCAGCCAGCTTCCGCTCGCCCCTGAAGGGCGCCGACCGACGCGCGAATTGCGCAGGCGTTCACATGCGCGCTCATTGCGCATCTTCATGACATGGTTGGCGGCCGGGATGGAGACGAAACATCGTTTGTTCATGAAACCAGTCCGTGCCTGAATGCTTGTAGCGGTACAGCCTACCGCAAGTCGGGGAACGGAGGCTCCACTCGTTAGAGAGGAATGCCTGCATGAAGATCGCGCAAATCGCCCCATTGGCCGAAAGTGTCCCACCCAAATTCTATGGCGGCACCGAACGTATCGTTTCCTACCTGACCGAAGAACTCGTCCGCCAGGGGCATGATGTCACCCTGTTCGCCAGCGGCGATTCTCAGACACAAGCCGAACTGGTGCCGATCACCGACATGGCGCTTCGTCTTAATCCGGCCGTGTCCGACACCATTCCCTATCATATGATGATGCTGGAGCAGGTCCGCCGCCGCGCCGACGAATTCGACGCGCTGCACTTTCATATCGACATGCTGCACCTGCCGATGGTTCAGGACTTTATCGGACGCACCGTCACCACCTTGCACGGTCGGCTCGACCTGCCAGACCTGCCGCCCTTTTACCGCGTCTTTCCCGATCATAGTCTGGTGTCGATATCCGACCATCAACGACTGCCCATGCCGCCGGTTAATTGGGGCGGCACCATATATCACGGCCTGCCTGCCGATCTGCTGGCGCCACGTTTGGGACCGGGCGACGATTATCTTGCATTTCTGGGCCGCATATCGCCGGAAAAGCGGCCAGACCGGGCGATCCGCATCGCGGCGCGATCGGGCCTGCAACTGAAGATCGCGGCCAAGATCGACAATGTCGATCGCGCTTATTGGGAAAGCGAGATCGCCCCGCTCGTCGAACATTATCCCAATGTCCATTATATCGGCGAGATCAATGAGCAGCAAAAGGCGCGGTTTCTGGGTCAGGCGAGCGCACTGCTGTTTCCCATCGACTGGCCAGAGCCGTTCGGCCTGGTGATGATCGAGGCCATGGCCTGTGCGACGCCGGTGATCGCCTTCCGCTGCGGATCGGTGCCCGAAGTGATCGAGCACGGCGTGTCCGGCTTCATCGTCGAGAGCGAAGATGAGGCTGTGGCGGCCATTGCGGCCTTGCCGCATCTCGACCGCCGCCGGGTGCGTGGCGCATTTGACGCACGCTTCACGGCGCAGCGCATGGCGACCGACTATGTCGCGCTATACCATGATTTGCCCGGCGCGCGGACGGACGCCGCCCGACTACGCCGGCAGCGGGGCGAAGACGCCGAATTGCAAATCGTCGCATAGGAGACGCCATGACGCAGATCCAGCCAGACACGCCCGGCATCGCGGGAGGACAGGCCCTGTCTCAGGCGCAAACTCAATTCTTCATCCCGGCGACAGCCTCGCTGCATGAACGCAGGCCGCGCACGCTCAAACATGGCGACAGTTTCGCCGTGTTCGACCATAGCGGTGACGCGATATCCGGCCCCGGCAGCCCGGAAGGCCTCTATCATCGCGACACACGACATCTTTCGCACCTCTATTTCACTGTCAACGACATGCGGCCGATCCTGTTGAGTTCGGCGTTGCGTGACGACAACGCCATGCTGACATGCGACCTCGCCAATCCCGATTTTTTCGGTGACGATGGACGGGTGGCGGTGGAGCATGACCTTATTCATTTGCGCCGCACCCGTTTCCTCTGGAAAGATGCGTTGTACGAGCGGATCACCCTTCGCAATTTTGATACGGAAACGCGCCAGATCAGCGTCGACCTGAGCTTTGCCGCCGACTTCGCCGACCTGTTCGAGATACGCGGCATGACCCGCTTGCGGCGCGGGGCGATGCGCGAGGCGCAGGTCGGCGCGGCGGACGTCCTGCTCGGTTATCTTGGACGGGACGATCAGGAACGACAGACCCACCTGCATTTCGATCCCATGCCAACCGAATTGACGGACAGCCATGCGCGCTTCGATGTCACAGTGCCGCCGGGGGCGCGTTGCGCCCTGTTCACCCGCATCTCCTGCAGCAAGATCGATGTCCGCGACGGATTGTCCAAGCAATTCCTCAAGTCCTTGCGCGAAGCGATGCAGGCGTTGCGATCCGCGCGTAAGCGCGGGGCGACCTTGCATTCGTCCAACGACCTGTTCAACGAAGTGGCGCGGCGGTCGGTCGCAGACATCTCCATGCTGTCCACCGATACCGAATTTGGCACCTATCCCTATGCCGGCATCCCCTGGTTCAGCACCGTGTTCGGGCGCGACGCCATCATCACCGCGCTCGAAACCTTGTGGATGGACCCTGCGATCAGCCGGGGCGTGCTGGGGTATCTGGCCGCGCATCAGGCGACCGGCTTCGATCCGGCGGCCGATGCCGAACCGGGCAAGATATTGCATGAGGTGCGCCACGGCGAGATGGCCGAATTGGGCGAAGTGCCATTCCGCCATTATTATGGCAGCATCGATTCCACGCCGCTGTTCGTGATGCTGGCGGGCGCCTATCTCGAGCGCACCGGCGACATGGCTTTTCTAAAGACGATCCTTCCCCATATTGAGGCGGCGCTCGCCTGGATCGACCTGCATGGGGACCGCGATGGCGACGGTTTCGTCGAATATGGACGCCTGACCGATCAGGGCCTGCAAAATCAAGGCTGGAAAGACAGTCATGATTCCATTTTCCACGCCGATGGGAGCATTGCGCGCGGCCCGATCGCCCTGGCGGAGGTCCAGGCCTATGTCTATGGCGCGTGGCGTACGGCGGCAGCGCTGTTCCGTGCGGTCGGCGACGATGTTCGCGCGGCGGATTATCGGGATCGCGCAGGTCAGTTGCGCGATCGGTTCGACGCCGCCTTTTTCGACGCCGCGCTGGGCACCTACGTTCTGGCGCTCGATGGCGACAAGAGGCCATGCCGGGTGCGATCATCCAATGCCGGACACGTCCTTTATACCGGGCTGGCGCGGGAAGAGCGCGCCGAAGCAGTCGTCCGCACCCTTATGGCGCCGGCGTCCTTTTCCGGTTGGGGGGTGCGCACGATCGCCTCGACCGAAAAACGCTACAATCCCATGAGCTATCATAACGGTTCAATCTGGCCTCACGACAATGCGCTGATCGCAAGCGGTTTTTCGCGCTACGGCTATCAGCGCGAGGCAGCGCAAATATTCGAGGGCCTGTTCGCCGCCGCGACCTATGTCGATATGATGCGGCTGCCGGAACTATTCTGCGGTTTCCCACGGCGCCGCTCTCAAGGCCCTACTTTCTATCCGGTCGCCTGCAGCCCGCAGGCCTGGTCGGCCGCCGCGCCACTGGCGCTGATCCAATCCAGCCTGGGGCTGCGTTTCGATGTGTCGGCAAAGCAGATTTCGTTTCACAAGCCTACTTTGCCGCATTTCCTTCAGAGCCTGACGATAAGCAGCCTGGGCATCGATGCGGCCAAAGTCGACATCGCATTCGATCGCATGGGCGATCAGGTTGTCGTTAAGCCGATGCCGCATGACAGCGGAGCGCAGATAGTGACGATCGCCTGAGCACCAGGCCCATTGTGACGAATAGAAATGATAGCAGGCCGCAATGCGCACGCGCGCTATCAACGCCTGGGCCGCTCTGTTTTTTGCAACGATCCGTTGAAGTCATTCTATTGGATCGGTAGGGGCAAGGCGAGCATAAGGCCGGCATGGCGCGCCCGACCCTTGCTATCCTGCGGATTGACCCGTTTCTCTTGTGGCTGGTCGCGACGGTCGGCGCAGCGTCGCTGTGGCCGGCCAGGGGGCAGGCCGCGGGCTGGATCGATATACTGGCCGATATCGCGATAGCGCTGTTGTTCTTCCTTCATGGCGCAAAACTGTCGCGCGCGGCGATTCTGCAGGGGGCGGGCAACTGGCGGTTGCATCTGCTGGTCTTTGCATCGACCTATCTGTTGTTCCCGGCCGTCGGCATCGCGATGACATCGCTGATGCGGGGCTGGGCCGATCCGGTGCTCATGTCGGGCCTGCTCTATCTGACCCTGTTGCCCTCCACGGTCCAGTCGTCGATCGCCTTTACCGCGATGGCGGGCGGCAATGTCGCCGCCGCCCTGTGCAGCGCGTCGCTGTCCAACCTGATCGGCATCCTGCTAACGCCGCTGCTCGTCACCTTGACCCTGAATGTAGAGGGACATGGCGGCACGGCCACGATCCATTCCGTCCAGAATATCGCCCTGCAACTGTTGGTCCCCTTCGTCGCGGGTCATTTTCTGCGCCCCTATATCGGCGGCTTTATCGACCGGCGTAAGGGGCTTTTGATGCCGGTTGACCGGGGCGCGATATTGCTGGTGGTCTATTCCGCTTTCAGCGCCGCCGTCGCCGGCGGCATATGGACGCAGGTCGGCGTAGGCGACCTGATGTTGCTGCTGGGCCTCAGCGCGCTCGTCCTGGCTATCGTCATGAGCGTGAATATGGGCGTTGCGCGGCTGGCCGGGTTGGCGCGCCAGGATGCGATCGTGCTGCTGTTCTGCGGGTCCAAGAAAAGCCTGGTGTCCGGCGTTCCAATGGCCGGGGCGCTGTTCCCCCCGGCGCAAGTCGGCCTGCTGATCCTGCCGCTGATGATATTCCACCAGTTGCAACTTCTTATTTGCGCGGCGCTGGCTGGGCGGTTCGCGCGGCAGGCTTCTGTCCTCATTTCGACACCTGCCCCCCCGCTGCCCCGCAGCGAAGCGGACATTCATCGGGCCGCGGACGCCATCGGCCTGCCGATCCCAGCCGCCTGTATGCCCGGCGTGGTCGCGAACATGGCGCTGCTCGATCATCATGCCGGCCTGTTGCTGGACCGGAATGAAGGCGCCGCGCCATGACGGGAGCCATGGCGATCGCCCAGTCCGTGCGCAGCGGTCAGCAATCCGCCACGCAGTTGCTCGACCAGTGCCTGACGGCGCTGGCGAAGGAAGCAGCGCCGCTCTGCGCCGTCACCCGCATCATGGCCGGCCCGGCGCGCAGGGATGCGGCGAGGATCGACGCGCTGGCCGCCGCCGGTCGCGATCCGGGGCCGCTGGCGGGCGTGCCTTTTGGCGTGAAGGATCTGTTCGACATCGCCGGCCTGCCCACCACCGCCGGATCGCGGCTCTATGCCGATGCGCCGCCAGCCACGCAGGATGCCGAAGCGATCCGTCGCCTGAAGGCGGCCGGCGCCATATTGGTGGCCAGCCTCAACATGGACGAGTTCGCCTATGGCTTTGCAACGATCAACGCGCTGCATGGCACGACCCGCAATCCGCATGACCTGACCCGCTTAGCCGGCGGGTCGTCGGGCGGGTCGGCGGCGGTGGTCGCGGCCGGGCTGTTGCCCTTTTCGCTGGGGTCGGACACCAATGGGTCGATCCGGGTGCCGGCCAGCCTGACCGGCCTTTATGGGTTGAAACCGACCCATGGCGCCCTGCCGATGACGGGCGTCTTTCCCTTCGCCGAAAGTTTCGACGATATCGGCCCGTTCACCGCGTCGCTGGCCGACATGGTGACGATATGGGAAGTACTGGCCGGCCGATCCGCGCAGGATGACGGCGCGCCGATCCGCCTCGCCCAGTTGGGCGGCCGCTTCGCCGAGAATATCGATCCCGAACAGAGCGCAGCGATCGACGCCATTGCGCCGGATTCGCCGGTCGTGACCGTGCCAGACATCGCCCGCGCGCGGTCCGCCGCCTTTCTGATTACGGCCAGCGAAGGCGGACGACTGCACCGTGCGGCGCTGGCGCGCGACGCCATGGCGTTCGATCCGCAGGTGCGCGACCGGCTGATCGCCGGCGCGCTGTTGCCCGATGGCCTGTATGCGGAAGCGCAGGCGTTCCGCGCCAGATTCCGCGCCACCATGCTGGACTTAATCGCGCCTTATGACGTGCTGATCGCACCGGCGACGCCCTGCACCGCGCCGCCGATCAACGATCCCCGCATCCTGATCGACGGGGCGATGGCGCCGGCGCGCGCGGATCTGGGCATCCATAGCCAGCCGATCAGTTTCACGGGCTTCCCTTCGTTCAGCATTCCGCTCTATCGTCCGGGGCGGCTGCCATTGGGGCTGCAACTGATCGGCAAGCCGGGTGGCGAGCCGACCTTGTTCCGGCTGGCAGCCATGCTGGAGCAACGGGGCATCACCGGCGTCGCCATGCCGGGACATCCATATTCGGGGGACATCGCATGACGCCATCGCAGGTCGCGGATCACCATCCGCCAGAAGCGCCGACAGGCGGGCTGGACCGCTATTTCGCGCTCAGCCAGCGCGGCACATCGGCGCGAACGGAGGTGCTGGCCGGGATCACCACCTTCCTGACGATGGCCTATATCGTGCTGGTCAACCCGGCGATCCTGGGATCGACCGGGATGCCTGTCGCCTCGGTCGCGGCGGCCACCTGCTTCGCCGCCGCCTTCGCCTCGATCCTGATGGGCCTGACCGCCAATGTCCCGCTGGCGTTGGCGCCGGGCATGGGGTTGAACGCCTATTTCGCCTTCACCGTGGTCGGGCAGATGGGCGTGCAATGGCCAATCGCACTGGGCTGCGTCTTCCTGTCCGGCGTCGCCTTCCTGATCCTGACGCTGACCGGCGTGCGGCAGTTGATCGTGGCGGTCATCCCCACCTATTTGTTCGCGGCGGTGGCGGGGGGCATCGGTCTGTTCATCGGCTTTATCGGTTTGAAAAATGCCGGGATCGTGGGCGCGAACCCGGCGACCTTCGTGGCGCTGGGCGACCTGAAAGCCCCCGGCGCCGCGCTGGCGCTGCTAGGGCTTTTGGTCATCGGCACGCTCAGCGTGTGGAATGTGCGCGGCGCGATGCTGATCGGCATCGTCGCCACCACGATCGTCGGCTGGCTGACCGGCATGGTGACGGTCAAGCCCGAACCCTATAGCCTGGAGGCGTTGACCGGCACCGCCTTTCAGCTCGACCTGCCCGGCGTGTTCGGCCTGACCGGCAGCCATGGCCTCGGCCTGCTGGAAATCCTGTTCGTTTTCCTGTTCGTCGACCTGTTCGACAATATCGGCACATTGGTCGCGGTGACGAAGCGCGCGGGCCTGATGGACGCGGCGGGGCGCATCCCCGGCCTCAACCGCATATTGATGACCGACGCGGTCGCCACCATCGTCGGGTCGATGGCGGGCACCAGCACCGTCACCTCCTATGTCGAGAGCGCGGCGGGCGTGCAGGCGGGCGGGCGCACTGGCCTGACCGCCGTCGTTACCGGCATCCTGTTCCTGCTGACCATGTTCGTCGCCCCCTATGCGCAACTGGTGCCGCTGGCCGCGACCGCGCCCGCCCTCATCATCGTGGGCGGCCTGATGCTGGTGCCGCTGACCGAGGTGGAATGGGAAGACCCGATGTCGGCCATCCCCGCCTTCCTCACCGTGGCGATGATCCCGCTCACCTTCTCGATCGCCAATGGCCTGGCCTTCGGCATCACCGCCCATGCAGCGCTCAAGGCCCTGCGCGGCACGGCGACGCGCAAGGACTGGTTCCTGTTCCTGCTGGCCGGTCTTTTCGTCATTCGCTTCGTCTGGATGGGAGCAGCCTGATGCGATTCTTCGCCCTCGCGCTGCTGGCGCTCGCCCTCCCCACCCCGGCCATGGCGCGCAAGGCGGACAGCACGCCGCGCACCGTGGTCATGACCGCCTTCCTCCCCGAATGGGATGCGCTGGTAAAGTCGGTCGACAAGCCCAAGCGGCACCAGATCAACGGCATGACCTTTCTGACCGGCCGGATGGCGGGCAAGCCGGTGCTGCTGATGCAGAGCGGCGTGTCGATGGTGAACGCCGCGATGAACACGCAACTGGTGCTGGACCGCTTCACCGTGCGGCGGATCGTCTTTTCAGGGATAGCGGGCGGGGTCGATCCCGGCCTGTCGATCGGCGACGTCATCGTGCCGCAGGACTGGGCGCAATATCTGGAAGTGTCCTTCGCCCGCAAAAATGGCGATGGCTGGACGGTACCCGAAGCTGTCGATGCGGACGCGCCCGCCAATTGGGGCATGATGTTCCCGCGCGGCGTGCGCATCGGCAATGCGAACGAGCCGGTGAAGCGCCATTATAGCTTCGGCGTCGATCCCGCCTTGCTGCGACTGGCGCAGAAGGTGGCGGGCGACGTCAAGCTGGAACGCTGCGTCCAGAATGAGGGTGCGGCCCCGGCCTGCCTGCCGCATGATCCCAAGATCGTGGTCGGCGGCACCGGGGTTTCGGCGGGCGTCTTCGCTGACAATGCCGAATTTCGCGACTATCTGAGCAGGGCGTGGAAGGCGCGCGTGCTGGACATGGAAAGCGCCGCGGTGGCGCAAGTCGCCTATGCCAATGGCGTGCCGGTCATCGTGTTCCGCAGCCTGTCCGACTTGGCCGGAGGTGATGCGGGCGAGAATCAGATGGTCGCCTTCATGGCTCTGGCGTCGGTCAACAGCGCTCATGTCGTGCGCGCCTTCGTCGCGGCGCTGCCCGACTGATGGCGCTTTCGACCGTATCTGGCCGACACGGCATGGTGACCGCGCCGCATCATCTGGCGAGCGCGGCGGGCCTCAGCGTGTTGCGTGACGGCGGCAATGCGGTGGAGGCCTGCGTCGCGGTGGCGGCGGCGCTGGCGGTGGTCTATCCCCACATGACCGGCATCGGCGGCGATGGCTTTTGGGTCATCCGCGAGCCGGAAGGGCGCGTTTATGCCATCCATGGCTGCGGCGGCGCGGCGGCCAAGGCGGATCTGCCGCTCTATGCGGGACTTGAAGCAGTACCGACGCGCGGGCCGCTGGCGGCGAACACGGTGGCGGGGACGATTTCGGGCTGGGCGGCGGCGCTGGAGAGCGGCACGCTGCCGCTGGCCCGACTGCTGCGCGATGCGATCGGCCATGCGCGGGCGGGCGTCGCCGTCACGGCGGGCGGCGCGGCCATCGCCGCGGCCAAGGGCGACGAGTTGCGCGGCCAGCCCGGCGCCTATGCGACGGTCTTCGAAGCTGACAGCCGTCCGCTGCGCGAAGGCGATCTGCTGCGCCAGCCCCTGTTGGCCGACACGCTGGAACGGCTGGCAACGGAAGGTCTGGACAACTTCTACACAGGGGCACTGGCCGCTGACATAGCCGCCGATCTGGAAGCGCTGGGCAGCCCACTGACCGCCGCAGATTTGGCCTCGCACGACGCCTTTACATCGACACCGTTGCACACACGGATCAGCGGCGCGACCCTCTATAACAGCGCGCCCCCCACGCAGGGCTTCGCCTCGCTGCTGATCCTCGCCCTGTTCGATCGGCTGTGCGCTGGGAGCGCCGAGGGGTTCGACCATGTCCATGGGCTGGTCGAAGCGACCAAACAGGCGTTTCTGATCCGCGACGCCCATGTCGGCGACCCGGCTTTCCACGATTATCACTGGCAAGGGCTGTTGGACGATCCCGCCGCGCTGGACGCGCTGGCGGCGAAGATCGATCCGGCCCGCGCCCTGCCCTGGCCGCCGCCGCCGCAATGGGGCGACACTTGCTGGTTCGCCGCGGCCGATGGCGATGGGCGGGTCGTATCCTGCATCCAGTCCACCTATTTCGAGTTCGGATCGGGCCTGGTGCTGCCGCGCACCGGCATCACCTGGCAGAATCGCGGCAGCAGCTTCCGATTGGCGGAAAGCGGCTGGAATGCGCTGAAGCCGGGCCGCAAGCCGTTCCACACGCTCAATCCCGCGCTCGCCTGTTTCGATGACGGGCGGGTCATGGCCTATGGCACTATGGGCGGCGAAGGCCAGCCGCAGACGCAGGCGGCCTTGTTCACCCGTTATGCGCGCTATGGCATGGATTTGCAGGAGGCGATCAGCGCGCCGCGCTGGCTGCTGGGACGTACCTGGGGCGACCAGTCGACCACGCTCAAGCTGGAGGACGGGTTTGACGACGGGCTGTATGCCGAACTGATCGCGGCCGGTCATGACGTCGAACAAGTCGGGCCAATCACCGCGACCATGGGCCATGCCGGGGCGATCGTGCGCTATCCTGATGGCAGGCTGGACGGCGCGACCGACCCGCGCAGCGACGGCGCGGTGGCGGCATGGTGAGCGGCGGAGCGAGAGCCGTCGCGCGATGCGATGCGCTGGGCGTCGCGCCCTATAGCGACATGGCGGACGGCCTGTATCGGGGCTATCTCACACCGGCCTATGCCCATGCGCAGGCGGCGCTGGCCGGGTGGATGGGGGAGGCCGGGATGGCCGTGCGGCGCGACCCCGCCGCCAACCTGATCGGCCGCTATGAAGGGCAGGACCCGGCCGCCCCGGCGCTGCTGATCGGCAGCCATATCGACAGTGTCAGGGATGCGGGGCGCTATGACGGGCCGCTGGGCATCATGCTGGGCGTGGAGGCGGTCGCGGCGCTGCACCGCGCCGGGCGTCGCCTGCCCTTCCCGATCGAGGTGATCGCCTTTGGCGACGAGGAGGGATCGCGCTTTCCCGCCGCCATGCTGACCAGCCGGGCGGTGGCGGGCACGCTGGCGGCCGAGGCGCTCGATCTGCGCGACGGCGATGGCCTTGCCTTGGCGGATGCCGGCGTCGATGTCCGCACCTATCTCTCCGCCGCGCGCCCGGCCGGCGCCACCCTCGCCTATCTCGAAGCGCATATCGAACAGGGGCCGGTGCTGGAGGCGCAGGGGCTTGCGCTCGGCACCGTCACCGGCATCGCCGCGCAACTGCGCTATCAACTGACGCTGCGGGGCATGGCGGGCCATGCCGGCACGACGTCCATGCCCTTGCGCCGCGATGCGCTGGCGGGCGCGGCGGAGGCGATGCTGGCGATCGAGACACTAGCGCGCGATGCCGCATCCGACCTTGTCGCCACGGTGGGGCGGATCGAGGCGTTGCCGGGCGCGCCCAATGTCATCCCCGGCGAGGTGCGCTTTACGCTCGACGTGCGATCGGGCGATGCGGGGCGGCGCAATCGCGCGGCCGAGGCGATGATCGAGGCGATTGCCGCCATCGCCGATCGGCGCGGGCTGGATTGGGCGACGACGCTGGTCCACGACCTGCCCGCCAGTCCGTGCGATTCCCTGCTGATGACCCTGATGGACGCCGCCATCGCGGGGACGGGACAGCCTGCCTTCCGCCTCGTGTCCGGCGCGGGTCATGACGCGATGGTGATGGCGGCGCTGTGCCCGACCGCCATGCTCTTCATCCGTTGCAGGCATGGGATCAGCCACCATCCGGCCGAACATGTCGATCCGGCCGATGCGGAACGCGCGTTACAGGCTATGCTGGGCTTCATAGATAAATTGGGAGAGTCCATTGCCGCCGCTTGATGATCTTCTGGCTTCCGGCTTCTTCGGCGAGATCGACCCGCCCCAGCGGCTGTTGATGGGACCGGGGCCGGTCAACGCCCATCCCCGCGTGCTGCGCGCCATGTCGGCCGATCTGCTGGGCCAGTTTGATCCGGAAATGACGGGTTACATGAATCAGGTCATGGCGCTCTACCGCCCGATCTTCGGCACGCAGAACCCGTGGACGATGCTGATCGACGGCACCGCCCGCGCCGGAATCGAGGCGGCGCTGGTCAGCCTGGTCGCGCCGGGCGATACTGTGCTGGTGGTGGATTTCGGGCGCTTTGGCCTGCTGCTGACGGAGATATTGGGGCGCATCGGCGCGCGGATCGAAACGGTCGAAGCGCCGTGGGGCGAAGTCGTGCCGATGGACGCCATCGCCGCCGCGATCGAACGGGTGCAGCCCAGCGTCGTCGCCACCATCCACGGCGACACCTCCACCACCATGGCGCAGCCGCTTGACGGCCTGGGCGCGCTGTGCGCGGCGGCGGGCGCGCTGCTCTATGTCGATGCGACCGCGACGATCGGCGGCATGGAGCTGGCCGCCGATCGCTGGGGCGCGGACATCGTCACCGGCGGATTGCAGAAATGCCTGGGCGGACCTTCCGGCTCGGCGCCGATCACCATTTCCGATCCGGCAGCAGCGCTGATTCAGGGGCGCAAACATGTCGAGGCGGGCATCCGTCGCGACGACATCAGCGACGGCGCAGGCCCGCGCATCGGCTCCAACTATTTCGACCTCGCCATGATTATGGATTATTGGAGCGACAAGCGCCTCAACCACCATACCGAAGCGACGTCGATGCTCTATGCCGCGCGGGAATGTGCGCGGATCATGCTGGGGGAAGGGCTTGAGGCCCGCTATGCCCGGCATGAAGCCGCCGGGCGCGCGATGACCGCAGGCCTGCGCGCCATGGGGCTGACCATCTTTGGCGACGACGCGCATCGCATGACCAATGTGACCGGCGTCTTCATCCCGCAGGGCGTGGACGGCGAGCGCGTCCGCACGATGATGCGAAATGCGTTCGAGATCGAAATCGGCACCGCCTTTGGTCCGCTCCAGGGCCGGATCTGGCGGATCGGCGCGATGGGCTATAACGCGATGCAGCATAAGGTTCTGATCACGCTCGGCGCGCTGGAGGCCTGCCTGCGGCAGGAGGGGTTTGCGCTGCCCGCTGGCGAAGCCGTCCGCGTGGCGATGGAGGCGTGGGACGCATGACCTCGCCCCGTGACCTTATCGGCTATGGCGCGTCCCCGCCCGATCCGCGCTGGCCCGGTGGCGCGAAGGTCGCGGTGCAGTTCGTCGTCAATTATGAGGAGGGCGCGGAAAACAACGTCCTCAATGGCGACAAGGGCTCCGAAGCCTTCCTGTCCGAAATGGTGGGCGCGCAAAGCCATGCCGATCGGGCGATGGCAATGGAAAGCCTGTATGAATATGGCGCGCGCGCCGGTTTCTGGCGGCTGCACCGGATTTTCACGCAGCGCGCCCTGCCCGTCACGGTCTTTGGCGTGGCGAAGGCGATGGCGATGAACCCGGCCGCGGTCGAGGCGATGCTGGCGGCCGACTGGGAAATCGCCAGCCACGGCCTGAAATGGATCGACTATCAAACTGTGCCCGAAGATGTCGAACGCGCCCATATCACGCAAGCGATCGCGCTGCACACCAGCCTGACCGGCCGCCGCCCGCTGGGCTGGTATCAGGGTCGCACGTCGCCCAACACCGCGCGGCTGGTGCGGGAGGAAGGCGGATTCGTCTATGATGCGGACAGCTATGCCGACGACCTGCCCTATTATGATCGGGGTCAGTTGATCGTCCCCTATACGCTCGACGCCAACGACATGAAGATGGTCGCCTATAACGGCTTTACCGAGGGCGAGCAGTTCTTCCGTTATCTGCGCGACACGTTCGATCAGTTGCGGGAGGAAGGCGGGCGGATGATGTCGGTCGGCCTGCATGGCCGCATCGCCGGACGCCCCGCCCGCGCGCGCGCGCTGGCCCGCTTCCTCGATCATGTCATTGCAACTGGCGACGCCTGGGTCGCCCGTCGCATCGATATCGCCCGCCACTGGATGGAGCTTCACCCCGCATGACGATAGACGATCCCATATTGCTGGCCGAAATCACCGCCGCCTTCGCCGAATATGAGCGCGCGCTGATGGCGGACGACGTGCCCGCCATGGATGCGCTGTTCCACGATGCGCCGACCACCAACCGCTATGGCGTGGGCGAAGTGCTGTACGGCATCGAAGAGATACGGGCATTTCGCAAGGGGCGGGGCGGATCGCCGCAGCGCAAGCTGGGGAAGGTCGCGATCACCGTCTATGGCGCCAATGAAACCGGAGCCTTCGCCACCGCCGACGCTGAATTTTTCCGCGAGAATAGCGACCGGCGCGGCCGCCAGACGCAAAGCTGGGTCAAGTTCGCCGATGGCTGGAAAGTCGTGTCGGCGCACGTCTCGCTGGAGGGGAACACGCATTGACCGGCCCCAAAGAAGCCTTGTTCGAACATAGCCCCTGGATCGAGGCGCGGGCCGACGCGCGCCCGTCGTCCGGCGACCGCTGGGCGGACCTGATGGCGGTGGTCCGCGGCGCCAGCGGCGAGGAGCAACTGGCCCTGATTCGCGCGCATCCCGAACTGGCGGGCAAGGCGGCGATCGACCGGACGCTGACCGACGCATCGGCGGCGGAACAGGCGTCGGCCGGGCTGGATCGGCTGACGCCGCAAGACTATGCGCGCTTCCATGCGCTCAACGCCGCCTACCGGGCGCGCTTTGGTTTCCCCTTCATCATCTGCGTGCGGCTGACTGACAAGGCGGGTATATTGGCGGCCATGGAAGCGCGTCTGCGCCACGAGCGGGACGAGGAGATCGCCACCGCCATCGCCCAGATCGGCGAGATCGTCCGCCTGCGCCTGAAGGATATGGCGGCATGAGTGGCCTGCCCGACCTGGAAGCGGACCTCGCCCGCCAACTGTCGCTGATCGGTTTCGGCGGCGCGGACTGGACCCGGCCGCGCGGCCATCCCGATGGTCCTGTTCATGACGTGGTGATCGTGGGCGGGGGGCAGAGCGGGCTTGCCGCGGCCTTCGGCCTGTTGCGCGAGCGCGTGTCCAACATCCTGATCATCGACGAAAGCCCGGCGGGGCTGGAGGGACCATGGGACAGCTATGCGCGGATGATCACGCTGCGCACGCCCAAGATGCTGAACCCGATCGATTTCGGCGTGCCTGCGCTGACCTATCGCGCATGGTGGGAGGCGCAGCATGGCGCGGCGGGCTGGGACGCGGTCGACAAGATCGCGCGCGGCGACTGGATGGCCTATCTGCGCTGGTATCGACGGGTGCTGGCGCTGCCGGTGCGCAACGATACGCGGTTGACGCTGATCGAGCCGCTGGCAGGTGGACTGCACCGGCTGCATCTGGACGGACAAGCGCCTCTGCTGGCGCGCAAGGTCATATTGGCGACCGGGATCCAGGGCGGCGGGCAATGGCACACGCCGGCGATGATCCGCGACGCCCTGCCCCGCCATCTCTACGCCCACACCAGCGAGCCGATCGACTATGCCGCGCTGGCGGGCAAGTCGATCGGCATATTGGGCGGCGGTGCGTCGGCCTTCGACAATGCCCATGCGGCGATGCGCCTGGGCGTGGCGGCGGCACATGTCTTCATTCGTCGGAAAAACCTGCCGCGGATCAACCCCATTCGCTTCATGGAGCGGGTCGGCTTCACCGGCCGCTATCCCGCACTGGACGACGCGACCAAATATCGGGTGATGGCGAGTTTCCTGGGCCATAACCAGCCGCCCACCAACGACACATTCGATCGCGCGGCGGCCTGGCCCGGTTTCGCGCTGCATCTGGGCGCGCCGTGGCTGGATGTGAGACAAGAAGATGGACAGGTCTGCGTGCGTACGCCGCAGGGCGAACAGATGTTCGATTTCGTGGTGCTATCGACGGGCCTGATCAGCGATCCCGGCCTGCGCCCTGAACTGGCTGGGCTGGCGCCGCATATCGCGCGATGGGCCGATCGCTTCACCCCGCCGCCGGGCGAGGGCAATGCGCTGATCGACGCGCATCCCTATCTCGGCCCCGGCTTCCAACTGCTGCCGCGCGATGAGGCGGGCGCAGCGGCGCTACACGGCCTGTTCGCCTTCAACTATTCGGCGCTTGTCAGCCTGGGCCTCTCCGCCTCGGCGCTGTCCGGGTTGCAGACCGCCCTGCCCCGGCTGGTGCGCGGCGTCACCGACCAGCTGTTCCTGGACGACGGGGATGCGCTGGTCGCCGACCTGATCGCCTATGACGAAGCGGAATTTGTCGGCCAATGGCCGCGTCAGGAGGCGACGGCATGACCAGCCTGTCCACCCATGTTCTCGACACTGCTTATGGCTGCCCGGCCGAAGGCGTGGCGATCCGGCTGCTGTCGGCGCAGGGCGCGCTGCTGTTTGCAGGGAAGACAAATGCCGACGGCCGCTGTCCCGGCCTGCCGCCGATCGAACCCGGCCAATATCAGCTGACATTCGCGGTCGCGGCCTATTATCGAGCGCGCGGGACCATATTGTCCGACCCGCCTTTCCTTGACGTTATAACTGTCCAGTTCGGTGTCTCCGACGATGGCCATTATCATGTGCCGTTGCTGGTATCGCCCTATGGCTATTCGACCTATCGGGGCAGTTGAGATGAGCGGCGTGCGCTTCCTGCTGGACGGCGTCGTAGTGGAGATCGCGCAGGTTGATCCCACCGCCACCCTGCTCGATCATCTACGCTATCGCCTTGGGCGGACGGGCGCGAAGGAGGGCTGCGCCGAGGGCGATTGCGGCGCCTGCACCGCGCTGGTGGGCGAACTGGATGGCGACGGCATCGCGTGGCGGGCGCTTAACAGCTGCATCCTCTTCCTTCCGATGCTGCATGGCAAGGCGCTGCTGACGGTCGAGAGCCTGGGTGACGATAGCGCGCTCACCCCGTTGCAGACCTGCATGGCGGCGAACGGCAGTTCGCAATGCGGTTTCTGCACGCCCGGCTTCGTCATGTCGCTGCATGGCCGCTGCATCGGCGCGCGGGGCCATGACTTGCCGGTCGCCGATGTGCTGGCGGGCAATCTGTGCCGCTGCACAGGCTATGGGCCGATATTGGACGCGGCGGAAAGCGTGCCGACGCTGCCGCGCGAGGATGCGGGCATGGTTGCGGCTTTGCGGGCCATCGCATCGGACCAGACTATCGCGGGCGGCGATGGCGCGCGGCGCTGGTTCATCCCCCGCACCGCCCAAGCGCTGGCAGAGCTGCTGGCCGCCCATCCTGACGCGCGGCTGGTGGCGGGGGCGACCGATGTCGGCCTGTGGGTGACGAAGGGGCTGCAAACGCTGGAGACTTTGATTTTCATCGGCGACATTGCGGAATTGCAGACGATCGCGGAAGGGCCGGACGGGCTGACCATCGGCGCGGGGGTGCGCTATGCCGACGCCCATGCCGCCTTCGCCCGGCTGCACCCCGACCTTGGCGAACTGGTGCGTCGGATCGGCGGATTGCAGGTGCGCAATGCGGGAACCGTGGGCGGCAACATCGCCAACGGATCGCCGATCGGCGACGGGCCGCCGGCGCTGATCGCGCTGGGCGCCAGCCTGACGCTGCGCAGCGCCGTGGGACGGCGCACGATGGCGCTGGAGCAGTATTTCCTGGCCTATGGGCAGCAGGACCGGCGGCCGTTCGAATTTGTCGAGAGCATATATGTGCCGCGTCCCGCGCCGACCGACATCATCCTGATCGGCAAATTGTCCCGCCGGTTCGACAGCGATATTTCGGCGGTGTGCGGCGCGATCCGGCTAAGGATGGAAGGCGAGCGGATCATTGAGGCGCGGGTCGCCTTTGGCGGCATGGCGGCGACGCCGCGGCGCGCCGCGGCTTGCGAGGCAGCGCTAACCGGCGAATCTTTGACACGGACGACGATCGCGGAGGCGGTGGCCGCGCTGGGTGGGGATTATGATCCGCTCAGCGATGTGCGCGGCAGCGCCGCCTATCGGATCAAGGCTGCGGCCAGCCTGTTGTGGCGGCTGTTGCATCGGGAGTCGGGCGCGGCGGTATCGCTGCTGGCGCTGGAGGCGGAGCATGGCTGAGCGCGATCCCGGCTTGGCGGCGCTGGCGAAGCCATCCAACCCGCATGACAGCGCGGCGCTGCATGTGAGCGGCCTCGCCCGCTATGCCGACGATCTGCCGGAACCGGCGGCGATGCTGCATCTGGCTTTCGGTCAAAGCAAGGAGGCCCATGCGCGGATCACGGCCATCGACCTGACCGCCGTGCGCGCCGCGCCGGGCGTGGTCGCGGTCTATACCGCCGCCGACATTCCCGGCGCCAATGACGTCAGCCCGGTCGCGGGCGACGACCGGCTGCTGGCGGATGGCGAGGTCATCTGCATCGGCCAGCCGATCTTCCTGGTGGCGGCGACCAGCCAGCGCGCCGCCCGGCAGGCGGCACGGTTGGGCGAGATCGCTTACGAACCGCTGCCCGCGCATCTGACGATCGCGGACGCCCGCGCGGCCGCGTCGCTGATCGAGCCGACCCAGCGCATGGCGCGCGGCGACGCGGCCGCAGCGCTGGTGCAATCGCCCCATCGTCTGGCCGGTGGTTTCGACATGGGCGGGCAGGATCATTTCTATCTGGAGGGGCAGGTCGCGATCGCGACGCCGGGCGAGGATGGGCAGATGCATCTCTTGTCCTCCACCCAGCATCCCAGCGAAGTGCAGCATCTGGTCGCGCACATGCTTTGCCGCGCCTCCGCCGACGTGACGGTCGAGGTGCGGCGCATGGGCGGCGCGTTCGGGGGGAAGGAGACGCAAGCCGCCCTCTTCGCCGCCGCCGCCGCCCTGGTCGCGGACAAGACGGGACGCCCCGCCAAGTTCCGCTGCGACCGCGACGACGACATGGTGATGACCGGCAAGCGCCATGACTTTCGGGTCGATTATGAGGCGGGATTCGACGCGGAGGGGCGCATACGCGCGCTCAAGCTTGGGCTTGCCTCGCGCTGCGGCGCGACGGTGGACCTTTCCCCCGCGATCAACGACCGTGCGATGTTCCATGCCGACAATTGCTATTATTTACCCGCAATCGAGATCGTTTCGGAGCGGCTGAAAACCCACACAGTCTCCGCTACTGCCTTTCGCGGCTTTGGCGGGCCGCAGGGGATGCTGGCGATCGAGCGGATCATGGACGATGTCGCCGCACATCTGGGCGTCGACCCGCTGGATGTGCGGATCGCCAATCTTTACGGCCCCGGCCGCGACGTCACCCCCTATGACATGCCGCTCACGGACAATATCGCGCCGCAACTGATCGCCCGGCTGCGCGCGGACGCCCGCTATGATGCAAGGCGGCAAGCGATCGCCGCGTTTAACGCACGCAATCCGGTGCTGAAGAAGGGGATCGCGCTGACCCCGGTCAAGTTCGGGATCAGCTTCACCACCACCCACCTCAATCAGGCGGGCGCCCTGGTCCATGTCTATGCCGATGGCAGCATCCAGATCAATCATGGCGGCACAGAGATGGGCCAGGGCCTCTATATCAAGGTGGCGCAGGTGGTGGCCGACGTGTTCGCCGTGCCGGTGGGGCAGGTGCGGATCACCGCGACGCGGACCGACAAGGTGCCCAATACCTCCGCCACGGCGGCGTCATCGGGCGCGGATTTGAACGGCATGGCAGCTTATAACGCCGCGATGACGATCCGCGACCGGCTAACCGAATTTGCCGCGCGCAGTTTCGGTTGTGCAGAGGAAGAGGTGCGCTTTGTGGCCGGCGACGTCCAGATTGGCGCGGAGCGACTGGGTTTCGGCAATCTGTGCCGCAAGGCGCATATGGGGCGCATCTCGCTCTCCTCCACCGGCTATTACGCCACGCCCGACATCGCCTATGACCGCGCCGCGCATAAGGGCCGTCCCTTTTATTATTTCGCCTATGGCGCGGCGGTGGCGGAGGTCGCGATCGACACGCTGACCGGCGAGCATCGGGTGCTGGCGGTCGATATCCTGCATGATGTCGGCCAATCGTTGAACCCTGTGATCGATATCGGCCAGATCGAAGGCGGCTTCCTTCAGGGGCAGGGCTGGCTCACCACCGAGGAACTGGTCTGGGATGACAAGGGCCGGCTGCTGACCCATTCGCCCGCCACCTACAAGATCCCGACCGCATCGGACCGGCCGCGCCATCTGTCGATCCAGCTATGGGATGGGGAGAATGTCCAGCCGACGATCAACCGGTCCAAGGCGGTGGGCGAGCCGCCCTTCATGCTGGCCATTTCGGTCTTTTCCGCGCTCCATCAGGCGATCGCCGCAGTCGCGCCAGACAAGCGCGCTCTGCCCCCGCTGGACGCTCCGGCGACGCCCGAACGCATATTGCGCGCCATCGCCAGTCACCGCGCCACATGAGCGACTGGCTGGCATGGATGAAGGATGTGGCGTCGAGCGAACCGGCCGCGCTGGTGAGCGTGCTGGCGAGCGAGGGATCGGCGCCGCGCGGCGCGGGCACGCGGATGCTGGTCAGCGCCGACCGGCTGTTCGGCACGATCGGCGGGGGCCAACTGGAACATCGCGCGATCGAGCAGGCGCAGGCCATATTGGCATTGCCGCCGGGCAACTGGCGTGTGCAGGATTATCCGCTGGGACCATTGCTGGGCCAATGTTGCGGCGGGCGGGTGCGGTTGCTGATCGAGCATGTCGATCCCGCAGCGCTCGACTGGTTGGCCGATGCGGCGGAGGAGCGGGTGCTGGTGTCCACGCTGACGCCCGGCCGGATCGAACGCCATGTCAGCGCGCAGGCCGCGCCCATCGCCCTGTCAGCGCGGGGCGATCGGCCGCGTGAGGGCGCGACCTTCGCCGAGATGATCGGCCAGCGCCGTCGTCCGCTCTATCTGTTCGGTGCGGGCCATGTCGGGCAGGCGATCGCCCGCCATGCGCAGGCGCTCCCCTTCCGCCTCGCCTGGTTCGACACGCGGCCCTTGTTCGAGACGATCGACGGCGTGGCCATCGTGCCGGAAGATGCCATCGCCCAGTGCGTCGCCGAAGCGCCCGATGACGCCGCGCTGTTGATCCTGACCCATGACCATGCGCTCGATTATCGGCTGACCCGCGCGGCGCTGGAGCGGGGACCGATCGCCTTTGTCGGCCTTATCGGATCGCAGACCAAGCGCGCACGCTTCCATAGTCGGCTAGATCGCGACGGTGTGGGCGAAACGGCCCGCGCGCGGCTGACCTGCCCGATCGGGGTCAGCGGCGTGACCGGCAAGGAACCGGATGTGATCGCCATCGCCGCGCTGGCCCAATTGCTGCAACTGGAGCGGCCATGACCATCCAGGCCTTTCGCGGCGAAATCCTGTCGGTGGCGCATGATCCGCTGACCTGCGCCGAAGCGGTGCGACATGAGCCGGACGGGTTGCTGGTCGTGGAGGACGGTATCATCGTCGCGCGCGGCGCCTATGCCGACCTTGCGCCGCGTCATGCCGACGTGCCGGTCGAAACGCTGCCGGGGCTGATCGTGCCGGGCTTCATCGACGCCCATGTCCATTATCCGCAGATGGACCGGATCGCTTCGCATGGGGAACAGCTGCTCGACTGGCTCGACCGCCATATTTTCCCGGCGGAGAAAGCCTTTGCCGATCGCGCCCATGCCGACCTGGTCGCCGGGTTGTTTCTGGACGAACTGCTGCGGAACGGCACCACCAGCGCCTTGGTCTTCCCGACCGTCCATGCCCATTCGGTAGATGCGTTGTTCGATGCGGCATTGGCCCGGAACATGCGGATCATTTCCGGCAAGGTGCTGATGGATTTGGGACCTGAAGGGTTGGCCGACTCGCCGGAAACGGCGCGTGGGGAGAGCGAGGTGTTGATCGGCCGGTGGCGCGGCCAAGGGCGGCTGGGCTATGCGGTGACGCCGCGTTTCGCGCTGACCTCCTCCGATACGCAACTCCATGTCGCAGGCGCTCTACTGGCCGATCACGCCGATGTGCTGCTCCACACCCATCTGGCGGAGAATATACGCGAATGTGCGGCGGTGGCGGCGCGTTTTCCCGACGCTGCAGACTATCTAGACGCCTATGATCGCTTCGGACTGGTGGGCGCGCGGTCGGTATTCGCCCATGGCATCCATCTGTCCGACCGCGCTAGCGCCCGGATGGGGCAGAGCGGCGCGGGGGTCGCGGTCTGTCCGACATCCAATCTGTTCCTGGGGTCGGGCTTCTTCGATTTCGCGCAGGCGGCGTGGCATGGGTTGACGATCGGCCTTGGCACCGATGTCGGGGCGGGCACCAGTTTTTCGATGCTGCACACCGCCGGGGTCGCCTATCAGGCAGCGCTGATGCGCGGACATCGGCTCGATCCGTTTCGCGCGCTGTATCTTGCAACCGCAGGGAGCGCGGCGTTGCTGCATATCGGTGACAGGGTCGGCGGGCTGCTGCCGGGGCAGGAAGCCGATTTCGTGGTGCTGGACTGCGCCGCCACGCCGCTGCTGGCGCGGCGCACCGCCGACGCGGACCTTGCCGAACGGCTGTTCGCATTGCAGATATTGGGCGATGACCGGGCCGTCGCGCGCACCTATATTATGGGGCGGCGCGTCGCCTGTGGATGATGGCGCGCATGATGGAAAGACAATGACGATCAAGCTTATCTGCCTCGATGCCGACGACACGCTCTGGCATAATATGCGCCATTTCAATGCGACCGAAGAAGCGCTGGTGGCGATGTTGCAGCCTTTCGCTGACGATGAAGTCACGCGCGACCGGCTGATCGCCTGCGAGACGCGCAACCTCAAACTTTATGGCTATGGCGCCAAGGGCTTCACCCTGTCGATGATCGAGACGGCGGTGGAACTGGCGGGCGACAATCTCTCCAAGTCATTGGTGTCCGACATCCTGGCGGCCGGGCGCACCTTGCTCGCCCATCCGGTCGAACTGTTCGATGATGTGCTGGAGACGCTGGAGGCGTTGTCACATCTGGGCAAGGTCGTGCTGGTGACGAAGGGCGACCTGCTGCACCAAGAAAGCAAGCTGGCGGCGTCGGGCTTGGGCGAACTGTTCAGCGGGATCGAGATCGTCAGCGACAAGAGGCCGGACACCTTCACCCGCATCTTCGCTCAATATGGCGTTGCTGCGGACCAGGCGGTGATGGCCGGCGATTCGCTGCGGTCGGATATCAACCCCGCGCTGGAGGCAGGTGCCTGGGCCGCCTATATCCCGCAGGAAGGGGCCTGGGCGCATGAAATGGGCCGGGTGCCGGACGACCATCCCTGCTTCCATATGCTCGACCGGCTGGGCGACTTGCCGGAATGGGTGCGATCGATCTGATGCGCGCGACCCAGCCTATGACAACCCCGTGTTCCCGCCTGCGCGGGAACATGGTGCGCTTTTTATGGACCATGCCATGACCGATCTCGACACCTTCATCGCTGGCCTGCCTAAGGCCGAACTCCATCTGCATATCGAAGGCAGTCTGGAGCCGGACCTGATGTTCGCCCTCGCCCGACGCAATGGAATCGCGATCCCCTATGCGGATGTGGAGGCGGTGCGCGCCGCTTATGCGTTCGGCAATCTCCAGGATTTCCTGGACATCTATTATGCCGGTGCCGACGTGCTGCGGACGCGACAGGATTTCCATGACCTTGCCGCCGCCTATTTCGATCGCGCGGCGGCCGACGGCGTGGTCCATGCCGAGATCATGTTCGATCCGCAGACGCACACCGCGCGCGGCATCCCCTTCGCTGCGGTGATCGAGGGGCTGTTGTCCGCTTGTGCCGAAGCAGAGGCGCGTCATGGCATGACCAGCCTGCTGATCCTCAGCTTCCTGCGCCATCTGAGCGAGGAGGAGGCGTTCGCGACGCTGGCGGAAGCCGAACCCTGGCTCGACCGGATCGCGGCGGTGGGCCTCGATTCCTCGGAAATGGGCCATCCGCCTGAAAAATTCGCGCGCGTCTTTGCCGCAGCGGCGGCCAAGGGTCTGCGCCTGGTCGCCCATGCCGGGGAGGAAGGGCCGCCCGCCTATGTTTATGAAGCGCTCGATTTGTTGAAAGTCGATCGGATCGACCATGGCAACCGTGCGCTGGAAGACGGTGCGCTGGTCGACCGGCTGGCGCGCGAGGGCATGACGCTGACCGTCTGCCCGCTCTCCAACCTCAAACTCTGCGTGATCGACGCGATCGAAGAGCATCCTATCGACCAGATGCTGGCGCTGGGCCTGAAGGCGACGATCAATTCCGACGATCCGGCCTATTTCGGCGGCTATGTCGCGGACAATTACCGCGCGGTGGCGACCGCGCGCGGGCTGGATAAAGATAAGCTGGCGACGCTGGCGCGCAACAGTTTTACCGGCTCATTCCTGCCGGAAGAGACGGTGGCGGCGCATCTGGTGCGCCTGGACAAATGGCTGGCGGATAATGTCTAGCCTGGTCCTGTCGTGTTCCCGCCTGCGCGGGAACGCATATTATTTATACATCGTCGTCGCCCAGCCAATGTTCGGTGCGGGGCGGCAGATACGCCGCGATGCGATCGAGCATCACTTCGGGATCGCGCTCGATCAGCAGCATGGCGCGATGTTCGGGCTTCAGGAACCCCTCCGCCACGACATGGTCGATGAAGGCCGACATGCCGCTGTAGAAGCCGTTGACATCCAGCATCCCGACCGGCTTTTCATGATAGCCTAGCTGCGACCAGCACCACGCCTCGAACATCTCCTCGAACGTGCCGATGCCGCCGGGCAGCGTCACGAAGCCGTCCGCCAGCTTGGCCATCAGCGCCTTGCGCTCATGCATGGTCTGGACGACATGCAGTTCGCTGATCCCCTGATGGTCATGTTCGCGCGCGCGCAACGCTTCGGGGATGACGCCGATCACTTCGCCGCCCGCGGCGCAGGCCGCATCGGCGACCACGCCCATCAGCCCGACCGTGCCGCCGCCATAGACCAGGCCGATGCCGCGCTGCGCCAGCAGGGTCCCGAACTGTTCCGCCGCCTCACGATAGACGGGCAGCCGCCCCGGCGACGAACCGAGAAACACGCAGATCCGCATCCGCCCGTCGCGGACGCTCTTGTCCCCGCTCAGGACAGGCGCTCAGGCACGGACAGCGCCTCCTCCACGATATCGTCGCTGGCGCCGACCGATTCCCAGGGGAAGACGAACCAGCGCTTGTCGCTGTCGCGATCGATCATGCTCGCCCAATAATCGACCGTCTGCCGCGACCGGCTGTTGGACATCAGCACGGCGAAGCGCAGGTTGCCAGCATCGCAGCGATTGTCGGCCAGCAGGCGGCGGATATAGTCGATCGTGCCGCCGCTGTCGTTGATGTCATCGACGAACAGCAGCTTTACCCCTGCCGCGCTCTTGGCCGCGACCTTGCCCAGCAATTCGTCGGCAAAGCCGGGCACCTTGCTGCTATGGTCGATGGAAAGCATCGGCAGCTTGAGCTGGTGCGAGATATAGACGGCCGGAACCAGCCCGCCGCGCCCGATGCCGATGATGAAGTCGGGCGTCCAGTCGCCCTCCCCCACCTGGCGCGCGACGGTCTGCACGTCGGCCAGGAAGGCGTCATAGCCGATGTAGAAAAGTTCGGGTTCAGCGGTGCTGCTCATGAAAAGCGAATCCAGTTGGCAGGGAATGGACATGACCATGCCGATTATCCCGCCCGCGCCAAGGGGGCAATCGGCTGCGAGTCGGATCAGAGGTCGGCGCGCTCGATCGAAACGGGATAGCTGAGTTGCGCAAAGCCGCTCTCTATCTCGCCCAGCACGATCCCCGCCGCATAGGAAGGGGTGCGCGCCGCCGCGGTGCAGAGCGCCAGCGTCATCGGCCGCAGGATCGGATCGGAAATGCGGGTGAAGGAAAGGGTGCCGCGCTGCACTTCCGTGATCACGTCGAGCGAGGTCAATATGCCGATGCCTACGCCTTGCATGACCAGCGAGGTGATCATCTGGATATTGTCGGAACTAGCCGTGCGATCGATCTGGAGGCCGCTGGTCCCTTCCAGCACGGCGATCTGCTGGCACACCGCCAGAGGCTCGGCCGGGACGATCAACGGTGATCCGGCGCAGGCGGAGAAACGCGCTTCGCGCTGGTCGCCAAAAGGATGGCCAGCGGGCGTGAGGAAGCCCAGGACGACCTCGACAAAGGAGCGCACGGTCAGGTCGCGATAGGATTGCGGTTCGAACAATATGCCGAAATCCGCTTCGCCGCTGGCGATGGCGTCGCGCACCCGGTCGTTTTCCAGCACCCGCACGCCGATGGTGATGCCCGGATATCGGCTCTGAATCGCGCGGATCGCGCCGGGAATATAGCCTTTGGCCAGCGCGTCGATGATGGCGATATCGACATGGCCGCGCTTGAGGCCGCGCAAATCCTCTATCTGGGCGCGCACGTCGCTCAAATTCTTTTGCCAGCGCCCTCCCGCCGCCATCATGATCTCCCCCGCGGCGGTCAAGCGCAGGCCGGTCGGCAGCCGCTCGAACAGCGGCATTCCCAGGTCCGCCTCCACATTCAAAATCTGCCGGTCGATGGCGGAAGCGGAGATATTGAGTTCGTCCGCCGCCTTGCGGATCGAACCCAGTCTTCCAACCGCCATGAAGTAACGCAGAAAACGCGAAAATGCCGGCATAGACCCACCCTAATTTTTGCAACACTCCGTAGGATTCATTGCGTTTGATCGCGTCAGGTCAAGCCCCTACGCGCTCTGCAGGGCGAAATAATGGGATGCAACGGTGGCAGGATCCGCAAGACAGGCATTGGTGGCGATGGCCGCGACGGTTGCCGCGCTGGCCGGTCCGTCCTTTGTCCTTGCTTCCGAACCGCCCGTTCCGATGCTGCCGTCGGTCAAGCCGATCCCGGTCAAAGTCATCGTGGTC
The DNA here is from genome assembly GCF_004152865.1 of Sphingobium cupriresistens. Lineage (GTDB taxonomy): Bacteria > Pseudomonadota > Alphaproteobacteria > Sphingomonadales > Sphingomonadaceae > Sphingobium > Sphingobium cupriresistens. The sequence goes on along the minus strand of NZ_SEOO01000004.1, from coordinate 93,657 downwards.
GCCAATTTCGAGCCGGGCGCGGATATGGGCGATGCGCCTGGCGAGTTTCAGCTCTGGGCCGAGCGCGAGAAGCTGACCGAGGTCATCCCGATCAGGGGCGCGCTGCACCCGCTGCGCCGCAATGCGGCAGGTCTATATGGCATGTGCTGGGGCAGCCCGGACACGATGCTGGGCGGCGTCGCCGAACAGTTGATGAGCCTGTTGCTCGATCCGCGTTTCGATTTCAGCAAGACCTATTGGCTGTTTACCGGCATATCGGGGGTCGATCCGCAAATCGCATCGGTCGGCAGCGCGGCCTGGTCGCGTTGGGTGGTGCAGGGCGACACGCTGCGCGAATTTGACGACCGCGAAGTGGCGAAAGACTGGCCCTATGGCCTGTTCGCGATCGGCGCCGACGCGCCCAACAAACTGCCCCACAATACCGAGAGTTTCGCTGGCTTCACCGATACCGGCAAGCTGACCATGTCGGTGAAGCTGAACCAGAGCCTGGCGCAATGGGCCTATGATCGCACCAAGGATGTGACCATTCCCGACAGCCCGGCGTTGCAAAAGGCGCGCGCGGCCCGGGCGGGCTATCCCAATGCGCAAAAGCCGCCTTTCGTGCTGATGGGCGAGACGCTGGGGTCGGTGCGCTATTGGCATGGCCCCGGCCGCACCCAATGGGCGCGCGACTGGGTGAAGCTGTGGACCGGCGGCAAGGGCCGTTTCGCCATGACCAACATGGAAAGCCAGTCGCTGGCCGGCGCCATGGCGATCGCCGCGAAACAGGGGCTGGTCGATCCGGCGCGGGTGCTGGTGCTACGCACCGGCAGCAACCCGTCCATGCCGCCGCCAGGCCGATCGGCGGTCGAAAGCGTCGCCGACGAAGGCGCTGGCCAGGTCGCGGCCTATGAAGCCAATTATCGCGTTGGCGTGCCGGTGGTGCATGAATTGCTGAGCCATTGGGACAGCTACAAGGATCATGTGCCAGGAACCGGTCCGCAATGAAGCGTGGCCTGGCCCTCATGACCTCGCTGGCCGTGCTGTCGCCGGCTGCGGCGCAGACGACAAGCGGGGAAGCGGCCGCGGCCGCTCTGTTCGACAGGCTGGCGGACAGCCCGCCCGCGCTGCGGCTGTTCCTCAAAGCGATGCCCAAGGGCGGCGACCTGCACAATCATCTGGGCGGCACGCCCTATGCGGAGGATTATCTGCGCTGGGCGGCGCAGGCGGGGCTGTGCGTGGACGACAGCGGCGCCCGCATCGTCGCGCCGCCCTGCCCGCAAGCCCAGACGGTGAAGCGGATGAGCGAACAGACGCCCTTCGCCTTCGCCCGGCTGGTCGACGCCATGTCGACGCGGGGGGTGCAGCAGGGCGTGGGCGCCAACGACGCATCGGGCCATACGCAATTTTTTGGAAGCTTCGACCGGTTAGGTCCGACCAGCCCGTCGGTTGAGGCCGGCGCGCTGGCCGTTGCACGGCAAGTCGCGGCGGGCGATCGGGTCGGCTATCTGGAACTGATCCACAATCCGCAAGCGCTGATCGCCGCGACGCTGGGCGCGGCGGACATGCCGGTGGACGCCAGCGGCCTGGCCGCTTTCTACAGCCGGACGATCAAGGACGCCAAGCCCGTCATCGACCGGGCGATCGCGGAACTGGATGCGAACGAGGCGGCGGCGGGCAAGGCGCTGGCCTGTGGTGGCGCAAAGCCCGACCCCGGCTGCGGCGTCGCCATCCGCTATCTCGCCTGGGGATGGCGCGACCTGCCCCCGGCGCAGGCCTTCACCTCGCTGATCCTCGCCTTCGCCCTGGCCGATCGCGATCCACGCTATGTCGGTATCAACATCGTCCAGCCGGAAGATTGGGTGATCGCGCTGCGCGACTATGACCTGCACATGGCGATGCTGCGTTTCCTGGCGGAACGGCATCCGCGTGTGCATCGCACCCTCCATGCGGGCGAACTGGCGTTCGGCCTCGTGCCGCCCGCTGCCTTGCGCCACCATATCGCCAAGGCGCTGGAAGCCGGGGCGGAGCGGATCGGCCATGGCACCGCCATCGCTTATGAGGACGACGCCGTCGCCACCCTCGCGCGCATGGCGCGCGATGATATTGCAGTGGAAATCAACCTGACCAGCAACGCGGTGATTTTGGGGGTGAAGGGCGACGATCACCCGCTGCGCCTCTATCGCCGGGCGGGTGTCCCGACGCTGCTGTCGACCGACGACCAGGGCATATTGCGCACCGACATGACCCAGGAATATCAGCGCGCCGCGCGCGAGCAAGGCATGGGCTATGCGGACCTCAAGCAGATGGCGCGCACCAGCCTGGAGCAGGCGTTCATCGACGGGACGAGCATCTGGGCGGACAGGCATGTGGGCGCGCGCGTCTCGCCTTGCACGGCAGGGTGGACCGACGATCGCTGCCGCAGCCTCGCACGATCCAGCGCCAAAGCCGCACTTCAAGTTCAATTGGAGGAAGATTTCCAGATTTTCGAAGATGTTACCGTGCTCAATCTAAGCAAGTCGATCGGACCATAATAGGCCGACCGACCCTGAACAGAAGAACGATAAAAATAAGACATTTTCTTTGCTGCGGCGTGTCAGAAATATTAGCATGACGCATTGCAGCATCAAAAATCTTCATGGGAGAGGCAGGCAGCAGGGACAACCGGCTGGCGAAGCCGTGGGGATTTACGCTTCGCCGCCATCATAAAGGGGGCTCATCATGGCGAATTATCTGCCTTTTCATCGCGTCGCACATAAAGCTGCGCCGCAGCATCGTTTTCGGACCGGATCGACCGCCATCGCCACGCTGGCGCTGCTATCCTGCACCGCCCTAAGCCCTGGGCTGAGTTCCGCCGCCTGGGCGCAGACGCCCGCGCCAGAGGATGCGCCGGAGCCGACCGCCGAAATCGTGGTGACGGGCGCGCTCGACGCATTGCCGATCAAGAATGTCGGGTCGATCTTCGGCTTCGACAAGACGATCCTTGAAACGCCACGCTCCGCATCGACCATCAGCAGCGAGCAGATGGAGCGGTTCGGCATCACCGACATTTATGATCTGGTCGCACAGGCGCCCGGCACCTTCACCAACAGTTTCTTCGGCGTCGGCGGCGCGCTCGACATTCGCGGCACGCCCGGCGAAGTCTATTTCCGCGGTATGCGCCGCCTGGACAATCCGGGCAACTATCCCACGCCCATCGGCGCATCGGACCGGATCGACATCGTCCGCGGCCCGGCATCGCCGATCTTCGGCCCGTCCAAGACCGGCGGCTACATGAATTTCGTGCCCAAATCGGCGCGCGTCGCCGACGGCAAGCTGCGCGACAAGGCGAGCGGCGAAATCAGCTATACGCGCGGCAGTTGGGACATGAATGTCGTCAAGGGCAATGTCTCCGGCCCGCTCAAGATCGGCGAGCAGGAATTCGGCTACAGCCTGTTCGGCCAATATGAGGATGACGGCAGCTATTATCGCAACATGTGGACCAAGCAGACCATCCTGCAGGGCTCCTTCGACACCGACCTGTCCGACCATGTCCGCATTGAATTTGGCGGCCAGTATCAAAATTACAAAGGCCAGCAAAATGGTGGCTGGAACCGCCTGACCCAGGCGCTGGTGGATGACGGCACCTATATCACCGGCCAGGCCCAGCCGCTCGACACCAGCGGCGACGGGCAGATTTCGCAGCAGGAAATCAATGCATCGGTGCCCGGCGGCCTATCGATCTTCGGCAACTTCACCTGCCCCGATAGCACATTCAGCCCCTTCGCCAGCGGTTTTACCGACGCCTGCTTCACCTCCGCCTATCCCAGCCTGGCGCTGACCAACACAGGCACGACGAAGCTCAGTCGCCGCAATGTGCTGACCGGCAAGGACGACAGACTGGTCAACCGCGGTTCGACCTTCTATTTCGACGCCATCTACACCGCCGACAGTGGTTTCGAGCTGAAGAACCAGTGGTTTTACGACAGCTATGAAAATATTAACGAGAACGCCTATGGCTTCTCGCAATTCCACGACAGTTGGGTGATCGAGGACAAAATCGTCGCATCCAAGACTTTGGAAAGCAGCGCGGGCAAATTCTCCTTCCAGCTCTCACCTTCGGTTCGCTACACCAAATTCGCGCATGGCGATGACTTCAACTATGAATATTTCCACCGCGTCGATCTGACGGTGGGCTATGACGCCTTGTCGGATCGCCTGCTGTCGACTGAATGCGACTGCGACTACACCAATTATGTCGTCGGCCATTATAGCGATCTGGCGCTGGCGGGGCTGGTCGATCTCGACTTCGCCTTCGGCCTGGATGTGACGCTGGGCGCGCGCTACGACCATCTGGACGTCAAGGCAACGAATATCACGACCAAGCTGGAGGCACCTGCCGCCGGCCTGGCGGCGAACAATGCCAGCGGCAGCAAGGGCGCCTGGTCCTGGTCGGGCAGCGCCTCCTACAAACTGCCCTTCGGCCTGATCCCCTACGGCACCATCGCGAAGCAATCGACGGTGATCGCGGGTCAGGGCGCGGAAATCTATCCGGCCGATGTCGCCGGCGGCACCTTCCTGTCCGCCTCCAAACTCTATGAAGGCGGCATCAAAGGCAGCTGGCTCGACAACAAGCTCTACGCAGCCGTCTCCGTCTACAAGCAGAAGCGCACCGACTTTAACATCCAGTCGATCACAGTGAACCAGTCGGTCGAAACCAAGGGGCTGGAGGCCGAACTGCGGTGGTCAGTCGATCGGCACCTACTGGTGACCGGCGCCTATACCCACACCAATGTCTATAATCTGACCGCGTTGCAGGACGGCACGCTGTTCAGCTTCTTCGGCATCGAGGATCTGGTGAACGTCTCCGACCCCACCCTGTTCCTGGGCGGTCAGCCGATCGGGCTGGTGCCGATCAACAGCAAGAGCGATTCCAAGCGCGCGGGTATTCCGCAGAACATGTTCTCGGCCACCGCGACCTATGCGTTCGACTTCGGTCTCGCCCTGTCGGGCAGCCTGGTGCATGTCGATTCGGTCTATTCGGGCCAAAGCCAGGCCGTAAAGTTGCCGGCCTACACCACCGTGGACCTGGGCGTATCGTTCGAAACCGGGCCGATGTTGTTGCGGCTGGTGGTGAAGAACGCGACCAACGAGAAATATTTCCGCGCCAACTTCACCGAATTGTTCGGCAGCACCATCGTCCTGCCGGAACGGCCGCGCAGCTTCCAGGCGTCCGCCGTCTATAAATTCTGATGCCTGATCGCAGGAGCGCCCCGTAACGAGCGCTCCTGCCGCTATTGTCAAGGAACCCCGATGCGCTCCCTTTCCCGCTGCGTCCTGCCGCTCGCCATCCTGGCCTGCGCCGCGGCGGCCCCTGCCGCCACCCCGCCCGTCGAGCCTGTCACTGTCAAGTCAGGGCCGCTCGAAACCGTGCTCGCCTGCGTGCCGACCAAACCCTGCGCCGCGACGCTGCCAGTGCGCATGGTCATCGTCACCATGTTCGAGATCGGCGCGGATGAAGGCGATGCGCCCGGCGAATTTCAGCTGTGGAAGGAAAGGCGGCATCTCGACACGCGCATCCCCTTTCCGCAGGGCTATCACGACCTCTTCTACAATCCCGAAAGCCAGATATTGGCCATCGTGACGGGTGTCGGCACCGCGCGGTCCGCCAACGCGACCATGGCGCTGGGCCTCGACCCGCGCTTCGACCTCGGCAAAGCCTATTGGCTGGTGGCCGGGATCGCCGGCATCGATCCGCAGGATGCATCGATCGGATCGGCCGCCTGGGCGCGTTACAGCGTCGACGGCGACCTGGCGCATGAAATCGATGCGCGCGAAATTCCCAAAGACTGGACGTCGGGCTTCTTCCCTCTCGACAAGAAGGGACCGGGCGACACGAGCCCGCCCATCACCGAAGGCCGGGTGTTCGCGCTCAACCCCAAGCTGGTCGATTGGGCTTTCGCCCTGACCAGGGACGTCGTCATTCCCGACGATGTCGGCATCCAGCAGGAACGTGCGCGCTACAAAGGCTATCCCAATGCGCAAAAACCGCCCTTCGTCCTGATCGGCGACCAGTTTTCCGCCATGACCTTCTGGCATGGCAAGCTGCTCAACCGCTGGGCGGACGACTTCACCCGCTATTCCACCAGCGGCAAGGGAGAGTTCGTCACCTCCGCCATGGAGGAAACGGGGACGTTGCAAGCCATCGCCTATCTCACCCGCGCGGGCCGGGTGGACAAGGACCGGGTCATGGTGCTGCGGTCGGGCAGCAATTTTTCCATGCCGCCCGAAGGCGTCGCCGCCGCCGACAATTTGATGCGGGAGAATGAGGGCTATTCGGGGATGCGGGCATCGCTTGAAAGCCTGTATCTGGTCGGGTCCAAAGTCGTGGACGAACTGCTGAACCATTGGGACCGTTTCGAGCAGGCGCCGCCGCAATGACCGCAGCGCCGCTCGCCGTACCGCAGGCCGCCGCTGGGCAGCCGATGGGCATGACGGCGGCGCAGGCGCGCGATCCCGATCATTTCCCCGGCCTGGCCGTCGCCATTCCGCTGGGCATCCAGCATGTGCTGGCCATGTTCGTCAGCAACATCACGCCCGCCATCATCATCGCGGGCGCCGCCGGGTTCGGCTATGGCTCGGCGGACCCCGGCGCGCTCATCTACATGATCCAGATGGCGATGCTGTTCGCCGGGCTGACCACCCTGCTCCAGACCGTGGGCGTAGGGCCGGTGGGCGCGCGCCTGCCCCTGGTGCAGGGCACCAGCTTCGCTTTTCTGCCGGTCATCATCCCGATCTGCGCCGGGCGCGGGGTGGAGGCCATGGCGGAACTGACCGCCGCGGCGCTGTGCGGCGGGCTGTTTCATGCGGTATTGAGCATGTTTGTCGGCCGTATCCGGTTCGCCCTGCCACCGCTGGTTACGGGTCTGGTCGTGCTGATGATCGCCCTGTCGCTGATGCGGGTCGGCATCCAATATGCCGCCGGCGGGGTCATGGCGCAGGGCACGCCGGCCTATGGCGCGGGGGCGGGCTGGCTGCTGGCGGGCGTAGTGATCGTCACGACGCTGGGGCTCAGCTTTTTCGCGCGAGGCTTGTGTTCCACCGCGTCGGTCCTGCTGGGGCTGCTGGCGGGCTATGCCCTCGCCGCCGCCATGGGCCGGGTGTCGCTGGCCCCGATCGGCGTCGCGCCTGTCGTCATGCTGCCCGATCCGTTCCATTTCGGCTTCGCCCTGTCCGCGTCCGCGATAGTGGGATTCTGCCTGATGGGCTTCATCTCCGCGATCGAATCGATCGCTGACGTGTCCGCCATCTGCGAAGCCAATGTCGGTCGCCCGGCGCGCGACAGCGAACTGATCGGCGCGACAGCCGCCGACGGTGTGGGGACGGCGATCGGGGCTCTGTTCGGGGCCATGCCCAACACCAGTTTCAGCCAGAATGTGGGATTGATCGCCATCACCGGCATCGTCAGCCGCCATGTCGTGACGGTCGGCGCGCTGTTCCTGGTGCTGTGCGGATTGGCGCCCAAAATCGGCGCGGCCATCACCACCATCCCGATCGAGGTGCTGGGCGGCGGGGTGATATTGATGTTCGGCATGGTCGCGTCTGCCGCCCTGTCCATGCTGTCGGCGGTCGCCTGGACACAGCGCAACATGCTGATCTTCGGCCTCGCCTTGTCGCTGGGCATCGGGCTGGAGCTCGAACCGGACGCGCTGTCGCATCTGCCCGCGTCCGCGCGCATCATCCTGGCGTCCGGCGTGCTGCCGGCTGCGGTCGTCGCGGTCATACTCAATCTGGTCGTTCCGGGCCGAACGGCCGTGCCGCAGAACTAACCCTGCCCCCATCCGGCCGTGCTGCGCCGCACGACCAGCCTGGTTCCCAGCGTGCAGGGCGGCAGGGGCCGATCCTCCACCTGTGCGACCAGCGTGTCGATCAGCAATTCGCCGGCCCCCTTCATGTCCTGCATGATGGTGGTCAGAGGGGGCGTGGTCAGGCTGGCGGCGGGAATATCGTCGAAGCCGATAATGGCGACGTCGCCCGGAATGGACAATCCCGCCTCCGCCAGCGCGCGCATCGCCCCAATCGCGATCAGATCGCTCGCTGCAAAAATCGCATCGAACGGCGCGCCGCGCGCGATCAGCGTCCGGGCGGCGGCATGGCCGGCATCCTCGGCGGTCAGCGCATCGACCTGCAACGCCGGGTCGGGGGCGATGCCGGACGCGGCCATAGCCTGACACAGGCCGGTGTAACGATCGGCAAATTCGGGATAATGTTCGTCCGCCTGGCCCAGAAAGGCGATGCGGCGGCGACCCAGACTGAGCAGATGCTCGCCGGCCAGGCGGCCCGCGCCAACATTGTCCGACCCCACCGTCGGGCCGATCGTGTCCTCCCCCGCGGACCCCCAGCGCACAAAATGCGTGCCATGATCGACCAGTTCGGTCAGCCGCCGGGCGTAGAGCGTATAGTCGCCATAGCCGAGCAGGATGAGACCGTCGGCGCGGTGGCTATCCTGGTAACGAACATGCCAGTCGTCCTCCATTTTCTGGAAGGAGATGAGCAGGTCCAGCCCGCGCGCGCCGCATTGCCGCGTGATCGACCCCAGCATCGCCAGGAAGAAGGGGTTGATGTTCGATTCGTCGGGCGTGCGGTCTTCGAAGAACAGCAGCGCGATCGTGTTCGAACGCTGCGATCGAAGCGACGAGGCGTTCTTGTCCACCGAATAGTTGAGTTCGCGCGCAATCGCCTCGATTCGTTGGCGGGTGGCCAGGCTGACCGATCGCGATCCGCGCAGCGCGCGGCTGACCGTGGGCTGAGACACGCCGGCCAGATAGGCGATGTCGAAGCTGGTCGGCTTGCTACTGGGCTGGCGCCCCATATCCCTCTCCCGGCGCGGTCGATACGCCACAGCCATGGTAGGGCCACCCTGAAAACAAGGCAATTGCGTCCTTTCGGGCAAGGCCCATCGTGACATGACGGCCACAGTCGGGGCCTGTGCATATATGCGTATACGTATGCCTTATGGCCGGGTGGCGCGAACTGGGCGTATGACCGGCCCATCCGCAGGAACGTGGCGCTGCACAGCCATGCTTGCGGCCAGGGTTTCCAGCACCGGCGAACAGGGTCTGTCCGGTGTCCATGGGGGAGAGGATAAAAGTGGCTCATCATCATCATCGCGTCCGTTTGTTCGGCGCATCGCTTCTGGCTATCATGGCGACGGCCGCCAGCCCCGCCTTCGCCCAGGACGCGCCGCAGGCCGACGCTGCGCCGCAGGATGCGGCCAGCGACACGATCGTCGTTACCGGCTTCCGCGCCGCGTTGCAGAGCGCCGTCAACGTCAAGAAGAACGCCGCGCAGATCGTGGAATCGGTGTCGGCCGAAGATATCGGCAAGCTGCCCGACGCATCGATCGGCGAATCCATCGCCCGCCTGCCCGGCCTGACGTCGCAGCGACTGTTCGGTCGCGCCAATTCGATCGCGATCCGCGGCGCCAGCGCCGACCTCTCCTCGACCACGCTCAACGGCCGTCCCCAGACGTCCACCGGCGAACAGCGCAATGTCGAATTCGACCAATATCCCTCCGAAGTCGTCAGCCGCGTCGATGTGTTCAAGTCGCCCCAGGCCAACCTGATCAACCAGGGTCTGGCCGGCACTGTCGACATCCGCACCATCCGTCCGCTCGACTATGGCAAGGAACTGTTCTCGGTCGGCGCCCGCGGCGTCTATACCGATCTGGGTAAGGTCAATGCCGACAGTAAGGACAAGGGCTATCGCCTGACCGGCACCTATGTCGGCCAGTTCGCGGGCGACCGCATCGGCGTGTCGCTGTCGGCCGCCTATAATGACGAACCCTATCAGTCGAAGGAGTTCGAAGCCTGGGGCTATGCCGACGGACCGGATGGCGACAAGGTGATCGGCGGCATCAAGCCGTTCGGCGTGTCCACCCAGTTGAAGCGCCTGGGCATCCAGGGCGCGGTGCAGGTGCAGGCGACCGACACGCTGCTGCTGACCTTCGACGGCTTTTATGGCGACTTCAAGGAAAAGCAGATCAAGCGCGGCGTCGAATTTCCGCTCTACTGGAGCGGCGCGACGCTGGTCCCAGCCAGCATCGGCGCCGACGGCGATTTCATCAATAAAGGCACGTTCACTGGTGTCGAGGCGGTGGTCAACAACCATGGCTATGAGCGCAAGTCGAAGATCTTTTCGGGTGGCTTCAACGGCAAATATGCCGGCGACGATGGCTGGTCGGCCAGCTTCGATTTCGGCTATTCGCGCACCGACCGCAGCGAATTGTCGCTCGAATCCAATGCCGGCACCGGCTATGGTCCCGGCAATGGCGCGACAGATACGCTGGACTTCGTCAGCGACGGCAAGGGCACCCATTTCACCAGCCACCAGCTCGACTATAGCGACCCCAATCTGATGGTGTTGACCGATCCGCTGGGTTGGGGCGCAGGCGCGCCGCTGGGCCATCAGGAAGGCTATTATAACAACCGCATCATCGATGATGAGATCAAAAGCTATCAGATCGAGTTCGGCAAGGAGATCGAGAGCGGCTTCCTGTCGAAGGTCACCGCGGGCCTGGGCTATGTCGACCGCACCAAGGCCAAGACGCCCGAAGAATATGTGCTGAACCTGGCCAATGGCGCAACGTCGCTGGTGCTGCCGGAGCAATATCGTCTGGCCGCGACGGACCTGAGCTTCCTGGGCATCGGCCCGATCCTGTCCTACGACCCGTTCAAGCTGCTCAGCGACGGCGTCTATATCAAGACGCTGAACCCCAGCAAGGATGTGCCGGCCAAGGCCTATTCGGTGACCGAGCGGGTGATGTCCGCCTATCTGATGGCCAATATCAAGTCGGAAGTGGGTTCGGCCGAGCTGACCGGCAATGTCGGCGTGCTGGCCCAGAATACCGAACAGAAGTCGCGCGGTTTCGTGAACCTGGCGGCGGCCGATCTGGTGCCGACGACACGGGGCGACAATTATTGGGATGTGCTGCCCAGTATGAACCTGTCGCTGCGCTTTCCCAGCGATTTCATCGTCCGCCTGGCGGCCGCGCGGGAAATCCAGCGTCCCCGGTTCGAGGATATGAAGGTCAGCCTGGACTATGGCTATAACACCGCCAGCGGGGTCATCACCGGCACGGGTGGCAACCCTACCCTGCGCCCCTATCGCGCCTGGGCGGCGGACCTGAATGTCGAGAAATATTTCGGGACCAAGGGCTATGTCAGCCTGCAACTGTTCGCCAAGAAGCTGGAAAGCTATGTCTATCGGGAAACCGCGGCGTTCGATTATACCGGCCTGCCGGTCGTGCTGCCGCCGGGCGTCACCGATCCTGACGGCACGCTGACCCGTCCGGTCAACGGCAAGGGTGGCAAGCTCTATGGCTTCGAAGTCGCCGGCACGGTGCCGTTCGACATCGTGACGCCCGCGCTGGACGGCTTTGGCCTGACCGGCGGCGTGGGTTATACCAAAACCAGCATCAAGCCGGGCGTCGGCGCTGCATCGGAAGACCTGCCCGACTATTCGCGCTGGGTCGCCAACGCCACGATCTTCTTCGAGAAATGGGGCTTCAACGCCCGCGCTTCGGCGCGCTATCGTTCCGCCTTCGTCGGCCAGTTCGTCGGCTTCGGGGGCGAGCGCGAGTTGCGCCGGGCCTTGAGCGAAACCATCGTTGATGGACAGATCGGCTATGATTTCCAGAAGGGCAGCGCGCTGGAGGGGCTGGCGATCTTCCTACAAGGCCAGAATCTGACCGACGAACCCTTCGTGTCGGTCGATACCGGCGCATCGATCCAGATCCGCAACTATCAAAGCTATGGCCGCCGCTTCATGGCGGGCTTCAACTACCGCTTCTGATGTGTAGAGTGGCCCGGCGACCTTGTCGTCGCCGGGCCTTTTTTCAAAGGTTCAAGCAGAGGGGTGCCCCTTATGGGTCGAACGGCCACGAGATTGTTCGTGACAGCCGCCGGGATCGGCGCGGCTCTCGTGGGCGCGCCGCTGGCGATGGCCGACACGCTGGCCGACCTGCGCGCCCGCACGCCGGCGCAGGAGATCGTCTATTTCGTGCTGCCCGACCGGTTCGCCAATGGCGACCGCAGTAATGACAAGGGCGGCCTGAAGGGCGGCCCGCTCCAGACCGGCTATGATCCCACCTCGCGCGCCTTCTATCATGGCGGCGACCTGAAGGGGCTGACGGCGAAGCTCGACTATATACAGGGCTTGGGTGCGACAGCGATCTGGCTGGCGCCGGTGTTCAAGAACAAGCCGGTGCAGGGCGCCAAGGGGCAGGAAAGCGCGGGCTATCACGGCTATTGGGTGACGGATTTCACTACCGTCGATCCGCATTTCGGCAGCGACGCCGACTTCAAGGCGCTGGTCGATGCGGCGCACAAGCGCGGCATGAAAGTCTATATGGACATCATCGCCAACCATACGGCCGATGTGATCCAATATCGCGAAAGCCCGACCAGCGCAGCGTCTTATCGCAGCAAGGGGGCCTATCCCTGGTTGCGCCGGGGCGGCGCGGCGGGCCAGCCGATCAACGCGGGGTTCGCCGGCGACCGGGACAGCAGCGCGGCCAACTGGGCGAAGCTGACCGATCCGGCCTTCGCCTACACCCCGGTCGTGCCGAAGGGCGAGAAGACGGTCAAAGTCCCCGCCTGGCTCAACGACCCCATCTATTATCACAATCGCGGCGACACCGACTGGAAGGGCGAAAGTTCGCAATATGGCGATTTCGTCGGGCTGGACGACCTCGCCACCGAAAACCCCCGCGTCGTTGCCGGCTTCATCGAGATATATACAGGCTGGATCGATCGCTTCGGCATCGATGGATACCGCATCGACACCGCACGCCATGTGAATGCGGAATTCTGGCGCGCCTTTATCCCCGCCATCCGCGCCCATGCCGCGGCAAAGGGCATCCCGAATTTTCATGTCTTCGGCGAAGTCGCCACCGACGCCTATGATCCGGCTTTGCTGGCCAGTTGGACGCGCAACGCCGGATTTCCCGCCGTGCTGGACTTCGCCTTCATGCGCGCGGCCGTGGATGCAGCCAGCGGCAAGAGCGGCACCGACATGCTGGCGCGGCTGGGGGATGATGATGCCCTCTACGAAGGCGGCAAGGCGGCGGCGCTGCAATTGCCGACCTTCCTCGGCAATCACGACGCGGGTCGCTTTGCCTGGTTTCTGCGTCAGGCCAAGCCCGGCATCAGCGCGGAGGAGGAACTGGCGCGCGCCCTGCTGGGCCATGCGATGTTGCTGACGCTGCGCGGCGTGCCGACGCTCTATTATGGCGATGAACAGGGTTTCGCCGGCACGGGCAATGATCAGCAGGCGCGGCACGACATGTTCGCCTCGCAGGTCGCCGAATATAATGCGGAACGGCTGGTCGGGACGCACGCAACCACCGCGACGGACAATTTCCGCACCGACCAGCCTCTCTATCGCGCAATCGCAACGCTGGCGAAAATCCGCAGCGCCACGCCAGCCCTGTCGCGCGGCGCGACGATCCTGCGCGCCAGTTCGGACAAGCCCGGCCTGTTCGCGGTGTCGCGCATCGACCCCGATACGGGCCGCGAAGTGCTGGTCGCGTTCAATACCGCCGCGACGCCTTATGTTGGCCCTGTCGCGGTCGATCCGGCCAGCGGCGGCTTCACGTCGCTGATCGGCGCCTGCCCTGTCACCCCGCAAGCGCCGGGCAGCCTGGCCCTCGCTCTCCCCGCCTTCGGCTATGCCGTCTGCGCCGCCAAACCCTGAACCGGAAAGCTCCTTCATGACGCTTGCGACGACATCGACCGATCAGCCCTGGTGGAAGGGCGCGGTGATCTATCAAATCTATCCGCGCAGTTTTCAGGATAGCAATCATGACGGCATCGGCGACCTGAATGGGATCACCCAGCGACTGGAGCATATCGCCCGGCTCGGCGCGGACGCGATCTGGATTTCGCCCTTCTTCACGTCGCCGATGCGCGATTTCGGCTATGACATCGCTGATTATTGCGATGTCGATCCGATTTTCGGCACGTTGGCCGATTTCGACGCGCTGGTGGCGCGCGCCCATGCGCTCGGCCTGAAGGTCACGATCGATCAGGTCTATGCCCATACCTCCGACCTTCATGACTGGTTCGCGCAAAGCCGCGCCAGCCGGACGAGTGAAAAGGCCGACTGGTTCGTCTGGGTCGATCCGAAGGAAGACGGCACCCCGCCCAACAACTGGCAGTCGGTGTTCGGCGGCCCGGCCTGGACCTGGGACGCGCGGCGCGGCCAATATTATATGCACCAGTTTCTGAGCAGCCAGCCGCAGCTCAACCTCCACAACCCGGCGGTGCAGGATGCGCTGCTGGACGCGATGCGCTTTTGGCTCGATCGCGGAGTGGATGGCTTCCGTCTCGACGCGCTCAACCATTCGATGCACGACCCGCAACTGCGCGACAATCCGCCAGCGCCCGACACCGGCAAGCCGCGCACGCGGTCCTTCGATTTCCAGATCAAGACATATAGTCAGTCTCACCCCGGCGTAGTCGATTTCATCAAGCGAATCCGCACGCTCTGCGACGAATATGGCGCGATCTTCACCGTGGCGGAGGTCGGCGGCGACCTGTCAGAGACGGAGATGAAGGCCTATACGGCGGGCGAAACCCACCTCAACAGCGCCTATGGCTTCAACTTCCTCTATGCCGACGCGCTGACGCCCGCTCTGGTGGCTGACACGGTCGATCGCTGGCCGGATGAACCGGGCATGGGCTGGCCGAGCTGGGCGTTCGAAAATCACGATGCGCCGCGCGCGCTGTCCCGCTGGTGCGCGGCGGAGGATCGCCCGGCGTTCGGACGGCTGAAGGCGATGCTGCTGGTGGCGCTGCGCGGCAACGCGATCCTCTATCAGGGCGAGGAATTGGGGATCACCCAGGTCGATATCCCCTTCGACAAGCTGCAAGATCCCGAAGCGATCGCCAATTGGCCGCTGACCCTGTCGCGGGACGGCGCGCGCACGCCTTTGCCATGGGCTGCCGATGCCGCGCAAGCGGGCTTTTCCAGTGTCGAACCCTGGCTACCCCATGGTGCCGATCATCTGGCGCTGGCGGTCGACGCGCAGGAGGCTGATCCTGCATCGCTGCTGAACCACACCCGCGCGATGCTCGCGCTGCGGAAGGCGAACCCGGCGCTGCGCCACGGCAGCCTGGAGATATTGGTCGCCGACGACCAGCGTCTGCTGTTCCGCCGCGCCGCCGACGGCCAGTCGCTGCTCTGCCTGTTCAACCTGTCGGCCAAACCGGCGACCTGGCCCGAAGAGATCGCCCCGACCAACAAGCTGCTGTCCGCCGTCAATGGCGCCACGCCCGGCGCCCTGCCACCCTTCGGCGCGCTGATGATCGAGGAATAAGGAGAGACTCCATGCTGAACCTGTCGCTGCGCGCCTGCGCGCTGACCCTTCCATTCGTCTTCATGACGCCGGCCGTTGCGCAGGAGGCCCGCCCCGCCGTCACCGCCGCATCGCCCGATGGCTCGATCATCCTGACCGTCTCCACCGACAATGACAGCCGCCCGACCTGGTCGCTCTCGCGCAAAGGCAAGCTGCTGATCGCGCCGTCGAAGCTGGGCTTCATCCTGACCGACGGCCTTAACATGGTCCGCGGCTTTGCGATCGCCGGGTCGGACAAGGGCCAGGGCGATGATCGATGGGAACAGCCCTGGGGTGAGCGCCGCTTCGTCACCGACCGCTATAATGAAGTGACGGTCCGCTTCCGCCAGTCCGACGTGCAGGGCGCGCGGCTGATGAACGTGCATTTCCGCCTGTTCGATGACGGCGTCGGCTTCCGCTACGAACTGCCCGCGCAGCCCAATCTGAGCCGCATGAAGATCGCCGACGAGACGACCGAGTTCGACATCGCGCCCAAGGGCACGGCTTGGTGGATTCCGGGCGGCGAATGGAACCGCTACGAGCAGGTCTATCAGAATACGCCGATCGACGCTGTCTCGACCGCCCATACGCCCATCACCATGCGGCTGGACGACGGCACGCATCTCAGCTTCCACGAAGCCGCGCTGGTCGATTATGCGGCCTATTGGCTGAAGCGCGCGTCTGGCCAGACCTTCCGCACCACGCTCTCGCCCTCGTCGCAGGGCGCACAGGTGATCCGCGGCCTGCCGTTCAACACGCCCTGGCGGACCATCCGCATCGCCGACAGTGCGGCGGGGCTGGTCGAAAATGATCTGGAACTCAACCTCAACGAACCCAACAAGCTGGGCGATGTCAGCTGGTTCCAACCCGCCAAATATATCGGCATCTGGTGGGGCATGATCCGGGGCGACTGGAGCTGGGCCGAAGGGCCGAAGCATGGCGCCACCACCACCCGCACGAAGCAATATATCGATTTCGCCGCCAAACATGGCTTCCGCGGCGTGCTGGTCGAAGGCTGGGACAAGGGCTGGAACGGCGACTGGTTCGGCCATGGCGATGACTTCAGCTACACGCAATCGACCCCCGACTTCGATCTGCCGGGCCTTGCCGCCTATGCGAAGACAAAGGGCGTCCACTTGATCGGGCATCACGAAACCGGCGGCAATATCGCCAATTATGAAGCGCAGTTGGACGACGCGATGAAGCTTTATGGCGGTCTTGGCGTGGATGTCGTCAAGACCGGCTATGTCGCCGACGCGGGCGGCATCATCGCGCCGGGGGACAAGCCTGGCGAAACGCATATGGAATATCATGACGGCCAGCGCATGGCGCAACATCATCTGCGCGTCGTGGAGACGGCGGCTAAATATCATGTCGCGGTCAATGCGCATGAACCGATCAAGGATACCGGCCTGCGCCGCACCTATCCCAACTGGGTCGGGCGCGAAGGCGCGCGCGGCATGGAATATAATGCCTGGGGCAGATTTGCGAACGGGCCGGACCATGAACCCACGCTGGTCTATACAAGGCTGCTGTCCGGCCCGATGGACTTCACGCCCGGCGTACTGAGCCTGGAGGGGGCGGACCATGCCCCGCTGGCATCGACCTTGGCGAAGCAACTCGGCCTCTATCTTGCCATTTACTCCCCGATCCAGATGGCAGCGGATTTTGTCGAGACGCTGGCCAAATATCCAAAGGAACTGGATTTCATCGCGAAAGTCCCGGCCGACTGGAGCGAAAGCCATCTGATCGCAGGCGAAGTGGGCGACTATGCCATGTTCGCGCGCAAGGATCGCAACAGCGAGAATTGGTATGTCGGCGGCGTCAACGACGCGACCGCGCGGACGGTGACGTTGAACTTCGACTATCTGGAACCGGGCAAGACCTACAATGCCACCATCTACAAAGATGGCGAGGGCGCGACCTATCTTAGCGACGCCCGCCACAGGATCGCCTATGAGACGCGGACGTTCCGCAAGGGCGACCGCTACGACCTGTGGCTGGCGCCGGGCGGCGGCGCGGCGATGCGACTGGCGCCCAGCCGATAAGGAATCCGGCCTTTGAGGCCGGTCTTGCCCGCCCCCGGATCGGACTGCACGCCGATCCGGGGGCTTTTTTATCAGCGCGGCGCCATGCGGATCGCGCCGTCCAGGCGGATGACCTCGCCATTCAGCATCGGATTGCGGACGATGCTTTCCACCAGTTGCGCATATTCAGCCGGTTTGCCCAGGCGGCTGGGATGCGGCACCTGCGCGCCCAATGCGTCCTGCACCTGTTGCGGGAAGGCCTCCAGCATCGGCGTCAGGAAGATGCCGGGCGCGATCGTCATCACCCGGATCTTGTGCTGGGCCAGGTCGCGGGCGATCGGCAGGGTCATGCCGACCACGCCGCCCTTGGACGCGCTATAGGCCGCCTGGCCGATCTGCCCGTCATAGGCCGCGACCGATGCGGTGTTGACGATGACGCCGCGTTCGCCGTCTATCTCTTCCGCAGCGGCAAGCCGGGCGGAAAATTTGGCGATCATGTTGAAACTGCCGATCAGATTGACCGTCACCGTCTTGGCGAAGGCATCAAGCGGATGCGGCGCATTTTCCTTGCCCACCGTCTTGATCGCCGGAGCGATCCCGGCGCAGTTGACGAGGATGCGGGCGACGCCATGCGCCGCTTCCGCCGCGTCCAGACCCGCCGAAACGCTGGCCTCGTCCGCAACATTGACAGCGACATAGACACCTCCCAGCGCTTGCGCGGTCGCCTGTCCTGCCTCTTCATTCAGGTCGAAGATCGCGACCTTGGCGCCTTGCTGCGCCAGCATCGTCGCGGTCGCCTTGCCCAGGCCTGATGCGCCGCCGGTGACGATCGCCGCTACGTCTTTGATGTCCATCTCGCTGTCCCCTTCAGATTAATTCGACGGCCATCGCCGTGGCTTCACCACCGCCAATGCACAGGCTGGCCACACCACGCTTCAGGCCGCGCGTCTCCAGCGCGGCAATCAAAGTCGCCAGAATGCGCGCGCCCGATGCGCCGATCGGATGACCGAGCGCGGTCGCGCCGCCATTGACGTTGATACGGTCGGCCGGGATGCCCAGTTCCTTCGCGGCGATCATGGCGACCACGGCAAAGGCTTCGTTGACTTCGAAAAGATCGACATCGGCGACCGACCAGCCGGCTTTCTCCAGCACCTTGCGCATGGCAGGCACCGGCGCGGTGGTGAATTTGGACGGCTCATGCGCATGACCGGCGGTGGCGACGACCTTGGCCACAGTCTTGAGGCCAAGCTTCGCCGCCACGCTGGCGCGGGTCATGACCAGCGCCGCCGCGCCGTCCGATATGGAGGAGGCATTGGCGGCGGTGATCGTGCCGTCCTTGACAAAAGCGGGCTTGAGCGACGGGATCTTGTCGGGCTTGGCCTTGCCCGGCTGCTCGTCGGTATCGACGATCGTGTCGCCGCCGCGCCCCTTGACCGTGACGGGCGTGATTTCGCGGGCGAAGGCCCCGCTGCCGATCGCGGCATTGGCGCGTTCGAGCGAGCGGACGGCATAGGCGTCCTGATCCGCGCGCGTGAACTGATAGTCGCGCACCGCTTCTTCCGCGAACACGCCCATCGCCTTGCCCGGTTCATAGGCGTCCTCCAGGCCGTCCATCATCATCGTGTCGACGATGCGGTCATGGCCGATCCGCGCGCCAGAGCGATGCTTGGGCAAGGCGTAGGGCGCATTGCTCATGCTTTCCATACCGCCTGCGATCACGATGTCCGCCGCGCCGCTGGCCAGCGCCTCATGCGCCATGATCGCGGCCTGCATCCCCGAACCGCACATCTTGTTGACCGTGGTCGCTTCGGTATTGAGGCCAAGGCCAGCCGCCAGCGCCGCCTGTCGCGCAGGCGCTTGCCCCAGACCAGCGGGCAGGACACAGCCCATATAGATGCGATCGACCGCATCGGCCGCCACGCCCGCGCGCGCCACCGCGGCCCTGACCGCCGCTGCGCCCAGATCGGTGGTCTTGACCGCCGACAATGCGCCCTGGAACCCGCCCATCGGCGTGCGGGCATAGCTGGCGATGACAATGGGATCGTTCTGCATCTTATGACTCCTGCTTAAAGGCTGCGCGCGATGACCATGCGCTGGATGTCCGACGTGCCTTCGTAAATCTGGCAGACGCGGACATCGCGGTATATTTTGGCGACGCCATATTCCTCCAGATAGCCATAGCCGCCCAGCGTCTGGAGCGCGCCGGACACGATCGCTTCGGCCGCTTCGGACGCGAACAGCTTGGCCATGGACGCTTCGGCGAGGCAGGGCAGGCCCGCATCCTTGGTCCGTGCGGCGTGCAGGACGAGTTGCCGCGCCGCTTCCAGCCGGGTGGCGAGGTCGGCGAGGCGGAAGCCCACCGCCTGATGCTCCATAATGGCTTTCCCGAAGCTCTTGCGATCCTTGGCATAGGCGACCGCAATGTCGAGCGCGGCCTGCGCCATGCCGACACATTGGGCGGCGATGCCGATGCGGCCGGTTTCCAGATTAGCCAGTGCGATGCGATAGCCCTGTCCAGGTTGGCCGATCAGCAGGTCATGCTCCACGAACATGTCGTCAAAGCGCAAGGCGCAGGTGTCCGAAGCCCCCTGCCCCATTTTATGCTCGACCTTGTCCACGCCATAGCCGGGCCGGTCGGTCGGCACGAGGAAGACCGACAGGCCCTTCTTGCCGGCGTCGGGATCGGTCACCGCGACGATCATGACCAGGCCGGCGATCTTGCCCGATGTGATGAACTGTTTGGCCCCCGTGATGCGCCAGCCGCCGTCCACCTTGGTCGCGCGGGTGCGCACCGCCGAGGCGTCGGACCCTGCATCGGCTTCGGTCAGCGCAAAGGCGCCGATCATGCGCCCGCCGATCAGGTCCGGCAGGAAGCGCGCTTTCTGCGCATCGCTGCCGTCCTTGAGCAGGCCGGACACAAGGATCGAATTCTGGATCGAAACGATGGTGGAGAGCGCCCCGTCGGCCGCCGCGATCTCCATCAGCGCCAGCGCATAGGAAACGGCGTCCGTTTCCGCGCCGCCAAAGGCTTCGGGCGCGGTCATGCCCCACAGGCCCAGGCCCGCCATCTCGCGGAACAGTTCGGGCGGATAGCCGCCTTCCGATTCGAAGCGAGCACTGTGCGGGCGGATCGTCTCCTGCGCGAAATCGCGCACCGTATCGCGGATGGCAGCCTGAATCTCGGTCAGCATAAACTCACTCGTATTTTCTATACTCATGGGTATATTGATTGTCCGAGCGTTTGTTGTCAATGCTTCGAACGCCCAAGGAGACAATGTTGCCCAAGCCCGCCGTTCCCGCCGCCGTGCCTTCCCCCTTCCGCAGCAAGGCGGAACGCGAGCATGACCGGGCGGAAAAGCGCGAAGCCGTGCTGCTGGCGGCGGTGCGAATGTTCAACGCACGCGGCTATCATGCCGCCTCGCTGGACGATGTCGCGGCCAGCCTGGGCGTCAGCAAGCCGACCATCTATCATTATCTGGGCAATAAGGAGCAGGTGCTGGTCGAATGCGTCAATCGCGGCCTGTCGATGCTGCGGGAGGCCGCGGATACGGCGGCCGGCGCGCCGGGCAGCGGCCATGACCGGCTGCGCGCCTTCCTGCTGCGTTATGCCTGCATCAACATGGACGATTTCGGCCGTTGCGTGATCCGCACCAATGAGGAGGTGTTGTCGATGGACAGCGCCATCCGCTTTCGCGCGCGCAAGCGGGAGATTGACGATGCGGTGCGGGGGCTGATCGCGGAGGGAGTCGCCGACGGATCGATCGCGCCGGTCGATGTCCGCTTTGCCTCCTTCGCGCTGGCGGGTGCGCTCAACTGGCCGGCGCGCTGGCATGATCCTGATGGGCCGCTCAGCCCGGAAGAGGTCGCGGAGAAGCTGGTCGATATCGCGCTGGGTGGCCTCACCCCGCGCCGCTGAGGATCAGATGTCGGGCAATGCCTGCGCAGCGAAGCCCCAGCCCTTGAGACTGGCGGCGCGTTCGACCAGCGTTTCCGCATCGCCGATCGAAAAGGGATGCGCGTCCTTCATGCCGTCCAGCTCATCCCAGTCGATCGGGATCGCCACCGGCGCGCCAGCGCGGGCGCGGGCCGAATAGGGCAGCACGGCGGTGCTGCCGCGCTGGTTACGCAGCCAGTCGATGAAGATCCTGTCCTTGCGCTTGGCCTTGCTCATGGTCGCGACGAAACGCTCAGGCTCGGCCGCACTCAGCGCCTGGGCGAAGCGAGACGCGAAATCCTTGTGCGTCTCCCAATCATGGCCCGGCGTCAGCGGCACCACGACATGCACGCCCTTGCCCCCCGACAACATGGCGAAGGAGACGAGGCCGATATCGGACAAACGTGCGCGAATGTCCTGCGCCGCGCCTTTCACCCGGTCGAAATCCATGCCTTCGTCGGGATCGAGGTCAAAGATCATCCGGTCGGGCCGTTCCACCGCGTCGGTGCGGCTGGCCCAACCGTGGAACTCGATCGTGCCCATCTGGACGCAGGCGAGCAGCCCTTCGGCATCCTCGACATAGATATAATCCTCGCTGCCGCCGTCCTTCTCGCGGATCGGAACCTGCCGCACGGCCTTGCCGAAGGCGCCGCTGTCATGTTTCTGGAAGAAGCATTTTTTCGCCCGCCCCTGCGGACAGCGGACCAGGCTGATCGGCCGGCGCGCGGCGAAGGGCAGCATCAGGGGGGCGATAGCCACATAATAATCCGCCAGTTCGCCTTTGGTCTGGTCGCTTTCGGGGAAGATGACGCGATCGCGATTGGTGATGCTGACGACCGGCGTCGCTTTGGGCGCGGCGGCGGGCTTTTCCGGCCTGACCGTTTTTGCCGGCTTGTCGGTGCGCAGGCCGAGGAAACTGGCATGGCGCACCCGGCCGTCGGCGGTAAATTCGGCGAAGGCGATTTCGGCAACCAGCCTGGGTTTCAGCCAGGTCGCGCCGCGCGCTTCGGTCCGCGGCACATCGACCGGCGCCTTGTCCGTTTCCAGCGGGGTCATCGCCTTGTCGACCGTGGCCATCAGGTCTGCGTCGAAGCCGGTGCCGACCTTGCCCTTATAGATCAGCGCCTTGCCCTCATGCTGGGCAAGCAGCAGCGAGGCGAAGGGGCGGCCCCGCGCGCTACTGGCGCTGCGGCCGATGATGATAAACTCCTGTCGGCGAGTGCATTTCACCTTCACCCAGTTACGCGTGCGGTCGCCGCGATAGGGTGCGTCGATGCGCTTGGAGATGATCCCTTCCTGTCCGGCGTCACAGAGGGAGCGATATAAGGCTTCTCCCGCGCCGATCACATGGTCGGCAGCCTGGACGGGTGGCTTCGCCGCTTTCAACACGGCTTCCAGCCGTTCCTTCCGCTCGATCTGCGGCAGCGCCTTCATGTCCTGCCCCTCCAGCGCAAGCAGGTCGAAGGCGAAGAAATGGAAGGGCGTATCGTCCCGCTGCGCGCCATGGCCGCGCTTGAGCACTGACTGGAGCGCGGAAAAGCTGGGATTGCCATCCGCGCCGAAGGCAACGATCTCCCCGTCGATCAGCGCGGACGGCAGGTCCAGCGCGGCGATTGCGCGGACGAGCAGCTGGAACTTGTCGGTCCAATCGAGGCCGCTGCGAGTGAAGATGCGCACCCGTTCCCCCGCCACCGCGGCGAGCGCGCGATAGCCGTCGAACTTGATCTCATGCAGCCAGTCATTGCCCACCGGCACATCGTTCACCAGCGTCGCGAGTTGGGGCTTGGCGAAGGCGGGCGGCTTGCCTGCGGCCTTGCGCGGCTTGGCCGCGACCTTCTCATTATGATCCCGCGCCGCCTGCATCTTGCCGGCGAAGGCCTTGCCCTTGACCCCGGCTAGCGACTGGGCGCCCGCCTTGTCGGCGGCGATCTGCGCCATCGCACGTCCGGTCAGCACGCTGGTCAGCGCCCGTTCGACCAACTGGTCGCCCTCGCCGGCGTCGGCATCCTCGATCTTGCGCAACAGCCAGTTTTCGCGCTTTTCCTTTGGACGCCCTTTCATGCGGACAAGCAGCCATTCACCCTTCATCCGTTCGCCATCCAGGGTGAAGTGCAAATGGCCCTTTTCCAGATCCTTGGCGCTCTTGCCTGCCACCGGCCGCCAGGTTCCGCGGTCCCATAGCATTACCGTGCCGCCGCCATATTCGCCTTCGGGTATCAATCCCTCGAAATCGCCGTAGCTTAGCGGGTGATCCTCGGTCCGCACCGCTAGGCGCTTGTCCGCCGGGTCGATGCTCGGCCCCTTGGTCACGGCCCAGCTTTTGAGCACCCCGTCAATCTCCAGCCGGAAATCCCAGTGTAACCGCGTCGCATCATGTTTCTGCACGACGAAGCTGTTCCCGCCCGCCTTGGCGACTTCGCCCTTCGGCTCGCGGGTGCGGGCGAAGTCGCGCTTGGCATTATAGGCGGCGAGCGGATTGCGGGCCATGGGTCAGGCGCTTTTGCGCTTCGCTGGCGTGCGGGGCTTGGCAGCAGTCGCCTTGACCGGCGCTTTTTTCGTCGGCGACGCCTTGCCGCCATCGCCGACCGATTTCTTGAGCGCGGCCATCAGATCGATGACGTTGCCGCCCTTGGCGCTGGCCGGCTCCTCGACATCCTCGATGATCCGCTTGCCCCTGGCCTTCTTCTTTTTCTCGATCAGCCGCTGGAGCGCGTCGACATAGCGATCGTGAAATTCCTCCGGCTTGAACGGAGCGGTCTTCTTTTCGATGATGGTGGTGGCCAGGTCGAGCAGATCGGCGTCGGCCTTGTCGTCGGGCAGGTTGCGGAAATAGGTCTGGGCGCGCGTCACCTCATCGGCATAGCGCAGCACTTCGAGCACCAGCCCGCGACCGCAGGGCTTCAACGACACCAGCTGTTCGCGCCCGCGCACCGACAATTGGCCTAGCCCCACCTTCTTCGTCTGACGCAACGCATCGCGCAGCACGGCATAGGCTTCTTCCGCCAGATCGTCCGCCGGCACCACGAAATAGGGCTTTTCATAGTAGAGGACGTCGATGGCATCGGCCTCGACGAACTGGACCAGTTCCAGCGTCTTGCGGCTTTCGATCTTCACCGCTTCGATCTCTTCCTCTTCCAGCAGCACATAATTGCCCTTGGAAATTTCGAACCCCTTGAGGATTTCGTCCCGATCCACCGGGCCGACACCCTGCACGATCTTTTCATAGCTGATCGGCTTGCCGGTCGGCTCATGGATCTGGCGAAAGCTGATCGCCGCGCCGGACCGGGTGGCCGGGTATATCTCCACCGGAATCGATACCAGGGCGAGCCTGATCTGACCCTGCCAATATGCGCGTGCCGCCATGATCTCACCTCCGTTCGCATCAGCGCCCGGCCAAGGCGGAAGTTCCTTGCGGCCATGGCGCGTCATCAGACTGCCTTCGACCGATATTATCGATCAGACAAAGCGAGATTCCCGGTTTTGTCCCGATAGGCTATGCTCCTACAAAATAGTGCAGCGATTTGAAGCAGGAGAGAAGACATGGATGCCAAGACCTCTGACCCGCTGGGCTGCCCGATGAAGGAGCCCGCGGCGCGGCGCACCTTGCTCGGCCGCACCAATCGCGACTGGTGGCCCAACCAGCTGTCGCTCGAAATCCTCCAGCAGAACGGCCTGTCGGGCGATCCGCTCGGCCATGATTTCGATTATGCCGCGGCGTTCCAGTCGCTCGACTATGATGCGGTCAAGGCGGACCTGACCGCCCTGATGACCGACAGCCAGCCTTGGTGGCCGGCCGATTATGGCCATTATGGCCCCTTCTTCATCCGCATGGCGTGGCACAGCGCGGGCACCTATCGCACCGGCGACGGGCGCGGCGGCGCGTCCTCCGGGTCGCAGCGTTTCGCCCCGCTCAATAGCTGGCCGGACAATGGCAATCTGGACAAGGCGCGCCGGCTGCTGTGGCCGATCAAGCAGAAATATGGCCAGAAGCTGAGCTGGGCCGACCTGATGATCCTGGCCGGCAATGTCGCGATCGAGTCGATGGGCGGACCCGTCTTCGGCTTTGGCGGCGGTCGCGCTGACGTGTTCGAGCCGGAAAAAGACATCTACTGGGGCACGGAAGAAAATTGGGTCGGCGACGAAGCCAATGAAACCCGCATCCAGCCCGACAAGGAGATGGTGCTGGAAAGCCCGCTGGCCGCGATCCAGATGGGCCTGATCTACGTCAATCCCGAAGGGCCGGGTGGCAATCCCGACGCGCTCCAGTCGGGCCGCGACATTCGCGAAACCTTTGCGCGGATGGGCATGAACGATGAAGAAACTGCGGCGCTGACCGCCGGTGGCCATACGTTCGGCAAGGCGCATGGCGCAGGCGATGCTTCGCTGGTCGGCGCGGAGCCAGAAGGCGCGGACATCGCGCAGCAGGGGCTGGGCTGGCAGAGTGGCCATGAAAGCGGCATGGGCGACCATACCATCACCAGCGGGATCGAAGGGGCGTGGACCCCGACCCCGATCACCTGGGACATGAGCTATTTCGACATGCTGCTGGACCATGATTATGAACTGGTGCGCAGCCCGGCAGGCGCCAAGCAATGGCAGCCGGTCGGCAATCCGGAAGAGACGCTGGCGCCCAAGGCGCATACGCCCGGCGTCAAGGTGCCCACGATGATGACCACCGCCGACATGGCGATGAAGATGGACCCGGCCTACCGCGCGGTCATGGAGAAATTCCGGGCGGACCCCGCCTATTTCGCCGATGCCTTCGCACGCGCCTGGTTCAAATTGTGCCATCGCGACATGGGACCGAAGGCCCGCTATCTTGGCCCCGAAGTCCCGGCCGAAGACCTGATCTGGCAGGATCCGATCCCCGCCGCGACCGGACCGGCGCTGGGCGAAGCGGACGTCACGGCGCTCAAGGCAAAGATCGCCGCGTCCGGCCTGTCGGTGCAGGACTTGGTCAAGACCGCCTGGGCGTCCGCCGTCACCTATCGCCGGTCGGACCATCGCGGCGGCGCGAACGGTGCTCGTATCCGCCTGGCCCCGCAAAAGGACTGGGACGTCAACGAACCGGCCGCATTGGCGCGGGTGTTGGCGGTGTATGAAGGCATGGCCAGCGAGAGCGGCGCGTCGGTCGCCGACCTGATCGTGCTGGGCGGCAGCGTGGGTATCGAACAGGCGGCGAAGGCGGCGGGCCATGACCTGACCGTTCCCTTCACGCCGGGTCGTACCGATGCGACCGCCGAGCAGACCGATGCCGACGGCTTCGACGTGCTGGAGCCCAAGGCGGACGGTTTCCGCAACTATCTCCAGACGCGCTATAATGTGCCGACGGAGGAGCTGCTGGTCGACCGGGCGCAACTGCTGGGCCTGTCGGCGCCGGAAATGACCGTGCTGGTCGGCGGGCTGCGGGTTTTGGGCGCCAATCATGGCGGGTCGCAGCATGGCGTTTTGACGACCCGTGTCGGGCAGTTGACCAACGATTATTTCGTCAATCTGCTCGACATGGATACCGCCTGGAAACAGGTGGACGATACGAGCGACGAGACGTTCGTTGGCACCGACCGCGCCAGCAACGCCGAAAAATGGACGGCGACGCGCACCGATCTCGCCTTCGGCGCCAATTCCCAGCTACGCGCCCTGGCGGAAGTCTATGCGTCGTCCGACGCGGGCGGCAAGTTCGTCAAGGACTTCGTGGCGGCCTGGACGAAGGTGATGAACGCCGACCGGTTCGACCTCAAAGCCTGACGGAGACAGCGACCTGGACAGTTGGCAGCGCTTTTACGGCGCTGCCAACTGTCCAGGGAGTCGATGGTTACCGGTAGCGGCCCATCGTCACCTTGATCCACACCGGCTGGTCGATCAGGTTCAGGCCATAATCTGTCTGGTCGCCGTTCCATACGCGATCCGTGACCCAGGCGCCCTCGTCGAAATGCCCCTCTTCCACCTTGACGATCATGCCGCCTGGCGCGCTGCCCTGACTGGCGGCGAAGTTCAGGCGGACATGGTCGCCAGTGAAGAGAAATTCGTTCGCCGACAATTGGGCGACGACCGCGCCGCCCGTCGGTTCGGTCGCCCAGACGGGCAGGTCAGCCTTGGGGAACCATTCCTGCTGGCCGAACTGCCATTGGCCAAAGCTGGCGGTGATGGTCCAGTCACCCATCGTCGTGCTGACGGGCATGCCGTCGTCGGGTTTGGCCGCGCCCCAGACGGGATGATCGAACGCGATCTTCGCCCAGGGGGCCGATGCCATGACCCGATATTTGGCGGCGAAGGCGTTTAACGTCGCATCGTCGAAGCGCTTGGCGCCCAGCGGATAGTTGAAATAGCCGGTGTCATCCATGCCGAACGGCGCGAAACCGATCGCCCCTCGCCCCAGCGCCGCCCAGAAATAGCGGGCATATTCTGCGGCGTTCCCGATTTCCGGTACCATCAGCGCATTGTCGGGCCGGGTGTAGAGATCGAGATGCTTGAAGACGTTGCGGCTGGCGCGGTCGTAGATATCGGGCGCGGCGAAATCGATCGAGGGGGCCGCCGCCTTCCAGATGTCGATGACGTCACCCTGCGGCCCGCCGCTCGACAGCGCTTGCGGATCGGGCTTGCCGAACGGGTCGCCGAGCGCCGCGTTCACATACATCGGCAGCGGCTTGATCGCCTTGCCCGCGCTCGCCAGCGCCTCGACATAGCGGGCGGTGTGCCAGGTGTTGAAGGCGCGATCGGCCGCTTCGCCGAAGACCGTGGCCCAGTTGCCATCGGGCTTTCGCAGCGCCCTGGTCAGCGCCGCCGGCACCGGGCCGTCGAACAGTTTCTGCGCGGCGGGGCTGTAGTCGCGTGGATTTTTATAGCTGCCGACCTCATTTTCCGGCTGGACCAGAATGACCGTATTCTGGGCGTCATGGTCGCGAATATAGGTCATCAGCGCCAGGAAGGCGCGCTTGTCCGCCGCCAGCGTCGCTGCGCCATGGGGCGACAGGACGCCATGGTCCCGCCCGTCCTTCGTCTTCATGCGCGGGAAGCGGCGATTGTCGAGCTTCACCCAATCCGGCGTGTAGGCAAGGCCGGTATTCTTCCATGCGCCGAACCAGAGCAGGACGATGCGCTTGTCATGCTGGCGCGCTTCATCGAGCAACGTCTGGACGAAGCTGAAGTCGAACTTGCCCTCCTGTGGCTCCAATTGCTCCCAGGCGATCGGCGCCTCGACCGTGTTCGCGCCGATCCGGTCGAGCACCGGCCAGGCCTTCGCCAGCGGCGCGGCATAATTGCTGCTGTTATTGACCTGCCCGCCCAAGATCAGGAAGGGCGCGCCGTCCACGATCAGGGCGTGGCGGCCGGCCTTGCTTTCGATATGGGGCGTGTCGCCCTGCGCCAGGGCGGGGGTAGCGAGCAGCAGGGACGCGGCGATCAGGGTCCGGGCGAGCATCATCAAAGGCCTTTCAGGGCTGTTCGTCGAGGGAGAAGATATGGGTCGCCGGCGTCCATTTCGCGTCGGGCGCGGCCCAGGGGAGCGGATGCTGGACAGCGCCCATCTGCGCTTCCCAGGCCTGCACCGCCGGATCGGCGGCGTCAGCCGCCGCCTTGGCCGCCGGATCGTAACCGGGGCCGGTTTCCATCAGCATGACCAGCCGGTTGCCGCTGCGGTAGATGTCCATCGCCATGATGTCGGCGGCGCGGATGCTGGCGCCGATAGCGGGCGGCAAGGCGCCGGATGCGTGCCAGGCCTCATAGTGGGCGATGGCCGCCGCATCGTCGGCCAGATCGATCAGCAGGACATGCCGCATCAGTTGACCCAACCGCCGTCGATCACATGGACCGCGCCGGTGGTGAAGGACGCTTCGTCGCTGGCGAGGTACAGCATCAGCGCCGCGATCTCCTCCGCCCGGCCGAGCCGGCCCATTGGCTGGCGCGCCGCGAACGCCACCTGCGCCGCAACATAATCGCCAGTATCGTGGAGGCGCTGTTGCAGCGAGGGCGTGTCGATCGTGCCGGGGCAGATGCAGTTGCAGCGCACGCCCTGCCCCACAAAATCGGCCGCCACGGCCTTCGTCAGGCCGATCACGCCCGCCTTGCTGGCGCCATAGGCGAAGCGGTTGGGGATGCCCTTCACCGAACTGGCGATGGAGGACATGTTGACGATCGATCCCCCGCCCCTGTCCACCATGCCGGGCAGGAAGGCGCGGATCGTGTGATACATGGCGGTCATGTTGAGCGAGAGGGCGAAATCCCAATCTTCCTGGCTACATTCGAGGATGGTCCCGGCATGGACCACGCCCGCAATATTGGCGAGGATGTCGACCGCGCCGACCTCCGCCGCCAGCGCCCGCACCGCAGCCCCGTCGGTTGCGTCAAGCGTGCGCAGGTCGCAGCCCTCCAGCCCGTCGAGCGCGCCGCGGTCCCGATCGGTCGCGATGACGCGCGCGCCTTCCGCCACGAAGCGCTGCGCCGTGGCCCGGCCGATGCCCCGTGCAGCCGCTGTGATGAGGGCAACCTTGCCGTCAAGCCGCCCGCTCATGCGCGCCCCCCCAGTCCGGTCTTCGTCGGCAGACAGTCTGGGCCGATGGGGTCGAAAGCCTTGTAGGTCAAAATAAACTCCTGATGGCCCAATTGTTCGGAGATGCTTCGTTCGCCCGCGGCGATGGCCAACACCTTGTCGTAGATTTCCGTGCCGACCTGTTCCAGCGTCGCCGCACCTTCCAATATCCGGCCCGCATTGATGTCCATGTCGGCGGCGAGGCGGCGGCCAGTGTCGGGATTCGCGCAGATTTTGATGACCGGCGAAATGGCCGACCCGACCACCGATCCACGGCCGGTGGTGAAGAGGGTGAGATGCGCGCCGCAGGCGATCAACTCCACGATCTCCGCATTGTCGGAGATATTGGGAAAGCCGAAGCGCGGTTCGCCATCGGGCACGACGTCGAGCAGATAGAGGCCGCCCGTCGGGGGAATATCGCCCGGCTTCAATATGCCGTCGATGGTGGAGGCGCCGGACTTGCTATAGGCGCCCATCGACTTTTCTTCCTGCGTCGTCAGGCCGCCTTCGGCATTGCCGGGCGCGAAGCTGCCGAAGCCCATGATGGCGTAATAGCGTTCCGCCTTTTGCACGCATTGCTCGATCGCGACGGCGAGTTCCGGCGTGCGAGCGCGGTCGGCCATGATCGCTTCACAGCCGACCAGTTCGCCCGTTTCCTCGAATAAGCAGGCGGCACCGTCCGCGACCAGCCGGTCGAAGGCGCGACCGACCGCCGGATTGGCGGTGATGCCGCTGGTCCCGTCCGACCCGCCGCAGATGGTGCCGACGATCAGTTCTTCCACGCCCATCGGCCCGCGCGGAACCCCGGCGATGGCGGCGCGCACCCGCGCGACGGCTTCGGCGCCCGCCGCGATCGTCGCGGCCGTGCCGCCCGTTTCCTGGATCACCAGCAGTTCGGCCGGCCGGCCGCTCGCCCGCGCCACCGCCAGCAGCCGTTCGCGGTTGAAACTTTCGCACCCCAGCGACACGATCACCAGGCCCCCGACATTGGGATGGGTTGCGATCGCCTCCATCACCTTGGCGGCATAGGCGTTGGGAAAGCAGCCGGGAAAGCCGATCAACTGCACATCGGGATCGTCGGCCTTGTCGACGATCCGCCGCGCGACATGATGCGCGCATTCGACCAGATAGGCGACCGCGACGACATTACGGATGCCCTTGCGCCCATCCTGCCGGAGCCAGGCCCGGATCATGCCCCCTCCTCCAGCGCGGTGCGCGTGTGGCTGCTGATATAGTCGCTTTTCATATTATGCATGTGGACCCAGTCGCCAGTGGCGGCATCGGCGGTCATCGACCCGATCGGCGCGCCATATTTGATGACCTTGTCGCCGGCGCGCATCGGCGCGCGGGCGATCTTGTGGCCGATGGATACGCCCTCGCGCGCGGGGATCGTGCCGCCCGACGCAGGGAGAATGTCGCCCGCTTCGATCGGACGGACGCAGATCAGGACATTGTCGTGGGGGTGCAGCAGGATCAGGCGCGCATCATCCTGCAACATGGAGGGGTCTTTCAGCGAGGCGTCGAGCGCGGGCCAAAGCGCGTCTGGCAAGGCCGTCGAGAGGCGGGTCATGGTGTCGGCGACCTGACCCGCGCCGACCAGGCCGGGGATGACGCTGACGACCGCGGGATGACGGAGCGGGAATTGCAGGGCCGTAGCGGGCAGCGAGACATTGAAGCTGACGCAGGCGTCCGACAGGCGCTGCGCCTTGCCGATGATGTCCGCGCTCGGCGCGGCATAATCGAAATGGAGCGGGCCGCTGAGATCGCGCGCCAATATGCCGCTATTATAGGGACCGCCGACGATCACCTGCACGCCCGACGCGGCGCAGCGCGCCAGTAGCCGTTCCGCGCTGCGATCCAGCAGCGTGTAGCGTCCGGCGAGCAGGATCATGTCCAGCGCGACATGGTCGAGCAGTTCGTCACAAATCGCAACTTCATTGACGCCGATGCCGATTGCGCCGACCGCGCCGGCGTCGCGCAGTTCGCACATCGCGCGGTAGCCACCGTCCAGGAAAGCCCGCAGATGGCGGTTATGATCGTCGCCATGGGTCGCCCGCCCCAGATCATGGGCGAGCAGCAGGTCGATGCGGTCGCGCCCCAGCCGCGCGCAGCTGCCATCGAAGGCGCGCAGCACCGCGTCATGACCATAGTCGAACACCGGCTCATAGGAATCGGCATCGACGAAACCGTGGCGTTCGCCCTGCGCATCGGTCGGCGCCAGCAGGCGGCCGACCTTGGTCGACAGCACCGCTTCGCCCACCGGATCGCGCGCCGCCAACATGACGCCCAGCCGCCGTTCGGCCAGGCCGAAGCCATAATGGGGCGCAGTGTCATAATAACGGATGCCCGCATCCCAGGCGGCGTCGAGCGTGGCGCGCGCCTCCGCGTCACTGACGGCGCGATAGAGGTTGCCGATCGGGGCTGTGCCCATGCCTAATGCGGGGATCATGCCACCCCCTCCCGCCACGCGGCGCGGGCATAGAGCGTCACGACCGCGAAGCAGAGCGCGGGCACCAGCATCGCCGCGCGGATCGTGCCGGTCAGGTCGGACAACAGACCCATCGCCATGGTCAGCACCGCGCCGCCGATGATCGCCATGACGATCATCGATGCGCCCGCCTTGGTCAGCGGCCCCAGACCGCGCAACGACAGGACGAAGATGGTCGGGTACATGATGGACATGAAGAAGCTGGTCGCCACCACGGCGGCAAGGCCGACGATGCCGCCCGCGACTGCCACCAGCGACAGGATGATATTGATCCCCGCGAACAACGCCATCAGTCGCGCGCCATCGGACCGCGACAGCAAGGCCGCGCCGATGAAACGCCCGACCATGAACAGCGCCAGCGACAAAGTGAGCAGCCAGGCCGCCTTTTGCGCGCCGATGCCGGGCACGACGCTTTCGGCGTAGCGGATCAGGTAGCTCCAGATGCCGACCTGCGCGCCGACATAGAAAAATTGCGCGGCCACCCCGGCCATATAGCGGGGGCGACGCAGCAGCGCGCCATAGCCCGCCAGCGCCGACCCGCCGCTGCCGTCGGCCTGCGTCGCGGCGCGAGGAAAGCGCGTGAAAGTCAGCACCGCGGCCCAGACCAGCACCACCAGCGCGATGCCGAGATAGGGCAGTTGCACCGCCGCCGCGCCCGCGACCCCCTGTTGCGGCGCATCGGAAAGGATCAGCGTCGCGCCCAGCGCCACGCCCGCGATCGACCCCAGTGGGTTGAACGCCTGCGCCAGGTTCAGCCGCTGCGCCGCCCCCTCCGCCGGTCCCATCGCCGCGACCATTGGATTGGCCGCCGTCTCCAGAAAGGCGAGGCCGCTGGCGATCACGAACAGGGCGACGAGGAAAAAGCCGTAGCTGAGTTGGATAGAGGCTGGCAGGAACAGCAGCGCGCCGCCGCCGAACAGCAGCAGGCCCAGGATCACCGTCGCCTTGTAACCCAGCCGCTCGGCCGCCAGCGCGGCGGGAATGGCGAAGCAGAAATAGCCCAGATAAAAGGCCGACTGGACCAACCCGGACTGGAAATCCGACAGCGAAAAAACGTGCCGGAAATGGGCGATCAGCACATCGTTGAGATTGTTCGCCACCCCCCATAGGAAGAAGAGGCCGGTCGTCAGGACCATCGCCGCACGGCTGCTCCGTTCGATACCGGCTTGCTGGATGTGCATCAGTGCATCCTCTCTCTTCCCAAAGAGGCAGACCAGTCCATTATGGGTCCGGTCTGCCAGGGGAGGGACGGTAGAAACGCCCGCATGGCGCATCAATAGGTGATGCGGGCGGTCAGGCTGATGCGGCGGTCGTTGACGACGACATCGCGCGGACGGCTGTCGATGCCGAAATAGGTCGATCGGCGTGCGTTGGTCAGGTTCACGCCATCGACCGTCAGCGCGAATTGCGGCGTGACATTATAGCTGATCGATGCATCGACCTGACCGAAGGGCTTGTTGAAGATCGGCAGATTGCCGGTTCCGTTACCCGCCGTCGTGACGACATATTTGCTGCGCCAGTTATAGGCGACACGCGCCGACAATCCGCCGAGCTCGTAAATGCCGACAAGGTTATAATTATATTTGGACAGCAGTTCCAGCGGGACGTTGACGACAGGGCCGGTGGTCGCCGGCGACGGCGCCTTGGAGTCCACATAAGTGAAGTTCGCCTGCATACCCAGGCCACTGAGCGGTCCAGGCAGGAAGTCGAAAAACTGTTGATAGGCCAGTTCGAAGCCCTTCACCTTGCCTTTGGCGACATTGTTGAAGGACGTGACCTGATATTCATAGGTGTTGCCGTTGTTGAAGGTGACGTTGCGGGGCGTGACGGCGGTCTGAATATAGTTTTTGATATTCTTGTAGAAGCCGGCCGCCGTCAGCGATCCCGTGCGCGAGAAATACCATTCCAGAGACAGGTCGAGATTGTCCGATTTCATCGGCTTGAGATAGGGGTTGCCGCCGCTGGTCAGGTGCAACTGATCCTGTTGCGCCTGACCGGGTTCGGTAATGTTGAGGCTGGGGTTCAACTGGCCAAAGCTGGGCCGCGCAATATTCTTCGCTGCCGCTAGGCGCAATTGCAGGGCGTCAGCCAGATGGACGCGCAGGTTCAGGCTGGGCAGCACTGACGTATAGCTGCGCGACGCATTGATCGGGTTGAATTCGGCCGGACCGTTGCTTTCGGTGCCGTCGGGATTCTGGATGATCGCGATCTGCTGATAGAAGCCCGACACGTCGAGATTGGTGCGGACCACGCGCACACCGATATTGCCATCGACAGGATCGGTCTTGAAGAAAGCGGTGGCATAGCCGGTATAGGTCTTTTGACGTTGTTCGTTGGTGCCGCTCTGGACATAGGCCGGCGCGCCGGCGATGCCCAGCGTGTCGAGCGTATCCTGATAGTTGCGGATGATGCCGCGGTTGAAGGCGATGATGTCGCCGAACAGGTCGGCGTCGCCGCGGAAGAAATCACTCAAATCGACATTTTCCAACTGGCTGGGAATCCCTGCCAGGCCGGTATAGCGATAGCCGGTGTCGATCGTCCGGTTCTTGCGGTCGGCGAAGCGGATGCCCGCCTTGATCGACGAGAGGACGCCCGCGTCGAAACGATATTCCGCGTCCAGCCTTGCCGTTCTGTCCGACGCCGTCGATTCGTTGAGGTTGTCGAGATAGAAGGCGCTGTTGTAAGTCGCCGGATTGGCGAGGCCAGTGGCCGAACCGATATTCACGACCGGCACCGAACCCGAAATATCCTGGTACAGCGTATCGGCGGTGCCATTAAGGCCGAAGATCGAACGCAGATTCTTCGTCTTGGCGTCCACATATTGGCCATCGGCCGTGACGGTCAGATTGGCGGTAGGCTTCCACTTCAGATTCAGCGAATAGTCGGTCGTCTTCGACCGGCGCGTTTCCGCACTGGTGTTGTTGCCAACGGGCAGGTTGATGAAGGTGCCGCTCTGGAAATCGCCATTGTCGGCATAGGTGAACGGCGCCCCTGGCAGAGGCTGGATCGCGCTGTTCGATGTATAGGCAAAGAAACTATAGTCGTCGTAGCGGAACTTGTAATCCGAACGAAAGACTTCGGCAGTCAATTCCAGCGTGTCGTTGGGGCGCCACTGGACCGATACGTCGGTACCCAGGCGGCGGCGATCGCCATAGACTTCGCCGATGCCGGTGCCGTGGGGCAGCGTGGTCGTCTGACCAGTGCGGCCCAAAGTCGCCAGCACGGCGGCGTCACCGGGGACGGACGGGTCGAGCGTATAGAAGGGCTCAGTCGAAATGGTGTCCTGGCGGAAGGCGGTCTTCTGGAAGGAGACGCTGGCGAGGACGCCGATCTCACCGATGCCCGTGTCCCAACGGTTGCTGAGCAGGAGCGAGGCCGATGGCTTATAACGGTCGACCAGATCGAAATGGCTCTGGGTCAGGGATGCTGCAGCCTTGAAACCGTCAAAGTCGAACGCCTTGCGGGTGGCGTCACCTCAAGGTTTGTGCGCCAGACAACGATTTGGCGGACATAATGAGAACATCGGCTATGCCACGAGTTTGAGGCGGGCCATCGGATCGTTGAGGGTGCGGAACTCGCCAGGGGAGAGCCGATTTGCCCGGTGCCACAGATAGTCGCCGGTCAAGCTGATGTGTGCCCAGCCCATCGGCGAGAGATGGGCAAGAAGCGTATCGTCGATGGTGCCGCCGGATGATTTGAGATGCTGGGCGGCCCTGTCCATATAGATGGTGTTCCAGTAGGAAATCGCCGCGATCAGCAGATTGAGGCCCGATGCCCGATATTCCTGATTTTCGATCGAACGGTCGGTGAACCGCCCCTGCCGGTTAGTGTAGATCGCGGCGGCGAGGGTATGACGTGCTTCGCCTTTATTGAGGCCGGCTTGGCAGGCGCGGCGCAAGTCGGGCTGCTCAAGCCAGTCGAGCGTGAACAGCGTCCGTTCGATGCGGCCGAGTTCGGCCAGCGCGAAATCCAGCCTGTTCTGGCGCTTGTAGGCGGCCAGCTTGCGCAGGATCGCGGAGGGCGCGACGGTTCCCTCCTTGATGGAGGCGACGATCCTGACGATGTCATCCCAATCGGCTTCGATCGCGGAGATCTTGATCGTGCGGCCCATAAGGCTTTCGATGCCCTTGTAAGTGGATCGTGCGGCGATCGAGCCGAGTTTCCGGTCGGCGATGTCGCGCAGACGGGGCACGAACCGGAAGCCGAGAAGATGGCAAAGGGCAAAGACATGGTCCGTCGCGCCGCCGGTATCGGTATAATGCTCATGCAGCGGCAGCGAGCCGGCGCCGAGCATCAGACCGTCCAGCACATAAGGGGCCTCGCCGGCGGTGGCCGACATGATCCGCGATCCGAACGAGGCAAAATGATCGGACAGGTGGGAGTAGATCTTCAGGCCCGGCTCGCTGCCATATTTCGCATTGATGTCGGCCGCCGCCGATCGGCTGCGACCTGAGCGGAAAAACTGCCCGTCGGAGGATGAACTGGTGCCGGCACCCCAATGGCGGGTGAAGGGAAGATCATGGTGCGCGGCTACGATCATGCCCAGCGCAGCCTGATAATTTTCGGGCGACAGATACCAGTTGTGCGTCCAGGCAAGCTGGGCATAGCTCACCCCGTCGCTGGCGTTGGCCATCCGCTCCAGGCCGAGATTCGATCCATCCGCCAGAATGGCGGCAAGGATCGCATGCGGGTTGTCATGCTCCTTGCCGGAACGAAGATCGCGGAACGCCCTCAGGAATCCGGTGCGCTCGGCCACCTCGACCAGAAGTTCGGTGATCCGCACGCGCGGCAGCAAGGCATCGAGCCTGCGATCGAGGGCCTCCGCCTCGGGCGGCGTGATCGCCGGCATGGGTTGCAGCTTGAGCCGGTCGCGTTCGAGCGCCACGCCCGCGAGCCTGTTCGCCTTGAGCTGCTTGGCGAAACGGCGCAGCCGCCAGTCGAGCGTCCTTGCCCGCTCCTCCAGATAGGCGGCCGCATCGGTCTGGAATGGCAGGCTGTCGGCCACCTTGCCGGCCTCGCGCCGGCTCAGGAGATAGGTGTCGAAGCGGCGATAATTGCGGGTTCCTTCGACCCATATGTCGCCGGCACGCAACCGATCGCGCAGCGTGGCCATGACCGCCGTCTCGTATCGCCGGCGATCGATCTGACCACCTTCGGTGATGAGGCGCTTCCACTGCCGGTTGGCGAATGGGAGCGGAACGCCCTCGGGCAGACTGCGCAACTTGCGCGCATTGGCATCGCGAATGATATCGATGGCCTTGACCAGGTGCGATCCGCTTCCCGATGCCTTGAACGTGAATGCGTCGAGGAAAGCGGGGCTGAAGCGCCGCAACGTAGCATAGCGGCCCGTTGCCGCGACAAGGGCATCTTCCCCCGCCAGCTCGGCCAGCGCATCGACCTGCGTCTTGGCTGCGACCAGTCTGTGCCAGCCTACCGCTTCGTCGATCAGTTCGAGCGGATTGCCGCCATGCTCGACCGCCTCTCCCAGCGCGGCGATCGTCGCGCCGAACAACCGCATGAGTTCGCCGACCGAGCGGATGCTGTCCTGATAGCGCCTTTCGCGGCCCCGCCGCGCCCGTGTGAACAGGCCCCCGACAAGCCTGTCGAACATCTGGATCGCGCTATCGGCGAGCCTGGCATCAAGGTCGATGACTGCCGCGACCAGCGTCGCGCGTCGCCTTTTAAGGCTATAGTCGGAGAGCAGGAACGCCGGCGCCGCGCCACCTTCGCGCATGAACTGAGCGAACCGAAAGTCGGGGATTTTCGCGCCGATCGCCGGGTCGATGCCGATCCCGCGCACATAGCGCAACCGTTCCAGCAGCCCGTTGATGTTCGCCGTGGTGGGCGCTTCCTCGTAATTGCGCAGCCAGGCCAGCGGCGTCATGCCAAAGTCGCTGTTGTTGACGATCAGGTCGTCGATCCGTGCCAGTTCGGCATGGCTCAGGCTTTCGACGATGAGCGCCGCCGCGGCCTTGCGGGCGCGTGCCCTCCCGGCAAGGCCCGCACGTTCGAGCGTGTCCGCCGATGGAAGAATGAAGCGTTCCTGCTTCAGCCCCTCCATCAGCGCGCGAACAATAGGTTCGCCCCGATCGGTCCGCTCCGCAGCTTTTGCTGCGAGATCGAGCGCGAGCGGTATATCCCCTCGCCGAAAAGGACGTATCCCCAGATGCCGTGCCGCAATGTCGGCATGATCGTTGCGCGTTTGCGCGCGCTGGCCATAGTCGACGAACGCAGCCGCATCGACGACGATCTGGGCAGCGAGATAGTGAAGGACCGCATCGGGGACGTCGATGTCGGGCTGCAAACCGAAGCCGGGATGCCGCATAAGCGCGATCTGCGTTGCCAGGCCGAGGCGGTTCGCAGGGCGATAGCGGCGGCCGACCAGTTCGAGATCCTCGGCGGCAAGGGTATAGTGGCCGATGATCGCGGTTTCATCATGGGGGATATCGAACAGGCGACGCCTTTCTTCTCCGGTCAATAATCGCCGCCGCGCCATCCTGCCCCCATCCCGAGTCGAGAGCGACAGGCTAGCGTCAATCTGGAGTATAGCCTAACCGGACGTCAGGGCGGTGGTTGCTATTCTGTCAGAATAGAGTTGATGAACACATTTGTTGACGCCTGTCGCACCGTGTCATAGATTTCAACCTGACAAATTGGCCGGAGGCGACGATGAAAGGCCAGAGGATCGGTTACGTCCGGGTGAGCACATTCGATCAGAATGTCGATCGCCAGTTGGAAGGGCAGTCGCTCGACCGGATTTTCACCGACAAGGCTTCGGGCAAGGACGTCAACCGGCCCCAGCTCGACGCCATGCTCGCATTCGCCCGCGAGGGCGATACCGTCGTGGTCCACAGCATGGATCGACTGGCCCGCAATCTCGACGATCTGCGCAAGCTCGTTCAGTCTCTCACCAAAAGGGGCATCCGGATCGAGTTCGTGAAGGAAAGCCTGACCTTCTCGGGCGAGGATTCCCCCATGGCCAATCTGATGCTCTCCGTCATGGGTGCTTTCGCCGAGTTCGAGCGCGCCTTGATCCGGGAGCGGCAGCGTGAAGGCATTGCGATCGCCAGGCAACGCGGCGCTTATCGTGGGCGGAAACGGTCCCTGTCCGATGAAAAGCTGGCCGAGTTGCATCGCCGTGTCGCTGCCGGCGAGCGCAAGGCCGTCATCGCCCGCGACCTGGGGATCAGCCGCGAAACCCTATATCAGTATCTCCGCGCGGCCGCATGACGTTAATGTTCTCATCATGTCCACCAAATCGTTGTCTGGCGCACAAACCTTGAGGTGACGCCCGGGTGCGGAAATTGATCGTGCCTGACAACTGATCTTCGATCAGGTCGGCCGACGGATTCTTGTAGACGTCGATGCCAGCCAGCAGTTCTGACGGAATATCCTCCAGATTAAGCTGGTTGGCGCCGCTGGCGGTGAAGATGTCGCGACCGTTCAGTTCGGTGCGGACCTGGGTCAGGCCGCGGATTGCGACCGAGCTGCCTTCGCCAAAGCGGCGCTGGACCTGAATGCCGGGAATGCGCTGCAACGCTTCGGCGACGTTGCGGTCGGGCAGCTTGCCGATGTCTTCGGCGACGATCGAATCGACGATGACGTCGCTGTTGCGCTTGATCGCCTGGGCGCTCGACAGGCTGGCGCGGACGCCGGTGACGACGATGTCGCCATCGGTCGCGGCGGGCTGCGGCGGCGTGGCTTCCTGCGCATGGACGTTGGTCCCCAGCGCGATGCTGGCGATCGAAATGCCGGCCAGCAACGCGGCGCGACGCGGCATAGGCGTGATCTTGGTCATGAAACCCCTTCCTCTCCCTGACGCCCCGATCGGAGCGTTCGATTCGCGACCACTTCGGCCGCCGAAAACCTTCCCTTATGCGCCTCGCCCACTTTGGGAGCGGTAACAAGACGAGCTTCCATTACTCCCACATTTTAAATTATGAAATATAAAAATTGATTTTATATGTGGATAATGTGTAGGAGGTTCGAACCGGCGAGGATGGTCCTATAGGTGAAACATCATCGATTTGGAGAGGGGAAATGGAGCCGCATGACAGGCAAGACGCGCTATCAGGCGCCCGCGCTCACAAAAGGCCTGGAAATATTGGAGCTTCTGGCCGCCGCCAGCGACCCGCTCATAATGTCTGACATATCCATCGCGCTTGGCCGGTCGGTGAGCGAGATTTTCCGTATGTTGCAGGTGTTGGAAGAGCATGGCTATATCGCCCGCGCCGAGGAAGGCTATCGCCTGACCAACCGGCTGTTCGCGCTGGGCATGAGCCAGCCGCCGATCCGCGACCTGGCCTCCACCGCCCTGCCGGTGATGCAGGATCTGGCGCGCCGGGCCGGGCAGAGCTGTCATCTCGCGGTCGCGTCGGGTGCGGAGATGGTCGTCATCATCGCGATCGAAGCGCCGGGCCTGTCGGGCTTTGCCGTGCGCGTGGGTTATCGCCGGCCGCTGCATCGCTCCAATTCCGGGCGCATCCTGCTCGCCTTCCAGCCGCCCGAAGCGCGGGCGGCGATGCTGGACGATATCCGCGCCACCGGCGAAACGCTGAATGAGGCCGAACTGGCCGAACGGCTGGACGCGGCGGTGGCCAATGGCGGCGCGATCGCGCCCAGCCCGATGCTGACCGGCATAACCGACCTGTCCGCGCCGATCCTGGCCGGCGGGGTCGCGCGCGCGGCGCTGACCATGCCCTTCGTCGATGGCGCGGCGAACCGGGCGACGGTGGAGGCGTGCAGCCAGTTGGTGCGCGACGCGGCCGCCATGATCGGAAGCGCGATGTCGCCGATCATGCTGGCGCCCCCCCGCGAAGTGGAGGGCGGACAATGAGCGACATGGACCGACGTGCGGCCTTGCTGGCGGCAACGGGACTCGCTGCGCTGCCGGGCCTGGCCGCTGCGCAGACAAACGCCGCCGACGAACTGATCGACCTGTGGCCGGGCACGCCGCCGGGCGGGAAGGGCGCGCGGATCGTCCGCAAGATCGCCGACCAGTCGAAAGACCCGACCACGCCCGATCGCTGGGTCACAGGCATTGACCGCCCGGTGCTGGTCGTGCGCCGCCCTGCCCGCCCCAATGGCGCGGCGATGCTGGTGGTTCCGGGCGGGGGCTATGGCTTCCTGTCCTACGACAATGAAGGGACCAGCCAGGCCGACTGGCTGAATGCGCGTGGCATTACCGTCTTCATCCTGCTCTACCGCCTGCCCGGCGAAGGTTGGGCGCAGCGGGAAGATGTGCCGTTGCAGGATGCGCAGCGGGCGATGCGAATGATTCGCGCGAATGCTGTCCAACTCGGTGTCGCACAGGACCGGATCGGCGTGCTCGGCTTTTCCGCCGGCGGGCATCTGGCCGGGTCGCTGGCGACGCGCCATAGTGAGCGAGTCTATGATCCCGTCGATGCCGCCGACCGGCAGGATGCCCGGCCCGCTATAGCCGGGCTGGTCTATCCTGTCGTCAGTCTTGACGCCCCCTTCACCCATGACGGATCGCGCGACATGCTGCTGGGGCCGGACGCATCGACCGACATGCGCCGGGCGCGATCGGTCGAGTTGCGGGTCGATGCGGGGACGCCCCCACTGTTCCTGGTCCATGCCGGCGATGACGGGTTGGTCCCGCCCGCCAACAGCATCGCCCTGTTCCAGGCGATGGAAGCGGCGCAGCGCCCGGTCGCGCTCCATATCTTCGAGGATGGCGGACATGGCTTCGGCGTGCGCCTGCCCCGGACGATGCAGGCCGCCGCCTGGCCCGATCTGTTCGCGACCTTCGCCGCGCGCCATGGGCTGATCCCGGCATGACGATACGCGCCACGACAATGATGATGACGACCGATCAGAAATGAGGAAGAGGATGCGGCATCTTATCGCTTTATGTGGCGCATTGGCGCTGACCGGCCCGGCTTTCGCCGTCAGCAAGGTGCCGGGCGATCCCCATGTCGACGATCCGGTCGGCATCGTCGCAGACCCCTGCCCCATGCATTCCAAGCCGACCGATCAGGCCGGGTGGACGCTGTGGAACCTGCACATGCTGACCCGCGATTTCGGGCAGCTATGCCGCTATGCCGCCGACAACAAGGCGCTGGAGGGCAAGCCGGTGCGGGCGGTGTTCATGGGCGATTCCATCACCGACAACTGGATCAATGCCGATCCGTCGATGTTCACCGACGGGCAGGTCGATCGCGGCATCAGCGGGCAGACCACGGCCCAGATGCTGGTGCGTTTCCGGCAGGACGTGATCGCGCTGAAGCCGCAGGTGGTCCATATCATGGCGATGACCAACGATATCGCCGGCAACACCGGCGCGGCGACGATGGACACGGTGCTGGGCAATATCCAGACCATGGCCGAACTGGCCGATGCCCATCGGATCAAGGTCGTTCTCGCGTCCGTTCCCCCGGCGGGCGCCTTCCCCTGGAGTCCGGGGTTGCGACCCGCGCCGCAGATCGCGGCGATTAATAGGTGGTTGTCCGATTATGCCCGCAGCCGGGGCTTCACCTATGTCGATTATCATGCCGCCATGGCGCAGGCGGACGGAGCGATGAAGCCGGGACTGTCCACCGACGGCGTCCATCCGACGGCGGAAGGCTATGCGATCATGCGCCCGCTGGCGCGGCAGGCGATCGAAAAGGCTTTGAGGGAAATCCAATGACGATGCTGGGACGCCGATCGTTCCTGGCGGGCGCCGCCGCACTGGGCCTGGCCCGCGCCGCGCGCGCGGCCAGCCCGATGGGTACGATGCACGGCCCGGTGCAGCCAAGCTGGTCCTCGCTGGTCGCCAATTACCGCTATCCCGACTGGTTCCGCGACGCGAAGCTGGGCATGTGGTCGCATTGGGGGCCGCAATCGGTGCCGGCGCAGGGCGACTGGTATGGCCGTTTCCTATATATGCAGGGCCACCCGATGTACGAGCATCACCTGAAAACCTACGGCCATCCGTCGGTCGCGGGGATGAAGGATATCCAGAATCTCTGGACCGCCGACAAATGGGAACCCGACGCACTGATGGCCCGCTATCAGAAGGCGGGCGCCAAATATTTCATGGCGCTCGCCTGCCATCACGACAATCTGGACTGCTACGACAGCCGCTATCATGCCTGGAACAGCCTGCGCGTCGGGCCTAAGAAGGACATCGTCGGCATCTGGGAACAGGCGGCGCGCAAGGCCGGCATGAAGTTCGGCGTGTCCAACCATGCCGCCCATGCCTGGCACTGGTATCAGCCGGCCTATGGCTATGATCCGACAGGGCCGAAGAAGGGCGAGCGTTACGATGCGTTCCGCCTGCGCAAGGCGGACGGCAAGGGGCAATGGTGGGAGGGGCTGGACCCGCAGGAACTCTATACCGGCGGCCATGCCGTGCTGCCCGACGGCATCGACACGATCGAGGCGATGGACAAGTGGCACGACGCCAATAACGGCCAGTGGATCGAGACCGGGCCGAAGGACGACCCGGCCTATGTCACCCGCTGGCTGCTGCGCCAGACCGATCTGGTGGCCAAATATAAGCCCGACATGGTGTATATGGACGATCATGAACTGCCCTTCGGCCCGGTCGGGCTGGAGGCGGCGGCGGATTATTATAACCGGTCGATCGGCTGGCACGGCCAGATCGACGTCGTGCTGACCGGCAAGCAGCTCAAGCCCTATGCGCGCTTCGGCATGGTGCAGGATGTCGAGCGCGGCTTTACCGACAGGCTATGGGACGAGCCATGGCAGACCGACACCTGCATCGGCGACTGGTTCTACAATACAGCGCGGCAGCAGGACAAAAGCTACAAGAGCGCGGAGGAAGTCATCCAGCGGCTGGCCGATGTCGTGTCGAAGAACGGCAACCTGCTGCTGTCCATCCCGCAACCGGGCGACGGATCGATCGACAGCGAGACGGAGAAGGTGCTGGACGGCATGGCCGGATGGGTGACGCATGGCGGCGAGGCGATCTTCGGGTCGCGGCCCTGGCGCGTCTATGGCGAAGGGCCGACGCAACTGATCGCAGGGATGCAGAATGAGGAGAAGGCCAAGCCCTTCAC
Organism: Sphingobium cupriresistens; assembly: GCF_004152865.1. GTDB lineage: Bacteria > Pseudomonadota > Alphaproteobacteria > Sphingomonadales > Sphingomonadaceae > Sphingobium > Sphingobium cupriresistens. The sequence goes on along the minus strand of NZ_SEOO01000004.1, from coordinate 49,303 downwards.
CGCGCAGGACATCCGCTTCACCACCAACAAGGGGGCGCTCTATGCGCTGTTCCTGGGCCGGGCGCAGGGATCTACGACCATCCGCTCACTGGCGCGGGGTCGCGTGGGCGGCACAATCAGCCAAGTGACACTGCTCGGCGGTGGTCCGGTCGCCTTCCGTCAGGATGGCGCGGGCCTCCATCTCACCATGCCGCATGGCGTCCATTTCGTGCCGGTCGTCCGCATCGACGGCCATGGCCTCGTTTGAAATACAGGGATTTACAGGGATGATCGCAAAGAGCTTCAAATGGATCGCACTGGGCGCGTCCTGCCTCACCGCCCCGGCGCTGGCCGAACCGATGGCGCTGCTCGATCGCCATGGCAGCCGCGTGGCGGTCGAGCCCTATGCGCCCAATATCGTGCGGGTGACGATCGCGATGGACCCCGACCTCGCTTCGGCCGCGCCGGGCGAAGGGCCGAATGCGAAGGCGGACGCGACCGGATGGACCCATCGCAGCGATGCGAGCGGGGATGTGTTCGCCTCTACCGCCCTGACGTTGACGATCGACGCCAAGCCATGGCCCAAGGCGCCCACGCAGATGGAGCGCTATTTCGCGCCCGCCCTGCCCCCGGTCAGCCTGTCGGTGAAGGATGCTGCTGGTAATGTCCTCACCAAGATGACCGGCTGGGAAATGGCGCCGGTGACGGTCAATGGCGAAAAGACCTTCAAGGTCGCCGCCAGCTTCGACGCGCCGCTGGACGAGCATTATTACGGCCTGGGCCAGAACCAGGAAGGCTATATGGATCTGCGCGGCAAGCAGATCGACTGTTCGCACAGCTATGACGCCCCGGCCGGCGAGACCGTCTGCGTCCCCTTTCTCGTCACCAACAAGGGCTATGGCATCGTCTGGGACAATCCGGCCCGCACGCTGGTATGGCCGGGCCTGCACAGCACAACCCGCTTCCAGAGCCAGGTGGGCGAGCGCGTCTCCTTCTTCGTCATCACCGGCAAGACGACCGACGAACTTTACGCCGGTTACGCGAAGCTCACCGGTGAGACGCCTTTGCCGCCCAAGGCCGGTTTCGGCCTGATCCAGAGCAAGGCGCGCTATGAGAGCCAGCAGGAACTGCTCGACATCGCCCATGGCTATCGCCAGCGGAACCTGCCGCTCGACGTGATGGTGCTGGACTGGTTCTACTGGACCCGCATGGGCCAGCTCGACATCGACCGCAGCTATTTCCCCGATCCCAAGGGAATGAACGACCAGTTGAACGCCATGGGGATGCGATCGATCATCAGCGTCTGGCCGCGTTTCGAGCGCGAGGGGCGCTATTTCGAGTTTCTCAAGGCCAAGGGCTGGTTCCTGCATGACAAGGACGGCCATCCCATCGACGGCCTGCCGATGCGGTCCGACCGGGCCGGCGCGCTGATCGACAGCACCAACCCGCAGGCGCGCGAATGGTTTTGGGGCAAGATCCGCGACAATATCGCATCACAGGGGTTCGACTGGTTCTGGCTGGACGAGACGGAACCGGACCTGATCCCCGACGGCTATCAATTTTCGATCGGATCGGGCGACCGCTATCGCAACCTCTTCCCGTTGGCGCATACGATGGGCGTCGCGGAAGGTTCCGAGCGCGACCGGCCCGGTTTCCGCAACATGATCCTCGCCCGCGCCGCTTATCTGGGGTCGCAGCGCAATGGCGGCCTGTTCTGGTCGTCGGACGTTAAATCGACCTGGGAAGCGCTAGAGCGGCAGGTGCCCGCCGGCCTTAACTTCACCGCGTCGGGCCTGGCCTATTGGGGCAGCGATATTGGCGGCTGGCAATATCCCCAAGGACCGAAGGCGGAAAACCCGATTCTGGTCGATCCGGCCGGCGCAACGGCCATGGACGCCAGCTATCCCGACTATCCCGAACTGTTCGTCCGCTGGTTCCAATATAGCGTCTTCACGCCCACGCTGCGCATCCACGGCCAGCGGCCGGGCACGGCGCTGTGGGAATATGGCAAGGCGGCCGAGCCGATCCTGGGCGACTGGCTGCGGCTGCGCTATACATTGATGCCCTATATCTATGCGTTGGGCCGGCACACTTACGACACCGGCGCGCCGTTCATGCGCGGGCTGTTCATGGACTTCCCGAACGATCCCAAAGTGTCCGACATCGGCGACCAATATATGTTCGGTCCCGCCTTCCTGGTCGCCCCCGTGACGGCGCAGGGCCAGACCAGGCGCCCGGTCTACCTGCCCGCCGGCACCGCCTGGTATGATTATTGGACCAACCAGCGGTTCGAGGGCGGCCAGAGCGTCGAAGTCGAAACGCCGATCAACCGCATACCGCTGTTCGTGAAGGCCGGATCGATCGTGCCGATGGGCGTTCAGGTGCAAAGCACGGCGGAAAAACAGGCGCTGGAGAGCATCCGCGTTTATCCCGGCGCGGACGCGCGCTTCACCCTTTATGACGATGATGGCACGACCAACGCCTATCGCAACGGGGGCATCAAGGCCGAACTGGTCTGGAACGACGCCGCCAAATCGCTGACGAGCAAGACGAAGCTACCCTCCGGCCAGGCGATCGCCGGGCTGGTGCAGGTCGTTGGTCAATAAGGAGTTTCGAGCTATGACGGGTATCAATCGCCGCGAACTGGGCATGGGATTGGGCGCGGCCGCATTGGGCGCGGGCCTGGCAGGCAGCAACGCCGGTGCGCAGACCGCTCGGCCGCAGGGCGACAGCGCTTTCCCCGCCGACTTCCTGTGGGGCTGCGCTACCGCTGCCTATCAGATCGAGGGCGCGGCGAAGGAGGATGGCCGCGGGCAGACCAATTGGGACGTGTTTTCGCACACGCCCGGCAAGGTCGCCAATGGCGATACGGGTGATGTCGCCTGTGACAGCTATCATCGTTATGGCGACGATATCGTGCTGCTCAAGGCATTGGGCGTCAAAGCCTATCGCTTCTCCATCGCCTGGTCGCGCATCTTCCCCGATGGGAAAGGCAAGCCCAATACCAAGGGGCTGGATTATTATAATCGGTTGGTCGATGGCCTGCTGGCCGCCGGCATCACGCCGCATGTCACCATGTTCCACTGGGACTTGCCCCATGCGCTGCCGGGCGGTTGGCAGAACCGGGACACCAGCTATGCCTTCGCCGACTATGCCGGTTACACCGCCAGCAAGCTGGGCGACCGGGTGGGGCATTTCATGACGGTCAACGAACTGCGATGCTTCACGGACCTCAGCTACATGACCGGCGGCAAGGCGCCGGGCCTGAAGCTGCCGATGAAGGAGGTGAACCAGATCCGCCATCATGGCGTGCTGGCCCACGGCCTGGGCGTGCAGGCCATCCGCGCGGCGACCAGGGCGGGGACGCAGGTCGGCATCGCCGACAATCCCAGCGTCTTCGTGCCCGCGATCGAGACGCCGGAGCATATCGAGGCGGTGAAGAAGGCCGTGCGCGAGGAGAACGCCATGTTCCTCACCGCCATCATGGAAGGCCGCTATATCGACAGCTATCTGACCGCGCAGGGCAAGGATGCCCCGGTGGTCAAGGATAGCGACATGAAGCTGATCGGCGCGCCGCTCGATTTCCTGTCGGTCAATGTCTATACCGGCAACACCGTCCGCGCCGACGAGACTGCGCCGTCGGGCTACAGGATATTGCCGCATCCCGGCCAGGCGCCGCGTATGCCCTCCCCCTGGCTCTATGTCACGCCGGAGGTCATCTATTGGGGAATGCGCGCCATCAGCGAAAACTGGAAGCCCAAGGGCCTCTACATCTCGGAAAATGGCTGCTCGGCCGACGACAAGGTGGCCGAAGACGGCAAGGTCTATGACACCGACCGCGTCATGTATCTGCGCAACTATCTGACCCACCTGCAACGCGCCACGCGCGAGGGGATTCCGGTGAAGGGCTATTTCGTGTGGAGCCTGATGGACAATTTCGAGTGGGAGGACGGCTATAGCAAGCTGTTCGGCATCCATCATGTCGATTTCAAGACCCAGAAGCGCACGCCCAAGCTGAGCGCTGACTGGTATCGCGAACTGGTGCGGACCAACAGGCTGGTGTGACGGACAGGGGGCGGCATGATCCGCCCCCTTTGCTTTAGCGCTTCGCGCTGATCGCTACCTGCGTTTCGCCCAATCCTTCGGCGTGGGCGCGCAGGATGATTTTGCCGGGTCGGTTGGCCTTCACGATCGCCAGCGCCAGGCCGTTGAAGGCGGCGCGGCTGTGCGAGGGGAAGGCGTTGAGGTCGGTGGGGTCGCCATTGTCGGTGGCGACGATCTGGCCCGGCCCCTCGATCGTGAAGCTGATAGTCTGCTTGGCGGCGGGGACGACATGGCCGTCCCTGTCCAGGACTTTGAGCGTCACGAAGCTGAGGTCGCGGCCATCATCGGCGATAGTCGACCGGTCGGCGGTCAAGGACAGTTTCGCCGCTTCGCCCACGGTGCGGACCGTTTCGGTCGCCCAGGGCTTGTCGTCCTTCCAGGTGACGACCTTCACCTCGCCCGGTGCATAGACGACATAGTCCCAGCGGAAGCGATATTCATAGTCGCGCTTCTTGATCTTGCCCTGCGACTGGCCGTTGACGAACAGTTCCGCCGCGTCCGCGGAAGAGAAGACATGGACCGGCGTGATCTGGCCGACGCGATCCGGCCAGCTCCAGTGCGGCAGGATATGGGCGAATTTCAGGTCCGGCCTCCAGCGCGCCTGATAGAGCCAGAAGCGGTCCTTGGGGAAACCGGCGAGGTCGACGATGCCCGAATAGCTGCTGCGCGATGTGTAATAGGGCGTCGGTTCGCCCAGATAGTCAAAGCCCGTCCAGACGAATTCACCCGCGACATAGGGATTCTGGTCGTCGGCCGCCCATACCCGGTCAGGCGAAGAGCCGAAATCGGCCGCGTGCAGTTCATAGGCCGACACCTGATGCGTGTCGGGATTGCCGCCAGACCAGGGCCGCACCGGACCGCTGATCGCGCCGGCGACCGGGAACATATATTCGCCCCGGCTGGACAGCGCCGATGCGCTTTCGGTGGACAGGATGACCTTGTCGGGGAATTTGGCGCGGAAGGCGGGATATTGGCCGATGATGCCGCGGATGCCCGCGCCCTGATAGTTCAGGCTGATGACATCAACGGTTGTGGGCAGCAGCATGTCCGCCTTGGCGAAGTTCATCGCGCCGGTCGCGAGGCGCGTCGGGTCTTCCTCATGCGCGATGGCGATGAGTTCGCGGCCGATCTTCGCGCCGGCTTCGCCATCATATTGTTCGCCGACTTCGTTGCCGACGCTCCACATTATGATGGAGGGGTGGTTGCGGTCGCGCCGCAGCATCGACCGCAGGTCGGCCTCATGCCAGTCGGGGAAAATCAGGTGAAAGTCGTGGGGCGTCTTCTTCTTTTCCCAGCTGTCGAATATCTCGTCCATGACGAGGAAGCCCATCTGGTCGGTGAGTTCGAGCAATTCCGGCGCGGGCGGATTGTGACTCATGCGCACGGCGTTGGCGCCCATGTCGCGCAGGATTTCAAGCTGGCGCTGGGCAGCCCGGCGGTTGAAGGCCGCGCCGATCGCGCCGAGATCATGATGGTTGTTGACGCCGCGCAGCGGGATATGTTCGCCATTGACGATCACGCCTTTGTCGGGATCGAATTGAATGTCGCGCACGCCGAAGCGGGTTTCATAGGTGTCGATCGTCCTGCCGCCCTGGGTCACGGTGGACAGGGCGATATAGCGGTTTGGCTGTTGTGTCGGCGGCGGTCCCCAGAGGCGGGGGTTGGTCAGGATCGTGCTGCCGTTCAGCACCGCCTTGGCGCCCGGTGCGATGCTGGCGGACTGGCGCGCAATGGTGGCGACCGGGCGGCCGGTGCGCTTGCCGTTGGTGTCGAGCGCGTAGAGCGCGGTCGCGACTTCGACCTGCGCTACCTTGTCGCCGTCATTGTCGAGGGTCAGGCTGAGGTCGATGGTCGCCTGTGCCTTGCTCACCTGCGGGGTGCGGACCGTGCCGCCCCACTGGCCGACATGGACCTTGTTCGCGGTGGTGAGGTAAATGTCGCGATAGAGGCCGCCGCCCGGATACCAGCGGGCCGAAGCCTGCGGGTTGTCGAGCCGGATGGCGAGCTGGTTCCTGCTCCCCGGCACCGCATAGGGGGTCAGGTCGAGGCGGAAGCTGTTATAGCCAAAGGGCCAGCCGCCGACGAGCTTCCCGTTCAGCCAGACGGTCGCGTAGGACATCGCCCCTTCGACATCGAGGAAGATCGACTTGCCCTTGTCGCGCGCGGGGATGTCCAGCGTCCTGCGATACCAGCCGATGCCCCAGCTGGGCAGGCGACCCATGCCGCCATAGGGGCCATCCTTGATGAACGGCCCGGCGATCGCCCAGTCATGCGGCAGGTCCACCTTGGTCCAGGTGCTGTCGTCGAAATACGCCTGCACATAAGGGACATCGCCGCCGGGATTGCCCGCCGGGCGGACATGATGTTTGGCCGCATCCTTGATGAAGGGGTTGGCGCTGGGGAGTATCCAGGGTTTCAACACCTGCGCGCCGCCGTCGTCCACCTTCACGGCTGCGTCGGCGGGCGTGTCGGCCAGCTTGCCGTCGCCTGCATCGTCGATCGGCGGTCGGACGTCATAGCGCAGGTCGGTGGTGAGGCCGGCCGGGTCGCCCTTGGCAAAGCGCCAGTCGCGGCTGATCGACACGCTGTCGGCGGCGATAGCGAGAGGGGTGAAGCCCGCCGTCGCCAGCGCGGCCAGGCCAGTCACGGCGAGCGACAGTCCCCGCATAAATCGCGATCGCGACAACGACATGGACAGTTGCACCATCATTTCCTCTCCCGGCCCTCCGCAATCTGGTAGCGTTATCATTACTCTGAGCGATAGCGCCCAACTTGGCAAGAGTGGAAGTCGCGATCGGCGATCGGGCCGATATATATGCCGATCCCCTATGTGGCGATGTTGGAAAACCTATCGGGCCGGTCAGGCGCCCAGTCGGGTGACAGTGGCGCGGCGCGGCCGGGAGTCGAGGATGCCGATGCGGTCGTCGCCTTCGATCTGCGCGAGCATCGATGCGATGGCGCCGGGATCTACGACTGTATCGGGATTCGCCAGGCCGCTGCTGGCGGTCCCCGCCGCCAGGCGATCGCGCACAAGTTTGCGGACGTTCGACTGGGTCATGGCGTCAGGCTCCAATAAAGGTCGGCATAAGCGCACGCAGCGCCGTCCAGAATCGCGCAATAGCATTGTCGATCGCCACGGCCCCGAAACCCGGTTCGCCGAAATCCAGCCCCACATTCTTCATGCAAGGCCGTAAAAGGCGCGCGCAGCGCCTTCGAACAGCCTTGTGTTTTGCATCGCGTCCAGATCGCCTACCAGCCGCGCCGTAAGATCGATCCAGTCCTGGTACGCATCGCCGCTATGCAGTAGCACCGGCCAGTCGCTGCCCCACATCGTCCGATCGCCGAAACAGGCGAGGATATGCGCGACAAAGGGGGCGAGTGCGTCCGCCGCCTGACCCGACGCCTGTTCGGTGCGCAGGCCCGACAGCTTGCACCAGATATTGGGATAGCGGGCGAGAACGGCCAGTTCGCCCCGCCAGGGGTCGAGTATATGGTCCGACGCGGGCGGCTTGGCGCCATGGTCGATCACGATCGACAGATCGGGCCAGCGCTCGGCGAAGCGGGCGAGAACGGGCAGGTGACGCGGTTGAACCAGCGCGTCGAAACGCAGGCCTTGCGCCAGCATCGCCTTGATCGCCGGGGCAAGATCGGCCCGCAATATCCAGTCGCTGTCTTCGATGCTCTGGAGCATGGGGCGTAGCCCGACGCATTTGGGCCAGGCGGCCAGTTGGGCGATCCGCGCCGGCGCGGTGTCCGCCTCCAGCGCGACCCAACCGACCACGCCCAGCACCAGCGGATCGTTCTCCGCGAGTTCGAACATCCAGTCGGTATCGCGATCGTCGGGCTGCGACTGGATCAATATGGTGCCCGCAAGATCGATCCCCACCGTCGCCGCACGCAGATCATCGGGCAGAAAATCGCGGTGGAGCAAGGGCAAATCGGCATCCGGCCAAACCTGCCCCGGACCGCCGATCCGCCAGAAATGCTGGTGCGAATCCACTATGCGCGGTCGCCTCACGCCTTGACCTCATGCAGGCCGGTTCTCGTCATTCCCATCATATCCGAACCTTGTTTTTCCTATAGGCATAACAATTCACACAGCATGATCGGCCGCGTCGCGACAGTCGAGCGGGGACGGGTTTGATCATGATGCCGCCTTTGGCTGGCGGTTATGGTCTAGGAACAGGGTGAGATCAGCGCGGCCCGGCATCTCCGCCAATATATGCCGGGTCAGCCGCTCATAATGCTGCACGAAACGGTCGAGTTGCGCGGCGTCCATCGCGCCGATCGCCTTGCTGGCCCTTAATGCCTCTTCCTGCTGGTCGCGCCAGTCGCGCACCACGCCGAAGTCCGGCGCGGCGAGCAAGGCCAGCCTGTCGATGCGGGCGAAGAGTTCGGCATAGATGCCCCAAAGCTGGCGGTTGACATGACGCCGCCAGACCGCGTCGGAGTCTTCGTTTCGCTCCAGCGCATTGATCGGTGCGACGAGCGCCGATTTCGCCTGCGGCCGCGCGCCGACGCACCAGCCTTCGAAGATCAGCAGATCGACCGGCCCGGCCGCTTCATCCTGCGCGAACGGTTCGTCCCGCCCCTTGTCGAAACGGGGCAGCAGCAGCGTTTCACCGGCCCTAGCCTCATCCAATATTGCGATGCCGCGCACCGCATCATGGGTGCCGGGCGCCCCGCGGGTGCGCAGCAGCGGATGCACCGCCGCGGCCAATTGCGCCCGCGCCGCGCCGCTCAGATAAAGATCGTCGAGCGAGAGGATCGCGGTGCGCCACCCCTCTGCCTCCATCGCCGCCTGCAGGCCGGCGGCAAGCGTCGACTTGCCTGACCCCTGCGCGCCGCACAGGCCCAATATCAGCGGCCCGTCGCTCGCCGCAATCCACGCCCGCGTCGCCGCCGCGATCCGGTCAAGCGACGGGGTCAAGCAGCGGCTCGCCGGCGAAGAAACGGTCGAGATTGTCGGCGACCTTCATCCCCATGGCGGTGCGCGCCTCGATCGTCGCGCTGCCCAGATGGGGCAACAACACGACATTGGGTAGCGCGATCAGGCTGGGATGCACCTGCGGTTCGCCTTCATACACATCCAGCCCCGCCGCCGCGATCCGCCGCGCCGCCAAGGCCTGCGCCAGCGCGGCTTCATCGACCAACGACCCGCGCCCGGTATTCACCAGCACGCCATGGGCCGGCATCCGCGCCAGCAGCGCGGCGTCGACCATATGTCGCGTTTCCACGCCGCCCGGCGCGTGAAGCGACAGAACGTCCGCCTGCTGCGCCAGCGCGCCCAGATCGGCGAAATAGGCGTTGATGGGCATATCCGCCGCCGGACGCCGGCTGTGATAGGCGACGCGCATCCCAAAGGCCTGCGCCCGCTTCGCCACCGCGCGGGCGATCCGGCCGAAACCGACCAGCGCCAACAGCTTTCCATCCAGCGACTGGCCAATCATATGGGTCGGCCGCCAGCCGCTCCAGTCGCCTGCGCGCAATTCCCGTTCGCCCTCGCCGGCCCGGCGCATCGCCATCAGCATCAGGGTCATGGCGATGTCGGCGGTCGCGTCCGTCAGCACGTCGGGCGTATTGGTGACGGCCAGCCCTGCTCCGCGCGCGGCGTCGAGGTCGATATGGTCGTAACCCGCACCATAATTGGCGACGATCCGCGCCCGTCGTCCCTGCGTCAGCAGCACGTCTCGCGTCACTCGGTCGGTGACGGTCGGGCATAGCGCATCATGATCACGCATCGCCTGAGCCAGCGCCGTCGCGTCCATCGGCCGATCGTCTTCATTGAAAGTCACATGATAAGATGCGGCCAGTCGCTGTTCGACCATGGCCGGCCAGCGGCGGGTGAGAAGGATGCGGGGGCCTGCGCTCATAACATGCCTCGCAGCGCAGGGTAGAGCATCGGCTCGCCTCGATCGGTCGCTATTACTTGATCCACCAAAGTTCCCAGTTCATCGTAGTCAAACCGCACCTCGTCTCCTTCCACATGGGCGCGCCGCGCCGGCTCGCTCCTCCCCCGCGGCGGCGCAAAGAGCGTGCCGCAAGGAAGGATAACGATGACGCCATGGGGGCCAGGATGATGGACGTTCGCCGCCGGCGGAGCAAGCTCTGCGAGGACAACCGCGAAAACGCCATTAAGACAGATGTTCATGCAATTTCGTATTTATGAAAATTTCATCTATGCGAATTTAAACCGATGCTCTAGAAAGAGTCGCGAGAGGCAAGGTTGAAGGGGATAGGATATGCCGGTCATTCATCCGAACTGGGAACGGCCACCCGTCAACATGGTCGATGGCTATTCGCTGGAAATGACGGCGAAGGACGTGGAATCGCTGCGCGAAGCAGCGCCGTCCATCGCGGCGGAAACGCCCGTTGCAGTCACTTTCCTGCCGGGCGAGGATTTCGCCGCCCGGATCGCCGCGACGAAGCTGGTCCGCAGTCTGGGCTTTGAACCCATGCCGCATTTTTCGGCGCGACGGATCACATCGACCGACGAGTTCGAGAATTATCTGGCGGCGGCCGTGGCCGAAGCGGATGTGCGGCGCTGTTTCGTGATCGCGGGCGACCCTTCGCAACCCGAAGGCCCCTATGCCGACAGCAGCGCCTTGATCGGCAGCGGCGCGTTCGAACGGGCGGGCATCCGCGCCATCGGCATCGGCGGCCATCCTGAAGGCCATCCCAACATGACGCCGGACCAATGCTGGTCGGTCCTGCTCGACAAATGCACCGAGATCGAGCGCCGCGGCATGGCGCCGCTGATCGTGACGCAATTTGTCTTCGATGCCGACGCGGTTCTGGTCTGGCTGACGGAGTTGCGCGCGCGTGGGATCGAAGCGCCGGTGCGTATCGGCGTGCCGGGGCCGGCGGGCATCAAGACGCTGATGCGCTTCGCCGCGCGCTGCGGCGTCGGCGCGTCCGCTTCCGTGCTCGCAAAATATGGTATTTCCATTACGAAGCTGCTCGGCACCGCTGGTCCCGACAAATTGGTCGAGACGTTCGAACGGTCGCTGGGCGAGGAGCATGGGCGCATAAGACTGCATTTTTACCCCTTTGGCGGCCTGGAAAAGACGGTCGCCTGGATCAACGACTATGCCCGCGCGCATTGACGCAGACGGACAAGTGGGAGGATTGACGTGACGACTATCTATACGCTGCGATTGCAATGTGACGACAAGCCCGGCCTGGTGGCGAAGGTCGCTGGCTATCTGGCCGCCCATGGCTGCAATATCGTGGACGCGCAGCAGTTTGACGACGCGATGAACAACACTTTCTTCATGCGGGTCGCGTTCAAGCCCGGCGCGGGCGAGACGCTCGACGCGCTGCGCGAGGGTTTCACCCCGATCGCCGCCGAAGCGGGCATGGACTGGTCGATGGCGGACCAGGCCACGCCCAAGAAAGTCGTGCTGATGGTGTCGAAATGGGACCATTGCCTGGGCGACCTGCTCTATCGCCAGCGGATCGGCGAACTGCCGATGGACGTGGTGGGGATCATCTCCAACCATCCGCGCGAAGTGCTGCACACCTCGCTGATCGGCGACATGCCCTTTTTCCACTTCCCGGTGACCAAGGACACCAAATCCGCCCAGGAAGCGCAGATCAAGCAGGTCGTGACCGACACCGGCGCGGACCTGGTGGTGCTGGCCCGCTATATGCAGATACTGAGCGACGATTTGGCCTGTTTCCTGTCGGGGCGTTGCATCAACATCCATCACAGCTTCCTGCCCGGCTTCAAGGGCGCCAAGCCCTATCACCAGGCCTATGAGCGCGGCGTCAAGATGATCGGCGCGACCGCCCATTATGTGACCGCCGACCTCGACGAAGGCCCGATCATTCATCAGGATGTCGAGATGATCGGCCATGCCGACGTGCCCGACGAACTGGTGCGCCGCGGCCGCGACATCGAACGGCGGGTGCTGGCCGAAGCGGTGCGGCTGCATTTGCAGGACCGGGTGTTCATGAACAAGGCGCGCACCGTCGTCTTCCGGGGCTGATCCGTGCGCGACATCATCGACGGGCGGGCGATGGCGCGCGTGCTATCGGAACGGACATCCCAAGAGGTCGCGCAGTTGAAGGCGGACGGGATCGACCCGACGCTAGCGGTCGTGCTGGTCGGCGGCGATCCGGCCAGCGACATCTATGTCCGGCGCAAGATCAGCGAATGCCGCAAGGTCGGCATGGGATCGATCGAGCAGCGCATGGCCGCCGATTGCGGCGAACAGGCGCTGCTTGACATGATCGACGCGCTGAACGGCGATCCGGCGGTACATGGCATATTGGTGCAGTTGCCGTTGCCTTCGGGCATCGATGCCGGGCGGGTGCTGGATCGCATCGCACCGGCGAAGGATGTCGATGGCTTCCACCCCGTTAATGTCGGTCGGCTGTCGACCGGGTCGCAGGGTCTGGTGCCCTGCACGCCGCTCGGCATCATGATGCTGCTCGACAGCGTGATCGACGATTATCGCGGATTGAACGTGGTGGTGATCGGCAAGTCCAACATCGTCGGCAAGCCGGTGGCGATGCTGTTGCTGGAGCGGGAGGCGACGGTGACGGTCACGCATATCGAAACGCGCAACCTGCCCGATATCGCGCGCGCCGCCGATGTGATCGTGGCGGCGGCGGGCGCGCCGCATCTGGTGCGCGGATATTGGGTCAAGCCCGGCGCTGTCGTCATCGACGTCGGCATTACGCGGGTGGTGGACCATGATGGCGCCAGCCGGATCGTGGGCGATTGCGCCACCCATGAACTGGACCATGCCAGGGCGGTGACGCCGGTGCCGGGCGGGGTCGGGCCGATGACCATCGCCTGCCTGTTGAGCAATACGGTGCTGGCCGCACAGAGGAGCATAGCCTGATATGACATCCGTCGCCACCAAGGTCCGGGTCAAGGACCTGCCGCTGCTGGCGGACATCGGCATCAATCCCGACGAGATCGGCCGTCGCCAGCCACTGGTCATCACCGTCCAGTTGCTGCTGTCGGGCGGCGCAGTCGAGGGGATAAGCGAGACGATCGATTATCGGCGGATCGTGCGCGCGGCCGAGGCGCTGTCAGAAGTGCATATCCCGCTGATCGAGACATTCGCCCACCGACTGGGTGAGGAATGCCTGGGCTGGCCGGGCGTGGTGGAGGCCTGCGTCAATGTCGACAAGCCCTTCGCCCTGACGCGGGGTTTGGCGGGGGTCGAGGTTATCGTCCGCCGCGACTGATTATTTGCTGCGCCTGTTTGAGGTGCGGCCGGTCGATCATCTTTCCCCCCAATTGCAACGCGCCCGCGCCGGGATTGGCGGCGAAGGCGGCGACGATTGCGCGCGCATGGGCCAGTTCGTCGGCTGTCGGGGTGAAGCCCGTGTTGATCGTCGCGACCTGGGCCGGGTGGATCGCCATCATGCCGGTGAAGCCGTCGCGTCGTGCGCGGGCGACATAATCGGCCAGGGCATCGGGCGCATCGATGCGCGGGAAGACGGTTTCGATCGCGGGCACATGGGCGGCATGGGCGGCGAACAGGGTGAGCGCGCGGACCATTTCATAAGGCGGCGTGTAGCGGCCGTCAGCTTCGCGCGAGGTCGCTGCCCCGATCGCGGCGGGCAGGTCTTCGGCGCCCCATGTCAGGCCGGCGAGATGCGTGGTCGTCGCGGCGTAGCTGCCCAGTTGGAAGATCGCGGCGGGCGTTTCGGTCGCGATCGGCAGGATCGGCGGCGGGTTATCGCCGATCAGCGCCAGCAAGGCCCTGACGCTGGCCGCGCCCTCCGCCTTAGGCAGGACCAAGCCGTCGGGACGACCCGGCAGGACCGCCGCGAGATCGGCAACGGTCTGGTCGCCGTCGAGCGGATTGACGCGCACGAAGCCGGGGATCGTCCGATCGCCCGCCAGCCAGTCGGCGACGGCGGCGCGCGCCTGCGCCTTGCGTTCCGGTGCGACCGAATCCTCCAGGTCGAGGATCAGCGCGTCGGCGCCGCTGGCGGCGGCCTTGGCGAAGCGATCGGGGCGGTCCCCCGGCACGAAAAGCAGCGAGCGCAGCGTCATGCGTCGGATCGTTTGAGCAGGGCCATGCGCAGGCATTGGCAGACGATTTCGTCGCGCTGGTTGCGCAGGCGGTGGGTGAAGGTGACGATGCCTGCGCCGGGGCGGGAACGGCTGGGCTTGAGATCGGTCACTTCCGTTTCGCAGCGCATCGTGTCGCCGATGAAGACCGGATGGGGCATGACGAGCTTGTCATAGCCCAGATTGGCGACCAGCGTGCCGAGCGTCGTGTCCCCCACCGACAGGCCGACCATCAGCGCGAAGGTGAAGGTGCCGTTGACGAGAATCTGGCCGAATTCGCTGGCTTTGGCGGCTTCGGCGTCGAGATGCAGGGGCTGCGGGTTATGGGTCATCGTCGTGAAGAGGAGATTGTCCGTCTCCGTCACGGTGCGGCGGATGTCGTGGACGATCCTATCGCCGATGCGCCACTGGTCGAAATATCTGCCTGCCACCCTATTGTTCCTTGTCGATTTTCGCGAGCAGCGCGCCTTCGCTGACCTGCCCGCCTTCGGCCGCGTTGAGTTCCGCGACGACGCCGTCGAATGGAGCGACGAGGCTGTGTTCCATCTTCATGGCTTCCAATGTCAGCAGCTTCTGCCCCTTGGTCACGCTGTCGCCCGCCGCCACCGCGACCGCAATGATGCGGCCAGGCATGGGGGAGAGGATCGCGCCGTCGGAAGCCGCGGCGGCGGCGTTGCCCGATACGCGCATCGGCCCGATCTGCCAGGTTTGGCCTTCGTCAGTCATGAAGGAGACAGTGGGCGATTCCATTGGACCAGCAAGCGGCTGCTGATCTACATAATCAAGGATCGGCATATGCGCTGGCAATAGCTGGCCGTTGGCCGCGAGCATGACGTCCTGCTGCGGCCGCGCATTTAGTCGGAACCCGGCCAGAGCCTGACGCCCGTAGCGCTCCGCGACATGCGAGAGCGCTTCGTCCGAAGGCATGATGGGCGAGATCAGCATGTCGCCTGCCCGCTCGATGACGCCGGTGTCCATCGTTCCAGCGATGAAGTCCGGATGATCCAGCGCATTGATGAGAAAAGCGGCATTCGTGCGAAGCGGCCATATGACGCTGCGGCCCAGCGCATAGGCCAGCGTTTCCCGTGCCTCTTCACGATCCCGTCCATGCGCAATCATCTTGGCGATCATCGGATCATAATAGGGCGAAATATGCGCGCCCTGATAGACGCCTTTGTCGATACGCACATTGGCGTCGAGTTCAAATTGCTCCAATGTCCCGGTGGAGGGCAGGAAGCCCTTGGCCGGGTCCTCGGCATAGAGGCGCGCTTCTATGGCGTGGCCGTTGATGGAGAGTTCATGCTGCTTCTTCGGCAGCGGTTCGCCCGATGCGACGCGGAGTTGCCATTCGACCAGATCCTGGCCGGTAATTTCCTCCGTCACCGGATGTTCGACCTGAAGCCTCGTGTTCATTTCCATAAACCACACGCGGTCGGGCTTGATATAGCCCGCCGATCCGTCGGCGATGAACTCGATCGTGCCGGCGCCGACATAGTCGACCGCCTTGGCCGCGCGCACGGCGGCATCGCAGATGGCGGCGCGGGTGAAGTCGGTCATGCCCGGCGCGGGGGCTTCCTCGATCACCTTCTGGTGGCGGCGCTGGAGCGAGCAGTCGCGTTCGAACAGATGCACGACATTGCCGTGGCTGTCGCCGAAGACCTGCACCTCGATATGGCGCGGGTTGGTGATCCAATTTTCGAGGAGGACGGAGTCGTTGCCGAAGCTGGACGCGGCCTCCCGCCGGCAGGAGGTGAGCGCGTCGGCGAAGTCGGCGGGGCTGTCGACCTTGCGCATCCCCTTGCCGCCGCCGCCGGCGACCGCCTTGATCAGGACGGGATAGCCGATGGCGTCGGCTTCGGCGGTGAGGCGTTCGAGGCTCTGGTCGTCGCCCAGATAGCCCGGCGTGGTCGGGACGCCGGCATCCTGCATCAGCTTCTTGGCGGCGTCTTTCAGGCCCATGGCGGTGATGCTGGACGGGTTGGGGCCGACCCAGATGAGGCCCGCGTCGATCACCGACTGGGCGAAGGCGGCGTTTTCGGACAGGAAGCCATAGCCCGGATGGATCGCCTGCGCGCCGGTGGCTTTGGCGGCGGCGATGATCTTTTCACCGACCAGATAGGAGTCGCGCGCCGGGGATGGGCCGATATGGACGGCTTCGTCGGCGTCGCGGAGGTGGAGTGCGTTGGCGTCGGCGTCCGAATAGACCGCGACCGTGCGGATGCCCATCGCCCGTGCGGTGCGGATGATGCGGCAGGCGATTTCGCCGCGATTGGCGATGAGGAGGGACTGGATCATTCCGCATTACATCCTGAAAATGCCGAACTGCGCGCGGTCGGGGACTGGCGCGTTCAGCGTGGCGGCGAAGGCGAGGCCGAGGACGTCGCGGGTCTGGGCGGGGTCGATGACGCCGTCGTCCCACAGGCGGGCGGTAGCGTAATAGGGGTTGCCTTCATCCTCGAAACGCTGGCGGATCGGGGCTTTGAAGGCTTCTGCCTGCTCTGCGTTCCATTGACCCGCGTCGCGGTGGACGGTGGCGAGGACGCTGGCGGCCTGTTCGCCGCCCATCACGGAAATCCGCGCATTGGGCCAGGTGAAGAGGAAGCGCGGGCCATAGGCGCGGCCGCACATGCCGTAATTGCCTGCGCCGAAACTGCCGCCGATCAGGACGGTGATCTTGGGCACCTGCGCGGTGGCGACGGCGGTGACGAGTTTCGCGCCGTTCTTGGCGATCCCCTCCGCCTCATATTTGCCGCCGACCATGAAGCCGGAGATATTCTGAAGGAACAGCAAGGGAATACGGCGCTGGCAGGCGAGTTCGATGAAATGCGCGCCCTTCAGGGCGCTTTCGCTGAAGAGGACGCCGTTATTCGCCAGGATCGCGACCGGCATCCCCCAGATATGGGCGAAGCCGCAGACGAGCGTCGTGCCGTAGAGCGCCTTGAACTCGTGGAACTCGCTGCCGTCGACGAGGCGCGCGATGATTTCGCGCACGTCATAAGGCGCGCGGACGTCGTTGGGGATGATGCCGTAAAGGTCGGCGGCGTCATATTTCGGCGGGCGGGGGTCGCGCAGGTTGAGGTCGGGCTGGCGATCGGGCTGGAGCGTCGAGACGATGTCGCGGACGATGGTCAGCGCATGATCGTCGCTTTGCGCGACATGATCGACCACGCCCGACTTGCGGCCGTGCAGGTCGCCGCCGCCCAGATCTTCGGCGCTGATGACTTCGCCCGTCGCGGCCTGCACCAGCGGCGGGCCGGCGAGGAAGATGGTGCCCTGGTTGCGGACGATGACGGTTTCGTCGGACATGGCGGGGACATAGGCGCCGCCCGCGGTGCAACTGCCCATGACGCAGGCGATTTGCGGGATGCCGCGCGCGGACAGGTTCGCCTGATTGTAAAAGATGCGGCCGAAATGATCGCGATCGGGGAAGACCTCCGCCTGGTTGGGCAGGTTCGCGCCGCCGCTGTCGACCAGATAGATGCAGGGGAGGTTGTTTTCGAGCGCGATTTCCTGCGCGCGCAGATGCTTCTTGACGGTGAGGGGGTAGTAGGTGCCGCCCTTCACCGTGGCGTCGTTGCAGCCGATCATCACCTGACGGCCCGACACCCGGCCGATGCCGGCGATGAGGCCCGCGCCGGGGACTTCGTCGCCATAAAGACCATTGGCGGCGAGCTGGCCGATTTCGAGCAAGGGCGAGCCGGGATCGAGCAGACGTTCGACGCGATCGCGGGGGAGGAGTTTACCGCGCGCGACATGTTTGTCGCGGGCGGTGGCGGAGCCGCCCTGGGCGACGGCGGCGACCTTGGCGCGCAGCTCTTCGGCGAGCGCGCGGTTGTGCGCGGCGTTGGCGCGGAAGGCCTCGCTATCGGCGGCGAGCCTCGTGTCGAGGACGGGGGCGGTCATGCGCCGATCAACTCGCGACCGATGAGCATCCGGCGGATTTCGTTGGTGCCGGCGCCGATGTCGAGCAGCTTGGCGTCGCGCATATAGCGTTCGACCGGCCAGTCCTTCGTATAGCCCGCCCCGCCCAGCGCCTGCACGGCTTCCAGCGCCACCTTCATCGCATTTTCGGACGCCAGCAGGATCGCGCCGGCGGCGTCGAAGCGGGTCGTCTTGCCGGAATCGCAGGCGCGGGCGACGGCATAGACATAGGCGCGGGCCGAGTTGAGCGCGACATACATGTCGGCAACCTTGGCCTGCATGAGTTGGAAGGCGCCGATCGGTTTGCCGAACTGCTTGCGCTCGCGGATATAGGGCAAGACGGTGTCGAGGCAGGCCTGCATGATGCCGAGCTGGATGCCCGCCAGCACGGTGCGTTCATAGTCGAGGCCCGACATCAATATGCCGACGCCGCCGTTGAGCGGCCCCATGATATTCTCCTCCGGCACCTCGCAATCGTCGAACACCAATTCGGCGGTGGGGGAGCCGCGCATCCCCATCTTGTCGATCTTCTGGCCGATGGAAAAGCCCTTCATGTCCTTTTCGATCAGGAAGGTGGTGATGCCCTTCGAGCCTTCACCAGTCTTGGCGTAGACGACGAGCGTGTCGGCGTAAGGCGCGTTGGTGATCCAGAACTTCGTGCCGTTGAGGATGTAGCGGTCGCCCTTCTTTTCCGCCTTCAGCTTCATCGAGACGACGTCGGAGCCGGCGCCCGCCTCCGACATGGCGAGCGAGCCGACATGATCGCCGGAGATGAGCTTGGGGAGATATTTCGCCTTTTGTTCGGCATTGCCCCAGCGGCGGATCTGGTTGACGCAGAGATTGGAGTGGGCACCATAGCTGAGACCTATGGAGGCGGAGGCGCGGGCGACCTCCTCCTGCGCGACGACATGCTCCAGATAACCCAGGCCCAGGCCGCCATCTTCTTCCGACACGGTGATGCCGTGCAGGCCGAGTTCGCCCATAGCCGGCCATAATTCGCGCGGAAACCAGTCCTTCGCGTCGATTTCGGCGGCGAGCGGGGCGATGCGGTCGGCCGAGAAGCGGGCGGCGCTGTCGCGGATCATGTCGGCATTGTCGCCCAGCGCAAAATCGAAATCGGTCATCGGCGTCTCTCTCCTGTTGGTTCGATCATAGCGCGGGCCGGTGCGGCTGGAAAATTGACAGTTGCATATCAGTGTATAGATGGAAGCTATGATCGAACGCTATCTTCTCCGCTATTTCCTGGCGGTGGTGGACCAGGGCAATTTCTCCCGCGCGGCGATCCATTGCAACGTGTCGCAGCCCACGCTGTCGGCCGGGATCGCCAAGCTGGAGAACGCGCTGCAGCGACAACTGTTCAGCCGGACGAACCAGCGGGTGCAATTGACCGAGTCCGGCACCCGCTTCCTGACCCATGCCCGGCGGATCGAACGGGAGTTCAATGCCGCGCTGGGGGCGATGGCCGATACCGCGCAGGCGCGGCCGGTGCGGGTCGGCGTGCTGAGCAGCATATCTGGCGCCCTGGTGGCGCGGGCGGCGCGCGCCTATCGGGCGGGCGGCGGCGGGCCGGTGGAGATCGCCTTTGCCAGCGAGCGGGAATTGTCGGCAATGCTGGCGCGCGATCGACTGGACGCGGCGCTCACCATCCTGCGACCGGGCGCGCAGGCGCTGGCGCAGCTTGTGGTGGGAGAGGAAGGCTATGCGATGGTCATGGCGACCGACCATCCCCTGGCCGGCCGGGCGCAGGTCGATGCCGAAGATCTGCGCGACGAGGCGATGATCGTGCGGCGGCATTGCGAATTGCTGTCGCAGACCAGCCGCCATTTTCTGGAGCGCGGGGTGCGGCCGCATTTTTCGCTGCGCACGACCAATGACGAGCGGGCGTTGCAGATGGTGGGCGCGGGCATGGGGGTGACGGTGATGCCCGACTCCTATCGCAGCGCCGATGTGGCGCATGTGCCGCTGGCAGGGTTCGACCATCGGCGGACACTGGGCTTCATCCTGGCGGACGAGGGCGTGGCGGACCATGGGCTGCTGCGCGCTCTGGCGGCGGCGTTCGGGGAACGGGGGTGAAGGGCTTTGCCGATCGGCAGTTTGATGAGTCATCTTCGAGCGGGAACTGGAAGGACCAGACGCGCTTGCCTATGAGGGGCGGGATTTTTCTTTTCGGGGCGTGGCGCATCATGTTTTCCTTTCCCACCCTCCAAAGCGTCACCGCATGAGCGCCGCGCCCGATCTGGCCGGTGTCGAACTGGGCGGGACCAAGATGTTCGTGCTGCGGGCGCGGGGGCGGGAGATTGTCGAGCGGGTGATGATCCCCACCACGACGCCCGCCGAGACGCTGGGCGCCGGCGCGGCGTTGCTGCGGCGTTGGCATGAGGCGGCGCCTTTCGAGGCGCTCGGCATCGCGTCGTTCGGGCCGCTGCGGCTGGACCGGGCGGCGGCGGATTTCGGGCATATGCTGCCGACGCCCAAACCGGGCTGGACGGGCGCGGATATTTATGGGGCGCTGGCGGGGGTGCTGCCCTGCCCCGCGACGATCGATACCGACGTGAACGGCGCGGCGCTGGCCGAAATGCGCTGGGGGGCTGGAGCGGAAGGCGAGGAAGCGGAAGGCGGGGGGCCATCCGATTGCCTGTGCTATATCACCATCGGCACCGGGCTGGGCGCGGGTTTCGCGTTGCATGGCAAGCCGTTGCATGGCGCGATGCACCCGGAACTGGGACATATCTTGACCCGCCGGGCGCCGGGCGATGCTTTTGCGGGCGTCTGCCCCTTTCATGGCGACTGTATTGAGGGGCTGGTGTCCGGGCCGGCGCTGGCGGAGCGGTTCGGCGTGCCAGGCGATCTGATCGCCGCCGACGATCCGCGCTGGGACGATGTCGCCCATGATATGGCGCAGATGGTCGGCACGATATTATTGACCATGGCGGCGCGGCAGGTGCTGATCGGCGGGGGCGTGGGCGTGGGTCGGGCCGACTTGCTGGACCGGGTGCGGGCCAAGGTGGTGGCGCAATTGGCGGGTTATTTGCCCTTCGTCACGGAGGACACGATCGGCGCGATCGTGCGACCGCCGGCGCTGGGCGATCAGGCCGGGCCGCTGGGCGCGGTGGCGCTGGCGATGGATGCTTTGGCGGATGCCAGTTGGCGCTGATGCGACAGCGAGTGCGACAGCTGCAGCGCGATTTCACATCGGATTTTCGGTATAAGCCATTGAATATAAATGATATATTTTCGAACGCTCAAAGCGCGTCGATCGGGAAATCTCCTATTTCTCTTTATTTTCAATAACTTGCATGATGTCATCATTGTCCCCATTTTGTCCATTTGCTGCGCGAAGAATGGCGTCGTGAAAGGCGCGGGCGGTGGGTGGCGGGTCGTCGCGATGGATCATCCACAGGCGCGTGCGGACAGGGGGAAAGAGCGGGCGCAGGATCACCTTGTCGACATGCAGGCGCGAAAGCGAGCGGGATAAGATGGTCGCGCCGAAACCGGCGGCGATCAGTCCGAGCAGGGTGGCGAAACTGCCGACTTCCAGGGCGATGCTGGGCTTGAACCCCGCCTGGTCGCACAGCGCGAAGAAATGATCGTTGAAATCGGCGCTGCTGGTGTTGGCGTAGAGAACGAAGGGGACGCCGGCGAGGTCGGCGATGGACGGATCGGCGTCGCGCCGGGCCAGCGCATGATCCTGCCGCAGCGCGAGCAGCATATCCTCCTCCAGCAAGCAGGTGGCGCTGAGGCCGGCCGGCAGGGAGGGCGGCGCGACGCCGCGGATAATGCCGATGTCGAGATCCCCGCGTTCGATCAGCGCGACCTGATGGTCCCGCCCCTGTTCCTGCACGCGCAGATCGACCTGCGGGAAACGCCGCCGGAAATCATAGAGCGCATCGGCGATCTGCGGAACGAAGGGCGCCGAGGCGGTGAAGCCCAGAGCAAGCCGGCCCAGATGGCCGCTTTGGGCGCGCCGGGCGACCTGCGCGGCATGATCCGCCTGCACCAGCGTCTTGCGCGCTTCGGGCATGAAAAGTTGGCCCGCTTCGGTCAGGGCGACGCGGCGGCTGGTGCGGTCGAACAGGCGGACGCCCAGTTCCTGCTCCAGCGCGCGGATTTGCTGGCTGAGCGGCGGTTGCGACATGCGCAAGCGCTGGGCGGCGCGGCCAAAATGCATCTCTTCGGCAACGCAGAGAAAATAGCGTAAATGTCTCAGGTCCATTGGATCAAGTCTTTGTAGATATCAATCAAGCCTGTTTAGATATTGGACAGGAAAGAAACAACTGCGCATAGGCCGGACCAAGGGTGGCGTTTCGAAACTAAATCCGGCCGCTCCGCAGAACAGGACAGGGACGGCATGGCGGTTTGGCCGCCGGTTCCCGTTGTGCCTTGCAGGCGATTTCGGGCGGAGAGGCGCGGCATCAAGCATCCGGCGACAGGCGTCGGCGCGATGAAGGCGGGAGTTCTGGTTTGATCGGTATCGTCAAGGTTGCGCTGCATCGACCGCTGACCTTCATCGTCATGGCGATATTGATCGCGATCGTCGGGATCATGGCGGCGATCCGCACCCCGGTCGACATCTTCCCCAATATCCGCATTCCGGTGATCGCGGTGGCCTGGCAATATTCCGGCTTGCCGCCCGAAGATATGAGCAACCGGATCATCGGCCCTTATGAGCGGGTGTTGACCACGACCGTCAACGATATCGAGCATATCGAGAGCCAGTCGATGCAGGGCATCGGCATCGTAAAAATCTATTTCCAGCCCGGCGCCGACATTCGCACCGCCACAGCGCAGGTGACGTCGGTGTCGCAGACGGTGTTGCGCCAGATGCCGCCGGGGATCACGCCGCCGCTGATCCTGAACTATAGCGCATCGACCGTGCCGATCCTGCAACTGGCGCTGTCGGGCAAGGGATTGTCCGAACAGCAATTGTTCGACCTGGGCCAGAACCAGATCCGTCCGCCCCTGGTCACCATTCCCGGCCTGGCCATGCCCTATCCGTCGGGCGGCAAGCAGCGGCAGATCCAGATCGACCTCAATCCCGTGGCGCTGCAGTCCAAGGGGTTGACCGCGCAGGATGTCGGCGCCGCGATCGCCGCGCAGAACCAGATCAACCCGGCTGGTTTCGTCAAGATCGGCGCGACCCAATATAGCGTGCGGCTGAACAATGCGCCCGGCACGATCGAGGCGCTGAACGACCTGCCGGTCAAGGTGGTGAACGGCGCGACCATCTATATGCGCGACATCGCCTATGTCCGCGACGGCAACGGGCCGCAGACCAATGTGGTGCATGTCGAAGGGCGGCGGTCGGTGCTGCTGACCGCGCTGAAGAATGGCGCGACGTCGACTTTGGCGATCGTAGACGGGGTGAAGGAAGCGCTGCCCAAGATCAGCGCGACGCTGCCCGAAAGCCTGAAGATATTGATGATCGGCGACCAGTCGATCTTCGTCAAGGCGGCGGTCGAGGGCGTGATCCATGAAGGCGCGCTGGCCGCGGCGCTGACGTCGCTGATGATCCTGCTGTTCCTGGGATCGTGGCGATCGACGGTCATTATCGCTTTGTCTATTCCGCTCGCCATCCTGGCGGCGGTCGCGGCGCTGGCGATGTTCGGCCAGACGCTGAACGTCATGACGCTGGGCGGGCTGGCGCTGGCGGTCGGCATCCTGGTCGACGACGCCACGGTGACGATCGAGAATATCAACTGGCATCTGGAACAGGGCAAGGGGGTCGTGGAGTCCATATTGGACGGCGCGGCGCAGATCGTGACGCCGGCTTTCGTATCCCTGCTGTGCATCTGTATCGTGTTCGTGCCGATGTTCTTCCTGCCCGGCGTTGCGGGATTCCTGTTCGTGCCGATGGCGCTGGCGGTGGTGTTCGCGATGATCGCGTCCTTCATCCTGTCGCGGACATTGGTGCCGACAATGGCGATGTATCTGCTCAAACCCCATGTCGACCATGGCGACGCCCATATGGCGGGCGATGCGACATCGCGGAACATCTTCGTGCGGTTCCAGCGCGCGTTCGAGAGGCGGTTCGAGGCGATCCGCCATAGCTATATGGGTTTGCTGCGCCGGGCGCTGAATGCGCGCAAGCCCTTCCTGCTGGGGTTCATGGGGCTGGTCCTCCTGTCCTTCGGGTTGCTTCCCATGCTGGGCAGCAATTTCTTCCCGGCGGTGGATTCGGGCCAGATCGCCATGCATGTCCGCGTGCCGGTGGGCAGCCGGATCGAGGATACGGCCGCGCGGTTCGAGCGGATCGCCGCCGCGGTGAAGGAGATGGTGCCCGCGCGCGAACTGGACGCCATCACCGACAATATCGGCCTGCCGGTCAGCTCCATCAACACCGTCTATAATAATAGCGGCACGATCGGCCCGCAGGATGGCGACATGATGATCGCGCTCAAGCACGGCCATCGCCCGACCGACGCGATCGTCGGCCTGCTGCGCGAGCAATTGCCGCGCCGTTTCCCCGGCACCAGCTTTTCCTTCCTGCCCGCCGACATCACCAGCCAGATCCTGAATTTCGGCGCGCCTGCGCCGATCGATATCCAGATCGCGGGCAAGAATGCGGCGGCCAACCGCGCCTATGCGCGGAAGCTGTTGGCCAAGATCGCGACCATCCCCGGCCTGGCCGATGCGCGCATCCAGCAGCCGGGCCGGTCGCCGCAGTTGAACGTCGATGTGGACCGGTCGCGCGCGAGCCAATATGGGCTGACCGAGCGGGACGTGACGACCAGCCTGGCCAGTTCGCTGGCAGGCACGGCGCAGACCGCGCCCGTCTTCTTCGTCGATCCCAAAAGCGGGGTGTCCTATCCCGTCGTCGCGCAGACGCCCGAATATCTGGTGGGATCGATCAGCGACCTGTCCAATGTGCCCGTGTCGGCCGCCGCGGGGAGCAATGGCGCGGTGCAGCCTCTGGGTGGCCTCGCCACGATCGCGCGGTCGAGCACCGTGCCGGTGGTGTCGCACTATAATATCGCGCCGGTGCTGGACATTTATGCGACGGTGCAGGGTCGCGACCTGGGCGCGGTGGCGGGCGACATCAACGCCGCGATCAAGTCGCTGGAGAACGAAGTGCCCAAGGGCGCGACCGTCACCATGCGCGGCCAATATGCGACGATGAACACCGCCTTTTCGGGGCTGGGTTGGGGCCTGGCGGGGGCGATCGTGCTGATCTACCTGCTGATCGTCGTCAATTTCCAGAGCTGGGTCGATCCCTTCGTCATCATCACCGCCCTGCCCGCCGCATTGGCCGGAATCGTGTGGATGCTATTCGTGACCGGCACCACCCTGTCGGTCCCGGCGCTGACCGGCGCGATCATGTGCATGGGTGTCGCCACCGCCAATTCGATCCTGGTCGTGAGTTTCGCGCGGGAGAAGCTGGCCGAACTGGGCGACGCGACCAAGGCGGCGATGGAGGCGGGGCTGGTGCGATTCCGCCCGGTGTTGATGACCGCGCTGGCCATGATCATCGGCATGGGGCCGATGGCGCTGGGCCTGGGCGAAGGCGGCGAGCAGAATGCGCCGCTGGGCCGCGCCGTGATCGGCGGGCTGGTCTGCGCCACCATCGCCACCCTCTTCTTCGTGCCCGTCATCTTCGCCTTCGTCCACCGCCGCCAAAAAGCCACCGATCCCCAGATGGAAATGCAGCCCAGCCATGCAGGATAGCCAGCCCCCCCAAGATTTGACCGCCAGCGGTCCCGACAGCCGGACGCTGAAGCGCGTAGGGATCGGCGCGGGCGTGATCGCCCTGGCGGTCGTGGCGATCGGCGCGACGACCCGGATTGGCGCGACCAATGATTTGCGCGATACGGCGCAAAAGGCGGCGATCCCGTCGGTCGCGATCGTGTCGCCGCAAAGCGACGCCAAGGGCGGGGCGCTGGTGCTGCCGGGCAATGTCCAGGCCTATAACAGCGCCGCCATCTATGCGCGGACCAACGGTTATGTCAGCCGCTGGCTGGCCGATATCGGCGACAATGTGCGGGCGGGCCAGTCGCTCGCGGTGCTCGATGCGCCGGAGATCGATCAGCAACTCGCCGCCGCGCAGGCCGATTACCAGACGGCGCTTGCGCAGCAGCGCCTGGCCGACACGACCGCCAAGCGCTGGGCCGTGATGCTGGCCAAGGATGCGGTGTCGAAGCAGGAATCGGACGAGAAAAATGGCGATCTGGCCGCGCGATCGGCGGTGACCAATGCGGCGCTGGCCAATGTGAAGCGGCTGCGCGCGCTGCAGGGCTTCACCCGCCTCGCCGCGCCCTTCGACGGGGTGGTGACGAGCCGGTCGGCGCAGATCGGCGCGCTGGTGGTGGCGGGCAATGCCGCGTCGCAGCCTTTGTTCACCGTGTCCGACATCCACCGGATGCGCATCTATGTGCGCGTGCCGCAGGGCTATTCGTCGCAGGTGAAGGTCGGGATGCCGGCCGCGCTGACCCTGCCGGAATTTCCCGGCCGCAGCTTTACCGCGACGATGACGCGCAGCGCCGGCGCAGTCGATGCGCAGTCGGGCGCGGTGCTGGTCGAATTGCAGGCGGCCAATCCCGACCGGGCGTTGAAGCCGGGCGCGTTCGCCCAGGTCCGCTTCGATGTCGGGCAAGGGAGCGGCAATGGATTGAGTTTGCCAGGTAGTGCTATCCTCTACGGCAATGACGGTCCGACCGTCGCCGTGGTCGGCCGCGACAGCCGCGTGACCGTGCGGCCGATCAGCATCGCCCGCGACGAAGGCGCGACGGTGCTGGTGGCGAGCGGGATCAGGCCCGGCGAGCGGGTGATCGATTCCCCGCCGGATTCGATCCAGTCGGGCGACAAGGTGAGCGTGCAGAGCGGCGGCAAGGGTGCGGCCCATGCCAGTTAGGGCCATATGGCGCGCGGGGGCCAGTGTGGGGCTGGCGCTGCTGGGCGGCTGTTCGATGGCGCCGGCCTATCAGCCGCCGCAGATCGCCGCGCCGCAAGCCTATAAGGAGATGGCGGGGTGGACCCAGGCCACGCCGATGGACACGGCTCCGCGCGGGGCGTGGTGGGAAGCGTTCGGCGACCCGGTGCTGAACGACCTGGAGGTGCGGGCGGAGGCGGCCAGCCCGACGCTGGCGGCGGCGCTGGCGCGGTACGACCAGGCGCGCGCGGTGGCGCGGGTCGAGGGGTCGGACCTGATCCCGACCGTCAGCGTGGGCGGCGATGCCGCGCGCCAGCGCGTGTCGGGCAACCGATTCCAGGGCAATGGCGATGCGCGGACTTATAATGATTTTTCGGTCGGCGCGGCGATCGACTATGAGCTGGACCTGTGGGGCCGCATCCGCAACAGCGTGAAGGCCGCGCGCGCGGACGCGCAGGCGAGCGAGGCCGACCTGGCGGCGGCGCGGCTGAGTTTGCAGGCGGCGGTGGCGGACGCCTATGCGCGGCTGCGCGGTCTGGATGCGCAGGCGGACCTGCTCCACCGATCGGTGGCGGCTTTCGAGCGCGCCTATCAATTGACCGATACGCGGCATGAGGGCGGGATCGCGTCGGGCATCGACGTCAATCGCGCGCGCACGACGTTGAGCAACGCCAAGGCGCGGATTTCGGCGGTGGCGAATGATCGCGCCGCGACCGAGCATGAACTGGCGGCGCTGACCGGGGCGGTCGCTTCCGACTTTTCGATTCCTACGCGGGTGCAGACGCTGAGCGCGCCCGCCATTCCGACCGGCGCGCCGTCCACCCTGTTGCAGCGGCGGCCCGATGTCGCGGCGGCCGAGCGGCGGATGTTCGCCAATAATGCCCGGATCGGTGTGGCGCGGGCGGCGTTCTTCCCTTCGGTCACGCTGGGGCTGAGCGGTGGTTGGCAGGCCACGCACGGGTCGTTGCTGAATGCGTCCAACAGCGTGTGGGGCCTAGGACCGCTGGCCGCGGCGCTGACATTGTTCGACGGCGGCAAGCGGCGGGCGCAGGTCAGATTGTCGCGCGCGGAATATGAAGAGCAGGCGGCGCTGTATCGCGACACGGTGCTGGGCGCGTTCCGGCAAGTAGAGGACGGCATCGCCGCGCTGCGCCATCTGTCGGTGCAACTGGTCGACCAGCGCGATGCGGCGCAGGCGGCGCAGCGCACCAGCGACCTGGCCTTCACCCGCTATCGCGATGGCGCATCCGACTATCTGGAGGTGGTCACCGCCCAGACCGACGCGCTGGATGCGCAGAGCGCGTTGCTGAGCGCAGAGATCGAGCGGATGCGGGCGAGTATCGCATTGGTCAAGGCGCTGGGTGGATCGCCGGGCGCGGCCTGATGATCGATTATGTCGGCAACCAAGTCTGATCGGATCGACAAAGTCGGGTTGGGGACTGTGCCAAGGATGATGTGGATCAGTCTTCATCCGTGACTTGATGCCCGATACACTATGCCAGCCCCTGCATTTTTGACAAAAGCGCCGGACGAGGGCACAAGGTCCATCGGGCCAGCCGACCGTCAAGCCTGCGACCCGACCTTATCTGGATAGGATGTTTCCATGGCCGACACCGAACAGCCCGATTATACGAGCCTGACCGTCCAGTTGTTGAGCGCTTATGTCGCCAATAATATAGTCGCCAGCGAGGATCTGGCGGCGCTGATCCAGTCGACGCGGGCCGCGTTGATCGCGGAGACTGCGCCTGAACCAGTGGAGACGGTCGAGCATGTGCCGGCGGTGAGCGTGCGCAAAAGCATTGCTTCGCGCGAGCATATTTTGAGCCTGATCGACGGGCGTCCGTACAAGACGCTGAAGCGGCATCTGGCCACGCACGGCCTGACCCCGGCTGAGTATCGCGAACGCTATGGCTTGCCCGCGACCTATCCGATGGTGGCGCAGGCCTATTCCGAACAGCGCCGCGCCGTCGCGCAGAAGCTGGGGCTGGGCCAGCGTGGCACGCAGGCGCGCGCGGCTTCGGCCGCCGCTGCGGAAGCGCCGCCGGTTGCGCCAGCGCCGAAGGTCGAGGCAGCAGCGCCCAAGCCCAAGGCGAGCCGCAAGCAGCCGAGCGTCGTGGCGGCGGCCAAGAGCAAGGCGGCGGCGAAGCCCGCCGACGTTCCGGCCGTAGAGGCGGTGAAGGCAGAGGCAGCGCCGAAGCCCGCGGCCAAGAAGCCCGGTCGCAAGCCCAAGGCGGCGACGGCGGCGGCACCGACTCCTGCGGTCGAAACGCCCGCGGCGGCGACGCCGGTGAAGGCGAAAAGCCCGCGCAAGAAGCTGGGCATCAAGGCGGGCAAGGCCGAGACCGCCGACGCAGCGTCCTGAAAAATGCGCCACGCGCCGTCCTGACCGGCGGCGCGTTGCGATCAGGGTGCGGCTAGAGCGTGATAACTTTAGGTTGCGCACCATCCGTTCGTGCTGAGTAGAGACTGAGCTTGCCGAAGGCTCGTATCGAAGCATCGCGCCCATGCGCATCCTTCGATACGCCATTTGCCCTTCGGTCGCCTCCGACTCCGGCTTCGCTCAATGGCTACTCAGGACGAACGCTTCGCGTTAAAGTCATCATCTTCTAATTCGCGCAATCATTCCGGGTCGTTAGCGGCGTTTTTATAGCGTTCCTGCGAGGCGAGGCGGATGCTGGCGTTGGGTGCGCCATAGCCCTGATAATGGTCGCGTTCGACAAATTCGAAGAAGAAGCGCTTGCGGAAGGCGCGACTGTAGAGTTGCAAATATTCGCCAACGCCGTCGGCATCGTAAAGAATGTTCGCTTGCGCCAGGGCCGCAATGCGCTGGTCGTCGAGACCAAAACGGGCGGCGATGTCCTCATGATAATTGGGCGGTATCGGCAGGATGTCGGCGTCTTTGCCTGCCATGTGACCGGCGGTCGCCAGCAGGTCCGGCGTGGACAGCGCAATATGCTGATAGCCACCGCCCAGATTATGTTCGACGAAGCGCGACGACAAGGTGCCGAGCGCCTCGGAGGCATTGAGCGTCACACGCAGCGCGCCGTCCGGCGACTGGAGCGGCTGGCTGAGGACCAGGCCGGAGGGGTCGATGACATCGGCCTGGAAGCTTTGCTGGAGGCCAAAGAGCGAGCGCCAATAGAGTTGCCAGGAGAGATATTCCTCGATGCGGACGACCGCGGCGAGATGATCGATAGCGAGCGGGGATGCGTCATAGGGCGCGCCGGTGGGCGTAAATTCGCCGTCCCACATGGCGGCGGCCTCCCCTTCCCCGATCAGATAGACGAGGCTGCCGCCGATGCCGCGCAGCGCCGGGAAGGCGAGATTGCCCGGCGCGTCGCTATCGTCCACCGTGCGGATGCCCAGATGCGCGGCGCGCGCGGCGACGGCGTCGCGATCCGGCACGACGAGGCCGACGGCGCAAATGGAGGGACCATGGGCCAGGCGGAAATCATGGCCGAAACCATGACGTTCGGCGTTGATGACGAGGTTGACCGATCCGGCCTGCCAGCGGCTGACCGCCTTGGCCGGGTGGATGCCGGTGCGGGTGAAGCCGAGCGAGCCGAACATCGCTTCGAGCGCCGGGACGTCCGCGTCGCTGACGGCGAACTCGACAAATTCGGGGCGGACATGGGGTGGCGGCGGCGCAGCGGTGGGGCGATCAAGCAGGCGCAGCGCGGCATCTTCGACATGGCATAGCGATCGCAGGCCGTCGGCGGCGATCAGGTCTGCGGACCAGCCGCGGAAACGGTCGTTGAAGATTTCGAGCGACAAGGGACCAGTATAGCCGGTCGCCAATATTTCGGCGACATAGGCTTCGACCGGCAAGCCCCCTTGGCCGGGGAAGTTGCGGAAATGGCGGCTCCAATAGAGCAGGTCCATGTCCAGTTTAGGCGCGTCGGCGAGTTGGACGAAGGCGATTTTGTCGCCGGGGATGGCGCGGATGCTGTCGCTGGGGATGCCGCGCGACAAGGAATGGAAACTGTCGAGGATGATGCCGACATGGGGGTGATCGACCGCCTCCACGATCGCCCAGGCGTCGCGATGGTCGAAGACATGGCGGCCCCAGGCGAGTGCTTCATAGCCCACGATGATGTCGTGACTGGCGGCCAGATCGCCCAGTTGCTGGAAGTCGGCGACGATGCGGTTGCGTTCGCCCAGCGCGTGGGGCGAGCAATTGGAGCAAAGGAGGATGTGGCGTGTGCCCAATTCGCCCATCAGGTCGAATTTGGCCTTTGCGCGGTCGAAGGCGCGCTGGCGCATGGCGCCGGGCATCCCTTCGAAATCGCGGAAGGGCTGGTAGAGCATACAGGTCAGGCCAAGATCATCGAGCATCGCGCGGACGTCGCGCGGGCGCAGCGGCGAGGCGATCAGGTCGTTTTCGAAGATTTCGACGCCGTCAAAGCCCGCGGCGGATGCGGCGCGCAGCTTTTCCTCCAGCGTGCCGCTGAGTGAGACGGTGGCGATGCCGAATTGCAGGCTCATGACGTGCGTTCCTCCCTGTCGGTCAGCCCTGTAGCGCGGCGCGGAAATTGGCGCCCATGCGAATGGGATCGGCGGTGCGCCCGGTGAAATGATGGAAGGCGCCGACCGCCTGGAAGATGGTCATGCCGCTGCCGTCGAGGGTGGTGCAGCCCGCCGCGCGGGCTTCGCGCAGCAACTGGGTTTCCAGCGGGAAATAGACGATGTCGGTGACCCACAGCCGGGGTTCGAGCAGGGCGCGCGGGATCGCCGAGCCGGGATGCACGGCCATGCCCATGGGGGTGGCGTTGACGATGCCGTCGGCCTGGGCGATGGCGGCGGGCAGATCGTGGCCGACGATCGCGCGGTCCGCGCCATGCACGGCGCAGAGCGCATCACAGAGCGCGGTGGCGCGGGTGGCGTCGGAATCGAACAGGGTGAGTTGCGCCACGCCCAGGTCCATCAGCGCATGGGCAGTCGCCGCCCCTGCCCCGCCGGCGCCCATCTGGACGACGCGGGTCATGGCGGCGCCCTGCGGCAGGCCGGAGCGGAGATTTTGCGCGAAGCCCGTGACGTCGGTGTTGTAGCCGATGCGACGGCCATCGCGGAAGACGACGGTGTTGACGGAACCGATCTGCGCCGCCTGGGGCGATAGCTCGTCGAGATGGGCGATGACCGCTTGCTTATAGGGATGGGTGACGTTGACGCCCGCGAAGCCGGCGAGGTGCAGCGCGTCCAGCAGGCGCGGCAGGTCCGACCCGTCCATGCCGTCGGCCGCGAAATCGAACAGGCGGTAGATGAGGCGGATGCCCTGCGCATCCGCTTCGCTTTCCTGCAGGCGCGGCGTCAGCGACGCCTGAATGTCCCGGCCGATCAGGCCGGTGAGATAGCGCGGAACGGAGCGGGATTGGGTCAAGAGTGGCGATCCGATTAGAAGGAGCCGTTCCCGCCGCGCCGAAACGAGCGCAAGCGGGAACGACAGGGGGAGAGATCAGAATTTGAACTTCGCGCCGACGTAGAAGGACCGGCCGACCATGTCGTAGGTGCCCGCATCGGTGCCGTTCTGCGAACTGGCGACGAAGGGGATGGCCTTGTCGAACAGGTTGGTCACGCCGCCGCGCAGCTGGAAATTATCGTTGATATCGACGGTCGAGAAGATATCGAACAGATTATAGGGCTTTACCCCCACCTGTTCCGACGCGGGCGAGGTGATCGCGCTGATGTCGCGCAACTTGCCCTGATAGCGCCAGCGGACGCCGAAGCCGAACATGTCGGAGCTGTAGCCGAGCGTCGTCAGCGCCTTCCATTTGGGCAGCGGACGGCCTGGCGTGCTGGTGCCGACGAAATCCTGCGACGCCGAACCCGGCAGGGTCTGGACCTTATAATGGTTCAGCCAGCCGATGGCGGATGAGGCGTAGATCTTGCCCGATCCATCGCCGATGCCGGCTTCCGACAGACGCAGCGACCAGTTGACCTGCATATCGACGCCGTCGGTGTCGAGCGCACCCAGGTTGAGATAGGGCTGAGCGATGGCGACGAGCTGGCCGGTCGGGTCACGCTGAACCAGTTGGCAGAATTCGTTGCTGTTCGAATAGCTGCTGTTCGATCCGTCGAGATTATAGCATTTGGCGAGAACCGTCAGACCATTGATGGTGGAGATGACGTTGCGGATCTTGATGTTGTAATAGTCGACCGAGAAGGAGAAGCCCGACAGCCAGGGCGACGGGAATTTGGGATTATAGACAAAGCCGACGTTGAAGGTGTTCGCCTTTTCCGGGGTCAGGGCGCTGTTGCCCTGGATATTGCCGCCGGTCGCGGTGGTGGCGAATTGATAGGCGTCGATCGCCGCGGCGGGGATGCCCTGCGCCAGGCAGAGGTCGCGGACCTGCGCGCCATTGGCGCCGGTGCGCGCCGCCGAACGGACGTCGCAAGGATCGCCGACCGCGAGCGGCGGGGTGCCGATGGCGAGTTGCGAGCCGGTGACGGGCGAGAAGAGTTCGCCGATATTGGGCGCGCGGACGGCACGTTGGTAGCTGCCGCGGATCAGCAGCGACTGAACCGGCTGCCAGCGGGCGTCGAATTCATAGCTTTTGACGCTGCCGCTGGGCTTATAGTCCGAATAGCGGAAGGCCGCGCCGACGCCCAGTTCGTGGAAGAAGGGCGTTTCGGACAGCAAGGGTATGTCGATCTGCGCCGCAAATTCCTTGACGCTGATTTCGCCGCGCGCCGGATTGGAGCCGACGACGCCCTCAACATTGTTGGTCACCAGATCGGAACTGGGATCATATTTATAGGTGTTCTTGCGATAGCCGCCGAGCAGCGCCAACTGGACCGGGCCGGCCGGCAGGTCGAACAGCGGGCCGTTGACCTGACCCTGGACCTGGGTCTGGGTCAGCCGTTCGCGGCTGTTGATCGTGGCGGTCATATATTGCTGGCATTCGCGCGACAGGCTGGTCGCATTGGTGATGCCGAAGGGGTTGAAGCCGCCCGCGCACAGCGAAGCGCCGCCATCGGCAGCGTTGAGCAACGTCTGCACCCGCGATTTCAGCACCGCGTTGAACATCGACTGGTTGTGGACAGTCTCGTCATAGGAGGCGAAAGCGTCGAACTTCCACGACCCGGCCAGCGTGCCCTTCAGCCCGCCCAGATATTGCTGAACCCGGTAATTTTCGTCCCAGCCCTTGTCGCCGATGCCGACATAGCGGGCGCTCCAGCGGAAGGGTGCGGCCGGATTGGGGCGCGACGCCAGCAGGGTGGACAGGTCGGTCGGGATGAAGGGATTGGTGACCGGAATGGTGGTGAAGGGCGCGAACTGCGTCAGGCTGCCGCCGCTTTCGGTGGTGACGGTGGAGTCGACATAGAGGAACTGGCCATAGGCGGTCAGCGATTCCGTGAGGTCGAACTCCCCCTTGGCGAAGGCGGACTTGCGTTCGAAGGCGTTGAGGATCTGCAACTGCGGCCCGACGGGCATACGGACATTGCCGCCGACCACGGCATAGGCGCCGGTCGTCGGCCCCTTATAATTGACCGCGCCGGTCTGGACGAACAGCGAGCCGTCATTGTTGAAGCCGAGATTGAGCGTCGGGTTGATCGGCGTGGCCGCGCCATAGCCGGCGAACAGGCCGTTGAGCACGGCCGCATTCGGCAGGTTCAGCGCATTGGGGACGAAGGTGCCGGTGCCAATGAAGGACGATGGCACCTTGTCGTTGAAGAAGCTGCGCTGCGAACCGGAGAGCGGATCGCGCTGGCCATAGCTCAAGGCCAGCATCAGGCGGCCACGATCGTCGGCGAATTTGGTGCCCAGCGCGAGCGAGGCGTTGAATTTGCCATAGTCGCCGCGGAAGCTGTTGCCGTTCTGGATATCGCCGCGGATGCCGTCAAAATATTTGTCGGTCTTGAAATTGACGACGCCGGACATGGCGTCAGAGCCATAGATGGCCGACGCGCCGCCGGTGATGACGTCCACCGACCCGATGATCGATTCCGGCAGGATGTTGATGTCGACATTGCCGTTGATGTCCGACAGCGGCAGGCGGCGGCCGTCGAGCAGGATGAGGTTACGGTTGGAACCGAGTGCGCGCAGGTTGAGCGTAGCGCGGCCGCCCGATCCCTGGCCGCCGGTGCCGGCATTGCCCGATGGGGTGAAGCCGGGGAGCTGGTTGAGCGAATCTTCGAGCGTGATCTGGCCGCTTTGCTGCACCAGTTCATCCGAGACGGTGACGATCGGGCTGACCGCGACATTATTCGGGCGGGCGATCAGCGATCCGGTGACGACGATGTCGGCGGTGGCCGGCTCGGCTGCGGCGTCACTCGCCTGCTCGGCCGGTGCGGCCTGATCCTGCGCCCAGAGCGGCGACACGCAGGCGCACAGCGCCATGGCGGCCAGCGATCCGCCGAGGCGAAGCTGCTTATGGAAACCTGATGTCATGCTATCCTCCCTTTTTATTACTAACTAGTTCGTACATCAACGATGGCGATCCGAGGCTCTACTGGCCTTTTGGGTTATATGCTTGGCGGTCATCTGTTATGGCTGTCTGGCGCTCAGTCCATTTCCACCCGGCGCATATCCCCCACGATGAAGACATAAGCGGCGGCCCCGACCAGCGCGAGTATGCCGATGAAGGCGAGCGCGAAGTAGAAGGAGC
The DNA here is from genome assembly GCF_004152865.1 of Sphingobium cupriresistens. Lineage (GTDB taxonomy): Bacteria > Pseudomonadota > Alphaproteobacteria > Sphingomonadales > Sphingomonadaceae > Sphingobium > Sphingobium cupriresistens. The sequence continues at coordinate 13,791 of NZ_SEOO01000004.1, read as the reverse complement.
CGGTCTGCCCCACGATCAGCCCGACCACGATCGGCGTGATGATGCCGGCCAGATTGGCGCAAAGATTGAAGACGCCGCCGGTCAGGCCGATATATTGACGCGGGGCTACGTCGGAAATCAGGGTCCAGCCCAGATTGACCATGCCCTGCCCGAAAAAGGCGATCGACATGATGGCGATGACCAGCGTGTTGCTCTGAACGAAATTGGCCGCGACGATGGTGGAGGCCAGCAGCAGACCCGCGACGATCGGCAGCTTGCGCCCGATATTGGCGGAGCCGGTGCGGCGGATCAGCATGTCGGACACCTGCCCGCCCAGCAGGACGCCGGCCGAGGCGGCGATATAGGGCAGGACGGCGAAGGTGCCGGATTTGAGCCAGTCCATGCCGCGCTCGGTCGCCAGATAGGTCGGGAACCAGGTCAGGAAAAAGACCAGAGTGGAGTTGCCGCAAAACTGGCCGATCGACGCGCCCAATATCTGGCGCTTGCCCATCAGTTTGCGGACATTCGCCCAGGAGAAGGGGATTTTTTCGTCCTTGCCGGCGATGGCCACGCCCCCGCCCGCCTCGATATAGGCGAGTTCGGCGGCGTTGACGCGGCGGCTCTCGCCCGGATCGCGATAACGGGCATACATGAGCAGGCCAAAGGCCATGCCGAGCACGCCGGCGATGACGAAGAGCGCGCGCCAGCCCAAGCTGCCCACCACCCAGAAGAGGACGGGGCTGAAAAAGGCGAGCCCTGCATATTGCCCCACGGCATAGACGGAATTGGCCCGCGCCCGTTCATCCTGCGGGAACCAACTGCTGAGAATGCGGCTGTTGCACGGGTAGCAAGGCGCCTCCGCCATGCCCAGCGCAAGACGGAAGCCGAACAACATCGCCACATTACCGGCCAGGCCGTGGAGCAAAGTGAAGAAGGACCAGAGGATCAGCGATCCGGCATAGGTGATGCGCGTGCCCAGGCGATCGAGCAGCAGCCCGCCGGGGATTTGCGACGCGGCATAGGTCCAGGAGAAGGCCGAGAAAATGAAGCCCATCATTTCCGGCGAGATATGGAGTTCCGCGGTCAGCGAGGGGGCGGCGACGCCCATGACGGCGCGGTCCATATAATTGAGCAGGGTGGCGACGCTGATGAGCGCCAGCACGCCGATGCGCGCGCGGGTGGGACGGAGCAGCCCGGACGGCGCGATGGGCGCGTTCATGCCGCGGTCCGCCGCAAACGGGGCGTGCGTGTCGCAGGGCGACCCATGCCCGAAAGGTCTGGGCGGGGGGCGTTCGGACGATAGATGCTGCACTGGGCCGTCAATGGCCGATCCTCCCATCAGTCGAGATATGTTTCCCGATCTTGCAGATTCGCTTCTATGCCAGATCGTCTATTTCGGCAAGAAAAATGTACGAACTAGTTCATACAAATTTACGGTAGCATGTGGGGTAGCGGCCGGACCCCGATCCGGTCCGCCTGATAGGAGCCGAGCCACAGATCGTCATCCACGATCACCGCCGCCGATACGCCGTTGAAGACCGGGTCGGGCGGACCATAGGCGACCAGAGAAAAGCGGCGGGTTTCCGGGTCGAGCTGCGCCACGGCATAGCCGCGATGGCACAACATGCCATCGGCGACGCCATTGACGATTTTACGCAGGCCGCCGCAGGCCGGTTCGTCGCGCACCATGCCGGCGAGCAACAGGCGATCGCCATCCCAATGGATATTGTCGGGCATGAATTCGGGCGCCTGCGCGCGCCAGAGCGGCTGGCGCGTGTCATGGCGCGCATAGGCGACCACATCGCGCAGGCCGAAGGCGATGACGTAGAAGCCGCTATCGTCACGCGCCGTTTCCAGCCCGTTATTGCCGGGCAGCTGCGTGCCGGGCAGCAGGCGGAAGGCGCTGTCCTGCGGGCCGCGTTCGTAGACGCCGCCGGTGATGCGGCCGAGCACGAAATCGGTGATACTGGCGCCGGGGCGCGTCAGCACCGTGGCGATGACCGTGCCGTCGGCATAGGAGGCGACGGCATTGGCGACATGGCCCGGCGGCATGGCGAGGCAACCCTGCCAGCGCAGGGTCGGCGCAGCCAGCCCGCGCGCGTCGATCGCGAAAAGCTCGATCGCTTCGCGGCCGCCATGATTGACGACCAGCAGCCGCCCCTGCCCCGCTTCAGTCATGCGCAGACTGAGGCCGCGGGCGGTGAACAGCGCCGGATCGGGCGGCGTGGCGCAATCGGGATAGCGGGGGTCGGGCGTGACCTGATCGGCAGAGGCGGTGAACCAGAGGCTGGCGCGGCGGGTGCGGCTGTCGATCAGTTTCAGCCCCGATCCGGTCGCAAAGCCGCTGGCGATCACCCAGGGGGTTGCCGGGATATGGGCAAGGTCTTCGGGCTTGTTTGCGCCGCAGACGAAGGCGAACTGCGCGGTTGGGGCGCAGGCGGTGGCGGATGATGGCGCGGGCGATGTCTTCGCGCAGCCCGCCAGCGCCAGCAGCGCCGCGCCGGCGAGGATCGAACCCCGCCTCATGTGACGCGATAGACGCGGATGCGCACCGACGGCTTGGGCGCGTCTTCGGGCGGCGGGCCGAGCGTGCCGATGAAGATCGCCTGATTGAGCCAGTCGTGCGGGCCGGTGGGCGCTTCGAAACTGGGGACGGTGCGCAGATAACAGCTGGGGGCGCCGGAAACGCGGCTGTTGGTCAGGCCGACATTGCGGACATGGATCGGCGTGCCGTCATCCGTGCGCATCATGTAATCGGCTTCTATGACCATCCAGTTGTCGGCGCGCTGCAATTGCCAGTCCGCGCCGCCCGCCAGCACGGCGCCGCGGATGCGCGGACCGGCGAAGCTGCCGCCGGTGATGGGGATGCGCCTGCGGGTGCCGAGCGGAGTCGGGCCGAACTCCTGCGTGGGTTCCAGCGTGACGATGGCTTCATAGACGAAATCCAGGCCCGGCGCGTCGGTCGCCGCCCATGCCCTCGCCGGCAGAGCGGATGCGGCGATCACCCCGCCTAGGCCGGTGAGCACATGCCGTCGGTCGATCATCGCCATCAGTCCCTGATCCGCGGACGATCGGCCGGCGGCGGGGCGTCGCCGAACAACGGCCAGTCGGCGAAATGCGGCCAGGGGATGACGGCGCGCGTGTCGCCCAGTTCCAGCGCCTTGGGCCTGGCGCGCGTGAAGGCGGGCCAGTTGGGGCCGGGGTCGCCCGTGCGGGCGAAGGTGATCAGGCGATCCATCATCTCGGTGGACAGGCTCTGGTCCACCGCGGTCCAGTCGCGGGTGATGCGAAAGCGGTTGAGGCTGTCCAGCGTGCCCAGCCAATAGGGAATGTCGGCCGAATGATAGGCGCCCACGGTCGCAGGATCATGGTCGGCGAAGGGAACGCCGGGGCGATAGGGTTGGACGCGCGTGAAGACATAGGCGTGGACCGGGGCCTTGCCGGTGGCCGACTGCGCCAGCGCCCATTGCGCCATTTGCGCGTTGAGGGTGGAGTCGCGTTCGATGTCGCGGGCCTGCCTTCGCGCTTCGTCCGGCGTGCGCGCGGGATAGCGTTGCAGGATCGTCGCGGCGTTGGCGGGGAAGGCGCGGCGGACGGCGGATTCATAGTCTGCTACGGTGGCGACCGGCCCCAGCGAGCGGAAGCTTTCGTCGCGGGTGAAGCCAAGCAGCAGCGGCACGTCATTCTGACGCCCGGCGGCGAAGGCGCTGGCGGGGGTTTCCGCCACCACATCACCGTCGATCACGATCGGACGGCGGCGCACCGGCGCGGCGCGGGCGATCAACTGGTCGGCGGGCAGGTCGCGCATCTGTTCGATCGACTGCGCGCCCAGCGCCTGTTGCAGCGCCAGGCCTTCGGCTTCGGCGTCCTTGAGCGGGACGGGCGTGCCGATGCCACCAAATGCGCCGCCACTCATGCCGACGGCGCGCTGGAACAGGCCTTTGGTCGCCGGGCTGGCCTGCAACAACGAGACCGACATCGATCCGGCGGACTGGCCCGCGATCGTCACATTGCCCGGATCGCCGCCGAAACCGGCGATATTGGCCTTGATCCACTGGAGCGCGGCGACCTGATCCTTCAGGCCGTAATTGCCCGACTTGCCGCCATTTTCGGCGCTGAGTTCCGGGTGTGCGAGAAAGCCCAATGGCCCGACGCGATAGGCAATGGCGACATAGACCACGCCCTCGGCGGCGAGCGCATCGCCCGCATAATTGGCCATGGAGGCCGAACCGATGTTGAAACCGCCGCCATAGATCCAGGCGACGACCGGATAGCCGCCAGCGGGCGCGGGACCGGGCGGCGCCCAGATGTTGAGGTAGAGGCAATCCTCGCTGGTCGCTTCCTCCCCGAAATAATGGTTGATGTTGCGGGCGCGCAGCGGCTGGATGCATTCCGGCGCGAAGCGATCGGCGTTCCAGACGCCGCTCCAGCGGGCATGGGGTTGCGGCGCACGCCAGCGCAGGTCGCGCACCGGCGGCGCGGCGAACGGCACGCCAAGCCAGGCGCGCACGCCCGACGCCAACGTCTTGCCCGCGACCAGACCGTCGGTCGTGCGGACGGGATCGCCGGCGGGCCGATCGACGATCTGGGCCGAAGCGGGCGCGGAAAGCAGGAGCCCCAGGGCCAGCAGCAAGCGGCGCATTATTTCCTGCCCTTCAGTTGCGTGTCGAAGAAGCGGAAGGTGAGGTCGAGCGCGCGCAGCGAGGCGGCGCGGGTCGCCGCCGCATCCGCGCCGATCCAGCTATGGCCGACGCCGGGGATGATCTCCAGCGTGACGGGGACATGGGCCGCCTTGAGCGTGGCGGCGAGCTGCTGCGACTGGACGACGGGCACGACCTTGTCGTCGGTGCCGTGGATCAGCAGCATTGGCGGGTCTTTGGCGTCGACATGGGCCGCGGGACTGGCGGCCTTGACGCGATCGGCCGGGCAATCGGGCTTCACGCAGTCGAGATAGGCGTTTTCCGCGCCGGCGATCGCCTGCGGCATAGTGGCGAAATCATAGACGCCGTACCAGCCTGCCCCGGCTTGCACGCAGTCGCTCTGGCCGGGGTTGCTCTTGTCCTCGCCGGTCGGCGCGCCGCCGCACTGGAGCGCAGCAAGCGCCGCGAGCTGGCCGCCGGCCGATCCGCCCCAGACGGCCACCTTGCCCCCATCCAGCCCGAAGCGCGCGGCATTGGCGCGCAGAAAGCGAATGGCGGTGCGGACATCGTCGATCGCGGCGGGGAACGGCGCTTCCTTCGACAGGCGATATTCGAGCGAGGCGACGACATAGCCGCGCGCCGACAGGTCGGCCAGGACTGCGGGGAAATCGCTGAACGCGCCGGACTGGCGCGTATGGCCGTTCGCCCAGCCGCCGCCATGGATGTAGAGGATGAGCGGCAGCGGACCGGCCTGAGCCGCGGGGCGGTACAAATCCAGAATGATCGGGCGGTAGCCGGGAATGACGGAATAGGCGATGTCCGCGTTGACGGTGACGCCATTGGCCAGGGTCAGGATGCGGTCGGGCATCGGATCGCCCAGCGCCGGTTCGGGCGCGGTAGCGGGAGATGGCGACTGTGCGTGAACCTGCCCGTGCGCCGCCAGCAGCGCCAGACCCGATGCCAAGCCCAATGACAGCGCGATACGCCTTTGCATGATCCTCTCCATTCCGATTCTTGTGCTAACTATTTCGTACATCAATATCATCGGCTGGTGCGAAGGCAAGCCTGATGATAATGCACGATGAAGCCAGGCTGTTCTCTTCGAAGGAGCGCCAGGACCGGACATCGCCTGCTGATCAGACAGGACGCCGAACTGCGCAACGGCGCTGCTGCGGCTCAGCATCCGTCTCTTCTCGCGGGCCAATGGACATGCAGGCGCGAGGGATGCTGAGGCATAGGCCAGCGCCACGAACCATGTTCAGCATGATGATGCTAGATGAAGATCAGACGCCGAGGTTCAGGCCCGGCACCAGCTTTCGACGATGTCGATGACATTGGTGCGCCGGCGCGCCAGCACTTTGGGCGCGGTGACGTCGCGTTCGAAACCGTAGGAGACGGTATAGCGGTTCGAGACATTGTAGAAGCAGAGCGCGCTGATCGTCATATGCAATTCCAGCGGGTCGATGCCTTCGCGGAAATGGCCGCTTTCCACGCCACGCGCCAAGATGGCGCGCAGTTGCTCCACCACTTTGCGATTGCGTTCGCGGATGCCGGGAATTTCGCCGATATGCGCGCCACGCAGGATATTCTCGTTCATCACCAGCCGGACGAATTCGGGATGCTGGTGATGATAATCGAAGGTGGCGCCGACCACGTCGCGCAGAGCGGCGTCGGGCGCCAGGTCGCTGCGCGTATTGTCCGCGTCAATCTCTCGCACCGCAGTATAGGCGCGTTCCAGCACGGCGCGATACAGGCCTTCCTTGCTGCCAAAATAATAATAGATCATCCGCTTGGATGCGTCGGTCCGATCGGCGATCTCGTCGATGCGCGCGCCGCTCAGCCCCTTGTCGGCGAACTCCAGCGTGGCGACATCCAATATGTTGAGCCGCGTCTCTTCCGCTTCGCCAGCCCGTCCGGTCGCCTTGCCCTGCATATTCATCGGCGATTTGGCCACGCATCCATCCTTTTCTGCCTGCGACAGGCATAGCTTGGCAGCGGCGCGTCCGACAAGAGAGGATGAAGGAACTGGATAGTTATGCGATGGACGCCAGCGCCTCCCGCAATCCCGCGGCCGGTTGTGGGCCGGAGCGTTCCAGGGCGTCGAGCGTCGCGATCGCCATGGCGCGATAGGCGGGGAGCAGGTGCGGGCTTGTCGTGGAGAGCGCAGCCAAATGGTCGGCGATGGTGTCTCCATCGCCCCGCAGCAGCGGTCCCGACAGGGCCGCCATGCCCCGGTCGAGGCTGTTGTCGAGCGCGGCGCGGACGAGTGGGCGCAGCAGTGCGCCCGGTTCGGCGACGCCGGCGGCCGCCAACGCATCGCGCGCGCCGGCGATCAATGTCACCAGATGATTGGCGGCGTGGCAAAGGGCGGCGTGATAGAGCGCGCGCTGCGCCTCCGCCACCTGCTCCATGCCGCCACCGAGCAGGGCGACAAGCGCTTGCGCGGCCGCGATCGCCGCTTGTGTGTCGGCGGTGACGACGAAGCGGGCCCCGACCATGCGGGCGACCTCCTGCAAGGGATCGCCGGTGAAGGTCATGGCCGGATGCACGGCCGCGGTCAGGGCCCCGTGCTGCGCCAATGGGGCGAGGACCGCCGCGCCGCTGCGGCCGCTGAGATGGAGGATGAAGGGCGTGGCGCTTGCGGGCAGTTGCTGCGCCAGTGCGGCGACCAGATCGGGGATGGCGTCGTCCGACACGGCGATCAGGATCAGGTCGCAGGTGGAGGCGATCGCCGTCAGGTCATGCGCTGCCTGGGCGTGGCCGATCCTAGCGACCATGGCGTCGCGCCGGGCCGGGTCGCGGCCCCACACCAGCAGCGGATCGGCCGCCTGGGCGTGCAGGGCGAGGGCCATGGCCTGAGCGACGCGGCCCGTGCCGATGATGCCGATCCGGCGATAGGGTGGGTCGTTGCGCATGGCGGATGCCTAGACCATTCCGCCGTCGACCGGAACAGCCGACGGCTGGCAGAATGCGACAGCAAGATCGGGCCGCGCGCGCCAGCCTCACAGCGCATGTCCGCCCGCCGCGCTGATTCGGCGAGCTTGCCGCTGACCGGCAACCGACCAGGGCTGGTCTTGCGAAAAGGTTCGAAACTGGCGCGGTCCGCGTCGAAGGCCATGTCCCAAGGTATATTGTCGCCGCGAACGATCGGCGGGGTGCTGTTCGACCAGAGCAAGGCGCCGAAACGGAAATCCCATGCGCGGCACTCAATGATCGGCCAAATAATCGGTGTCGGCTTGATATTCCGCCTCCCCAGCCTGCCCCGGCATGTCGCAATAATGATAGATGGCCGATGAGATGCGATGGCGGGAAATGCCGCCGCTGCTGTTCATCGTCTGGTTCTTCCAGCCCCTGGCGTCCTTGATGTTGGCGCCGAGCATGAATTTTCGCCCGTAAGCTGGCGGTCGAATGAGGGCCGCGCCAAGTCCGGGTCAACGCCGTCTCCCCGGCTTCATCCGCACCGCATTGTCGGCGCCGCTGATCGCGGACGCGGCGCTGTTCCTCGCCGCGCCCGCCGGCGCCTTTGTCACCGACCACAATCTGGTGGTGGACGGCGGCACGCTGATGTCCGACGGCAGTTGAGCGGCGCGACCACGCCCGTCGCAATCCCCATGACGGCGCGCCTTTCGCTTCAGGTCGATGCGGCGCGGGTTCCCAGGCCGGGCGTGGGACGTGGCGTCAGGATGATGAGGGCCGCCAGCGCGCCCAGCAGACCGGGCATGGCGTAAGCGAGGCGGACCGCCTGTTCCGCGCCTTGCGACAACAGGGTCGCCTTTGCGTCGAAACGGGCGAGCGACATCAGCCAGATCGCGCCGCCCGCCCCCAATCCCATGGCCAGTTTCAGGACGATGCTGGACAGGCCGTAATAGAGGCCAGACCGATTCGCGCCCTGCACGATGTCGCGATCCGCCGCATCGGCGACCATGGCGCGCAACAGGGCGTAATCGACGCCCCAGATCAGGTTGCGGGCGATCATATAGCCGATCATGGTCGGCAGATTGCCGACAGGCAGCAGGAGCGCGAACGGGGTGACGATCAGCTGCCAGCCATAAGCGAGGATGAGCACCCGCTCGCGCCCATGCCGTCGGCTCATCCTGCTCCATAGTGGCAGCGTGACCAGCGCCAGCGCGGGCTGGATCAGTAACAGCGTCGCGCCCCAACCGTGCAATTGCAGCACATTGTCGCTCAGAAACAGGAAGCAGGTGGCGCTGGCGGCATCGGCCAGGCCGAGCAAAAGATAGAGCGCCAACGGCTTGCGCAGCAGCGGATTGGCGAAGACGGCGCGGACGGACCCTGTGATCGGTTGATGGCCGTGCTGGGGTTGCGGGCAGGGTTGCGGCCGTTCCTTGAAGAAACGGATGACAGGAAAAACCGTCAGCGGCGCGAGCAGCGCAATCATCATGCCGAGCGTCGCTGCGACACCCGCCTTGCCGACGCCCAGCCCCCGCTCCAGTCCGGCGATCACCAGCAGCAGCGCGATGGCGCCAGCAGAGGCGTACCAGATTTTCGCGCTCATCAGCCGCGTGCGCTCGTCGGCGTCCCGTCCAATCTCCAGCCCCCAGCCGCCATGGGGCGTAACCATCAGCGAATAGCCAAGATGCAGCAGGACGCTGGCCAGCATGATGGTCATGAGGGTCGTACCCGCACCGGACAGGAACAGGCCGAGCGCGCCGATGGCGACGAGCGGCACACCCAGCATGATCCAGGGTTTCCGCCGTCCATAGCGCGTATCGACATGGTCGCTCATCCACCCCATGATCGGGTCGGCGATCGCGTCCATGCCGCGCATGGCCACCATCAAAAGCCCGGTCACGCCCAGTGAAAGCCCCACGGTCGCGATCAGATGTTGCGGCAGATAGGCGCGCCAGGCCAGTTCGATGGCCTGGAACAGCACCACCGGCAGCGAGAAAAGGGCGATGCGTCCGGCGCCCATTCGATCGGATTGGTCCATGGCAGCTGCCGTCCTGAAGAGGTGGCATTGCCGCTAGTGCGCGTTGATGACGTTATGGTGACACGGCGCGGCGCGCGATCAGCGCCAGCAGCTGTTCCAGTTCCTGATGCACGCGATCGGGGGATTGATATCCCGGCGCGGCGAGCTGCGCCCGAATCTGGCCTGCCAGAAATCCTGAGAAGAGCGCCGCTTCCAGTTCGCCGATCGGGTGATCCGGCCCCAGAAAAGCCTGGAGATAGCGGCCCGACGTGCGGCCGCGCAGATAGCGGAGTTGCGCGGCGAAATGGCGATAGGACGGATCGCGCGCCACGACGATCGTCAGTTCCTCAGGCCCGGCGCTGGCGGCGCTGCGCTGGAGCAGCTGGACAAGATCGCCCAGTGACCAATGATCGTCGACGACTGGCGCGACGGCCGATCCGGTTGCAGGCACATTGCCCAGATAGAGCGAATCGAACGCCGCCCGCATCAGGTCGGCGCTGGTGCGGAATTTATGCGATACGACGCCCAGGGTCAGACCCGCTTCGGCTGCGACGGCGCGATGGGTCATGCTGCCGGCCCCTTTGCGCGACACGATCGCGGCCGCGGCCGCGGCGATCCGGCCGGCGGTTTCGTCCCGTTCCGGCAAGGCGGGGAATTCGCGCTGCGCCTGCGCCCGCGCGAAATCGCGGAACGGCGCATCGGGGATCGCCCGCCCGCACAGCCAGGCCGTCCAGCCGCGGGCGAACTCGTCCAGCCCGGCGCGGTCCACCATCCGGCGCCAGTTGATCATATGGAGAAAGCTTTCGCTGTCGAACAGCCGCGCCGTCAGGGCGCCGCTGTCCTCCAGTTCGAAATGCGCGCCGATTTCGCGCCACATATCGACCCACATATGGGTCCAGCGCATGGCGCCCTCCTGAAAACCGGGATCGCGCACCGCCAGTTGCTGTCCTTCACGCCAGGCAAAGGCCAGCCGTCGCTGCGCGCAGGCCCAATCGTCGACCAGCGCCGCAAAAACCGGGGCGAAGGCCATCGCGTCCAGCCGCGCGCCCTGCAAACCGTGCAAATGGCGATCGCGCCAGGCGGCGGCGGACAGGCGGGCATGATCCTGCGCGATGACGAACAACTGTTCCAGAGAGCCGAAGTGGTGGTAGAGCGACGACACCGGCACATCCGCCGCGCGGGCGATGGTGCGCACCGAAAGGCCGGTCCCTCCCACATCCTCCCACAGTCCCAGAACTGCGTCTATAATTCGATCTTTCGAGGAATATTGCGCCTCCATGGAGGGCGCCAACCGGTCGTGCATCAGGATCTCCCTGGCGCAGCATAGCAAGACCCCGACCAAGAGAGGAGGTAAAAAATATCCGATACAGATGTAACATGAAAGACATACAGCCGTTCTAATTGGCCGCCGACTTATGAGGGGACAGCATATGAAAAAGTCGGTTGGAAAACTATTTTACGCCTCGGCATTGGCCGGAAGCGCGCTGTCCGCAGCGCTGGTTCCCGGCATGGCCTTGGCCGATACATCCGCTATAGCGGCGGCCCCGGCGGCCGACGCCATGGGGGACGCAGGATTGGCCGCGATCGTGGTCACGGCGGAAAAGCGGCAGACCGATCTGCAGGACACGCCGATCGCCATTGCGGTGATGAACGCCGACGATCTGCGCAACCGCCACATCCTGTCGCTGGAGGATCTGGGCGACGGGTCGATCCCCTCGCTCCGCATCGCTCCCTTCTTTTCGCGCAAGTCGGCGTTGACGCTGGGCATACGCGGCGTCGGCGCGCTGGGCGACGCCAATCAACCGGCGCGCGACCAGGGCGTGGGCGTCTATGTCGACGGCGTCTATATGGGCCGCGCCCAGGGCCTTGGCGCCGCGCTGTTCGACGTCGAGCAGATCGAAGTGCTGAAGGGACCGCAAGGCACGTTGTTCGGCCGCAATACCGAAGGCGGCGCCGTCAGCATCGTCACTCGCAAGCCGAGCGGCGCGTTCCATATGAACGCCACCGCCGGCGTCAGCAATTATGGCGGCTATGAAGGCGTCGTCCATCTCGATCTGCCCAGTTTCCACAATATCAGCGTCAAACTGGACGGACTGGTGCAGCGCCGCGGCGGGACGGTGGACAATCCCATGTCGGGCGAGGCCGATTTCAACAGCTATGACCGGCGCGGCCTGCATGTCGCGGTCAAATGGGAGCCGACGTCCACCTTCACGGCGCTCTACAGTTTCGACACAAGCTATGACGCGACCACGCCCTATTATCTGCAATTGCTGTCCAAAGGATCGCTGGCGCTGGCGCCGATCCTAAAATTGCAGCCCGATCGCGCCAAGACCGCCAATGTCGGCGTGCCGTTGCAGGAAAGCGTCGGCAAGACCTGGGGCCATCAGCTCAACCTGGACTGGGAGGTCGCCGACAATCTGACGCTGCGATCGATCAGTTCCTATCGCGACCTGACGCAGAGCCAATATGACAATGGCGCCACCGTGCTGTCGGTCTTCTCGCCCAACGCCAATTTCAGCCGCTACAGCCTGGCCAATTTCGATCAATATCAATATAGCCAGGAGTTCCAGGCGATCGGCGAATTGGCCGACATCACTTATGTCGCTGGCCTATTCTATTATCATGAACATGTCAGCGACGACGCCTGGTCGCCCAATACGCTGAAGTTCAATGCCGACGGCACAGCCTACACCGTGCTGCCGTCGCCGACCGCCTCGACCATCTTCCCCGATCGCGCCAGCACCGCGACCACCGACAATCTGTCCGCTTTCGGACAGTTCACCTGGTCCCCGGCCGCGCTGGACAATCGTTTCCACCTGACGATGGGCGGTAACCGTCCGATTGTTACCGCGGCTTATGGGCCTTGAAGCGCGCGGCGAGCTCGGGATCGTTGATAAAGTCATCGAGGAATTGGTGCCAGGCCTTGGTCGTGAGACGTGCTTGGCTAAGCATGTCCGTCAGTTCTTCCACGCCGTGATCCGTCAGCGCGGTGATGGACTCGTCCAGACCGGTGTGGACGCTGACGATGGCGCCGTAGGTGAGGTTGTCGTCGTTTGAAACGATGGCTTCCAGCAACTCCACGTTCTCGTCGAGTATCTTGGCGACATAGTCGAGGGTGAGCAAGGAAGTGACGGCGGCCATCAGGCGGCCAGTGCTAGCGGGATGGTGAGCGGCACCCAGTTCCAGGGTAACAGCTCGTCGATCCTGTTGATCTTGTGATCGTGGATGCGATTGAGCAAGTCGGTGATGTATGCTTGTGGATCGAGACCGTTCATTTTGGCGCTTTCGATCAGCGTCATGGCGCGGGCGAGGGTTTCGGCGCCTGTTTCGGAGCCGGCGAATAACCAGTTCTTCTTGCCCAGGCATATGGGCCTGACGGCCCGCTCGGCAGCGTTGTTATCGATGGCGACGCGTCCATCGTCGATAAAGAGGCTGAAGGCGTGCCAGCGCCCCAGGGCGTAGCGAAAGGCCTTCGCTAGGTCTCCCTTGGTCGAGATACGGGTGAGTTGCTTCTCGGCCCAGCTATGCAGAGCGTCGAGCTTGGGTCGGCTCAGCTCCTGGCGTACTGCCCGGCGGATATCGGCAGGCTGGCCCGCGATCTTGCGCTCGATGTCGTAGAGTTGTCCGATACGCTCGAGCGCCTCGTGCGCGATCTCAGATTTTTGCGATGTCCAGATGTCATGAAAATCGCGTCGCCAATGCGCAAAGCAGGCCGCTTCCCGGAAGCGAGGCTCACCATCCGCGACGGGTTCGTAGAGCTTTGCATAGCCTTTGTAGGCATCGGCTTGTAGGATACCGCTTGCGCTGCCCAAGTGAGCCAGCACGTGCTCGGCTTTCCAGTTGGGCGCATAGCGGTAGACGACCCCAGGCGGCGCGGTGCCGGCCCAAGGCCGCTGATCACAGACATAGCCCCAGATCCGGCCTTGCATCACACCCTTGCCGATACCCTTGGCGCGTCGTTCCGGAGCCAGCACGCGGATCGGTGTGTCGTCGGCGTGCAGGATGTCGCTGCCCAGGACCGAGGCCTCGATCCGGTCGATCACCGGCTGCAGTATCCGCATCGAGCGACCACACCAATCGGCCAGCGTGCTGCGTGGGATGTCGGCACCCATGCGCGCGATGATCTCGTTCTGCCTGTACAGCGGCAAATGGTCGTCAAACTTCGAGATCAGCACGTAAGCCAGGAGACTTCCTCCAGCCATGCTGCCGGGGATCGGTCGGCTCGGGGCTGGCACCTGGACC
>NZ_SEOO01000049.1 GCF_004152865.1 Sphingobium cupriresistens | reverse complement strand
CGCTTCGTCCCAGTCGTTAAAATCATCTGGAGTAAGAGATCCTGAAACTTGACCCTTCAGTTGCACAATCGCTGAATCTATAGATGCCAAAGACGCCTTGAAGTTCAGTGCGTCGGAAACCGTCCTCAGGGTTTCCAGATTTTTTATTGTAATGCTTCGGCTTTCATCCGGAAAAGCGTGCTTTCCGAACGGATTCCTCTGAGAAAACTCATTAAAATGAGTCGCCATCGCAATTATATTGTGTAGCGGCGAGAAAGTATCGCCTCCCGCCAGTTCAACTATCATGTCCCAGAGGCTCCAAAATCGATCGAAGGGCATCGCTAGCACCTTTAATGGAGTTAGATATGTCTTGCATGATAACGCCAACAAAAAAAAGGGCGCCCCGCAGGACGCCCCTTCCTTTGACCTATGGTCTGTCTCGCGATCAGACGCCGGCGGCCGCCGCGACTTCCGCTGCGAAATCGCTGACTTCCTTCTCGATGCCTTCGCCGAGCTGGAAGCGCACGTAGCTCTTGAGCGCGATCGACTTGCCGGCTTCCTTGGCGGCTGCGGCGATCACGTCCTGCACCGGGGTCTTGCCGTCCATCACGAACGCCTGCGTCAGCAGCGCGCTGTCCTTGCGGAACTTTTCGACCGGGCCGTTGATGATCTTGGCGGCGATCTCTTCGGACTTGCCGGCGATCTTGTCGGCATTTTTTTCACGCGCGATCGCGGCTTCGCGTTCGATGATCGCCGGATCGATGTCGTCGGCCGACAGGGCCAGCGGGAACGCGGCGGCGATGTGCATGGCCAACTGCTTGCCCAGCGGCTCCAGCACATCGGCAGGCGCATCGCCTTCCAGCGCGACCAGCACGCCGATCTTGCCCAGGCCCGGCGCCGCGGCGTTGTGGACATAGGAGACGACGACGCCCTGGCTCACTTCGACCTGCGCGACGCGGCGGACATTCTGGTTCTCGCCGATGGTGGCGATGTTGGCGACCAGCTTTTCAGCGACGGTGCCGCCCGACGGATAGGCTGCGGCGGCCAGCGCTTCGGCATCGGTCGCGCCGTTTTCCAGCGCGATCGCCGACACGGTGCGCACGAAATCCTGGAACTGGTCGTTCTTGGCGACGAAGTCGGTTTCGCTGTTCACTTCGACGGCGACGCCCTTGGTGCCCGAAACGGCGACGCCGACCAGGCCTTCGGCGGCAGTGCGACTCGACTTCTTCTGCGCGGCGGCCAGGCCCTTGGCGCGCAGCCAGTCGGTCGCCGCTTCGATGTCGCCACCGGCTTCGGTCAGCGCCTTCTTGCAATCCATCATGCCCGCGCCCGAACGGTCGCGCAGTTCCTTGACGGCGGCAGCGGTAATCTCGGCCATGTTTCGGCTCCTAAAGTTCGATGTTTCAAATATGCGGGAGGGCGCGTCTCCACAAAGAGCGCGCCCTACCCTGTCATTCTTGCAGTCGTGCGACGCGCTTAGGCTTCAGCGACGACTTCTTCGGCCATCGGCTCGTCCATGGCGCCCATGTCCACGCCCGAAGCCTGCTGCGCGCCACGGTTGCCCTTGGTGGCGGCGGCGGCGATGGCGTCGCAATAGAGGCGGATGGCGCGGCTGGCGTCATCGTTGGCGGGCACCGGGAAGGCGATGCCGTCGGGCGAGACGTTCGAATCGAGGATCGCAACGACCGGGATACCCAGCGTGTTGGCTTCCTTGATCGCCAGTTCTTCCTTGTTCGCGTCGATCACGAACATGACATCGGGGATGCCGTTCATGTCGCGGATGCCGCCCAGCGACATTTCCAGCTTCTCGCGCTCGCGAGTCATCTGGAGCACTTCCTTCTTGGTGAAGCCGTGGGTATCGCCCGACAGCTTTTCCTCAAGGGTCTTGAGACGCTTGATCGAACCCGAAATCGTCTTCCAGTTGGTGAGCATCCCGCCCAGCCAGCGATGGTTGACGAAATGCTGGCCCGACTTGCGCGCGGCGTCTGCGATCGGATCCTGCGCCTGGCGCTTGGTGCCCACGAACAGCACCTTGCCGCCGGCGGCGACGGTGCCCGATACGAAGTCGAGCGCGCGACCGAACAGCGGAACGGTCTGCGACAGGTCAAGGATGTGGATGCCGTTGCGCTCGCCGAAGATATACGGCTTCATGCGCGGGTTCCAGCGATGGGTCTGGTGGCCGAAATGGGCGCCAGCCTCGATCAATTGGTGCATGGTGACGACAGGGGCCGCCATAATAGTTTCTCCTTCCGGTTTGACCTCTGGGAATCAGGAACACGGGGAACAGCCTGAAAGGCGTCTCCGGCACCGGATATGTCGATTCCCATGTGGAATGGTCGCGCCTTTAGACGCGAAAAAAAGCAATTGCAAGGGTTGACGACGCCCCGCAAATGGAACATAAGGAGAACATACGGAACAAATAGGGTTAACGCCCGTTAGAACCGTCATAATGGGACATGCCGTGCAAATGGCAAGATGGAAAGTGATGGATGATGTTCACTCTAATTGCAGCGACCCTGTTCTCCGCCGCCTTCCTTCTGGCCATGGGCACCATCATGTGGATGTTCGCCCATTATCATGACAAGATGGTGGCCGCGCTCCAGTTCGAGCCAATCCCTCATAATCCGCCGGTCTATCATCTGCGCATCCGCCGCCCCCGCCCCCGCGCCGCGCAGCCGACACGCCGAACCGCGCTGCCGCTTGGCGCCATGGCCGCCTGAATAGCCGGACGCATTTCCAGGCACATCCCAAATGCGTTCGGATGAGCCTGTCGAAACCTCTTTCTGCTGCAAGACGCGGTGCTTCGCCACATTTCATGCTGTCGGCGGGACGGCCTTGGCGCTCTCCCGCTGCCGCTTCACCTTGGCATAGGATATGATCCCGAACGGGATCAGCGCGACATAGACGCCGCAGACCAGCAGCAAGGTTAGCCAGGGATCGGTCACCAGCAGCGCCGCCAGCAATCCGGCAAAGGCGATGACCTCCAGCCGGATGCGTTTGCGCAGCCGCAGCGCCGACCAGCTATAGGTCGCGATGTTGGAGATCATCAGGAAGGCGATGAACGCCGCCCAGGGTGCGACCAGATACCAGGCGCGGAAAATTTCCTGCCCCGTCACCAGCCACAGATAAAGCGGCACGAAGGCCAGCCCCGCTCCCGCCGGCGCCGGCACCCCGGTCAGGAAGCCCGCCGACTTGTGCGGCTGCTCGTCCGCATCGATGGCGGCATTGAACCGCGCCAGCCGCAACGCGCAGGACAGCGCATGGGCCAAAGCGAAGATCCAGCCGAATTTCGGCATGGCATAGAGCGACCAGAGATAGAGGATCAGCGCCGGCGCAACGCCGAACGCGATCGAATCGGACAGCGAATCCAGTTCCGCGCCAAACCGGCTCTCGCCGCGCAACATGCGCGCGATCCGCCCATCCAACCCGTCGAGCACGCCTGCAAACAGGATGGACAGCACCGCCCGCTCCCACTCGCCCGAAATCCCGTAGCGCACCCCTGTCAGGCCGAAGCACAGCGCCATCGCCGTGACCGCATTGGGCGCCAGCATCCGCAAGGTGATGCCCCGGCGCAACCCGCGCGGCACGGCGCGCCGCTGGCGGCTCATTGCTGGATGCCTGCAATAACGCGCGCGTCGCCCATCTGACCCAGGATCGTCTCGCCCGCGACCGTGCGCTGGCCCAGGATCACGCGCGGCGCCGCGCCGGCGGGCAGATACACATCGACCCGGCTGCCAAAGCGGATAAGGCCGATGCGCTGCCCCGCCGCGACCATGTCGCCGGGCTTCACGAACGGCACGATCCGCCGCGCGACCAGTCCCGCAATCTGGGTGAAGCCGATGCGCACGCCGTCATGCCGTTCGACCAATATATGCTGGCGCTCATTATCTTCGCTCGCCTTGTCGAGGTCCGCGTTCAGGAACTTGCCCGAAATATAGACGACAGACTTGATCGTCCCGCCAATGGGCGTGCGATTGATATGGACGTCGAACACGCTCATGAAGATCGACACGCGGATCATCGGCTGGTCGCCCAGCCCGTTAGGCCCCGCCATTTCGCGCGGCGGCGGCACCCGCTGGATCAACGTCACAAGGCCATCGGCAGGCGCGATGATCGCTCCTTCGTCCTGCGGCACGGCGCGGACGGGATCGCGGAAGAAGGCGAAGACCCAGATCGTCACGATCAGCATCAGCCAGCCGACAATCTCCCATCCCAGCAGGAACAGGACGCCGGTGATCGCGACCGCGATCAGGCCGAATTTCATGCCCTCCGGGTGAACCGAAGGAAAGCGCCATTTGACATTGCCGCCCGCGGCAATCGTAATCTCATCATTGTCCATGGCCACCGTCTTTAGGGAGAGAGCGTCCCCCTGACAACGACCGATCCCGGCCAAGGCTCCCCATGGGGCAGATTCATGGCCGCCAATGGTTGAACATTGCCGCCGCTTTGCCTAGGGCGTCCCCATATTCCACCCAGCAGCAAGAAGGCGAACAGGCGCTATGGCCAAGATCAAGGTGAAAAACCCCGTCGTTGAAATTGACGGCGACGAAATGACCCGGATCATCTGGGAATGGATTCGCGAGCGCCTGATCCTCCCCTATCTCGACATCGACCTGAAATATTACGACCTGTCCGTCCAGAAGCGTGACGAAACCAACGACCAGATCACGATCGATTCCGCCAACGCGATCAAGCAATATGGCGTCGGCGTGAAGTGCGCCACCATCACCCCCGACGAGCAGCGGGTCGAGGAATTCAACCTCAAATCGATGTGGAAGTCGCCCAACGGCACAATCCGCAACATCCTGGGCGGCGTCGTATTCCGCGAACCCATTGTCATCCGCAACGTCCCCCGCTTGGTCCCCGGCTGGACCGACCCGATCGTCGTGGGCCGCCATGCGTTCGGCGACCAGTATAAGGCGACCGACTTCCTGGTCCCCGGCCCCGGCAAGCTGCGCCTGGTGTGGGACGGCGAAGATGGTCAGAAGATCGACAAGGAAGTCTTCGATTTCCCGTCCGCCGGCGTCGCCATGGGCATGTATAATCTCGACCAGTCGATCATCGATTTCGCCAAGGCGAGCATGAACTATGCGCTCGACCGCAAATGGCCGCTCTATCTGTCGACCAAGAACACGATCCTCAAGGCCTATGACGGCCGCTTCAAGGATCTGTTCCAGCAGGTGTTCGACGAAGAATTCGCCGACCAGTTCAAGGCGGCGGGCATCGTCTACGAACATCGCCTGATCGACGACATGGTCGCCTCCGCGCTCAAGTGGAGCGGCAAGTTCGTCTGGGCCTGCAAGAATTACGACGGCGACGTTCAGTCGGACACCGTCGCGCAGGGCTTCGGCTCGCTCGGCCTCATGACTTCGGTTCTGCTCTCGCCCGACGGCAAGACCGTCGAAGCCGAAGCCGCCCACGGCACCGTCACCCGCCACTATCGCCAGCATCAGCAGGGCAAGGCGACCTCGACCAATCCGATCGCGTCGATTTTCGCCTGGACTCAAGGGCTGGCCTTCCGGGGCAAGTTCGACGGCACGCCCGAAGTCACCAAGTTCGCCGAAACCCTGGAGCGCGTCTGCATCAAGACCGTCGAGGACGGCGCCATGACCAAGGATCTGGCGCTGCTGATCGGCCCCGATCAGGCCTGGATGACCACGGAGCAGTTCTTCGAACAGATTCGCGTCAACCTGGAAAAGGAAATGGGCAGCTGGGCCTAAAAGTCTGGAACTGAACCGCCTCTGCGCAGTTCAATACGGAAACGGAACGAGGCGGCGCCGGACACCCGGCGCCGCCTTTTCTTTTGGCGGCTAACTCCCAAGCCGTTCGTCCTGAGGCGCCACTGAGCGAAGTCGAAATGGCGTATCGAAGGACATTCATGCACGACCCTTCGATACGGGTCTTCGACAAGCTCAGCCCCCACGCAGGGTGAACGGAGATAGATGATGACGACAGCAACCCGCAAACGCCTGGAGGTCCGCACGGCCGTCCCGACCGACGTGCGCGCGATCATTCGGCTGATCGCCCGCGTCTATCCGGGAATGCCCAATTATTCCCCCGCCACCGTCCGGGGCCAGATCAACAATTTCCCCGACGGCTGTTTCGTCGCGCTCTACGACAATAAGGTCGTGGGCTATTGCGCAACCATGCGCGTCAGCAAGGGCATGGCCTTTGCCCATCATGACTGGGAAGAGATCACCGCCAACGGCTTCGGCACCCGCCACAGCGCGGCGGGCGAATGGCTCTACGGCTATGAAATGGCGGTCGATCCCAAACTGCGCGGCCTGCGCATCGGCCAGCGCCTCTATGACGAGCGCAAGGAACTGGCCGAACATCTCGACCTGCACGGCATCGTCATCGCCGGCCGCATGCCCGGCTATCTGCGCACCAAGCGCAAGGTGGAAGGGCCGAAGGATTATCTGGACAAGGTCGTCCAGGGCAAGATCCGCGACCAGGTGGTCAGCTTCCAGCTCAAGAACCAGTTCGAGCCGCTAGGCGTCCTCGAAAACTATCTGCCCGAAGACAAGCAGTCGGACGGCCATGCCGCCCATCTGGTCTGGCGCAATCCCTATGTCGACCCCGACGAAGCGCCCGAAATGCGCGTGCCGCGCGGGGTCGAAAGCGTCCGCCTCGCCACCTGCCAGCTTCAGGCGCGCGCGGTGCAGGATTTCGACGAATTTATCCGCAACATCGAATATTTCGTCGACGTCGCGGCCGATTATCGCTCCGACTTCATCGTCTTCCCCGAACTGTTCACCCTGCCGCTACTCTCGTTCGAAACGAAGAAGCTCAACCCCATGGAAGCGATCGACAAGCTCACCGGCTACACCCCGCGCCTGACCAAGGAACTGACGCGGATGGCGCTGGAATATAATATCAACATCATCGGCGGCTCCCACCCGACCCGCGCCGACGATGGCGACATCCAGAATATTGCCTATGTCGCGCTGCGCGACGGCTCCGTCCATACCCAGGAAAAAATCCACCCGACCCCCAACGAAGCCTTTTGGTGGAACATCAAGGGCGGCGATTCGCTGGACGTGATCCAGACCGACTGCGGCCCGATCGGCGTCCTCATCTGCTACGACAGCGAATTTCCCGAACTCGCCCGCCGCCTGGTCGATCAGGGCGCGCGCATCATCTTCGTCCCCTTCTGCACCGACTCGCGCCTGGGCTACATGCGCGTGCGCTATTGCGCGCAGGCGCGTGCGATCGAGAACCAATGCTATGTCGTCATGTCCGGCAATGTCGGCAATCTGCCGAACGTCGATAATATGGACATCCAATATGCCCAAAGCGCCATCCTGACCCCCTGCGACCTGCCCTTCGCCCGCGACGGCATCGCGGCGGAATCAACGGAAAATGTGGAAACGCTCACCATGGCGGACGTCAACCTGGCTGACCTCAGCTGGGCGCGCGCCGAAGGCACCGTGCGCAACCTGCGCGACCGTCGTTTCGACCTTTATCATATCGAATGGGACAGCAACCCCGACCACAGCCACGCCCCCAGCGGCGGCCCCGTGCCAGCCGGCGGGCATAATTCGCCGGGCGGCGGGTGAGGGCCTGGCGGCTTACCCCGCCCGGCCGATACTCTCGGCCAGCACATTGGCGACATAGGCGTTCAACGAAACGCCCTCACGCGCCGCCACGAATTTCAGCTTTTCATGCAGCGATCGTGGCACGCGCTGCCGCCATTGGCCCAGCGCGGCCGGGCCGGGAACCTGACGCCCCAGCGCCTCTGCTGCGGCGTGCCATTCGGCAATCGCCGCCGCCGCATCCGCCAGCGCAGCCTCCGGCGTCTCGCCATCACCCATGCAACCGGGCAGCGCTGGAACGGTCGCCAGCCAGCCGCCGCCATCCGCATCCGACAATGGTTCGACCATGATCGCATAATCGGCCTGCTGCGCCTTTGCTTTAGTCATGCTTTCCATCCTTCACAAACGCCATCAGCTTACGAATATAGACCGGTTTGATCGGGCGCTTGGCCGGAATGGTCAGGATCGTATCACTGCCCGGCACCGCCACTTTCCAATGCGACCCACCTCCTGTCGGCGGCAGGCACGTCCAACCCAGTCGCGCGCACAGCGTCTGAATATCCGATACCGTCCAATCCCCGGCGGGATTGTGCGCCATCCGGTCCACCAGCTTGTCCGCCTTGGTCATCGCATATTGATACCGTATATGGTGTCAAATGGCAAGGATTAGACCCTCACTCCACCGTCACCGACTTCGCCAGATTGCGCGGCTGATCCACATCCGTCCCCTTCGCCACCGCCACATGATAGGCCAGCAACTGCACCGGCACCGCATAGACCAGCGGCGCGATCAGCGGATGCACCTTGGGCATCTCGATCGTCGCCATGCAGCCATCGCCCGCCGCCGCGATCCCTTCCGCGTCGGAAATCAGCACCACCTTGCCGCCGCGCGCCTGCACTTCCTGCATATTGCTGACGGTCTTCTCGAACAAAGGCCCGCTCGGCGCGATCACGATCACCGGCACCAGTTCGTCGATCAGCGCGATCGGCCCATGTTTCATCTCGCCCGCGGCATAGCCCTCGGCATGGATATAGCTGATTTCCTTGAGCTTCAGCGCCCCTTCCAGCGCCATCGGATAATCCGGCCCGCGCCCCAGATACAGCACGTCGCGCGCTGGCGCGATCAGGTGCGCCATCGCCTCGATCTGCCCGTCGCGGCTCAGCGCCTCGTTGAGCGCGGCCGGCGCTTCCGACAAATGCCAGACGATCTCGGCCTCTTCTTCCGTCGTCAGCTTCCCCTTGGCCCGCGCCAGATTGGCCGCCAGCGCCGCCAGCACCGCCAACTGGCACGTAAACGCCTTGGTCGACGCCACGCCGATTTCCGGCCCGGCATGGGTCGGCAGCAACAGGTCCGCTTCCCGCGCCATCGAACTGGTCGGCACATTCACCACCACCGCGATGATCTGCCCCTCCGCCTTGGCGTGGCGCAACGCCGCCAGCGTATCGGCCGTCTCGCCCGACTGGCTGATGAACAGCGCCAGCCCGCCCGCCTCCAGCACCGGGTCGCGATAGCGAAACTCGCTCGCCACATCGATGTCGACCGGCACGCGGGCGAATTTCTCGAACCAATATTTCGCCACCAGCCCGGCATAATAGCTCGTGCCGCATGCGACGATGGTGATCCGCTTCACCGCGCCCAGGTCGAACTCCATGTCCGGCATGGCGATCTCATTCTCCATCCGGCGCAGATAGGAGCGCAGCGTCTGGGCGACGACCACCGGCTGCTCGTAAATCTCCTTCTGCATGAAGTGGCGATGATTGCCCTTGTCGATCATCGCGCCGGACACGCCGGAAATCGTCACCGGCCGCTCGACCGGCTGGTTGTCCTTGTCGAAGATTTCGGCCCCGTCGGCGGTAATGACGACCCAGTCGCCCTCTTCCAGATAGGCGATGCGCTGCGTCAGCGGCGCCAGCGCCAGCGCGTCCGACCCCAGATAGGTTTCCCCATCGCCATAGCCCACGACCAAAGGCGACCCCAGCCGCGCCCCGATCAGCATGTCGGGATGGCTGCGGAACGCGATCGCCAGCGCGAACGCGCCATGCAGCCGTGGCAATATCTGCGCTACCGCCTCTCGCGGCGACGCGCCCTGCTCCACCAGTTCGCTCACCAGATGGGCGACGACCTCGGTATCGGTCTGACTGTCGAAATGCCGCCCCCGCGCCATCAATTCCGCGCGCAGCGGCTTGAAATTCTCGATGATGCCATTGTGGACCAGCGCCACTTCGCTGGTCGCATGGGGATGCGCGTTGCTGGTGGTCGGCGCGCCATGCGTCGCCCAGCGCGTATGCGCGATGCCGGTGGTGCCGGGCAGCGGCTCGTCGCGCAATTCGCGCACCAAATTCGCCAACTTGCCCTCGGCCCGCCGCCGCTCGATCGCGCCGTCATGGATGGTGGCCACCCCCGCGCTGTCATAGCCGCGATATTCCAGCCGCTTCAAACCGTCGACCAGCCGTTCCGCCACGTCGTCCTTGCCGATGATGCCGATGATGCCGCACATGTGCCGGAAAGCCTTTCAGAGTGTATAGGGAACGCGGATGCCCGGCATCTCTGCCGGGAAATCCTTTGTATTTCGTGTCACCAGCACGCGGCCGCGCAATTGCGCCGTGGCCAGGATGATGGCGTCTGGCGACTTGAGCCGTGCCCGTTCACGGCGCAACGCCGCCGCCCGACGCGATATCTCGTCATCGATTTCGTCTAGGCCGAACTGCCCCAGAAACATCAACACGTCGCGGACAGCCGATTCATTGCCTTTCGACAATATCTCTATCCACGCCATGCGACTGATCCACATGCGCGCGCCGCTGTCCGCTATGCGGAAAATTTCGCGATGCGCCGGCTCATGATTCAATAAGGCGTCGATGACGATATTGGCATCGAGACTATAGCCGCTCATGCGCCATTCTTCTTGCCCTTTTCTGGCGCCTTCGTCCCGGCCGCCTTTTTCGTCAGCGCCAGATAATGCGCCCGCTCCTTGTCATCCTCTTGCGTGAAATATTCGGGCGACGCGGCGCGAACTTCATCATAATCATCATCCCACGGGCGGGTCCATTCCGCCCGCCGCGCCCGATCATATTCATCGGGATCGACCGACACCCCATGCCGCGCCCACGCGCCGAAACCCTGCTCCAACCAATCTTTCGATGTTTGCGGACGGTAGGCGGAAACCGCCTCCCGCAACACCGCCGCGCGCGACTTGCCCTGCTCGCGCGCGATCTGGTCGAGCCATTTGACATCTTCATCGGGAATATCGGCCAGGAAACGCATGATGCCATGATATCATATCATGATATCAAGTCAATCGTCTCACAAAGGCTTGATAGTCACCAGCCAGATATCAGGCGGCGCCAGCATCCGCACCGGCGCGCTGCTCGTCCCCACCCCGCCCGACACGATCATCGTCCGCTTGCCCTCGCGATATCGGCCGCACGCATAGCGCGTCCCATATTTCGACGGTACATAGACGATGCCGAAAAACGGCAGGGCGATCTGCCCGCAATGGCTATGGCCGACAAGCGTCAGCGACACCCGGTCGGGCAGTCGCGGGAACACGTCCGGCCCATGCGACAATATCACCGGCGCGCCGCCCACCCGATCCATCGCCGCCAGCGTGCCGGGCATGTCGATCTTGCGGGTGTAAATATCCTTCAACCCGCCGATCGCCAAAGGCCCGCGCCGCGCCGCGCCATCCTGCAACAGAGTGACGCCGATCCCCGCAAACGCCGCCCGCCAGTCCGGCCCGCTCAACGCCCGGCGATTCAACTTGCTGCGGCTGTCATGATTGCCCAGCACCGCCACCACGCCCAACGGCGCGCGCAACCCCGCGAAGGGCGCAATGCTCGCCCGCGCATCATAGCTGCCCCACCCCTTGTCATCGCCGATATAATCGCCGCCCAGCAGGATCAGGTCGGGCTTCAACCCATTGATCTGCGCCACGATCCGCGCCAGCCGATCCCGGCTGCCGTCCGGCCCCGACAAATGCGTGTCGGTCAGCAGCGCGACGGTGACGGGCGTGCGCGGCGCGGCGGCGGGAAAGGGCAACGCCACCTCCGCCCGCCGCACGATCGGCATGGCGCTGGCGTTCAGGAACAGCCAAAAAGCGAAAATGGCGATACCAAGTGAAAGGACGAGCAGAATGATGAGCAGGGCGCGAAGGCGATGCCGCGCCGTAACGCCAGCCGCCCTCACCCTTTCCACCGCCTGCGGCGGCAGGCCCCTTCCCTCTCCCGACGGGAGAGGGAAAGAGGCGCGAATGCGCCGATAAGGGTGAGGGTGAAGCGCCGCTTATGCTTTTGCATTCTTCCGCGCCATCATCCGCTCCCGAAAGCGCTTGGCCCATCCCGCCTTGCCGACCTGCGCGGGCCGCACCAGGCACAGCGCATCGGCCTCCACCGGCTTCGTCACCACGCTGCCGGCCGCTACGATCGCGCCCGCGCCGATGGTCGCCGGGGCCACCAGCGCGCTGTTGGACCCGATGAACGCTCCCGCGCCGATCTGCGTCTTATATTTGAAGAAGCCGTCATAATTGCAGGTGATCGTACCCGCCCCGATATTGGCGCCCGCCCCCACGCTGGCGTCGCCGATATAGGACAGGTGGTTGACCTTCGCCCCCTCGTCCAGCCGCGCCTTCTTGATCTCGACGAAATTGCCGACCTTGGCGTTGGGGCCGATATCCGCCCCCGGCCGCAACCGCGCATAGGGGCCGATCGCCGCGCCGCTTGCCACGCTCGCGCCTTCCAGATGGGAAAAGGCGTGGATCACGACATCGTCCGCCACGGTCACGCCCGGCCCGAACACGACATTCGGCTCCACCACCACGTCCCGGCCCAGCACGGTATCATGGGCGAAGAACACCGTTTCCGGCGCCACCAGCGTCACGCCATCGCGCATCGCCTCGTTCCGCCGCCGCGCCTGCCACATCGCCTCCACGCCCGCCAGTTCGATCCGGCTGTTCACGCCCGCCACTTCCCAGGCGTCAGTCTCGATCACCGCGCTTGTCCCACCGGGCAGCATGACGATGTCGGGCAGATAATATTCGCCCGCGGCATTCTGGTTGCCGATCTGGTCGAGCAGCACGAAAAGGTCGGTCGATCGCACCGCCATCAACCCGCTATTGCACAAGGTAACGGCGCGTTCGGCTTCGCTTGCATCCTTAAATTCCACCATCTTCTCGATGATGCCCTGCCCATCGGCGATGATCCGGCCGTATGCGGCGGCGTCATCGGGGCGAAAGCCCAGCACGACAGCGCGCGGCTCGTCGCCCCGGCTCAGCCGATCGAGCATCGCGCGCATCGTGCCCGCGCTCACCAGCGGCACGTCGCCATAAAGGATCAGCACGTCGCCCGCGAATCCCGCCAGCGCATCATGCGCCTGGGCGACGGCATGGCCCGTGCCTAACTGCGCTTCCTGCACCGCGACGATCGCGCCGGTGCCGGCCACCGCCTGCTCGACCTGTTCGCGCCCCGCGCCGACGACCACCACCTGCCGCTGTGGCGACAATGCGCCCGCGCTCGCCAGCAGGTGCAGCAGCATCGGCCGCCCGGCCACGGGGTGCAACACCTTGTGCAGGCTGGATTTCATCCGCGTCCCCTGCCCCGCGGCAAGGATGATGACGGCGAGCGGGCGCGAAGACGAGTCGGGTACAGTCACGATGAAAGCGTCCCTGGCAGGAGGAGGAATCTTGCCGCTCTCTGCCATGTTTGCCTTGCCATTGCCACCGCGCACGCGGCATGGCGGCGGCATGACCAGCCCCCCCATCGATCTCATCCCCTTCGACATCGTCGGCTTCGACCTCGACGGCACCCTGATCGACACCAGCGGCGATCTCGCCGCCGCGGTCAATTACGCCATCGGCACGATCGACCGCCCGCCCTTTCCGGCCGCCGCGATCCACCCCTTTGTGGGCAAGGGCGCAAAGGTTATGCTGGCCAGGGCGCTAGACGCATCGGGCGGCTACACCGCGGACATGCTAGATGCCCTCCTGCCGATCCTGCTCGACTATTATGAGCAGAATCTCGCCATCCACTCGGCCCCCTATCCCGGCCTGCTGGACGCGATGGATGCGCTGGCGGAGGCCGGCGTCACGCTCGCCATCTGCACCAACAAGGCGGAACGCTTCACCATCCCGCTGATGCGCCAGCTCGGCCTGTCGGACCGCTTCGCCGCGATCGTGGGCGGCGATACGGTCGGCGTCGCCAAGCCCGACCCGGCCCCGATCCGCGAAATGATCGCCCGCGCGGGCGGCGGCCGCGCCATCTTCATCGGCGACACGATCAACGACATAGCGGGCGCACGCAATGCCGGCATCGCCAATGTCGCGGTCGGCTTCGGCTTCCTCGACGGCCCTGTAGACAATCTCGACGCCGACGCCGTCATCCACCATTATGAAGAACTGGTCCCGCTGCTCCGGCGCTGGCCGGCATGACGCGCCTGTCATGACCCTGCGCCTGGAGCATGACGGTCCCGTCGCCCGGCTGCTGATCGATCGGCCCGACCGTCGCAACGCCATGACCCAGGCGATGTGGGAAGCCCTGCCCGCCCTCGTCGGCCAGGCGATGGCCGATGACGCCATCCGCGTCCTCATCCTCGCCTCCGCCGCCCCCGGCCTCTTCTGCGCTGGCGCGGACATCAACGAATTTGCGACCTGCTCTGCGCAAGAAGACTGGCGCGTCGCCAACCAGGCCGCGATCCGCGCCAGCCAATATGCCCTCGCCCATGCGCCAAAGCCCGTGATCGCCGCGATCGACGGCGATGGCGTCGGCGGCGGCTGCGGCCTCGCCATCGCCTGCGACCTGCGCATCGCAGCGCCCACAGCCCGCCTCGGCATTACGCCAGCGAAACTCGGCATCGTCTATTCGCTGTTCGACACCAAATTGCTGGTCGACCTGGTCGGCCCCGCCCGCGCGAAGCGCATCCTCTACACCGGCGCGCTCCACAGCGCCGACGAAGCCCTGTCCATCGGCCTGATCGAGGAGATCGCGCCCGATCCGCTCGCCGCGGCGCAAGCCCTCGCACGCACCATCGCCGCCAACGCCCGGCACAGCGTCCAGTCCTCCAAGGCGATCGTCCGCCGCATCCTCGACGGACAAGCGGACGACGACGCGACGACGCTGGCGCTGTTCCGCGACGCCTTCACCCTGCCCGACTTCGCCGAAGGCGTCGCCGCCTTCCGCGCCAAGCGCCGCCCGGATTTCTGAATCGCTTTTACCGTCGCCCAACGCAAAAAGGCCCGGCGCGAACCGGGCCTTCTGCATGGCGGGCGGGACGATCAGTTGCCCACGACCGGCCGCATCTCCTTGCCCGCATCCGCCCCACCCGCATCGGCATAACGCTCGCCGGTTTCAGCGCGGGCGATGGCGGCGCTGACGGGGGCCTGGACCTGCGCCACCGCCTTGACCTTGCACGCTTGCGCGGCGGCCAGGTCCATCGAGGAGCACACGCGGCTGGCGGCGCGGGCGATACGGCTGCGGAGCTGCTGCTGGTGCGCCGGCTGGGTCAGGTCCAGGTCGCCATGATAGACGGCGCTGGTGCGGCCATTGGAGACGAAGTCTTCGGCGGATGCGGCGCCGGCGCTGGCCAGCAGGGCAAGGGACGCAACGGCGGCGGCGAATTTGGGTGCTACGAACATGGGCTTATCTCCTCAAAATCTGTTGTGACCGGCGCACCGCTGCAAAGGGGGGGCTGTGCGGGGCACCGGGTGCGAACGGGGGGAGCCAGAGGGTCTTTTTGGGGTCGGCATCCTGCCCCGTTCGCCTCATCTTGTTACGCTTGCCGCGTGCGCCGCGCCCGCCCGCTTCGACCGATGGCGATCCGCATCGGCCAACGACAGGATCGGCGACCAAGGACAGAGGAAAGCGGACGAACGGCGCGACGAACGACATCCGCGCCCATGCGAACGACATGCGCGCGCCATATTGCCGTAGGGGAAAGACGAATCGCCCAGCCGCCAGCGCCAGACGCGAAAACGCCCCCGGCGCAAGGGAAGGCCGGGGGCGTATCCAGATGCTGTCGGGCACCGGATCGGGGATAAAGCTATATGGCGGAGACGACGCCATCGGCGCTGAACCGTCGCTTAACGGGGCTGATGGCGCCGCGCTCTGCCGATGCCCCACCATAGCAGGTGAACGCGCCCGATCTGCCCCGCTTCGATGATCCGCCCATGCGCAGCGCCCGGCGGCATCCGCGCCGGACCAACGGCCCTCAGCGCGCCACGAACGACATGGCGGGCCTCGCCAAGCCAGCATTCACTGGTCGATCGCGGGCAATCCTGCGGCAGCCAGCGCCTCGTCCAGATAGAGCGCAAAGGCGTCGTTTCGCGCCGGCAGCCGCTGCCGCAACCAGGCCAGCGCCACCAGCGGTCGCCACGCCGCCAGCGCCTCCGGCTCCATGTCCGTCACCGCCCGATAGCGGCTGATATACTGGGCCGCCGCCTGATCCCGTATCTTCTCCTCCCACCATCCCCCCGTCTGGCCGGGACCAAAGCGCATCAGCATCTCGGTCCGCACCACGTCCGTCGGCGCTGCGGCGCGCGCCGCCCGCGACCAGTCGATCACCGCCAGTCCGTCGGGCGTCACGATCAGATTGGCCGGGTGCAGGTCGCCATGGGACAGCGCGTCTCCCTCGATCAGTTGGTCCAGCCGCTCGATCGCGGCGGCGCGCAGCCTCTCGCCCACTGGCGCCACCTCGATATCCTCGGCCAATATCGCCTTGCGGCTGCGCAGCATCGGCAAGCGCTGCGCCTGGATATGCTGCTGCAACCGCGCCATCTGCGCCAGCGCCCAGCGCCAACGCCACGGTTTCTGGCGCAAATGGACCAGCAGGTCCGACCCCGCCATCTCGCCATAGACGATCCCGCGCCGACCGCCCGCTTCCTTCAACCCCAGCGCCGGCGCCACCGGCAAGTCGGTCGCCTGGATCGCCTGCATCATCGCATATTCGCGCTCGACAATGCCGGGGTCGATACCCGCATGAAACAGCTTGAGCACTCGCCCCCCGTCCAGCCGGAACACCTCGGCGCTCTGCCCGGCGGCGATGAAATGGGACGGATCGGGCAGGCTCATGGGCGCAACCTCTGCCCTAGCCCGGCCGGATTGGCCAGTGGGTTTGCGGTGGACGGGAACGCGTCAGGCCGCCTTGCGCGTTTCAAATTTCCGCAAAAAAGTCACTGACGATATCGACTTCCTCATGGATCACCTGCCGCACCCGCACGCCCAGGCCCCGCTCTTTCAGCAACTGGCACAGCGCTTCCCCATCGATCAGGTCGATGGCCGGCGCGCCGTCGCGTGTAGCCTCCTTGCGCGCATCGGTGGTGAAAGTGCCGGTGGTGATGATCAACCCCTTATCCGCCCGCCCCTGCATCGCCCCGCGAAAATCGCGCACGGTGGGGGAAGACACCGATCCGGCATAGCGCTTGCACTGGAACAGCACCTGAAAGCTGATGAGGTTCATGCGCAGCACGCCCGCCCCGTCAATGCCGCCATCGCCCGACTTGCCCGTCACCTCGACCCGCACGAAACCGCTTTCGCGCAGCAACCGCTGCGTAAGCCGTTCGAACGCGTCAGGCGGCATGGTGCGAAGCACTTTCAGCAGCGCATCGGACCATTCTGCCTCTTCTTCCTCGGTTGGCTGATCATGCAGGATGATTTCTTCGTTTCGGGTCGGCGTCGCTGCGTCATCGCCCATGGCCGCCGCCTCTTTGGCCTTCCGGCGCGCGGCCAGTGCAATTTGATGCACATTATAGGCATCGGCCACCATCCGCCGAACCTTCTCGTCTGGCATCGACACGGCTTGCCGCCCGTCGTCGGTCAACACCCACATGCCGCGCTTGGGATTATCGACCAACCCCGGATATTTAAGGTAACTGCGCGCCCACGACATGCGGTCGGGCACCACTGCCGCGCCGGAGGTCGGATAGGTCACGTCCATCTGCTGCGGCGTCATCCCCAGCATCTCGATCAGCGCTTCCTCTATCTCCTCGTTCGTCGCCGATCCGCCATGGCTGTCCAGCACCTTAAGTATGGGCAGCATGAAATCTTCGTGACGGGGGATGGAAAGAGGTGAAGTTTGATCGGTCATAACAAACGCCCCTGCTTGCCGGTATCCGCAAACGCTTTGATCTGCGCGTCGGACTGGCCACCGCTTGGCGACTTGAACAGGATATTATAATGAACTTGGGAATGGAACGGAGGGTCCGGGCAGACGAGATCGATGCCTTCACTGGCCACATACGCGCGTACCACGTCCAGATTATTGCCATAATAGAGTTTGTTGCTCATTGGTCCCCCGCTGCTGCCAACCCTAGTTGCGACCGCCATGCCGTGCCAAGCAAAACTTGCCTTTCCGGCCACCTTCCCCTGCCGCTGCCCAATCCCTATCTTCGCCCGCAAGGGCGCACCAGCGCTTGCCCAATTAGAACAAATCTGGAACAACACGCCCCATGAGCCTCACCCACATCTCCGTCCGCGGCGCGCGCGAGCACAACCTCAAGGGCGTCGACGTAGACCTGCCCCGCGACAGCCTCATCGTCATCACCGGCCTGTCCGGCTCCGGCAAATCCAGCCTCGCCTTCGACACCATCTATGCGGAGGGGCAGCGGCGCTATGTGGAATCGCTCTCCGCCTATGCGCGCCAGTTTCTGGAGATGATGCAGAAACCCGATGTCGAGCATATCGAGGGCCTCAGCCCCGCGATCAGCATCGAGCAGAAGACGACCAGCCGCAACCCGCGCTCGACGGTCGCCACGGTCACCGAAATCTACGACTATATGCGCCTCCTCTGGGCGCGCGTCGGCATCCCCTACAGCCCCGCGACCGGCCTCCCCATCAGCGCGCAGACGGTGTCGCAGATGGTGGACCGCGTCGCCCTCCTGCCCGAAGGCACCCGCTTCTACCTGCTCGCCCCGGTCGTACGCGGGCGCAAGGGCGAATATCGCAAGGAACTCGCCGAATGGCAGAAGGCGGGCTACACCCGCGTCCGCATCGACGGCGAAATGATGCTGATCGAGGATGCGCCCGCCCTCGACAAGAAATACAAGCATGACATCGAAGTCGTGGTCGATCGCCTGGCCGTGGAGCCCGACATGGGCACGCGACTGGCCGACAGTTTTGAGCAGGCCCTCAAACTCGCCGATGGCCTCGCCTTCGTGGACTTGGCCGACGGCGTCGTGCCGGGCCGCGAAAACGAAGTACAGTCCGCCGACAAGAAGATGAAGGGCGCGGGCATCCCCGCCAACCGCATCGTCTTCTCCGAAAAATTCGCCTGCCCGGTCAGCGGCTTCACCATCCCCGACATCGAACCGCGCCTCTTCTCCTTCAACGCGCCCATGGGCGCCTGCCCGGCCTGTGACGGCCTGGGCGAACGGCAGGAATTCGACCCCGAACTGGTGGTCCCCAACGAAGCGCTCTCGATCAAGAAGGGCGCCGTCGTCCCCTGGGCCAAATCCAATCCGCCCAGCCCCTATTATATGCAGGTGCTCGGCTCCCTCGCCAAGGAATTCGGCTTCTCGCTCGACACCCCCTGGACCGACCTGCCCGGCGAAGTGAAGCTCATCATCCTCCACGGCACCGGCGGCAAGCCCGTCACCTTGCGCTTCATCGACGGCAAGAAGTCCTACGAGGTCAAGAAAGCGTTTGAAGGCGTCATCGGCAACCTCAATCGCCGCCTGCTCCAGACCGAAAGCGCCTGGATGCGCGAGGAACTGAGCAAATATCAGACCGCCATGCCCTGCGAAACCTGCCACGGCGCGCGCCTGAAACCCGAAGCGCTGGCCGTCAAGATCGCGGGCGAGGACATCTCCGTCTCCACCCGCCGCTCGGTGGTGGACGCGCTCGCCTTCTTCACCGCGATGCCCGATCATCTGAACGACCAGCAGCAGCAGATCGCCCGCGCCATCCTCAAGGAAATCGTCGAGCGCCTCGGCTTCCTCAACAATGTCGGCCTCGACTATCTGAACCTCGATCGCACCAGCGGCACGCTCTCGGGCGGCGAATCCCAGCGCATCCGCCTCGCCAGCCAGATCGGCAGCGGCCTGTCGGGCGTCCTCTACGTCCTCGACGAACCCTCGATCGGCCTGCACCAGCGCGACAATGACCGGCTGCTCGTTACCCTCAAACGCCTGCGCGACCTCGGCAACAGCGTCATCGTCGTGGAGCATGACGAGGATGCGATCCGCCACGCCGACTATATCGTGGACATGGGGCCAGGCGCGGGCGTCCATGGCGGCCAGATCGTGGCGCAGGGCACGCTAGCGGAAATCCTGGCGCACAAGGACAGCGTCACCGCGGACTATCTCAACGGCACCCGCCGCATCGAAGTCCCCGCCAAGCGCCGCAAGGGCTCAGGCAAGAAACTCACCGTCCACAACGCCCGCGCCAACAACCTGACCGGCGTCACCGCGTCGATCCCGCTCGGCACCTTCACCTGCATCACCGGCGTCAGCGGATCAGGCAAGTCCAGCTTCACCATAGATACCCTCTATGCGGCATCGGCCCGCGCCCTCAACGGCGCCCGCATCGTCGCCGGCCCGCATGACAAGATCACCGGCCTCGACCATTGCGACAAGGTGATCGACATCGACCAGTCGCCCATCGGCCGCACCCCGCGGTCCAACCCGGCCACCTATACCGGCGCCTTCACCAACATCCGCGACTGGTTCGCGGGCCTGCCCGAAAGCCAGGCGCGGGGCTACAAGCCCGGCCGCTTCAGCTTCAACGTCAAGGGCGGCCGCTGCGAAGCCTGCCAGGGCGACGGCGTGCTCAAGATCGAGATGCACTTCCTCCCCGACGTCTATGTCACCTGCGACGTCTGCCACGGCGCGCGCTACAATCGCGAGACGCTGGAGGTGAAGTTCAAGGGGATGAGCATCGCCGACATACTCGACATGACGGTCGAGGATGCGGTCGAATTTTTCAAGGCCGTGCCCCCGATCCGCGACAAGATGGCGATGCTCGCCGAAGTGGGCCTGGGCTATGTCAAGGTCGGCCAGCAGGCCACGACCCTGTCCGGCGGCGAAGCCCAGCGCGTCAAACTCGCCAAGGAACTGTCGCGTCGCGCCACCGGCAACACCCTCTATATCCTGGACGAACCCACGACGGGCCTGCATTTCGAGGATGTCCGCAAACTGCTCGAAGTCCTTCACGCGCTGGTCGACCAAGGCAACAGCGTGGTCGTGATCGAGCATAATCTCGACGTCATCAAGACCGCCGACTGGATCATCGACATGGGACCAGAGGGCGGCGTGAAGGGCGGCGAAGTGGTCGCGGAAGGCACGCCGGAGAAGGTGGTGAAGGAGCCGCGGTCATTTACGGGGCATTATTTGGCACCGTTGCTGGGGCTGGAGAGTGTGGCGGCGGAGTGATTATTCCAATTTTGCAGAAGCTTTGTTGCACAGCTTTCTAACAAACTCTCTAGCTTCAGATAATTCTGGAGATTCCTCTATATTTCTCTTTTCCAGCAACTCTACAATCCATTCATTGCCCTTTTTATTGGTTATACTTCTACAAAATCCTTCCAACTCCCCTATAGGCACTATCCATATTCCAAAATTACCGCAATGCTTCAATACACTATCAAAATTTTCTACCACTGGACCGGGAGGCAAAGAACTTCTTCCAGCTCGCTTTACGTTATCCCATGGAGAATTTGACTTTATATAGTCTTTGATTTCGGAAATAAATTGCGAAAGAGATATTTTATTACTTCTTAATCTCGAAAAAGCTTCTTCAATTGCAGCAATAATTTGGCTTGGGCTAAGAGATGATTTTTGTCCGTTTATAGCATCATATACATTTTTCCACTGGGACTGTATATCCCCCCATCGACCACCTGCTGTTTCAAATAATGTTTGAAACAGTTTTTTATCATTCAATACATCTATATCTAATATCATTGAAAATGGAACACCTAAGCCTTTTGCTATATCCGCAAGCTTAACCATTTTGTGTTTACCGGAGGTTTGAATAAATAGCGCGTCTGGCTCGACTTCACCAGAAACGGACTTAGACCCCAATACGGCTCTGTAAAATTGACAATCTGCGTCTGATTCACAAAATATCACATTTTTATAAAAAATGGATTCAAATATTCCAGAATATCGAACAACAGGATCGTTTGATATAGAGCTTACATAATCATTATCAAGTATTTTTACGTTATTTATATTTTCATTTCTAGTTATACGAATGATTTTTATTGTTCGATTCTGAGAATCGATGATGCC
>NZ_SEOO01000048.1 GCF_004152865.1 Sphingobium cupriresistens | reverse complement strand
GTCCCGCAGGTCCTGTGAAAGCGTTCGTGCCATCCATGCTGGCCTCCTGTCACCAGCAGACAGCGTGAATCACATCAGCGCAGCGAAGGGAACCCCTACCGATTCAGTTCGTGTGGAAACCGCTCTAAGCAACGCGCAGGCGGCGGCAAAGGTCAGCGTGATCGGCAGCAGCATGGAATATCCCCTCGTTTCTAGCGCCATATACTAGACCGCATGGGCAAGGGGGCAAGGCCAAAGGGAAAGGAAACCCTTGCGCCGCGGACAAAAAGCGCTATAGGCGCAGGGCTTCGCGATCACCGGGCCGCATGGGTCTGCGGCGCCGTTGGCGTCCGCTTTTCTGTTCGGAACTGGCCGGTCGCACAACTTGATATTATACGGAACAAGGTGCCGACATGGCTGTCCCCAAAAGGAAAACGTCCCCCTCCAAGCGCGGCATGCGCCGTAGCCACGATTCGCTGCGCGTCGAAGCATTTCAGGAATGCTCCAACTGCGGCGAATTGAAGCGTCCCCACAATCTGTGCGACGCCTGTGGGCATTATAACGGCCGCGAAATCGTCGCCGTCGGGGCGTAAGCCCATCCCCATCTCCGCAAAGGGGTGATCTTAAGTGTCCAGTCAGCCGCGAATCGCAGTCGACGCGATGGGCGGGGACGAAGGCGTGCGCGTGATGATGGCGGGCGTGGCTTTGGCCCGCCACCGTCATGATGGGCTCCGCTTCACCCTGTTTGGCGACGAGACGCAGATCAAGGCTGCGCTCGATCATCACCCGAATCTGCGGGCGGCGTCGGAAATCGTCCACGCCGACGCCGTGGTTGCGGGCTCCGACAAGCCGAGCGTGGCGATTCGCAAGAAAAGCAGCTCGATGAGCATGGCGATCGCGGCCGTGAAATCGGGCCAGGCGGGCGCCGCCGTGTCCGCCGGCAATACCGGTGCGCTGATGGCGATGGCGAAGCTGGCGCTGCGCACCATGCCGGGCGTCGATCGTCCTGCGCTGGCGGCCTTGCTGCCAACGCTGGGCGACAATGACGTCGTGATGCTGGACCTGGGCGCCAACACCGAATGCGACGCCCGCAACCTCGTCCAGTTCGCCGTGATGGGCGCGGCCTATTCGCGTATCGCCTTCGATCTTGAACGGCCGCGTGTGCGCTTGCTCAACATCGGCACCGAAGATCTCAAGGGCACCGACGAGATTCGCGAAGCCGCCGCCGTGCTGCGCAGCGCGACCAGCCTGCCG
The DNA here is from genome assembly GCF_004152865.1 of Sphingobium cupriresistens. Lineage (GTDB taxonomy): Bacteria > Pseudomonadota > Alphaproteobacteria > Sphingomonadales > Sphingomonadaceae > Sphingobium > Sphingobium cupriresistens. The sequence continues at coordinate 20,504 of NZ_SEOO01000048.1, read as the reverse complement.
CTGCAATTTGACGGCTTCACCGAAGGCGACAAGATATCCCGTGGCGACGCCGACGTGATCGTGTGCGACGGATTTTCCGGCAATGTCGCCCTGAAAACGGCGGAGGGGACCGCCCGCTTCGTCACCGACGTGCTGCGCAAGGCGTTCACCAGTTCGATCCGCTCGAAGATCGGCTTCCTGATCTCGAAGCCCGCGATGCACCTGCTTAAACATCATCTCGATCCCAACAACCATAATGGCGCGGTCTTCCTGGGCCTCAACGGCGTGGTCGTGAAAAGCCATGGCAGCGCGGACGAAAAGGGCGTGGCCAACGCCGTCCATGTCGCCGCCCGGTTGCTGGAGGAAGACATCACCCGTCGGATCGCCGCCGACATGGCCGGCATCCAGTCGCTGTCGGCCGCCGCGTCCAAGCTGGAGCAGCCCGTCAAGTGATCCGCCGCTCCATCCTGCTGGGCACCGGCTCGGCCTTGCCCGTCCGTGCGGTCAGCAACGCCGAACTGGCGCAGACCGTCGACACCAGCGACGAATGGATTGTCGAGCGCACCGGCATCCGCAACCGCTATATCGCGGGTGAGGGCGAAACCACCGCCAGCCTGGGCGCGGACGCCGCTCGTCAGGCGATCGCGGCGGCGGGCGTCGCCGCGCAGGATATCGACCTCATCATCCTGGCGACGGCGACCCCCGACCAGACCTTCCCGGCCGCCGCGACCAAGGTCCAGGCTGCGCTCGGCATCGACGATTGCGTCGCCTTCGACGTGGCGGCGGTCTGTTCGGGCTTTCTGTACGCCGTCACCGTGGCGGACAGCATGATCCGGTCTGGCGCGGCCAACCGCGCCCTGGTGATCGGCTCGGAAACCTTCAGTCGCATCCTGGACTGGGAAGACCGCACCACTTGCGTATTGTTCGGCGACGGCGCGGGAGCGATCGTGCTGGGCGCGGAAGAAAGCGTGGACGGCAAGCGCGGCATCCTGGCCGCCAAGCTCCATGCCGACGGGCGCCACAACCAGCTCCTCTATGTCGATGGTGGTCCGTCCACGACCCAGACCGTAGGCAAGCTGCGGATGCGGGGGCAGGAAGTGTTCCGCCACGCCGTGGTCAACCTCGCCTCGGTGCTCAGGGAAGTGATGGACGTAGCGGGCCTGTCGACGGACGAGATCGACTGGCTGGTCCCGCATCAAGCCAATGCCCGCATCCTGGACGCGACCGCGCGCAAGCTTAAATTGTCACCCGATCGCGTGGTGGTGACGGTCGATCGCCACGCCAACACGTCCGCCGCGTCCGTGCCGCTGGCGCTCGACGTCGCGATGCGCGACGGCCGGATCAAGATGGGCGACCTGGTCGTGCTGGAAGCGATGGGCGGCGGCTTCACCTGGGGCGCATGCGTCCTGCGTCTCTAGGGCTGGATGCAGGATAGGCGGCGCTTGCCAAAGCGCTGCGAATCGATCACATTTCAGGCAGATCGTCCGCGAAGATGGTCGCTGGGGCGAAGAAGTGGGGATGGTCTATGAGCGGCAATGCAACCTTGACGCGGGCCGATCTGGCTGAGAGCGTGAACCGCCATGTCGGCCTGTCGCGGGCGGAAGCCGCTGCGCTGGTCGAATCGATCCTTGAACATATGTCCTGCGCGCTCGAACGCGGGGAAAATGTGAAGATTTCCAGCTTCGGCACCTTCGTCCTGCGCGACAAGACGCAGCGTATGGGGCGCAATCCCAAGACCGGCGTGGAAGTACCGATCGAACCGCGCCGGGTGCTGACTTTCCGCGCCAGCCAGACGATGCGCGACCGGGTCGCCTCGGTTTAAATGGCGGCTGGCCGCTTTTCCAGCATTACCATTGCTTTACCATAGTTGACGTCTGTACAATTATGGGTGCAACATCGCTGTCATGGAAAAGGCAGAGGGTGCATTTCTGACCATCAGCGAGCTGGCGGGCGAACTTGGTCTTCCCCAGCATATATTGCGCTATTGGGAAACGCGCTTTCCCCAACTGCGTCCGCTCCAGCGATCGGGCAACCGCCGCTATTATCGGCCCACCGACGTCGCGCTGGCGCGCCGCATCCACCAGTTGCTCAATGTCGAGGGCTTCACCGTCAAAGGCGCGCAAAAGGCGCTAGTGGACGGCAATGGCCACGCCCCCGTCGCCAAGGCTGAGCCGTCCGACCTGCCTGATCTTCTGGCCCGGCTCATGGCTATCCGTACGGCCCTTGCCAGGGCGATCGGAGATTGATCCGTCTTACGGTTTGGGTTCGCGATAGGGGATGAAGTCGCCCAGCGCGCAGGCGCCGGTCGTAATGCCGGTCTGCAAATTGGCGGTCGTGGTGAAGTCGCCCCGACACATTTGCGATCCATAGCTGCGCACGATCATCGTGTCGCCATAGGTCAGGCCGCTGCAACTGCCGATCAGTTCATTCTTGTACACCAGCCTGCGACTGACCCTGTAGAGCAGCACATTATTGCTGATGACGGTCAGGTTGCTCTGCGGCTCGCGATTGATGCAACTGACCTTCTCGCCGGCGACCTTGCCCGCCAACGCCTTGTCGAGTTTCGCCGTCTGCTTTTCGGTCAGCGGTGCCGGCTCATAGCTGCCGGCGCAGGCCGCCAGCAGCAGCGGCGCCATCCCCATCCACGCGCGCATCGTGATTCTCCCTACATCGACCATAGGACGGCACTATAGCGCAAAAACCGTCAGGCCGCGTCCTTAGCCGCGCGCCGTTCCGCCAGCTGCGCCACATCGCGCGCGCGCATGAAGATATTCGTCTCCCGCTCGATCCCGATGCTGGTCGGCACCGTCGCCTCGCCTCGCGCCCGCGCCGCCTCTACTGCTGCCACACGCTGCGCCAGCGCCGCATTGTCCGGCTCCACGCCCAGCGCGAAGCGGCCGTTGGAGAGCGTATATTCATGCGCGCAATAGACGATCGTCTCGTCCGGCAGCTTGGCCAAGCGCGCCATATTGGCAAACATCTGCGCCGCCGTTCCTTCGAACAGCCGGCCGCAGCCCATGGCGAACAGCGTGTCGCCGACGAAGATCACGCGATCGTTGGCCAGATGATAGGCGATATGCCCGGCCGTATGCGCCGGCACGGCCATCACCGTGGCGATATGGTCGCCGATCCGCACGGTGTCGCCTTCATCCACCGTCCGGTCCAGCGTGCCGATCTTCTCGGCTTCCGCGGCCGGGCCGGTGATCATACAGCCGCCCCATGCCTTTGCCGCCGCCTTGATCGCCGCATTGCCGCCGACATGGTCGCCATGCCAATGGGTGTTCCAGATCTGGCTGATGGTCCAGCCGCGCGCGGCCGCCGCCTCAAGCACCGGTTCCGCCACTGCGGGGTCGATCGCGACCGTCTCGCCGCCGGCGGCATCATGCAACAGCCAGACATAATTATCGGTCAGGACGGGGATGCGGACGACCTCCAGCATGGCTTACCAAATCCCGATATTGGGCATCGACGCCCAGGGTTCGGCCGGCGCCAGCCGTCCATCCTGCAACAATTCGATCGAGATATCGTCCGGCGTGCGGACGAAGGCCATATACCCGTCGCGCGGCGGCCGGTTGATCGTCACGCCCGCGTCCATCAGCCGCTGGCAGGTGTCGTAGATATTCTCGACCTGATACGCGATATGGCCGAAATTGCGCCCGCCATCATAGGTTTCGGCTGCACTGCCATCGGCCGGCGGCCAGTTATAGGTCAGTTCGACCTGCGCATCCTCGTCGCCCGGTGCGGCGACATAGACCAGCGTGAAGCGGCCCTGTTCGCTGTCGAAGCGCTTGACCTCCTTCAGGCCCAGCAACTCGAAAAAGGCGATGGTCTTATCGACGTCACTGACGCGGATCATGCTATGCAGGAATTTGGGCAAGATATTCTCCGTTCGTCGCTGTCAAGCAACGGTTCACCTCAGGAGTATTAGATACAGCCCCAAGATAAGGTCGCGCATCACCAGACGGAAGAGGAAAGCGGATAATGGCGTTGGAAATGCGGGACAAGATTGTGCTGGGCGGCGCGGCGCTGCTGGCGTTCGGGACGATTGCGGGCGGTTATCTGCTGGGCGACGGGTTGAAACGGGCCAAGGCGGCGGACCGCTCGGTCACGGTGCGCGGTCTGGCGGAAAAGGATGTGACGGCGGACCTCGCCACCTGGTCGATCAGCTATTCGGCCACTGGTTTCGACCTGCCGACGGTCCGCGCCGAAATCGACAATAATACGCGCGAATTGCAGAGCTATTTCAAAGACCTGGGCTTCAAGCCGGGCGAGTTGACCCCGACCGGCGCAGGGGTGAACCAATATCTCAACAATGGCGTCAACAATATCACCATCACCCAGCGGATGCTGCTGCGCACGACCGACATCGCCCGCGCGCAAAAGGCGGTCGCGCAGCAATTCGACCTGGTCCGCCGGGGCGTGACGCTGCAGGAAGGGTCGGGCATGAAATACAGCTTCACCAAGCTGAATGACGTCAAGCCCGACATGGTCGCCGCCGCCACCCGCGACGCGCGCGCCGCGGCCGAACAATTCGCCAAGGATTCGGGGTCCGGGGTAGGGGGCATCAAGAGCGCCACCCAGGGCTATTTTTCGATCGACGCCCGCGATGGCGAGGGCGGCGACGGATCGAGCGACACGCCCTACAAGAAGGTGCGCGTCGTCACGACCGTCGACTTCTACCTCAAATAATCGGCCTTATCAGCACCGGCCCCGGCGACGATCCCGACGCGAACAGCGATCGTCCTTGTCGCCGATGACCGCGCCGACGGCGCCACCGATCGCCGCACCTTCGACCGTGCCAAGACCGGTGGCGCTACCCACGACCGCGCCGCCCGCGCCGCCGATCAGGCCGCCGCGGGTCGCGCCGCGCGAACAGGCGGTCGTCGCCATCGCACCGATCAGCAGCAGGCCGATCGCCGCGCCTTTCTTCCAATAACTGTCCAACTCGCTGTCTCCTTCGTGCAATCCCGCTGCGGTCGAGCGAACGGGGCAAAGGCGAAAGCGGTTCCGTTACAAAGTCTTGCTGGTGATCTTAACGGGCAGGCTTGGCGACGGGAAGCCGCGACAGATTGTCCGCCGCCGCCTTGCCGGACGGGCTGTCCGGGGCCAGCTTCACCGCCCGCGCCCAGGCCGCGCGCGCAATATCCTCATGATCGGTCAGGACGGCGATATTGCCCTCCTCCAGCGCGACCGAAGCATCGTCGGGCGACAATTGCACCGCCCGCGCAATATGCGCCTGCGCCAGGCGCATCTCGCCTGACCGGCGCGCCAGCGTTGCCGACAACAGCCAGCCCAGCGGGTCTTTGGGCGCCTGCGCCAGCGCAACGTCCAGCGAATCGCGCGCGGCATCCGGCTCGTTCAGCGCGACAAGCGCCCGCGCCCGGTCCAGATGAACCTCGCCTTTTTCCAGCCCGTCGGGCAATCCGCGCGCCAGCGCCGCGTCGAAATCGCCGCGCGCCTTGGGCAGGTCGCCGCTGGCCATGGCGGCATTGCCGGCCTGCGCCCAGAGCCGCGCCGCCTCCACCATTTCACCGCTGCGCTCGGCCTCCTCGGCCGCCTGCTCGAACGCCACGATCGCCGGCGTCCAGCGCTCGGCGCGCGCATAGGCAAAGCCCATGCAATGGCGCGCATAGAAGCTGCCCCCGTCAATCCGCCATTTCTGCGCGAAGGCGATCCCGGCATCGGGCGATTCGATCGCCTGGTCCAGGCACGCCTGAAACGGCGCGGCGAATTTGGCGGGGACGGGAATTTTTCCGTCCGCCCGCGCCGGGGCCGCCGCCGCAGGATTCACGGCCGCTGCCGCAGCGGCGCGCTCTTCCTGCTTCTCCCTGCGGCTGCGATTCATCACCGCCTCGGTTTCGGGGGAATAGGCCTGGAGCAGGAGCGGCAGGAGAAAGGGCATCAGAGGATATCCACCTTTTGGGCCAGATCGGCGACGGTGCGGATCAACAGCGCGATGTCGCCGTCGCGCGACAGGCGATGGTCGCCGTCCTTAATCAGCAGCGTCTGCACATCGGATGAACGCACCAGCCCCGCCGTTTTGACCGCCACATACCAGGGCACGTCGCGGTCCTGCTGCCCGTGGAGCAGTCGCACCGGGCAATCGATCGCGATTGCGCCCTCCAGCAGCCGCAACGCCTGCCCCGACTGCCAGAAGGTCAGCGTCGTGACATAGGGATCTTCGCCATAGGGAGATGGTTCCTCGATCCGTCCCTCCGTCGCCAGCAGCGCCTTGTCGGCGTCGGTAAAGCCCCATTCGGTAAAGTCGGGTGCCGCGGCGATGCCGACCAGCCCCACAACGCGATCGGGCAGCGCCAACGCCACCAGCAATGCCAGCCAGCCGCCCATGGACGATCCGACCAGCACCACCGGCCCCTCGACCAGCGCATCCAGCAACAGCAGCACATCGTCGCGCCAACTCGCCAGCGTCCCGTCCGCAAACCGCCCCTCGCTGGCCCCGCAACCCGCATAATCCATCCGCAGCATCGCGCGGCCCTGCTCTACGGCCCACCGCTCCAGCGCGACCGCCTTGCCGCCCTCCATGTCGGACATGTAGCCGGGCAGGAAGACGATCGTCGGTCCGCTGCCGACCTGCCGCCGATAGGCCAGGCGCAGCCCATCGGGCCGGGCGAACAGCGCGGGCGGGGTGGCGGGAATATCATTCACGTTCAGCATCCTTCATGATCTTGCGATGACGATCCCGCCTTAGACGGGCTTTTTGCGATGGCGAGAAAAATATTGGAGACAATGCGTTGACAGCTTTGGGGGACCCGGTTAGAGGCGCCCTCCTACCCCGTGCCCAGATGGCGGAATTGGTAGACGCACCAGCTTCAGGTGCTGGCGATCGCAAGGTCGTGGAGGTTCGAGTCCTCTTCTGGGCACCATTTGTTCTTCCGGCGACGTCCGGGAACGTCCGAAAAATGGCTGATTTCAGCCGTTTTTTGTGCTAAGACCGTCCGGTCAAATCCGGGCTGATCCGGCACCAATCGGGAACAAATATGGTATCCTGCATGGTATCGAAGGCCCCTTATGGACGGGCCGATACCATGGGAAAACTCTTCGCGACCACCGTCACGAGCGCCAGGCCGAGGGAGCGCGAATACAAGCTCACCGACGGCGCCGGCCTCTATCTCCTCGTCAAGCCGAACGGCAGGAAGCTCTGGCGTCTCAACTACGCCTATCTCGGCAAGCAGCGCACGCTCTCCTTCGGCGCGTGGCCCGACGTCGGTCTCGCCGATGCGCGCGAGCGGCGCGACGAAGCCCGCAAGCTGATCGCCGCCGGCCTCGATCCCTCGCACGAGGCCAAGCTCGCCGAGGCGCGCGCGATGCTGTCCGAGGAAAACAGCTTCAAGCTGGTCGCCGAGGAATGGGTCGGCAAGCAGGAACGCGAAGGGATGGCGGAGATCACCCTGAGCAAAATCCGCTGGCTGCTCGCCAAGGCCTATCCCAGGATCGGCAACCGCCCTGTCGCCAAGATCACCGCCCAGGAAGTGCTTGCCGTGCTCCGTTCGATCGAGGCAACCGGCCGATACGAAAGCGCGCGGCGGATGCGCAGCGTGCTGAGCCGCGTGTTCCGCTACGCCATCGCCACCACGCGGGCCGAAACCGATCCGGCGCGTGACCTGCGCGGCGCGCTGACCGTTCCCAAGGCAAAGCATCTCGCTGCCATCACCACGCCCAAGGGCGCGGGTGAGCTCATGCGCGCGATCGAGGGTTACACCGGCCACGCCATCACCCTGTTCGGGCTCAGGCTGTCGGCCCATCTGTTCGTCCGCCCCGGCGAGCTGCGTCAGGCCGAGTGGAGCGAATTCGACTTCGACCGCTCGGTATGGAACATCCCCGAGCAGAAGATGAAGATGCGACGGCCGCACCGCGTGCCGCTGTCCACGCAGGTGACCGCGCTTTTCGAGCAGCTCTGGGAGCTGACGGGCACAGGACGATATTGCTTTCCCTCTTTCCGCTCGCCGCGTCGCCCGATGTCCGAGAACACGGTCAACGCGGCCCTTCGCGCGCTCGGGTTCGGCCAGGAGGAGATGACGGCGCACGGCTTCCGGGCGATGGCAGCGACGTTGCTCAACGAAACGGGCAAGTTCAATCCCGACGCCATCGAGCGCCAACTCGCCCATATGGAGACCAATGCCATCCGGCGTGCCTACACGCGCGGCGAATATTGGGACGAGCGCGTGCGGATGATGCAGTACTGGTCGGATCAGCTCGACGAGATGCGCGACGGCGCAAGGGTTCTGAAGCCCAATTTCCGACGCGCCTGAGGCTCCCAACCTAGCGATCAAGGTAAGTCCTCTCCGTCACTTCAGCGATCGACCGGAAGACAGCGGACGAACCCTGTGTGAGGGGATCATGGGCCTGCACATGCCCTTGCGCCCATTCCAGCCACTCGGCGGCCGTCCTACCGCCGATTTCCAATGAAGAGTCCGGCATCGCGGCACGCAGCGCCATGAGGAAATCCCGCGCCAGTCCCGCTTCGCGCCATCTGCCGGCCTGCTCGAGGAAGCATCGGAAGCGGTCGCGATCGAGCCTGAGCTGCTGCGCCAACATCTGGCGCTTCCGTTCCTCTGTCTCCCGCAGTCGTTGCCGCTCTTCGGCCATTTCCCGGGCTGCGGCCATCATCGGGAATGCTGCAAGTAGGGTCGTGAGTATGTCGCCCAACCTGTCCTCGATCTTGCCCTTCGGGCCGTCCTGCCAGATGCGTGGCAAATCGCCGGGCAACCAACGCTTGATCTCGAAGACCAGCACATCCGTCTCGACCAGTTCTCGCCTGTATTGCCTGCCGGAGCCATGCCACCCTCTCTCTTCGGCAGCGAGGGGCTGGCGCACTTCCTTGAGCCTGGGCCTCAGTTGAAACGCGATCTCGTCCTGTCCGCACCGCGCAACGGGACCATGCCGGTCCGTCTCGGCAATGGCGATCTTCTCAGCCTCCAAGGCTTTGAACAGGGCGTCCAATATCCTGAGGCGACGCCGTTCGATGGGCGTGAAAGGCGCGGCCCGGACCGGCCGATTGGGCCAGATGTCATAGACCAGCCGGCCCCTGGCGATCGCCTCCCTTCGATTTGCAAGCCAGCCGGCAATGATGGGGTGCGGATCCGAGAGCCGCTCCGCCACGCGCATCGCTTTCCCATTCTGGCGGGCCGCCGCAAGAGCAGCGTCTCCCTCCATTGCCATGCCTCCAGCCGACTGGGGCGTAATTTCTATCGTCTCGTCCATGCCGGCTTTTGCGGGCGGCAAGGCCGGCATGGCGATCTCCCTGCCGACCGCGACCTTGTTCCAGTGCCCAGGCCGAGGACGCGGGATATCAAAACGGTCGCAGAGTTTGGCGAGACATTGATCCGAAACGCCGAAGCGTCTTGCAAGGTGACGGAGAGGCTCGGCCCAGACCAGGGCGTGAAGTTCGGTACGGGACAGCAATGCAGGGACCAACGGCGTGGTGGGCATATCCATCGGACAGTCTTTCACTCCAAAGCTACATGCCTGAGGACGGCGGAAGCTGCCGATCCCCAGCCCAACGCCGTTTCGCGATCATTCCATGACGCTCGAATTTAGAGATACCCGACAAGAAAAATTCTTCGGCAGCGACGCTGCTCGATTTGACGGATATTATGCGTGTTCAGAGCCTTAAATCGCCTTGTCCCGCAGAGCCGGGCTTGCGTCTTGGATGACCTGCGATAAGCTGAAGGCGCGCCATCGATGCATGGCGCCGAGGCGTGAGAACCTCGTGCGAGATGAAATGGATCCGCCATCGTGCGGCCGGGTGGCCGACGCGCATGTCCAAGCCGTTCGCGGCCAAAGGCGTTGGCGCATGTGCTCGTGCATGTTCTCAACACCCGGCTTTCGCCGGCATCGCCTCGCCAGAGCGAGGAGATGTGATCGATGCGATCCACGGCCAGGATCGGCGCACTGCGCCGCAAGCCATGCGGCCTGCGCTAAGGGCGGCCCGCTTGCCGCTCGACGAAGGCGAGCCGCTGCCGCCGACGCATGATCGCGTGCCATCGACGGCGACTGCTATCGAGGAAATGTACCGGGCCGAACGGCCACGCCTCCTGCGCTTCCTCGATCGTCGCGCCCCGGACGACCGCGCCGAGGAGATCGTCCAGCAGGTCTTCACCCGTCTTGTAGCGCGCGCGCAGACCGATGCTGTCGCGATCCATGCGCCCGGAGCCTATCTGCGCGAGGCGGCGCACAATCTCCTGCGCGATCACGCCCGGACCGCCGCCCGCAATCACCAGTCTCACCATGTGTCGATCGACGATGTTGAAATTGGAAGCGGGGATCCTGTCGCCGTGTTGGAGGCGCGCGACCGCCTTGCCCGTATCGAACAGGCCGTCCTGCGCCTCAAGCCGCTCACCCGGCAAATATTTCTCGCGTGCCGCCTTGATGGCTATAGTTACGCCGAAATCGCGAAACAGACGGGACTAAGTGTGCGGGGCGTGGAAAAGCAGATGAGCCGGGCCATCAAGCAACTGGGGCGGCACCTCAGCGATCATGACTGACGAAGTCCATGCCATTCCGCGCGCTATCCGGGATGCCGCCGGGGACTGGCTGGCGCGCCGGCAGGAACCTGCTCGACCAGATGTCGAGCGGGCCTTCGCCGTCTGGATGGATGCCGATCCGCGCCATCGGATCGCTTATGAACAGGCGGAGCGTCACTGGCAGGAGAGTCGATTGCTGTCCGACAGCGACGTCGGGCGCACGCGGAAGCTGGTTCGCGCACCCTTCCTGATGCGGCACAGTACCCATGTTGCGGCTGCCAGCCTCGGCGTCGTCGTCCTGCTCGGGATCGGCAGTGTCGGCTTGCTGCGCTATGGATCCCCTCTCGAGCTGGTTTCTCCAGCGCAGGCCGCGACCTACGAAACCACGCTGGGCGAAATAAGGACGATATCGCTGGCGGACGGATCGCAGCTGACGCTCGACACCGCCACCCGTGTGCGTGTCACCCTTTCCGCGAGCGAGCGTAAGGTCTCGCTGGAACGAGGCCGCGCGCGCTTTCGCGTTGCGCCAGACAGCAAGCGACCCTTCATCGTGACGGTTCCCGGCGGCACTGTCGTTGCACGAAGCACGCTGTTCGACGTCAGCGTGGAAAGCGGAAGTCTCGTGGTGGCCGTGATCGAGGGGCGGGTCGATCTCACCACCACAAGTGACGTGACCTCCCGTACTGCTCGAACGCTTGCCGCGGGGCAGACCGCAGGCCTGGGCAATGCCGACACGCCCCGTCCTACGTTGCCGGCCGAAACCCAATGGGTGTCCGGCATGCTGGCGCTGGACAGCGGCCCGCTTGGCGAGGCCGTCGCCGCCATCAACCGCTACAACCGCATCCAGATACGCCTTGCCGATCCTGGGCTAGCCCGCCTGTCGGTTACCGGCGCATTCCAGGTGCGCAATCCGGACGCGTTCGCCCGGGCCGTGGCGGCGACTTTCGGGCTCGGTATCGACCGAACCGATCCGGGCGTGATCCTTCTTCGCCGCGCTCCGTAGGACGTTTCGACCCTTCACTGAAAAATCTGTCGTGGGTTTTCACAACCCGGCGTCTCCCCGCCAACCAGCCACGACGTGGCCAGGGGGGAGACACAGGATAATGGTTCGATTTGACGCAAGATATCTGTTCAACAGCATCGCTGCCGTGGCGCTGGTGGCGGGCCCTTCGGTCGCGCGAGGCCAGGACGTAAAGCGCCATTCCTTTGAAGTGCCGGCGCAAGACTTGGGCGAATCGCTCAAGGCGCTGGCACTTCAATCCGGCATCACCGTGCTGGCCGACAGCAAGATCGTGGCGGGCAAGCAGGCGCCGTCGCTTCACGGTTCCTACACCGTCGAGGAAGCGCTGCGCATCCTGCTCGACCAATCCGGGCTGGCCTACACGCCTGTCGATGGCGGCTTTGCCGTACGGCCGGCCCGCGCAAGCCGTGGTGGCAGTTCGACCAATGATGGGCAGGATATCATCGTTACGGGAAGCCGGCTGCGTGGGGCCGCGATTGCATCGCCGGTGGTCCGGATCGGTCAGGAAGAGATCCGCGATTCCGGTCAGGCTGGCCTGGGCGATGTCGTCCGCCGTATCCCGCAAAGCTTCGGAGGCGGACAAAATCCCGGGATCGGCATGAATGTTCCCGACGCCAGTGGCGTCGACGTGGGTGGCGGATCATCCATCAATCTGCGCGGTCTTGGAAGCGATGCGACGCTCACGCTGCTCAACGGCCGGCGTCTCGCCTATACCGCGGTTCGGCAGAGCGTCGATGTTTCGGGCATCCCGGTGTCGGCGGTCGATCGCATCGAAGTCGTCCCAGATGGCGCCTCGGCGATCTACGGCTCGGACGCGGTCGCCGGCGTCGCCAACGTCATCCTGCGCCGGGACTATGATGGCCTGGAAACCAGCGCGCGTCTTGCCGGTACGACGGACGGCGGCGATTTCCAGCAGCAATATGGCGCGTTGGCGGGTCGCACATGGGCATCGGGCGGACTGTTCGCCGCCTATGAATATGGCAGCAACACTGCGATCCGTGCGAGCCAGCGGTCCTACGCTGCGACACGCTCCCCGGGGCTCGATCTTTACCCGGCGCTGCGCCATCACAGCGTCGTTGCCAGCGGACATCAGGACCTGGGCGGCGGCCTGACCTTCTCGGTCGACGGGCTCTACAATATCCGCTGGAGCGACCTGACATTTCCCACGGTGGCCGGCGGCGATCTCGATCAAGGCAAGGCGACCTTCTCGTCGGTCGACAAGTCCTTTGGCGTCGCGCCGACACTTACGCTCGATCTGTCCGGTGGCTGGCAGATTGCGCTTGGCGGGACCTACGGCAAGGAACGGGTCGACTATCATCAGGTCGAATGCGCCCTCGCGGTCTGCAGCGACTCCGGCCCCAGCTTCTATCGCAACACGGCCAAATCGATCGAAATCAATGCCAATGGCGACCTCTTCCGCCTGCCCGGTGGCATCGCCAAGATCGCCGTTGGCGGCGGCTATCGCGATATCGGCTTCCAGCGGTTCGTTGGGGCCGGAAGCGCGGTCAACACCGTCGCCGCCCAGGACAATCTGTTCGCTTTCGGGGAATTGAGCCTCCCCCTGATCGGCCCGGATCAGAATCTACCGCTCATGACCAAAGTCGATGCCAGTGCCGCCCTGCGCTATGAGCGCTACCCCGGCATCGGCGAAGTCGCCACGCCCAAGCTCGGTCTGTCATGGGCGATGACGCGCGATATCAGCTTGAAAGGAAGCTGGGGCAAATCCTTCCGGGCGCCAACGCTCTATCAGCAATATCAGCCGCGCGCGGTCTACCTGTTTCCTCCCGCAGCGCTGGGTGCGACCGGGACATCGGCGAGCGCGGGCGCCATTCTCATCCTCGGGGGCAATCCCGGTCTCAAGCCGGAAAAGGCGACGACGTGGTCGGCCACGCTTGCCGTGCATCCGCGCGCATTGCCGGGCGCGAGCCTCGAGGTCAGCTATTTCAGCGTCCGCTATCGCGACCGGATCGTATCCCCGATCACCTTGCTGGCCCAGGCCTTGAGCAATCCCATCTACCGCGACCAGATCATCTTCAACCCTAGCGCTACTCAACAGGCGGCCGCCATCGCCAGTGCGGGCACCTTCCTCAACATCACCGGCGTGCCCTATGATCCGGCGAACGTCGTCGCGATTGTCGACAATGCCAATCTCAATGCCGGTCGGCAGCGCGCGAGGGGCGTCGATGTGCTGGCGAGCTACAATGCCGCAATTGCGCCAGACCAGCAACTGCGCCTGTCGCTCGACATCGCCTATCTCGAGAGCGACCAGCAGCTCAGCGCCGGTCAGCCCACCTATGACCTTGCCGGCACCATCTTCAACCCGCCCCATTGGCGCGGGCAGGCTGCGGTCGCATGGACTGGCGGCAATCTCACTCTGGCGGCCAACGGCAATTACACCGGCGGTGTCAGCGACACGCGCTCGACGCCAGCCGTGCGTATAAAGGCAATGACCACGCTCGATCTCACCGCGCGCTACCGGGTCGATTCCGAGGCTCCGCTCGGCGGCCTCGAGTTCAGCCTGTCAGTCCAGAACCTCTTCAACGACAAGCCCGATCCGATCGCGACGTCGATACCCTACGACACGCCTTACGACTCGACCAACTATTCACCTGTCGGCCGGATGATCGCCTTCGGGATCACCCGGCAGTGGTGAGCGCCAATATCAGAGGCTGCCTCGGCCTTGGGGTCTTGTGCCTGCTGTTTCCCGCCACGACGTGGGCGAACTGCGAAGACGTGCTGCCCGCGCATGAAGCATCGAGTACCGTGAAGCGCGACCTTGCCGCAGCGGACCTCATCCAGCTGCGCGAGATCGGCGATCCCGATTCCGCGGTCTTCAATGGCCCGAGCCCGTTCGCGGTTTCGCCGGACGGCAGTCGTATCGCCTATATCATCAACCGCGCCGATCTCGCGACGAACAGCTATTGCCGCGCACTGGTCGTCAGCGGACTGACGGTTGTCGGCTCACCAGATATTGTTGATCGGGGCGGTGAACTCATCAAGATCATGGACGTGCAGCGCGGCTTTTACCTGCCGAGCGGCGCAACGCGCACCATCGTTCCGTCCTGGTCCCCTGACGGGCGCAGGCTCGCCTATCTGCGACGCGACCATGGCGTCACGCAGGCGTGGGTGGCACAGGCGGACGGCGGCGGCGCGCGCGCCGTCACGCGCTCTGACGTCGATGTCGAAGCCGTGGCCTGGAGCGAAGATGGGACCCGGCTGCTCTATGGCACGCGCAAGGGAGCGGCGGCCGTTCAGGCGGAACTCGATCGGGAAGGTCAGTCAGGGTGGCTGTACGACCGCAGAGTCTCGCCAGAGATTTCCGCGCGGCCGCTCACCCCGGCCACCGAGATGCTGGACGTCAGTGCCATCGATTTGCGTACCGGCGCGGTCATGCCGGCAGATGCTGCAGAGCAAGCGGCAGTCGAGCGCGCCGCACCCGCCGACATGCCGATCGATCCGGAAGCCATCGGTGATGACGGCCGCAAAGCGCATCTCGAGCGTTCGAATACTTCGCCGCTGACGCCCGCGAGGCTCGTCGTCACGAACGGCGACAGCAGTCGGCGCTGCGATGCCGAGGCCTGTGCCGGCGGTATCGTCTCCCTTCGGTGGCAAGGCGCATCGGTGCTCATTCTGCGCCGGGAAGGCTGGGCCAAGGAAGCGATGGCGCTCTATCGCTGGCGACCCGGCGCTACCTCTCCCACCGCGTTATTACGCACAACCGACGTGCTGCACGGCTGCGTACTGGCTGGTACCGAACTGGTCTGCACCCGCGAAGGCAGCAGCATGCCGCGCAAGGTGGTTGCCATCGACACTGCGAGCGGCCGGATGCGCACCATTTTCGATCCCAATCCCGAATTTTCCGGCATTCGCCTGGGTTCTGTCACTCGGCTCAGATGGCGCAACGATCTTGGTCTAGAAGCATGGGGCGACCTGGTCCTGCCTCCGGGGCACAAGCCGGGAGAGAAACTGCCGATGGTCGTCGTGCAATATCATAGCGACGGCTTTCTGCGCGGTGGCACCGGGGACGATTATCCGATTTTCCTGCTTGCCCAGCGCGGCATTGCCGTCCTCAGTACCGAGCGGCCCAATTTCTTCGCGGCGGCCTTTCCCCAGCTCAAGACCTGGTATGAGATCAATGCCGCCAACCAGAAGGACTGGGGTGAACGCCGCAGTCTCCTCTCCTCGGTCCTCACCGGCGTGCGCATGGCAGTTGATCGTAGCGACATCGATCCCGCACGCGTGGGCATCACGGGCCTGAGTGACGGCGCCTCGACCGTTGCCTTCGCCTTGATCAACTCGAAGGCCTTCGCCGCTGCGGCGCTCAGCACTTGTTGCATGGAACCCAACACCACCGCCACCTATGGTGGCATCGCCTGGGCAGAGTGGCTGCGCGGGATGGGCTATCCGCCCGCTACGCGGGACAATCCAGACTTCTGGCGCGGCATGTCGCTGGCCCGCAATGCTGCCCGGATCGATACGCCGCTGCTGATGCAACTCGCCGACAATGAGTTCCGGCTAGCGCTCGAAGCCTTCGGCGCCCTTTACGAGCAGAACAAGCCGGCGGAGATGTATGTCTATCCCGACGAATTCCACGTGAAATGGCAGCCGATCCACCGGCGCGCCGTCTATGATCGTAACCTGGACTGGTTCTCCTTCTGGCTGCAGGGCCGGGAGGATCCGGATGCCGCAAAGATCGCGCAATATCACCGATGGCGCGCCATGAGATCCGGTGTACAGACTTCACCTGATCCGGTTCCAGTCCGCTAGTTTGCTGATATCCGTCCGACCTAGCGAGGGCAGAAAATCGAATGGGCATCCGAGCCTGAGGGAAATCATATGACTGCGCCCGACCAAAGATGGCCACTTAGATCAGCCACCCTGAACGTCTGCACATGAACGAAGGCGCCGAGAGAGAAAATTTTCCGCCTTGTGCACCGCACCGTTAACGACTAACTAGCAGCAGTCATGTACTCGTGACGATGGCCGCATGCGCACCGACCTCCCTTTCGGGCGGAGAGTGCCTAGCGAATGAAGGATGTGGTGTTACTCGCACATTCTTCTTGTCGGAGTGATCGAGATCCTAGGGCCGGTCCGCGCGGGCACCCCTAGGTTGGGTCTTTCGGCATAAGACGTGCAGAGGGAAACCTCGATAGGCTGGGTAATCAAGAGGTTGATCTGAGCGACATATGAATTGTCGCTCAGAGATCCCTCTTCATATTCTAACAAAATCATTTGGCGCAATATTAACGTGAGGTTCTCCCACGTAATGCTTGCTGTCATCATGGCAGTCCGAGAACGAGCCCTTCAGTACCTTTGCCTTGTTGTTTTTGCCGGTCGATAAGCGATGACGGCAGTCATAGTGGAAGCCGCGCCTATACCGGCCGCCTGTCCTAAAACTACCATTCAAAAAGCAAGTCGCGTCATGTGGAGCTTCGGCGCTTGTAGCCATGCCATGATTGGCCCTACCGGGAGGCCGGAACTCTACTTTGCTGTCGTCGGTGAAGCACCTAGCGGAGCCGTCCTTTGCTTTGTTGAACGAGTAGGTCGCCTCGATCTTTTTGCAGGCGGCCGCGATTGCCTCGCTTGGGTGCTCCTCCAACGGGAGCGAGCACGACAGGTTGCGGATTTCGTCAGCAACACCTCGACCATTGAAATTCCGAAGAGGTAGTAGGAGCGGTGTTCGGTTAGGGCGGGTTTCCAACTCGCTGTTCATAGCGTTAACCGCACGAACGAGTTGCGGCGTCGCCGCTCGAAGCGCGTCGCCGATTTGGTTCGCTTGCATCAGAGCCTGCCGACCGGTGGTATGAACTAGGACTGGCGACGCGACTTCGAGTATGGCTGCGAACGGTGCTAGAAGTTCACGTATTGCAGCGGTATCATATTCGGGCGTAGATAGTATAATAACGCCACAGCCGTGACCCAGCAGCGTTTTGTCTGTCTGCAAAGCCTTTGCTAGTTTATTGAGCAGCAGACGACCATGGGGCAGGTCTGGCACATAGGCCCCGCTGGTGTCGGCCTTTAACGGTGATGCAAGGAAGCGCTGCCCCGTTCCGAAGATCTTGGACGCTTGTTGTTCGATCCGATTGTAGTGCACGGCCGGCAGGCCCGCGATAGCGACTATCACCGAGAGCTATGCCCGGGCTTCGCGAGCATCTTGCGGACAATGTCGAGAGGGAGTGCGATGCGGTCCAAATCGGCGGGTTCGATCATGTCGATCAGATCATGCAAGGCCGTCGCCTGCGGCTTCGCCGAGCGCATGAACGACGACCTACTCGGCTGATAATCGGCAGCAGTGAGCCCGTTACGTCCGATCCAAGTCGTTACATGAGTAACGATGGTGGTGTCGTCGGCCCCGACGGCGAGATCGTCACGGGTCACTTCGACCCCATCTGGATTGGGCGCACCGTTAGGCAGGTCGACGAAACGTACCGGACTGTGAAGAACAAACCTGCGCAGACCGTCCTCAAGCGATCGCCCAAAGGCTGTTCGTAGTGCATTTTGGTATGGGAACGTCGTCGAGCTCGTCGAGCGCCGGGTCTTGGAGCCGAAATACTGAGCATGGGGCCGTTCTGGGGTAGCCTCAGGCGGCACAAGGCCCCAGTTTGTCGGCTGCTCTTCGTTGACGATCTGACGTAACTCAGGCGCCTCCGACTCAAGGAATATACGCATCTGCCGACCTTCGAGCAGCGCTTCTACTTCGAAGCCATGAGTGGTGAGAAGTGGTTTAACTTGTGCGATAAGAAAGCATTGTCCAGTCTGCCACTTCGCAGCGACCGCGGCGCTTAGCACGTTTTTCCAAGTGTTTGTCATAGGGCCCTCCTACTCCCCGATCGACCTTTAAGCCACATCTTGTTGGTCGCGCGAGCGCCGGGTGTCAGGTATTGGCGAACTACCAGCCGTTCAACATGTTGCGAGGGAACGGCCGGTAAGTCCCAGACCGAGGCGGTCAGGACAGCGGTGAATGGCTAAGCGTTAGATCCGCATTCAAGAAGACGCCTAACCGTCGAAGAGGGTTGCGGTCCTTGAATTTGCGCCGCTGCCCAAGCTTCGGCGTCGACCAATTCCATGATCCGCACGAAGCGCAGATCGCGGACCGGGCCGGGCGTTGAGAGCGCCTGCGCGAGCTTGGCTTCGTCGATTAGACCGAATTCGCCCAGGCGGCCGCCGAGCAGCATGTCACGGATAGCCTGCCGCTGCCGGTCGAAAATCGTCGCTACGAAGCCGGTGGGCGTGCCCTTCGATCGGCGCGCGAAGATTTCTCCGGGGAGATCAGGCGCGAAGGCGCGGCGCGCGGTTGCCCGATCCTGTCCCGGCGCGAGCCAATGCCAGCTCGGAACCCGCAGGCAGGCTTCCACCACGGGTTGCGAAACCAGCGGTGAAATTGCGTGCTGCAGCGCCTGGGCATTGATCGCCTCCACCAGATTCTGCGCCGGGGCGAGCAGGGCGACGTGGTTTGCACGACCGGGCAGGACACCTTCCGGGGGCAGGAACCAGGGATGCGCGACGGTGTCGGTGACGATCGACCTGGCCGCATCGGAGGGAAACGCGACTGCCGGCGGCTGGCGTGGGGCTGGCGAGCGGAGCCAGGCGCGATGTACCGCGCGCCAGGCCAGTGCCCATGTCCCGGTCTGGCCCAAGTCGCTGAGTGCCCGCGCGGCGCTCCAAAATCGCTTGTCCAGACCGCCGGTGGCGAGGCAGTCGGCGAGGATCGAAACGGTGCGCGAAGCGAAGAAGACATTGTCGCCACCGCCGCCATCGATGAGGAGATCGGCTCCGCAGCGCTCTGCGGTTTCGGCCGCGACCGTGTCCTGCGCCTGCGTGAAGCAGCGATGCACCGGATAGGGCATATGCGCCGCACCCGAGCGGCGGACATTGATGCGGTCAGCATCAAATTTCCTTGTCAGCAGTTCCACACCGGTCGCCCGGGCGACCATTTCGGCATAGCGCCTCTCGTCGCTCGCCGCGTCATCGCCGATGAGGTTGAGGCCGATCACCTCGGTCCCGGTCGCTTTGAGACTGGCGGCCACTATCGCCGAATCGAGCCCACCGGAGAGCAGGAGGACGGCTCGATCATGGCCAGCGACGCGGGCGCGCACGGCAAGATGCACCGCATTGCGCACGGCGCGAGCCGCTTCCACGGGATCGTCGATCATCCGGTCTCGACCGACGAAGGCCCAGGGTGACCACAATGTCTCGCATTCGACCCCGTTCACCGAGACGAGTAGGCGATCACCGCCGCGCAGTTCCTCCATGCCATCGAGGCAGGTCTCGCTGCGCCGCCATTCGGGATAGGCGATGTGACGCACAAGGGCGGCCCGATCAATGGCGAAGCGGCGTCCGCAGTCCGACAGCAGTGCCAGATCGGACGCGACCAGAAGCACGCCGCCGTCCCTTGCATGATAACATCCCAGGTCGCCCATCGGTGCCCGCACGACCGCAATCCCCTTGTCGTCGGTCGTGAAGGAGACATAGCTGCCCCAGTAGCGTTCGATCAGTATCTCGCCTCGCGATCGGGCGATCGCCGTCCAAGCCGCATCGTCAAGCGTGGTTTCCGGCTGCGTGTGGCTACGATCGAACAGCTCGCCGACTATCGTATGGCTGCCAGCCTGTGTGATCCTGTGTCGGTGGTCGCTCCACAGCATGAAGCGGTCGGTTTCGATCAGCGGCATGAGCGATGCCGCAGCCTTGCGCGCCCTCTCGATCTGCCCCGGCGGAAGCGGCTCGGCGGTGGTCGCGATCAGCGCGAGAAAGCGGCGCCCCATCATAAGACCAGGATCGGCGTGAAGGTCCGCACCATGTCGACGCGGTCGTTGACGAGCCGGTCCTCATGCTGGACCCAGCAGTGGGCGGAGAATGGTCCGAGTTGCACTCCCAGCACGACATCGGGCCGCATTGCGCGGCGACAAACAGGATGAGAACGCAGCGACAATCAAGATGAGAATCGGCTGCTGGTGTGGCGACGAAGGGCGGAGGGCGTAGCCCGAAGCCCGTAGGCGCCACACCAGCAGCCGATGGCCCTT
>NZ_SEOO01000047.1 GCF_004152865.1 Sphingobium cupriresistens | reverse complement strand
AAACCTTCCCGACTATGCTCTCGCCGGGCAATACCAGTCCATGCCACCATTCACTCCATCTTGTCGCAAAGACGGCTGAATCACAACATGCTGGTATTGCTCAACAACTTTCGGATCGGGCTCTAAGTCGAGGGGAAAGCTGCCATTGGCTGAAAGGAAATGGTTAACGTCCCACTATGAAACGACCGGCGGGCAGGGTTGAACGAGCGCAGGCGATGCAAGGCCCTTCGTCCTTTTCCAGCGACTCGATGACAAGCGCCGTCATGCGTATGAAAAATGGGCCTGGACAAGCGGCGAGCCGGAGATTGCCCGCTTGTGTCGGTCCGCGGCCATGGCTATGAGGCGGGCACAATCAAAGTTTGGGCGCCCGGAACATCAAGCGCCGGGGCCTTACGAGTCGGAGAGCCAGATGGCATCGGTCCTGAATTCCGATAAAGACGGCGATAAGCCGCCCAAATCGACTGTAGCGCTTCCTGCCGATTACCGGCCGTCGTCCGACGAAGAATTTATGAACCCGTTGCAGCTGGAATATTTCCGGCAGCGCCTGTGGGATTGGAAGAAGCAGATATTGGCCGAAGCGGAAGGGACGCTGGCCGTATTGCAGAACGAGCCGTTGCGCGAACCCGACCTGAACGACCGTGCATCGAGCGAAACCGACTGGTCGATCGAACTGCGCACCCGCGACCGGCAGCGCAAGCTGATTTCCAAGATCGACGCCGCTCTGCGCCGGATCGACGACGGCGAATATGGCTATTGCGAAGTCACCGGCGAACCGATCTCGCTGGGTCGGCTGGAGGCGCGCCCGATCGCGACGATGACGGTGGAGGCGCAGGAGCGCCACGAGCGGCAGGAAAAAATCTCCCGCGACGATTAACGCTTTTTCCATCACCGCGCGGTTAGGATGGCGGCCTTCACCGCTTTCCAACCGTGGGTTTTTGCATGAACGACGAACAGGATATTTCGGACCGGGGACCGGCGCGCGCCGCGCCTCGCGACAGCCTGTTCCTGCTGACCACGCTCAGCACGCCCGAAGGCGCCCAGCTCGGCAAGGCGCGCGTGCGTAATCTGTCGGCGACCGGACTGATGGCCGATTGCGAACGGGCTGTGCCTGCGGGCATCAAGATTATCTGCGATCTGCGCGGCATCGGCAAGGTGACCGGCATGGTGGCCTGGTCGCGCGATGACAAGATCGGCCTGGCCTTTGACGAGCCGATCGATCCCCAACTGGCGCGCAAGCCCGTTGGCGCCGCCACGCAGCAGACTCTGATGCCCGATTATCTGCGCACCACGCAGCACGGCGTAAAACGCCGCTGATCCTTTCCCATCTTGCCACATGCTAAAATGCCCCGCGAACCTGCCGGCTCTGGGGCATTTATGATTCCATTTCCCGAAGTTAGAGCGGTCGAGGCGGTCGGACGGGCGGTCTTTCGCCGCCGCGCCCTGACCTCCTCCCAGAGTGTTGCGCCAGCGATCAGTGCTGGGCCGCCAACTCCTCCTTCAGCCGCAATTTCTGCTTCTTGAGCGAGGCCACCAATATGGCGTCGGGCATGGGCCGACTCGATTCCGCCTTGATTCGGGCTTCAAGGCCGGCGTGCTTGGCTGAAAGAGCTGAAATGTGGCTATTTTCCATGACATTCTCCTTACGAGGGCGATGGATCACCAAATAAATCATGATTCGGATGGCTTGTCTCGCCTCGATTCGGGCTTTGCGGCGGGCTGCGTGAAAATTTGCGATGGTCCGCATCGTCACGGCGCGTTATCAAGCGCTGTTTGAGACGAGCGAAGTGGAGGCACAGGCGCGGTGAGCCGGGAAGACATCATGCGCCGACTGGAATTGCTGCGGGTCGAGCATCGAGATCTCGACAGCGCGATCGCCGCGCTGGTCACGGCCGGCGGCGGCGACCAGATGCAGGTCGCCCGCCTGAAGAAACGCAAATTGCGCCTGCGCGACGAGATCGCGATATTGGAGGATGCGCTGGTCCCCGACATCATCGCCTGATTGCCCCGCCGTCGAAGCGGCATTTTCGGTTAATGGTCCGCTAACCGATCCCAAATGGGACAAAGTCTGCCCGGACCGGCGCAACAGGCCTGACAAGGTTGCAAAAATATGGCAGCTCAATCCGATGCAACGCGCCGCCCTTCTTGATCCTGGCCTGCACCGCCGGCTGGTCGACGGACTCTATCTGGAAGCCATGATCATGGCGGACGAGGCGCGCGCCTATTTCGACGGCAGCGCTTCGCTCGACGACGGGGTGGACGATCCCCTGCGCCGGGTCGCCTTCGCTTGCGAATCCTTGAAAGTCACGACCCGTCTGATGCACATCATCGCCTGGCTGCTCAGTCAGCGGGCGTGGCAGCGGGGCGAGATCGAGCAGATCGATCTGTCGGACGAGAAATATCGGCTGGGTCGGGCATCGCACACCGACGCCGATCTGGCCGGCGCTTTCCCCTTCGCCGCCCGCGCGCTGATCGATGCGAGCCAGGAACTCTACGACCGCGTCGCCCGGCTTCAGGACCGGCTGGACGCAATGACCACCGCCGCCGCGACGGTCGGAATCAGCCCGGCGCGCGCGCTGATGGACCGGTTGAACACCGCTTTCTGACGATTGGCCTGTAATTGGCGGCGGTCGGCGTCTTCTGGGGCTGGCGTTTGCGCCCGCACTTGGTCTAGACCGGCGCCATGACCGATGGTTTGCGGATACGACGCCGCTCTTCAGGCCGCCCGTATGCCGCCCGGCTCCTCCTCGCGCCGCTGCTGCTGGCGGCGCCCGCCGCCGTGCGTGCGCAGCAGGAACCGGCGGCGGTCGCGCCGCAACAGGCGCTCGATGCGATGCCTGACATCGGCGTCGATTGGCCCGACATGGGCCAGCCCGACGCCATCGCGCCATTGCCCGAAGACCCGGTCGATACCGCCACGCAGGCCGGCGATCCGGCCAATCCCGCCGCGTTGGATGCCCAGATGATCGCCGATACCGCTCCGGCCGATGCGGATGACGCCGCCACCTTCGCCGATGCGGGCGAAGAGCGACGCTATACCGTGCTGTTGAGCGGCATCGATGCGATCGCCGACGCCCAGTTCACCTTGCGCTTCGACGAACTCTCGGCGCTGCGGCTGGGGCAGGGCAAGTCCGCCAACCTGGCCCAGATAAACCGGCGCATGAAGGAGGATCGCGAACTGCTCGACCGGCTGCTGCGCGCGAAGGGCTATTATGCCGCTCGCATCCGCAGCGCCGTCGCCGCCCCCCCACCAGGCAGCGATCGGCTGGCCGTCACCTTCGACATCATACCCGGCACCCAATATCTGCTGGAATCGGTCGATGTCACGGGCCTTGCCGAAACCGCGGGCCAAGAGGCGCGGCTGCGCGCCGCCTTCCCGCCCAAGGTCGGCGATCCGGTCGATGCCGACGTCATCCTGGCCGGGCGCGATGCGCTGGCGCTCAAATTGTCCGAAAGCGGCTTTCCTTTCGCCAGAGTGGACGAACCCGAAGTGCGGATCGACCATGAGGAGCGCAAGGGCGATCTGGACATCATCGTCGCGCCCGGCGGTTTCCGCCGGTTCGGCGCGATCCGCATGGACGACACCCGTTTGTTCGATGCCCATCACGCGCAGGAAATCGCCCGCTTCGATCCGGGCGACGCCTATAGAGCGTCCGATGTCGAGGATCTGCGCCGCGCCATCGTCGCTACCGGCCTCGTCTCCTCGGTCAGCTTGAAGCCGGTCGATACGGGCGATGGCGCGCATGTCGATCTGGCCGTCGATGTCCGTCCGGCGCCGCTGCGCACAATCGCGGGCGAACTGGGCTATGGCACGGGGGAGGGCTATCGTGCCGAAGTCAGCTGGCAGCATCGCAACCTCTTTCCGCCCGAAGGCGCGTTGACGCTGCGCGGCGTGCTCGGCACGCAGGAGCAGACGGCGTCCGCCACCTATCGCCGCAACAATTTCCACCGGCGCGACAATGTGCTGACCGGGCTGCTCTCGGTCAGCAATATCCGGCGCGACGCCTATGACGCGCGCACCATCACCGTCGCGGGCGGGCTGGAGCGCCAGACCAACATATTGTTTCAGAAGAATTGGGTGTGGCGGGTCGGCGCCGAACTGGTCGCGTCGGACGAAGCGGATGCCTTTTCTGGCGGCGCGCGGCGCACCTTCCTGATCGGCGCGATCCCCTTGAGCCTGACCTATGATGGCAGCGACGACCTGCTTAACCCCAGCAAGGGTTTCCGCCTGGGCGGCCGGATCAGCCCGGAATTGTCGTTCCAGGACACCACCTTCGGCTATGCCAAGGTGCAATTGGACGGCAGCGTCTATCAGCCGGTGGGCGAAAAGCTGGTCGTGGCCGCGCGGACCCGCTTCGGCACCATCCTGGGATCGACCGTCGATCAGATCGCGCCGTCGCGCCGCTTCTATGCCGGTGGCGGCGCGTCTGTGCGCGGCTATGGCTATCAGGCGATCGGGCCGCGCTATGGCGATGACGACGATCCGGTCGGCGGCAAGAGTCTGGCCGAATTTTCGCTTGAGGCGCGAGTCCGCTTCGGCAATTTCGGCGTCGTGCCCTTCGTCGACGCCGGCAATATTTCGACCAGCTTCCTGCCGCGCTTCCGCGACCTGCGGATCGGCGCGGGCATGGGCGTGCGCTATTACAGCAATTTCGGCCCGATCCGCGTCGATATCGGCACCCCGCTCAACCCGCAGTCGGGCGATCCCAAGATCGCGGTCTATGTCTCGCTGGGCCAGGCCTTCTGATGGCCGACGACGCCCCCGTCGATCCGGTCGCGCCGGTTCCCCCGCTTTCCACTCCGCGCCTGCGCCGCGCTTGGGACGGTCGATGGCAACGCTGGCTGGCCGGCCTGCTGGCGGCGCTGGGTATGATCGTGGCGGGCGCGCTCCTGTGGCTCGATACCGGCGGCGGGCATCGCTTCCTCGCCACCCGGATCGCGGCGATCAAGTCGTCGTCGGGGCTGCGCATAGAGGTCGGCGGGATAGAGGGCAGCATCTATCGCAAGGCGGTGCTGCGCGACCTCATCCTGTCCGATCCAAAGGGCAAGTTTCTGGAGGCTCCACGGGTCGAGCTGGACTGGTGGCCCTTCGCCTGGCTGTCCAACCGGCTCGACATCGACCGGCTGGTGATCCCGCGCGCGACTTTGCACAAACTGCCCAAGTTGAACCCGACCCAGCGGCGCGGCCCGATCTTGCCCGGCTTCGACATCAGGCTGATGGAATTTTCGGTTGGCCGGCTGGATATCGCGCCCTCCGTCACCGGCCGCGCGCAGGTCGCGACCATGGCGGGCGACGCCGATATTCGCGGCGGACGCGCCATCATCGATCTGGCGGCGCGCACGCTTGATGGCAGCGACGCTCTGACGATCGCGCTCGACAGCCGCCCGGATGACGATCGCTTCAAGCTGGACGTGACCGTCAACGCGCCCAAATCGGGGATATTGGCCGCGATGGCGGGGTTGAAGCAGGACGCCAATCTGCGCATCGGCGGCAAGGGCGGCTGGAGCCAGTGGGACGGCCGTTTGTCCGCCACGCTGGACGGCGCGCCTGTCGCCGATGCCGTGCTGGCCGCGCGCAGCGGCGCCTATTCGGCGCGCGGCACGGTGGAGGGCAATGCGATCGCGGGCAATGGCCTGTTCCGCCGCATCGCCGCGCCGCGCCTGTTCGTGCGGGCCAGCGGGACCATGGTCGACCGGGTGATCGACGGCCGCCTCTCGCTCCGCTCCGCGGCGGTCGATCTGGCCGCCGACGGCGCGATCGACCTGCGCAACAACGCGCTCGACAATATGCGAGTCGACCTGAAACTGACCCGGCCCGAAGCGCTGCTCAAGGATGTGCGCAGCCGAGACGTTGCAGCAAAGATTCGGCTGGATGGTCCCTTTGCGGGGCTGGGCTATGAATATTTGGTCACTGCGCGCCAATTGACCATCGACCGGGCGATCATCAACGATCTGCGGGCGGAGGGCAAGGGGCGCGTCACCCGGAATGGCCCTACAGTCATCCCCCTGCGGCTGCGCGCGCGCAGCGTCGATGGTCAGGGCGATCTGGTCGCGGGCATAGTGCGCAATTTCCAGCTTGATGGCGTGTTCCAGATCAAGGGGCAGCAGATCGTCAGCAACCCCATGGTGCTGCGATCGGACAAGCTGCGCGGCAAGCTGGTGGTGATCGCGGACTTGAAGACCGGCCGCTATGACGCGGGGCTGGACGGCGAGATCGCCAATCTCTTCATTCCCAACTTCGGCATCGTCGACCTGACATCCAAGCTGCGCGCCGTCCCGCGCGCTGATGGGGGCTTTGGCCTGTCCGGCAATGCGATGGCGCGGGTGCGGCGGCTGGACAATGAATTTCTGCGGACATTGGGGGGCGGCCTGCCGATTGTGCGCAGCGGGCTGGACCTGCTGCCCAACGGCGATCTGGGGTTGCGCGACCTGCGACTGGAATCGCCGCTGCTGACGTTGGCAGGGCAGGGCGTGCGCTATCGCGACCAGTCGCTGCATCTGGAGGGCGTTGGCCGCCACGGCCGTTACGGGCCGGTGAAGCTGACGCTGGACGGTTTGATCGACAAGCCGACCATCGACGTCACACTGGCCCGGCCGATGGACGCGCTGGGCCTGCGCGACGTGCGGGCGAAGCTTATCCCCGACGCCAACGGTTATAGCTATACCGTCAATGGCGGATCGACGCTCGGCGCCTTCACCGGCCGGGGCGTCATCCTGTTGCCGCTGGGTGGGCAGGCGGTGGTGCGGGTCGCGAGCCTCGCCGTGTCGGGCGTGACCGCCAGCGGCGATATCCGTCCCATTGCCGGCGGCCTGGATGGCCAGCTCAGTGTCCTGGGACCGGTCACCGGCTATATCAATTTCAAGCCGGTGGGCGTAAACCAGCAGGTGCAGCTCAAGCTGACCGCCAGCGACGCCAGCTTCGAAGGACCGACTATCATAGCGGTCCGGCGCGGTACGCTGGACGGCACCATCTTGCTCGACCCCACCGGCACCACCGTCACCGCGACGGCGCAGGCGCGGGGCTTGCGCGTCGGCGGCGTGCTGCTCGGCCGTTTCGCCGCCAATGCCGAACTGGTCGATGGCAGGGGCAAGATACGCGGCAGCCTGTCGGGCCAGCGCGGCCGCCTGTTCGATTTGCAGGGGGAGGCGGACGTCCAGCCCGACCGCATCCGCCTGACCGCTGGCGGCACCATCGACAAGCGGTCGATCCGCCTGACCCGATCGGCAGTGCTCACGCGCGCCGAAGATGGCTGGCGTCTGTCGCCCGCGACCATCGCCTATGCCGGCGGATCGCTGCAACTGGCGGGCGAACTGGGCGGCGCAGCGACGCATATCGAGGCGCGGATGCAGAAACTGCCTCTGGCCCTGCTCGACATCGCCTATGACAATCTGGGCCTGGGCGGCATGGCGACCGGATCGTTGAGCTACGCCCAGCCGCGCGGCGGCCTGCCCAGCGGCAAGGCGGAGCTGCGCATTCGCGGCCTTTCCCGCTCCGGCCTCTCGCTCAGCTCCCGCCCGGTCGATGTCGGCGTCAATGCCGTGCTGACCGGCGAACGGCTCGCCACTCGCATGGTCTTCGTCGCCGACGGCAAGACGATCGGCCAGGCGCAGGCGTTGCTCAATCCGCTGGGGACGGAGGGCGGTCTGGCGACGCGCCTCAACCGCGCGCCCTTCTTTGCGCAATTGCGCTTCAATGGCACGGCGGACACGCTCTGGCGGCTGACCGGGGTGGAGATCGTCGATATTGCCGGGATGGTTGGGGTGTCGGCCGACATGCGCGGCACGCTGGGCGAGCCGATCATCACTGGCACCTTCGCCACGGACAATGCCGCGATCAACAGCCCGGTGACCGGTATGCGCCTGAAGGACGTCAAGGCGCGCGGCCGCTTCTCCGGTGCGCAACTGGTCATTTCCAGCTTCGCCGCCACCGCTCAGAATGGAGGCACAGTCAATGGAACCGGCCGCTTCACCTTCAACGGCATCGCCGGCGTGGGCATGGACCTGAGCCTTCAGGCCGACAATGCCGCCTTGCTGGAACGCGACGATATCGCCGCGACCGTCACCGGCCCGATCACCCTGCGCTCCGATGGGGTAGGCGGCACGATCGGCGGCGACCTGATGCTCAACAAGAGCCGCTTCACCATGGGCCGCGCCGCCGCCGTGGCGCAAATCCCCGAACTCAAGGTGGTGGAAATCAACCGCCGTGGCGACGAGATCGAGCGGCCGCGCTCCAACGTCCCCTGGGCCCTCGCCATCAAGGCGCGGGCGCGCAATCGCCTGACCGTCACCGGCCTCGGCCTCGACAGCGAATGGCGGGCGGACCTCGACCTTGGCGGCACCGTGACCAATCCGGCCATCGCCGGCCGGGCGCAACTGCTGCGCGGCGGCTATGAATTTGCCGGACGCCGCTTCGAACTGCGCGAGGGCAATATCCAGTTTGACGGCCGGAGCCCCGTCAACCCGACGCTCGACATCAGCGCGGAGGCCGACGTCAGCGATCTCAGCGCCACTATCCATGTCGGCGGCACCGGCCTGAAGCCCGACATCAGCTTCACCAGCGTTCCCGCGCTGCCGCAGGACGAACTGCTCTCGCGCATCCTGTTCGGCACCTCGATCACCAACCTGTCCGCGCCCGAAGCGCTGCAACTCGCCTCTGCGGTCGGCTCGCTCCAGGGCAATGGCGGCCTCGACCCGATCAACGCGGTGCGCAAGGCGGCGGGCCTCGACCGGCTGCGCATCATCGCCGCCGACCCGACCCAGGGGCAGGGCACGTCGATCGCGGCGGGCAAATATCTGACGCGCAAGACCTATGTCGAACTCATTACCGACGGACAGGGCTATAGCGCCACCCGGATCGAATATCAGGTCACGCGCTGGCTCTCGCTGCTGGGCGCCATTTCCACGCTGGGCCGCGAAAGCGCCAACGTGCGGGTTTCCAAGGATTATTGATGTGACCAAAAGCCGGATCGACGCGGCCACCGCGATCAGCGTGACGGACCTGTTCACCATCGGCATCGGCCCGTCCAGTTCCCATACGGTGGGGCCGATGCGCGCCGCCCTGATGTTCATGGACTCGCTGCCCGCCCAGCCGCAGCGGGTGCAGTGCGAACTGTTCGGATCGCTCGCCCTGACCGGCCGGGGCCATGCGACCGACAGCGCCATCCTGCTCGGCCTGTCGGGCTACCGTCCCGAAGGCGTCGACCCCGACGCCATTCCCGCCGTCCTGGCCGCCATCCGCACCGACGGCCGCATTCGCGCGGGCAGCGCCGTCGATCATATGGTGCCGTTCGAGGAAGCCCGCGACCTGCTGTTCCGCATGGGCGACTTTCTGGAGGCGCACAGTAACGGGATGCGCTTCACCGCCTGGCTGGACGGGCAGGCTGAACCACTGGTGCGCGACTATTATTCGATCGGCGGCGGCGCTGTCCTGCCCGGCGCCGCCCCGACCGATGACGCAGCGCCGCTCGGCCATAATGTCGTCCAGCCCTATCCCTTCTCCTCCGGCGCGGAAATGCTGGCGCAGGGCGAAGCGACCGGCCTGTCGATCGCGACCCTGGTCCTGCGTAACGAAGGGGCGTGGCGCGTACAGGCGGAAACCGACGCCTTCCTCGACAGCGTCATCGACGCCATGAGCGCCTCGATCGACCGTGGCCTGGAGCAGGAGGGGCTATTGCCCGGCGGCCTCAAGGTCCGTCGCCGCGCCCGCGCGATCCACCAGCGGCTGCGACTGCAACAGGATGCGCTGGGGCCGGCGCAGATTTTCGAATGGGTCAGCCTTTTCGCGCTGGCGGTGAATGAGGAAAATGCGGCGGGCGGCCGGGTCGTCACCGCGCCGACCAACGGCGCGGCGGGGGTGATTCCGGCGGTGCTGCATTATTATCGCCGCTTCGTGCCGGGGGCCGATCGGGATGGTGAGCGCCGCTTCCTGCTGACCGCCGCGGCCATGGGCTTCCTCTACAAGAAGCGGGCCTCCATTTCCGCCGCCGAAATGGGCTGCCAGGGGGAGGTCGGCGTCGCCTGCTCGATGGCGGCGGCCGGGCTTGCCGCCGTACTGGGCGGCACCAATGGCCAGATCGAAAATGCCGCCGAAATCGGCATGGAACATAATCTCGGTCTCACCTGCGATCCGATCGGCGGGCTGGTCCAGATCCCCTGTATCGAGCGCAATACGATGGGCGCGGTCAAGGCGATCAACGCGGCCTATCTCGCGCTCCAGGGCGATGGCCGTCACATCGTCAGTCTGGACGCGGTGATCGAAACCATGCGCCAGACGGGCGAGGATATGGCCAGCCGCTACAAGGAAACCTCGCTCGGCGGCCTGGCCGTCAATGTGGTCGAATGTTGAAAATCGTTCCGGCGTTTCATCGCTCGATCGGCACGATTGCGCGGCGAATGGAGGTGATTTCGTGACATTAAGGTCACATAATCAACTGTTTATCTCCCGTTCATGAAACTAACTCGGCCGCTCCGGCTTGTGCGTCTCACCCCCTGAGAGAGGGGAAAGAATGACACACGGAGTATCTGTTATGCGTAAGTTGATGGTCGCAACCCTTCTGGCCGGCGCCACTGTCGCCACCCCCGTTTTCGCGCAGGATGTCGGCCCGACCTTCACCGGCCCGCGCGTCGAAGCGATCCTGGGCTATGATCGCACCGGGGCCGGCAGCGATGTGGACAATGACAATGGCAATGACGATCAGAATATCGACGGCCTGCTCTACGGCGTCGGCGCGGGTTATGACGTGAATTTGGGCAGCGCGGTCGTGGGCGTCGAGGGCGAATATACCGACTCCACCGCCAAGAGCAGCCGCACCGACTTTTCCGACCAGTTCGGCTTCGGCCGCGTCAAGCAGGGCCGCGACCTCTATGTCGGCGCGCGCGCAGGTATCCTGGCCAACCCGGCCACTTTGGTCTATGTGAAGGGCGGCTACACCAACACCAAGCTGGACGTGCTGGCCGGCGACAGCAATCAGGAAACCGACACCGCGTTCAAGCTGGACGGTTGGCGCATCGGCGCCGGCGTGGAGCGGGCGATTAACGCCAACACCTTCGCCAAGATCGAATATCGCTATTCCAAATATGAGGATGCCCACATCAACTTCGCCAATGGCGCGACCAGCGAAGAATTCGGTATCGACACCGATCGCCACCAAGTCGTCGGCAGCGTCGGCTGGCGTTTCTGATAATGGCCTGATCTCGTTCGCCCTGAGTAGGGTCTGAGCGAAGTCGAAGACCCGTATCGAAGGGCAGCCACGATCCTTCGATACGCCGCTTCGACAGGCTCAGCGGCTACTCAGGACGAACGGCGGTGACGTAGAAAAGGGGTCGGTCTTCGGATCGACCTCTTTTTCGCGGGATAGGACGTTGCCCCCTATCAGTCCGCGTGCAGGGCTGCTATTGACATCCATGTGAGTAACGCGATTCCCCACCGCTTCCCGATCGGCATCGATCCGATCGACATCGACTTCATGGGTCATGTCAACAATGCCAGCTACCTGAAATGGGTGCAGGCGGCGGTGCTGGACCATTGGCGCGCGCTGGCCCCGGCCGAAGCGGTCGCCCAGCATCTGTGGGTCGCGCTGAAACATGAGATCACCTATCGCAAGCCCACCTTCCTGGACGACGACGTCATCGCCACCGTCTTGCTGGAGAAGGTGCAGGGCGCCCGCGCCTTCTACGAAACCATCATCAAACGCGGCGAGGACGTCCTGGCGGAGGTCAAGTCAAGCTGGTGCTGCATCGACGCCAGCAGCCTGCGCCCGGCGCGGCTGACGCGCGAGGTGATCCAGCATTTCTTTGTTGGGGATGAGGACGAGGCGGTCGGTAGGCGTTTGCGCTGAAGTTGTTATAAGAGGCGGTTTCCTGCCATCTCCTCCCGCCCTCCCGCAAGCGGGAGGGGAATAAAGCGCCTCCTACAACGTCGCCTCAATCTCTCGCGCCGCCATATCCGGGTTCTCCGCCAGGCTGATCGGCCGCCCCACCACCAGGATCGACGCGCCCCGATCCAGCGCCTCGCGCGGGGTTACAGCGCGCTTCTGGTCGCCCAGCGCGCCGCCCGCAGGCCGCACGCCCGGCACCACGAAGAAACCGTCTGACCAGTGTTTCTTGAC
Organism: Sphingobium cupriresistens; assembly: GCF_004152865.1. Taxonomy (GTDB): domain Bacteria; phylum Pseudomonadota; class Alphaproteobacteria; order Sphingomonadales; family Sphingomonadaceae; genus Sphingobium; species Sphingobium cupriresistens. Next base: position 9,875 of record NZ_SEOO01000047.1, on the reverse strand, counting down.
CGCTGCGACTTCCTCGCCGGAACAAACAATGCCGTCCAGCCCTGCGTTCTGCGCCAGGTCGGCCAAGCGCCGCACTTGATCCTCCGCCTTTCCGCCCACACCGATATCCAGCAGATCGCCATCGTCCAGGCTGGTCAGCACGGTCACAGCCACGACCTTGGTCTTCACCCCGGCCGCCGCCTTGGCGTCTTCCAGCATCGCCCGGCCGCCAGCGGCATGGACGGTCAGGATCGCCGGTTCCAGCAGGTGCAGCGCCTGCACCGCCTTCGCCACCGTGTTGGGAATGTCGTGGAGCTTCAGGTCGAGGAAGATCGGCAGGCCGAACTTCATCATCTCATGCACGCCATGATGGCCGTTGGCGCAGAAAAATTCCAGACCCAGTTTCAGCCCGCCGACATGATGCTTCACCTGTCCGGCCAGCGTCTGCGCCTTGGTCAGGTCGGGCGTGTCGATGGCGACATAGATGGGGCTGCTCATGCTGGTCCTGTGGTGCTTGGAGTGGTGGGGGCGAGCGGATCGGGCAGGCCGCCCATGACGGGCGCGTCCGGTATTATGGGGGGCGGTGGCGGCGCGGCGGCGGCGGTGGCGACGACCAGCGCCTTTTGCGTGCTGTCGAGCCGGCGCTTCAGACGCCAGCGGGTGGCCCGCGCCATGATCCAGAAGGGCAGCGCCCCCAGCAGGAATGCGCCGATCAACAATACGGGCAGCTTGGTTTCCATCACCATGTCGCCCCACAGGCGCACGGTCACGGGCACGTAGTTCGCCATGCAGAAGAAGGCGAGTCCCACGGCGATGACGACCCAGAAGGCTGTCCGCAAAAATTGCATAGGCTTAACCCTTCGCTGCTGCTTTGGGGCAGCTTAGGCGATCCCGCCGCATTTCGGAAGCGTCTGGTCGATTTTGTCGATGGCGATGGTCATGGTGATGCGCGCGGTGTCGCCGGGAGCCAAGGACGCCATGCCGCCGCGGTTGATCGCGTCGGGCATGTGGCTGACCGGCTCCAGACAGAAATCGTCGCTGGCGGGCGGACGATAGACATGCAGGCACTGGGCGCCGGTGGCCGTGAGCGTCAGGCGCAGGCCTTCACCGCGCCGGATCGTCGCGCTGCCGCTCCAGCCGGTATAGGCGTTGTCGACCAGCCTATCACCGCGCACGATGGCGGGGCGCGACCAGTCGCCCAGCGCATCGGCGGGAACTTGCCGATCGGGCAGCATGTCGGGGGTGGAGAGCCAAAGGCCGTCCGCGTCGAACTGGATCGTGGTGCCGGCATCCGCCAGAAAATAGGGGTGGAAGCCCAGGCCGGCGGGCATCGCGGCGTCGCCGAAATTGGTGATGGACAGCGACATGGACAGTTGTAGCGGCGTCACCGCGACCTGCTGCTGCGCCCGATAGGACCAGGGCCATCCGGCGCCGCCGTCATGGTCATGCACCAGTGTCGCAGCCGTTTCAGCTGTCTCGCTCGCTGTCCATGCCGTCCGCCAGCCAAAGCCATGGATGCTATGCGGATGGTCGCCGAAATTGAGCGGCAATTGATAGCTTCGCCCGTCGAAGGTGAAGCGCCCTTCCGCGATGCGATTGGCGTAGGGGACCAGCGGAAAGCTGGCCATGGCGAGCGGATCGCCGGTGCCGTCCGGCGCGCGGCGCAGCAGGTCCACACCGTCCAGCGTCAGACAAAGCAGCGATCCGCCGACAGCGGGGGAGAGGGCCGCTTCCAGCCCTCCCGCCCGCAAGGTGATGACGTCCTTGTTCAGCCTTCCATATCCTCAAGCTCGCGCCCCTTCGTCTCATGCACCATCTTGCGCACGAAGAAGAAGCTGATCGCTGCGAACAGCGCATAGCCGGTATAGGTCATAACCAGCCCCGGCGACACGGCGAGCGCCGGAAAACTGACCGAGATGGCGGCATTGGCGATCCATTGGGCGAAACCCGCGACAGCCAGGCCTGACCCGCGGATTTGATTGGGGAACATTTCGCCCAGCAACACCCACATGATCGGACCCCAGCTCAAATTGAAGAAGACCACATAGAGGTTCGCCGCGATCAGCGCCATCAGGCCGTTATGGCCGGGCAGGGACACCGCGCCATCCGCGCCGGTGACGGCGGTGGAGAAGGCATAGGCGACGATAGCCAGCGTCACCGCCATGCCGGCCGATCCGACCAGCAACAGCGGCTTGCGCCCGATTTTGTCGACCAGCATGATTGTGCCCAGGCACGCGCCGATCGACAGCACGCCCGACAGGATGTTGATCTGCAAGGCATTATCTTCGGAAAAGCCGACCGCTTCCCACAAAGTCGCGCCATAGTAAAAGACGACGTTGATGCCCACCAGTTGCTGGAAGACGGCGAGGCCAATGCCGGTCCACACGATCGGGCGGATCTTGCCGGTGGTCTTGCTGATGAGGTCCGACAGCTTGGGGCGATGATGGTCGGCGGACAGGCTGGCGCGAATCTCGCCGACCTTGCGCGCGGCCTCCAGCGACCCGAACAGCCGGGTCAGCACCGCCAGCGCATCGGCGTCGCGCCCACGCGCGACCAGGTAACGGGGGCTTTCGGGGATGGCGAGCAGCGCCAGAAAATAGATGGCGGCCGGTATCGCCTGCAACCAGAACATCCAGCGCCAGGCGGGATAGTCCAGCCACAGCGGCGCGGTGGAGCCGCCCGCATAGCGCGCCAGCACGAAGTTCGCGATGAACGCGCCGGTCAGCCCGGATATGATCATCACCTGCTGCACGCTCGACAGGCGCCCGCGCACATTGGCGGGGGTGACTTCGGAGATATAGACGGGCGAAATGACGCTGGCCGCGCCCACGCCCAGGCCGCCGATGATGCGCGCGAAGATGAAGATGGCCGAGGAACCGGCCGCGCCCGCCAGCAGCGCGCTGCCCAGGAACAGGATCGCGGACAGCATCATCACGCCGCGCCGGCCGATGATGTCGGCCATGCGCCCCGCGCCGAACGCGCCGATCGAGGAGCCGACCAGGATCGCGCCGACATTGACGCCGATGCCGAGTTTTCCCAGGTCGAAGGCCGCTTCCAGTCCCTTCTGCGTGCCGTTTATGACGCCTGAATCATAGCCGAACATGAATCCGCCGATCGTCGCCACTGCGACGATTGCGGCGACAAAGGCCATGTTGACCTTTTCCGCGCTCCCCTCATTCATCCTTACGCATCCTTCCATTTTTTATATCGTTGCGACATGGCCCGGCAGCCCCGCGACGTCGGGATCGAAGGCGAACAGATCGCCCGCCAGGGGTTGCTGTGTCAACGCTGTCATGTCCAGCCCCTTGCGCGCCGTCGTCGCATAGGCGGTGGACAGGTCGCCGCCGCCAAAGGCGATCTTGGTGATGTTGGCGACGGGGAAGCGCACTTCGCGCATCAGCGCGCCCGCCGGGTCGTAGCGGCGCACCGCCCAACCGCCGAACAGGCCGGTCCACAGGCAACCTTCGGCATCGATAGTCGGCCCATCGGGATAGCCTGCGTCGTCCTCGATCTTCGTAAACAGGGTCGTGTTGCCGACCGTGCCGTCGACACCCACGTCGGTGCGCCAGATGCGCTTGCCCAGCGTGTCGGTGTGATACAGGATACGGCCGTCGGGCGAGAGCGCCGGGCCGTTGGTGATCGATACTGCGGGCAATCCAGCCTCGACGCAGACGCCCTTGTGAACGCGATAGAAATATCCGCTTGTCGCTTCCTCCGCATCGTCCATAGACCCGAACCAAAGCGCGCCATCGGGCGCGACGCAGGCGTCATTCTGCCGATTGCCCGGCAGATGGCCTTCCGGGGCGTGCAGCAGGGTGAAGCTGGCGGCCGACGGGTCGAAGCGATGCACGCCCGATTGCATACCCACGGCGAATAGCCCGTCGTCGGTCGGCAATATCCAGCCGACCTGGCCCGGCGCGGCCCAACTGCGCCCGACGTCCAGCGCCGGATCATAGCGATGGATGCGATGCTGTTTGATGTCCACGAACCACAAAGCCGCGTCACGCGCGACCCAGACCGGCCCTTCGCCCAGCGTGGCGCCCACCGACAGGACGCTGTAGGGGGCAGCGTCCGCCATGTCAGCGCCAGCCGGCATCGATAAAATAATCATGGCCGGTGCAGTAGCGCGCATCGTCCGACGCCAGGAACATCGCCAGCGCGGCGACATCCGCCGGCAGGATGCGACCGTCCAGGCATTGGGCCGCGACGATCTCCGCTTCGCCTTCTGGCGTGTACCATTTTTCCTGGCGCGGGGTCTTCACATTGCCCGGAATGATGGTGTTGACGCGGATATTGTCACGGCCGAGGTCACGCGCCAGGCTGCGCGTCAGCCCTTCGATCGCGGCCTTGGCGGTCTGGTAGAGCGTCAGTTCGGGCAGGGCGAGGTGCCAGCTGATCGACCCGAAGTTCAGGATCACGCCGCCGCCCGCGCGCTTCATCGCCGGCACCGCCGCCTGCGCCGCGAAGAACAAATGGCGCAGGTTCACCGCCATCCGCTCGTCCCAATAAGCGGGCGTCACCTCTTCGATCGTGTGGCGGTCGTCATTGGCGGCATTGTTGATGAGGATGTCGATCCCGCCAATCTGCGCTTCCACCTTGCCGATCATGGCCTGCACCGCTTCGATGTCGCGCAGGTCGATAGCGTGGAAGATTGGGGCGACGTCGGCGTTCTGGAGACGCGCGACGAGCGCCTCGCTCTCGGCCACGGCAATGTCGCAGAAGGCGACATGCGCGCCCTGGCCGACGAACGCCTCGACCAGCCCCGCACCGATGCCGCTGCCGCCACCGCTGATGAAGACCCGCTTGCCCTTCAAACTGGGGTAGATGGCGCTCATGCGGCGGGGTCTTTCAACAGGTCGCGCGCAGCGAGATTGGTCATCAACGCCACCAGGCCATAGGTCCAGGGCGCAGCGTCCTTCGACGTCACGACCGTGTTGACCAGCTTGCCCAGCCGCGGGGTGGAGATGGCGACGACATCGCCGACCTTGTGGGTAAAGCCGCGGCCCGGATCGTCGCGGTCTTGCACCGGGGCGAAAAGCGTGCCCAGGAACAGCGCGAAACCGTCGGGATATTGATGTTCGCTCAGCGTCTGGCGCACCAGTTCCAGCGGATCGCGGCTGATCTGGTTCATGCTGCTCGCGCCTTCCAGCCTATAGCCTTCGGGACCGTCGATGGTCAGCTCGACTTCGGCATTGCGCACATCGTCGATCGTGAAGTCGCCGTCGAACAGGCGGATGAGCGGGCCGAGCGAACAGGAGGCGTTATTGTCCTTCGCCTTGCCCAACAACAGCGCCGAGCGCCCCTCGAAATCGCGTAGGTTGACGTCATTGCCCAGAGTCGCGCCGATAGCGCTCCCAGCGGCATTGGCGATCAGCACTATTTCGGGTTCGGGATTGTTCCAGGTCGAATCGGAGCGGATGCCGATCTGCGCGCCCGCGCCCACGGTCGACAGCACCGGCGCCTTGGTGAAGACTTCGGCATCCGGGCCGATCGCGACCTCCAGATATTGCGACCACAGGCCATCTTCGATCAGCGCGGTCTTGAGCGCGGCGGCTTCGGGCGAACCGGGCGCAACGGCGCGGATCGAACCGCCGACCCGTTCCTCCAGGCGGCTGCGAATGTCCGCAGCGGCGCTGGCGTCGCCGCGCGCTCGCTCCTCGATCACCCGCTCGATCGCGGACAGGGCGAAGGTGACGCCGCACGCCTTGACGCATTGCAGGTCGACCGGGCTGAGCAGCGGCAGGTCGAGCGTGTCCAGCGGCCCCAGTGGTTCGCCAGCATCGGTCGCCAACGGCAGTTTTTCGAGCAGTTGCGCCACGGTCGGCGCGACCCGGCTCATGTCATGGGCGATGCCTTCGCGCACCAATATGGGGCTGGGGCCGTCAGCCGTCAGAATGCGACCGACGAACAGGCCCGCGCGCCAATCGGCGGGTAGGCAATTGGCCAAGGTCATGGCAAGCAAGGAGGAGTCCCCCGGCATCATCAACTCCTAAAGGAATGGTTGTAATTGATAGCGCTACCAACATGGATCGGCGTCCGAAGTCAAGAGGGCGCGCGCAAAATGCAAAAGGCGACGAAGAGAAGCAGTTCCGGCTTTTCGTGGCCGCTGCTTTGGGGCATAGCGTTAAGGACCATGAGCAAGCCTGAAGACAGCGCGCCGTCCGTCGGCGCAGACGCCGCACAGCCCACAGTTCCTGCCGCTGAAAAGGCGAAGGAAAAGGATAAGGTCGATCTCGCCACTGCGGCGATCAAGTCGGCTGGCAAGGGCGTTTGGGCTGGCGCCGCCGTCGGTATCGGTTCCGCCGCGATCGTCGCAGCATTACTCTATACCCGCAGAAAAGGCTGAGTGCGCGCTGCTCTGGCGGTGCGCTCATTCACTCTATTCAGACGAAAAAAGAGGCGGCATGGCCTTCGCTCCATGCCGCCTCCGGGCGCGACCCTTCAGGCTCTATGTCCCCCGCCTTCGTGACAGGGTGGGGAATGATAGACTTTAGCCTGCGCCACCGCTCAGATAACTCACCAATTCCGGCTTGCTGATCGTAACGCTCTTGTCCTTGTCGGCGGTCGTGAATGCGCCGCTGGCCCAAGCCGTGACTTGCTCGGCCGGCAGGGTGGAGCCCGTCGCCTTCATCTCCTGATCCTTCAACGCCACCATCCAGCGCGAAAATTCCGACTGGTCGAGTTGCCCATCACTATTGGCGTCATAGGCGGGAAATTCGCTGTCCACGATCGATGCGACGGTGGTGGTGGCGTTGGCCGGCGCGGCGGGCGTCGCCGCCTGCGGCGCGGCAGGCATTGCCGGAGTCGCGGATTGCGGGGCGGCCGGAGTCGCGCCCTGATCTGGCGCCATGCCCTGCTGCGCCATCGCTGGCGCGGCTATGACGAGAGCGGTCGAGAATAAAAATGTGCGTATCATGGTAATCTCCTGTCACCTTGGAATGTGTCGGGGCGACTTGTGTTTCCGACTGTCTGGATATGCTGTGGTAATAATGGATGGCGACTGGCGAATGTTCCTGAACGTCCATTCATGTTCATGCTTTCGTCTTGAAAATATACTCGGTTCGTCGGGCTTCGTCATTTTGGACGGCGTTGACTGTTGTGGATCGCTCTTCGCCCCTTCCCGATTTGCCCCGAAGGGGCGACGCTGCTAGTCGCGCGGCGACATTCCCTCTCCAACCGCAGGATTCGCCCATGGTCCCCCGCTATTCTCGCCCCGCAATGACCGCGCTCTGGGAGCCGGAAGCCCGTTTCAAGATCTGGTTCGAGATCGAGGCGCACGCGACGCAGAAACTGGGCGAACTGGGCGTCGTCCCGCCGTCCGCGGCGAAGGCGCTGTGGGACTGGTGGGCGACCAATCCCGCCATCGACGTCGCCGCGATCGACGCGATCGAGGCCGTTACCAAGCATGACGTCATCGCCTTCCTGACCTGGGTCGCCGAACAGGTGGGCGACGAAGCGCGCTTCATGCATCAGGGCATGACCAGCTCCGACGTGCTCGACACCTGTCTGGCCGTGCAACTGGCCCGCGCGTCAGACATCCTGATCGAAGATCTGGACAAGCTGCTGGAAGTCATCAAGCGCCGCGCCTTTGAACATAAGTTGACGCCGACCATCGGCCGCAGCCACGGCATTCATGCCGAACCCGTCACCTTCGGCCTGAAAATGGCGGAAGCCTATGCCGAGTTCAGCCGCTGCAAGACCCGCCTGATCGCGGCGCGCGAAGAAGTGGCGACCTGCGCCATTTCCGGCGCGGTCGGCACCTTCGCCAATATCGATCCGGCGATCGAGGAGCATGTCGCCGAGAAGCTGGGCCTCGCCATCGAGCCGGTTTCGACCCAAGTGATCCCGCGCGATCGCCATGCGATGTTCTTCGCCACGCTGGGCGTCATCGCCTCGTCCATCGAGCGCCTTGCCGTCGAGGTCCGCCATTTGCAGCGCACCGAAGTCTTGGAGGCCGAGGAATATTTCTCGCCCGGCCAAAAGGGTTCGTCGGCAATGCCGCACAAACGCAACCCGGTGCTGACCGAAAATCTGACCGGCCTGGCCCGCGTCGTGCGTGCGGCCGTCGTGCCCGCTTTGGAAAATGTCGCGCTGTGGCATGAGCGCGACATCAGCCATTCGTCGGTCGAGCGCTTCTTTGGTCCCGACGCCACCATCACGCTCGACTTCGCGCTGGCCCGCCTGACCGGCGTCATCGACAAGCTGCTCATCTACCCTGAGCGGATGATGAAGAATTTGGACAAGATGGGTGGCCTAGTCCACTCGCAGCGCGTGCTGCTGGCGCTGACGCAAGCGGGCGTCAGCCGCGAGGACAGCTATCGCTACGTCCAGCGCAACGCCATGAAGGTGTGGGAATCGGACGGCCAGCTATCGCTGCTGGAACTGCTGAAAGCCGACGTCGACGTCACCGCCGCGCTGCCGGTTCAGGAGATCGAGGACAAGTTCAACCTCGATTATCATTTCAAGCAGGTCGATACGATCTTCCGCCGGGTGTTCGGCGAGGCTTAAAACAACACCCCTTCGCTTCGAGCGAAGTCGAGAAGCGGCCAGCGCCGCGCTTATCGTTTCTCGACACGCTCGAAACGAACGGATGATGATGTGTTACCGCCCACCCAATCGCGGGCGCATCCTCGGCGCGGCGTCCGATTGCCGGCGGATCAGCGCATGGTCCAGCACCAGATGCTCCGCCGCCTCCGCGTCGCCGCTGCGCCGCCCCTTCAACTGCCGCACCAGCACTTCCACCGCCGCGCGCGCCATCGCGCTGATCGGCTGGCGGATTGTGGTCAGTTCCGGCCAGATCGTCGTCGCCAGCGAGGTATCGTCGAAGCCGCAGACGGTCAGGTCGCCCGGCACGTCCAGCCCGCTGCGATGCGCGATCGCCACGGTCGCGGCGGCCATGTCGTCATTGCTGGCGAAGATGGCGGTCGGCGGATCGACCAGCGCCAATATATGTTCGGCCGCGTCCAGCCCCGACCGATAGGTGAAATAGCCCTGCGCGATCAATTCGTCCTGCACTGGCAGGTCCGCTTCGGTGAGTGCGGCGACATAGCCCTCGAACCGGCGGGCGCTGGCGCTCTGGTTCGGGTTGCCCTTGATGAAGCCGATGCGGCCATGGCCCAGCGCGATCAGGTGGCGGGTCATTTCATAGGCGGCCTGCCGATCGTCGATGCTGACCGCCGCCAGCGCCGACGGCGCGCGCCCGGTCGCCACCGCCACGGCGGGGATGCCGGCCTTGCCCAGCGCCTCCACCATCTCGTCCAGGTCGCATAGCGGCGGCGGCAGGATCACGCCGTCGATCCGCCCGCGTTGCAGATGGGCGACGACCGATGCGATCGATGTTTCCTCGTCCCATTTCTCCACGACCAGGTCGACGCTGCTGCGGCTCGCCTGGTCCAGGCTGCCGACCAGAAATTCGCTGAGATAGGAGGAAGAGGGGTTGGAATAGAGCAGGCCGATCCGCGTTTCGTCGCCGCCCGCCAGCGTCCGGGCGGCGGCGCTGGGGGCATAGTTGAGCGCGGCGATCGCCGCATCCACCTTGGCTCGCGTGGCCGCCCGCACGACCTGTTCGCCGTTGATGACGCGCGACACGGTCATCGGCGACACGCCGGCATGGGCGGCGACATCGTTGATCGTGGGCGCGTTGCGCTGGCGGCGCGATGATCGTGTATCGCTCAAGGCGGTTATGCTTTCGTTGGAATGAAGTCGCTGTCGAAATGGGTGCGACATCATCCATCAATATTAAAGCGAAAAATCAGTTATGGCCCGGCGCTGTAGATATCAGCGCTGATTGGCACCGTTCTGTCAGCGCTAAGTGACACCGATCACGAGGGTGCTGCGTGCAGCTTCCACCACGTCGTCAGTGATCGCGTTCAGGCCGTTGATCCTCAGGATGCGCT
>NZ_SEOO01000046.1 GCF_004152865.1 Sphingobium cupriresistens | reverse complement strand
AAGGGCCATCGGCTGCTGGTGTGGCGCCTACGGGCTTCGGGCTACGCCCTCCGCCCTTCGTCGCCACACCAGCAGCCGATTCTCATCTTGATTGTCGCTGCGTTCTCATCCTGTTTGTCGCCGCGCACTTCGACCCATTGGCGTCATATATGCCATCGACATTGCGTTGGAGTTGCCCGCCCCAGATGCCGCCGAAATAGACATAGCTCTGCCCGTCATCGTCGGTGAAGACGGCCGGGTCGATCGAATAGCTGCCCTTGATTGGCTGGGGCTGCGCCTTGAATGGACCCATCGGGTTCTTCGACGTCGCCACGCCGATGCGGAAAGCGCCCTCCTTATCCTTGGCCGGGAAGTAGAGATAATAGGTGCCATTCTTGTATGCGGCATCGGGCGCCCACATCTGCTTGTCGGCCCAGGGCACATCTTTGACGTCCAGGGCTACCGGTCCGACCGTTACCGGCCCACCGATCTTGTCCATCGACAGGATGCGATAGTCGCGCATCTCGAAATGCGCGCCCAGATCGTCTTCGGGCGTCGGGCCGTCGATATCATGGCTGGGATAGACGTAGATCTTGTCGTTCCACACATGCGCGGACGGGTCGGCGGTATATATGTCTTTCACCAAGGGTTGAGACAGATAGTCGGAAGCGTCGCCGCCGCTGTCGCTGGATTCCTGCACCTTGTTTTCCGGCTGCGCCGATGGCTGGCACGCGGTTGCGAGCAAGGTCGTGGCAAGCGCGAGCGGCGCCAGTTTTCGCAATGGCATGAGCATGGCTGTCCTCTCCGATTGTGCGACATTCATTTATCAGATCGAAAGATAGCGCTATCATAAATCGCGCGCAATCCCTGTCATGCAACGTGTCGATAGCGGCGGTGCGGATCATGGCGTCGCTCGTCAACGGGCCGGACTATAGTGATAGAGGCCGATGACCGTGCCCACGAAGCCACCTGCCTTCTTCGTACTGAGCAGCGTGGCGTCGATATCGTCCTTAAGCGTCTTCGTGCTGCCGCCCACCCCATAGTCGAAGCCGATCGTCCCGCCGGTCACGCGGATGGTCAGGGTTACAGGGCCGCTGGCGACGACAGGCGCGCAGGCGACCAACCCGTCGGTATCGGCGGCGTCGCGGGTGTAGAGGGCGACCACTGGCTTGCCCGCGATCCGGGTGAGCCCGAAGAACAGGTTGCTGTGGTCGCTCTGCACGGCGGCGGGGCCGGCGCGGTCGCCCTCTCTGTCCGGCGTGTAGCGTAGCGTCGTGGAGAAGGTGGCGTTGCTATGCTGTTGCCGCCGCCCGATGAAGGCGGGAACGCCGTTCAGATCGCCAAGGCGCGCGCCGCTGTCCAGCGCCAGCGCGCCGCCCGCGAGATGATAGAAGGGCTTTTGCGGCGTACGGATGCCGATCCATTCCATCGGCAGCTTAGTGCCGTCAAATTCCTCGACATAGGCGAAGTCGCCGCTGCTGGGTACAGTGGGTTTGGGCTGGACGGGTCGATCCCTTCGAACGGCAACCAGATCGGGTCGGACCAGGGACCGGCCGGGTCTTTGGCGGTGATGACGAAATTGCCCTTACAGTCGACGCAGGTGTTGACGATGTAGAAGAGGCCGTCGTGATAGCTGATATGCGGCGCGAACACGGCTTGAGAGATGCGGCGGCCTTTGAAATCCAACTGTTCCGGCCGGTCAATCGCGTTGGCGATCTGGGTCCAGTTGACCAGATCCCTCGACCGGAAGATCGGCAGGCCCGGATAATGGGCGAAGGACGAATTGACGAGATAATAGTCGTCGCCCACGCGCGTAACCGACGGGTCGGGATAATAGCCGGTCAGGATCGGGTTGCGATATTCGCCGGGCTTGACCATGATCTTCTCGGCCCACTTCCCCGCATAGGTAAAGCGTTCGAACAGCGCCGGCGCGGTTTGGGCCGGCGCGGTTTGGGCCGGTGCTGCGAACAGCGAGATAGACAGTATCGCGGGCATAAGCGCAGACAGGCGCAGGGTCCGGTGGAACATGATCAATCTCTCCTTCAATCGCCGCGCTTTGGTGCGCCATGCTTGTAGTTAGCGCTAACATAAACTGGGATGAAATGCCGAACGGATAGCCGGATTCTACCCCGCGGTTCGAAACCGGCGGTGTGGAAGTCCAGATGGTGCATGGCGATACGTCCGCCGTTCCGAAAGGACGCGCGGCAGCGGGGCGAGGAGCGGTCAAGGCTCTCGCCGCCGTCTGCCTCCAACTTGGCGGAAAGGGCTGCGGCATCGTCAGCAGGGGGCCCCGATCGGTGATCGTGCGCAGCAGATTGGGACAGAGCGCGGCCATCGGCAGACAGTCCGCGCCATCCCGCGATAACAATATCAGCGCGCCGATGCCGCTCGTCGATCTGCCTATCGTGCGCGCAATACTGCAATATCATCATGCGCGATCGGCGGACATCGGTTTCGTCAGCAACTGCGTAACGCCATCGCCGACGGCATAGGTGGAAGGATCATCGTCACCAAAGGACGGTCCGTCCAATCCCTATCTTTCCCAATATCGGTCAAGCCGCTTTCATGGCATTGCGGGACGGCTCTTCATCAGCGGTTGGATGCGGGTGCCGAATGCTTCCACCCCTTCGAGAAAATCGTCAAAGGTCAGCAGCACGCCCCCGGTATTCGGCACTTGCGCCATCTTGTCGAGCATATGCGCCACGCTTTCGTAGCTGCCGACCAGTGTACCCATGTTGATGTTGACCGCTCCTTCGGGCGCCGCGAGTTGGCGCACGTTTGTGTCGCTGTTCACAGTGTCCTTGGCGCCCTGATCAGCCAGCCAGGCGATAGCGTCGACATCGACGCCGTCATTGTAGCTTTGCCATTTAGCCATGGCTTCTTCATCGGTTTCGGCGGCGATCACCATAACCAGCACGAAGACTGAAACGTCGCGACCCGTCTCTGCGGTGAAGTGGGCCAAGCGATCGTTGTTGAAGGCGAAAGCGGTCGGCGTATTGACGCCCTTGCCAAGGCAGAAGGCATAATCCGCCCACTTGGCCGAGAAGGCGAGTCCCGCATCGGACGAACCTGCGCAGATGATCTTCATGTCCGCTTGCGGTTGGGGGCGGACGAGACAGTCGTCCATCTGATAATATTGGCCGTTGAAGTCGGAGCGGCCGGTTTTCCACAATTCGCGCAATATGCGTGCATATTCATCGAGCACGTCGTAGCGGTTGCGAAAATGCTCGTCGCCCGGCCACAGGCCCATTTGTGTATATTCGGGCGGTTGCCACCCGGTAATCAGATTAAGCCCGAACCGGCCATGGCTGATGCTGTCGATGGTGTTGCACATGCGTGCGGCGAAGGCGGGCGGAATGATCAGCGTGGGGCAGGTGGCGAAGATCTTGATCTTTTCCGTCACCGCCGCAAGCCCGGCCATCAGGGTGAAGCTTTCGAGCCCATATTCCCAAAACTGCGTCTTGCCGCCGAAGCCGCGCAATTTAATCATCGAGAGCAGGAAATCCATCCCATATTTCTCGGCGCGCTGGGCGATCTCCTTGTTGAGATCAAAGCTCGGCATATATTGCGGAGCGTTCTCGCTGATCAGCCAGCCATTATTGTTGATGGGAATGAAAACGCCGACCTGCATGGATTTCAACTCCTGAGAAATTCGAGAGCGATGCGGTTAAAATGGCCGGGATCGGTCACGTTGCAGGCATGACCGCCCCATTCGAACGTGGCGACAGCCGCGTGGGCGACCGGCTCCGCGAGATCGAGGGCGGTGGCGAAAGGCACGAGAAAGTCGTCGCGGGTGGCAATGACGAGCAACTGTTCAAACGCCGCCAGCGCCGCCGGATCGGGCGCATAGGCCTGGACGGCGGCAATGCGCTTGGCGGTCGTCTCGACGCCGGGAAATGCTGCGATATGGTAGTCTAGGTCTGCCGTCAGTTCGTCGTCATGGGCGGCGATCCAGTCTGGCGGATACAGGAAAAGCGGCTGCGCTTCCAGAAAGGCTTGCTCGCCTGCGCCATGCAGCAGCGCGAGGCGTGCGTCGAAACAGCGCCGCGTATGCGGCGAAAGCGACCGCCAGCCGTTGATGACGACCAGTCGGTCGATCCGTTCCGTGCAGATGGCGGTTTGGATGCCGATGGCCCCGCCCAGCGCATGGCCGATGCAATGCGCGCGCGCGATGCGGAGAGCATCCATCAGCAGGATCACGTCGCCAGCCATGTCCTCGACCGATGTGGTGTCGGGAAGGATGCGGTCGCTGCGGCCGGTGCCGCGATGATCGTAAGCGATGACGTGGAAATGTTCTGCCAAGGCCGCCAGGTTGGGCGTCCAATAGCGCGCCGAGCCACCCAGTCCGCTGGACAGGATCAGAGCGGGCGCATTCGCGCTCCCGTGTGTTTCATAGTAAAGCCCTGCCGCCTCAGCCAAGATGCGCGACCGAGGCGATCTCGACCAGGCAGTCGGGTTTCACCAGTTCGCATTTGACACAGTAGCGCGCGGGTTTGTCACCCGGAAAATATGTGGCGTAGACCGTGTTGAAGGCGGCATAGTCATCTAGGTTTTTGAGGAAAATGTGATTCATGGCGATATCCGCCATGCTACCGCCGGCCGCCTCGATCGTGGTCTTGATGACTTCCAGCACATGGCGCGTCTGCGCGGCGGCATCGCCGATATGCAGCACCGTGCCGCCTTCTCCCAATGCCAGCACGCCTGAAACATAGACCGTATTGCCCGCCTTCGCCCCGGGGGAATAGGGCGCGATGGGCGTGGGGAACTGAGGCGGGTTGATCGGTTCGAAAGGCATCAGGACTCCTTTGGCGGAAGTTGGCCGACGGCGGTGCGGAAATCGGCGACGCTGCTCACCCAGCCGAAGAATGTCTCGACATTGTAGAGGCTGGCCTGGCGGACGAAGTCCGGCCCTAGATGATGCACCGCATCTTCCAGCAGCACGCCGAAATATTCGAGATGAAAGCCGTCGCGCAGCGTCGATTCGACGCAGACATTGGTGGCGATGCCGGCAAAGATCAGCGTGCGGATGCCGCGTGCCCGCAGCACGGAATCGAGCTGCGAATTGAAGAATGCCGAATAGCGCGGTTTGTGCACGCGAAGGTCGCCTTCCTGTACCGGAAGCGTATCGACAAGCTCATAGTCCCAGCCGCCGCGGGCAAGGAACTTCCCGGCAAGCGTGGGCCGCGCGCGCATGGTCTTGAGCGCATTGGATTTATGCCAATTGGGAGAGAGCGGCGTGCCGGCCTCGACATAGGCTGAATCCCAGCCGTTCTGCAGGAATATCACCGGTATGCCCGCCAAGCGCGCCGCGTCGACGACGTCGACGACCTTCGGAATGACGCCCGCCGCGGGACCGACATCGAAACCGGCCTCGTCCACATAGCCGCCCTGGCTGGCATAGGCGTTCTGCATATCGACGACGATGACCGCCGTTGTCGCGGCATCGAGCCGGATCGCTTCGGGTCGCGCCGACAGCACCGCCGAAGGGCCGGGACGCGAGGGGGCGGGATCTATGATGGCATCGTTCACCGACGCAGGATTGAGCAGGTGCGGCAAATCGTCAAGCGGGGTTTGACCTGTTCGCTCGACGCTGTGGCGCCTGGCGCGCAGAAGCCGACCTTCCGCGCGCCAGGCGCCACCTATGATCGGGAGTTTCGGACTCCGCTATTTCTGCTGCCGGCGTTCAATGCCCATCAGCCGGTCCAGAGACCATTCGCCCCCGCCCCGCGCGAATAGGAAGAGCTGCAATCCCGCCCAGACAAGATGAGTCGGCCAGGCGTCGGGATAGACGAATATCTCGATCACCAGGGTCATGCCCAGCAATGCGGCCGCGGCTGGTCGGGTGAACAAGCCCAGAACCAGCAAGATCGGGAAGACATGCTCCGAATAGGTCGCCACATGCGCCGCGACGTTCGGAGGAATGAGCGGCAAGGCATATTCGGTCTGGAACAGCTCGTAGGTGGAGGGCGTGATGGTCTGCAGACCCTCCACCTTGGTCCGGCCCGACAGGAAGAAGGTGGCGGCGATGCCCAGACGCGCGATCAGCAGCAGCAGATTGTCGGGGATCAGCATGGTCAGCCGATCGCAGGCTTCAGCATAATGGCGCGCAAAGGATATCATCGCTCTTCTCCGCAGGATCAGGAAGGATCACGCCTTGGGTGTCAGCGACCCGAAGCCCTTGGGCGTCTTGATCTTGGTGCAGGTGCCGGCCTTCACCAGTTTCCAGGCGTCGCCCTGATAGGCTATCCGCGACGTGCCGGCGCAACTGGTGCCCGCGCCCGCCTTGCAGTCATTCTTGCCGGCCTGTGACACGCCATAGCATTTTTCCATGGGCTTGGTCGGCTCTGCGGCATGGGCGGCGCCGGTCGTGATCGCGATGGCGAGGGCGGCGGCCAATATGGCCGGGGTCGATGACATGATATTTCTCCGTCGAAAAAGCGGGATGGCCTCACATGCGACAGAGCCGTTTGCGGCGGCTCCGTCGCACGGCAACCCTGGGAGGCCAAGCGGGCCGGGTTACGGAAGCTTCTTCGCGGCGGAACGGAAAGACGTTACAGATGGCGCAACAGATGGCGCAGAAAATGGTCGCGCAGCATTTTTCCGCCGCATCGCTGTAACCATTGGGCCTCTAGCCACGAATGGTTGTTCGGGAGTGCGTATGCGGGCGAGCGAAGAACAGCTCAGGATATGGATGATCGGCGGTCTTGATGGAGACGCCGATGCCTATACCGCCTTGCTCGGCGCGCTCGTCCCGTTGCTGCGATCCTTCTTCGGACGCCGCCTGCGCGGCGCCGCCGATGATGTCGAGGATCTGGTGCAGGAAACATTGATGGCCATTCACGCCCGTCGCGGGACATATGACCGGACCCGGCCCTTTGTCGCCTGGGTCTATGCGGTCGCGCGCTACAAGATGATCGACCAGTTCCGCCGGACCCGGCCCATGGTGCAGATCGAGGGACTGGAAGAGATATTGGTCGCGGAAGGATTCGAGGATGCCTGCGCCGCGCGCATGGATCTCGATCGGTTGCTGGGCGGCCTGTCGCCCAAGCAGGCGAAGGCGATCCGCGATACGAAGGTCGATGGGCTGAGCGTGATGGAGGCCGCGCAGGCGGCCGGCCTGAGCGAAGCCGACGTCAAGGTTTCCGTCCATCGGGGCTTGAAAACGCTGGCCGCGCGGTTGAGGGGACAGGGGTGATGCAGACCGAAGACCTTATCCGCGCGCTGGCGAGCGATGCGCGCCCGGTTCCGCGCCATGCGGTGGAATGCAGGGTCGGGATTGGCCTGGCCAGCGGCGGCATCGTCACGCTGGCGGCGATCGCCGCGGCGCTGGGGTTCCGGCCCGATCTGGGGGTCGCGATGCAGGCTTTCCCGTTCTGGATGAAATGGGCCTACACGCTCTCGCTGGGGATCGGCGCGATCGCCGCGACGCTGCATCTGGCCCGGCCGGATGCGGCGCGCGCGCCTTGGCTCTGGCTGCTGGCGCTGCCGTTCGGCCTTT
Organism: Sphingobium cupriresistens; assembly: GCF_004152865.1. GTDB lineage: Bacteria > Pseudomonadota > Alphaproteobacteria > Sphingomonadales > Sphingomonadaceae > Sphingobium > Sphingobium cupriresistens. The sequence goes on along the minus strand of NZ_SEOO01000046.1, from coordinate 15,278 downwards.
TGCTGGCCGCCGCCGTGAGCGAACTGATCCGAACCCCGGTTGATGGCTGGCAGCGTCTCTGGCTGGGCCATAGCTGGACGCGATGTTCGATGCTGGTGGCAAGCTTGTCCGTGCCGCTGTTCGTCGGCCTGCTCTGGGCCTTTCGTCGCCTGGCCCCAACCCGGTTGCGTCTGGCGGGGGCGATGGCGGGGCTGGCGTCCGGCGCCTGTTCGGCAACGCTCTATGGCCTGCATTGCCCGGAAGCGTCCGCCACCTTCGTCCTCACCTGGTACACGCTGGGGATGGTTCTGGCGACGCTGAGTGGTGCGCTGATCGGGCCGCGTTTCCTGCGTTGGTAGATAATGTGTAACCATCGCGGACGTTGCCCCGAAGAACCCTGTGCCATCCCGGCAATATTCTTCGGAGATTATCTCATGACCAGCATCAAGTCCGGCGTCAGCATCGCCACCACCGCTGCGCTGCTCGCCATCGCCGGCATCTCGGCCGCCGCTCCGGCCTTTGCGGCCGATGCCGCCAAGACCACCCATTGCTATGGCGTCAATAGCTGCAAGGGCACGTCGGACTGCAAGACCGCCAAGAATGACTGCAAGGGCTTGAACAGCTGCAAGGGGCAGGGCTTCAAGGAGATGTCGGCTGAAAAATGCACCGCCGCCGGCGGCAGCCTGACCGAGCCCGCGGCTCAATAATATCGGCCTTCGCGCACGCCCCCATCGCGTGCGCGATATCGAGGCCCGGCTTACCCCCGGCCGGGCCTCCCCCTTTCCCGGAGCGTGCCGATGACCGCCACCCCCATCGCCTCCTTTGACCGCTTCGGCCTTGGCCTGCGCACGCCGCACTATCAGGATTTCCTGACGAGCACGGCGCCGGTCGATTTCGTGGAGGTCATATCCGAGAATTTCATGATCGATGGCGGGCGTCCCCGTCATATCCTCGATCAGATTCGCGAACGGCATCCGGTGGCCTTGCATGGCGTGTCGATGTCGATCGGATCGGCCGACGGGCTGGATCGCGCCTATCTGGCACGCCTGAAAACATTGGTCGACCATGTCGATCCGCTATTCGTGTCCGACCATCTGTGCTGGACCCGGATCGCGGGGTTCAACGCGCACGACCTCCTGCCGCTTCCCTATACCGAGGAAGCGCTCGATCTGGTTTGCGCCAACATTCTGCAAGCACAGGACGTGCTGGAACGGCCGATGCTGATCGAAAACCCCTCCACATACCTGCAATTCACCGCCGACAGCATGACCGAATGGCAATTTCTGAACGCGATGTGCGCGCGCACCGGCTGCGCTCTGTTGCTGGACGTGAACAATATCTATGTCAGCGCGATCAATCATGGCTTCGATCCCATGACCTATCTCGATGGCGTGCCGGCCGACCGCGTGCGCCAGATTCATCTGGCCGGACACAGCCAAGGCCGCGATTGCCTCATCGACACGCATGACCAGCCCGTGCCGCCGCCGGTCTGGGCGCTCTACGCCGAAGCCTGCCGCCGGGTCGGGCCGGTCGCGACCATGATCGAACGGGACGACGACATTCCCCCGCTTGCCGACTTGCTGGCCGAACTCGACATGGCCCGCGCGATCGCGACGATGGACCGGAGGCGGGCGGCATGAGCCTCGCCGCGATGCAGCGCGATTTCGCCGGATGGCTGACCGACCGGCCCGGATCGATGGCGGCCTGGGTGGATGGCGCGGCGCAAGCCGGGCTGGATGTCTATCATAATGCCTACCATATGCGGTTGGCCGATTGCCTGCATGAGATGTTCGAAAAAACGGCGCTCTGGCTGGGCGACGAGGCGTTCATGACCGCCGCGCGCGCGCATATCGACGGTAGGCCGCCCCATGGCTGGACGCTGGGCGTCTATGGTGACGGGTTCGACCGGACGCTGGCGCGGCTCTATCCCGACGATCGCGAAGTGGAAAGCTGGTCGAAAAGCTGGATGACCGCGCCGACAGGGCGAATTGCAGGTGGAGCGGATGAAATGCTACTCAACACCATCGCCGAAAGGATATTGGGCTTGCCGCAGGATCACCGGCCGGACAAAGGTGTCGCCTTCAACGACATTCCACGCTGACTGTCGCATCATTGTCATGGAGTATGCATGCCGCTACGGGACTTCCTGATTTTCCTAGCGATTTGCATAGCCTGGGCGTTGAATACGATCGTCAGCAAGCTGGTCGTCAGCGACATGGCCGTGCCGCCGCTTTTCTATGCGGCGGCGCGGACATTGGTGGTTGGGGCGTTGCTATATCGCTATCTGTTCCCAGTGCCTGCACAAATATGGCGGGTGTGCGTCGTCACGTTGTGCGTCGGCGGCGGGGGCTTTGCGCTGATGTTCATCGGATTGCAGACCGCCACGCCATCGTCAGCCGCTGTGGTCGTTCTGTCGCAAACGCCGCTGACGATCCTCTTTGCGGTACTGCTGTTGGGCGAAAAGGTAGGGATAAGGCGCTTTATCGGTATGTTGCTGACCCTGGCCGGGGTGCTGGTCGTGCTGTTTGATCCCGTGGGTCTGCACGGCTCCATCGGCCTCATATTTGTGGGGCTTTGCGCGTTGGCGGGGTCGCTTGGCTCGGTCATGCTGAAGCAATTGCCGACGGAACCGATCCGCCTCCAGGCATGGGGTGGCGTATCGAGCAGCATCATCCTGATGCCGATCAGCCTGTTGCTGGAGAACGGGCAATGGACCGCGATGGACGCTGCGGGCTGGCATTTCATCGCTGCGCTGCTCTTTTCCGCCGTAGTGGTGTCCGTCATCGCGCACACAACCTATTATGGCCTGCTCCAGCGCTATGATGCCAATATGATCGCGCCATTGACGCTGATGACGCCGATCCTGACCATTATCTTTGGTGCTTTCATCACCGGGGATCCGATTGGATGGCGCCTAATTGTCGGTGCGTTGCTCGCAGTGGGCGGCGTCTTGATCATCGCTGTCCGTCCCAGCCGCACGCTGCCCAAATGGCTAATCGTGCGCGACCTCTAGGCGGTCAGCCCCCAGCGGCCAGAGCCAATGCGACTGCGTAGCTGATCCGACGGCGGAATGTTTCGGCCGTAGGCGCTTTCCCCTGCTTGGCGCCACGGGCAGCATGGATGAGAACGCTCGCGACTTGGGCGGTAGAGACGCCCTTGCCGGCAAAGGCGATATCCCCTGCGGCTTCTGCCCGGTCCAGCATCGCCTGGATGCGCGCACGGGGGCGCGGTCCTCCATGGGTGAAGTGGTCGGGATGCGCCGCCACAAAAGCCTTGAGTTCGCCCAGATGTTCGGCGTCGCCGAACCATTCCAGCGCCACACCAAAATAGGCGTAGAGCAAGGCGCGCAAGCGTTGCGGCAAGGGCGCATCATTGGTTTCCGCCGCGACGGCGCGGCTCTCCACTTCGGCCTGGCAGCGATCGAGCATCATCGCGAAGATCGCCACCTTGCCGCTGAAATGCAGGTAGAGCGTGGCCTTGGCGACGCCCGCTTCGCGCGCAATATCGTCCATCGACGTGCGACGATAGCCGTGTCGCACGAAAAGGATGCGCGTCGCTTCAACAATCTGGTCGAGCCGCAGGATAGTGGCGGGGCGGGGCGCTGCATTCATGATGACTGAATATACAAAGACTAGACCAGATACAAGAATATGGTCTAGTTATTCCATTAACGGATTCGGTTGAGAGGAATGCCATGCGCTATATCAATCTCGGCAATACCGGGCTTAAGGTTTCCCGCCTTTGCCTTGGCTGCATGACCTATGGCGCGACGGGAGACGGGGTTGCCAGCACGGGCCATGCCTGGACGCTGGATGAGGATGCGAGCCGCCCCTTTTTCCGCGCCGCATTGGAGGCAGGGATCAATTTCTTCGATACCGCCAATGGCTATTCAGCAGGGACGTCGGAAGAATATGTCGGCCGGGCGTTGAAGGCGATGGCCCGCCGTGATGAAGTGGTGATCGCGACCAAGGCCTATATCCCCTGGCGCAATGCGCCCAATGCCGGCGGGCTGAGCCGCAAGGCCTTGTTTCAGGCGGTGGATGACAGCCTGCGCCGATTGGGCACTGACTATATCGACTTGTACCAGATTCATCGCTGGGACGACGATACACCGATCGAAGAAACGATGGAGGCGTTGCACGACATCGTAAAGGCCGGCAAGGCCCGTTATATCGGCGCATCGTCGATGTGGGCGTGGCAATTTGCCAAGGCGCAGCATGTCGCGCAGTCGCATGGGTGGACCCGGTTCGTGTCGATGCAGCCGGAGGTCAACCTGCTCTATCGCGAGGAGGAAAGGGAGATGATCCCGCTGTGCATCGACCAGGGGGTTGGCGTCATCCCCTGGAGCCCGCTTGCGCGCGGCAAGTTGACCCGCCCGTGGGAGGCCGCCACGACGCGGTCGCAAACCGACCAGTTCGCGCAACATCTTTTCGGTAAGACCGAGGAGCAGGATCGGCAGGTGGTGGACGCGGTGCTGGCACTGGCCCGAAACCGGGGAGTCGCCCCGGCCCAGGTCGCGCTCGCCTGGTTGCTGGCGAAGCCCGGCATTACCGCGCCGATCATCGGTGCATCCAGGGCGGAGCATCTGAACGACGCCATTGCGGCGTTGGATCTGGTCCTTGACGACGCGGAGATCAAAGCGCTGGAGGCTCCCTATGTCCCGCATGTCGTCGTCGGGCTGGCTTTTTCTGGCGCCTTCCGGGGGCGGCTGACGTCGCCTTCGGCTGTTGAGAAGGGAGGTAATTGACCATGCAAGTAATGGTAACAGGCAGCGCGGGGAAGATCGGTCGCGAAGCCGTGCGGGCGCTCAAGGCGGCAGGCCACAGGGTTGTTGGCCTCGACCTCAAGGGCGGAACCATCGACGGGGTTCGCACGGTCAAGGTCGATTGCGCCGACTTCGGGCAGGTGATGGGCGCTTTTTCCGGCGTCGATACCATGGCAAAGCCAGACGCGATCGTGCATCTGGCGGGCATCCCCATGCCAGGCCTCGCCAGCGACGCAGATATATTCCAGGTCAATACGCTCTCGACCTATAATGTCTTTTCCGCCTGCGCCCGTCTGGACATTCATCGCGTGATATGGGCGTCAAGCGAAACGGTGCTGGGCCTGCCCTTCACCACGCCGCCCGCCTATCTGCCGCTGGACGAAGATGCCCCCGACCTTCCCAACTGGTCTTATTCTCTGTCCAAACATCTGGGCGAGACGATGGCCGATCAATTCGTGCGCTGGCATCCAGCGATGGCGATCGCGTCGCTGCGCTTTTCCAATGTATTCGATGCAGCGGATTATGCCGCGCGCGACGCGATCGAAGCGCGGCCGGAGGCACGAAAGCTCAATCTTTGGGCCTATGTCGACGCGCGCGACTGCGGTGAGGCGTGCCGACTGGCGGTGGAGGCCCCATTGTCAGGTCATCAGCGGATGATCATCGCGGCGGCGAATTCCGTGGTGAGCGTGCCAAGCGGCGAGCTGGCTGCGCGCTATTTCCCTGGTACGCCGATTAGGGACGGATTTGACGGCAATGTCTCCTTCCTGTCCTCGGCGCGAGCAGGTGAACTGATCGGCTACCATCCAAACTACAACTGGCGGGGAAGATAAGCCATGGGCCTGAAGGATGATCCCGCGCGCCTGCTTCGCGACCGTTATCCGATGCGCTTTACCACCCGTATCCTTTATTCGGACATGGATGCTTTTCGCCATCTCAACAACGGCGCGACCGGTCGCTATCTGGAGGAAGGGCGCGCCGACCTCAACATGACGGTATTTGGGGAGGACTGCATGATCGATCCTCCCGGCGGGCTGCAACTCCTGTTCGCAACCGTCACGATCGATTTCATCAAACAGGCCCATTATCCCGGAACAGTCGAGATCGCGACCGGACTCACGCGAATTGGCGGCAGTTCCTATATCATTGCCCAGGCCGCCTTTCAGCATGACGTCTGCTTTGCGCTTGGCGAGGCCGTGATGGTAAAGGCTATCGACGGGCGCCCGAAAGCTTTGACGGATGACGAAAAGGCGCGAATGGAGGGGTTGTCGATCGGTTGACGGGTGTGGGCCAGTCCGATGTGGCGGTCACTCGCTGGAACAACGGAGCGCCGCTTCCCGGTTCCGGATTCCATTGGCCAGCGTCATGTTCCATTGTAGGCAAGTCCGGCACCGAGATCATTAGCCTAGGCAATATGGACGAATTTGTCGGTATGGAAAATTTCCAATTCCTAAAATGAATCCGTTCTGATTCATAGGCTTCCGACTATCAGGGAGGTCGGAATGGTTGTCGACACGGATGGATGAGGAAGAGTGGGAGCACGCGCTGCTGCTATTCCGGGCGTGCTTGCCGCGCCGGGGACGCAAGGCGGACGACCGGCGCTTTCTGGAGGCGCTGCATTTCTTCACAGTGGAGAATGTGCGTTGGCGGTCGCTTCCCAAGGATTACGGCCACTGGCACAGCGTGTGGACGCGGTTCGACCGGTTGAGCAAGGCCGACATGTTCGCCCCCTTTTCGACACGCTGGCTTCGATGAGTCCGTCAGCGCATCGGATGCAGATGTTCGATTCTACGACCGTGCGCGCCCCTGTGTCGGCAGCGGACGCAAAAGGGGGCAAAGTGGTCAAGCCCCCGGCCGCTCGCGCGGCGGGTTCACGACCAAAATCCACAAATAATATATCAAGGATCGCGGAAATACAGGCGACCCGCTCGGAATGCCGACCTTCATCGTTGGCGAACCGCGTTTTTACGGCATTTCGGCGAGCTTGCCCTTTGGCGGTGCGAAACGAGCCGTGATCGTCGCTCTGCGCTGGGTCTGATCGGCGCCGCCGCCTGGTCCCCGGTGGCCGCCAACCCGGCCGAAAAGATCATTGTCCGCTTCAATGATGGTGTCGCCAGCGGTGATCTGACCGCGCGCGCTGAGGTGGCCTATGGATCGAAAATCCCGGTCAGCCGGTATTTCGCGTAAAAGCCGGACGGCCAGCCAATCGAGAGCGGCCGGACCCAGGCGCGGCCCGCACGCGACTTCACGGTCAAGATCGAACCCAAATGGCTGAAACCCGGCCGGGATTATGTCATGCCGGATGCGCAGTGGGGCAACGAGTGGTACTATGTTCGAAGCTTTCAGATGACCTCACAGGTCGCCGCAACATTATTGCTTGGCGCGTCGTGGTCGCAGTGCGTCGCGCATGGCGATGCTGGAGTTGATCCGCGTCACGCCGGGCATCCGCGACAGGATTTCGCCGTGGATGCGCTCATAGGCGTCGACGCTGTCCGCCTCCACCCGCAACCAATAATCGACCGCCCCGGTCATCAGGAAACATTCGCGGATTTCGGGACATTGCCGTACCGCATGTTCGAACCGGGCGAGAAAATCGTCGGTCTGCCGGTCCAGCGTCACCTGGACCAGCACATTGACCATGGCGGTTTCGTCGCGCCCGCCAGCGACGAGCGTATAGCCGCGAATATAACCACCGGCCTCCAACTGTTTGATGCGCCGGTGGCAGGCGGACGGAGACAGGCCAACCTTTGCGGCGATGTCCGCATTGGAACGTCGGGCGTCGAGTTTCAACAAGCGCAATATGGCGCGATCGCTATTATCCAGGGTGGCGGTCATTCGTTCGAATCCAACAGAATATTCGTTACTTCATGCCAAAATGTTCGAATAATGTCCTGCATATAAAATGGATATTCGAAGAAACGTGATCTACTATGGTCTCGTCGAAAGGATATGGCATGGACGGTGGGACGGCGGCGACCCTGCGCATTGATCTGGGCGCGTTGGTGGCCAACTATGCATTGATTGCGCGTCAGGTCGCGCCCGCCAGCGTGGCCGGCGTGGTGAAGGCGGACGCTTATGGCCTGGGCGCGGTTCCGGTGTCGCATGCCCTGCTGCGGGCGGGGTGCCGCCACTTCTTCGTGGCGCATCTGTGCGAGGCGGCGGCGTTGAAGCCGCATCTGCCGGCGGATGTTCCGCTTTATGTCCTCAATGGATTGCCGCCCGGCGCCGAAGCTGCCTGTGCCGCGCTCGGTGCCGTGCCGGTGCTCAATTCGCTGGCGCAGATCGATGGCTGGGCGCACACCGCCCGGACACTGGTACGCAGGCTGCCCGGCGTTATCCAGGTCGATACCGGCATGTCGCGCCTCGGCCTGACGCCGGGCGAACTGGCGATCCTGCGCGATCAGCCGCACTTGCTGGACGGCATCGACCTGCAACTGATCATGAGCCATCTTGCCTGCGCCGATCAGCCGGACGACGCCTTCAATCGAGATCAGCGGCACAGGTTCGACGCGATCGCCGACCAGTTTCCCGGCGTACCGCGGTCGCTCGACAATTCGGGCGGGGCGATGGCGACGGGCGTGCGGCATGGCGATCTGGTCCGCGCCGGCATCGCGCTCTATGGCGGCGCGCCGCATGGCGATCCCAATCCGATGCGGGCCGTCATCGCGCTCGACGCCCATATCCTTCAACTGCGCACCGTGCCGGCGGGTGCGGGCGTCGGCTATGGCCTGACCCACCTTTGCGATCGTCCGTCGCACATCGCGACCATTTCGGTCGGTTATGCCGACGGCTGGCCCCGTCATCTCAGCGGTCGCGGCAGCGCCTATATTGGCGGCGTCCGCGCACCGATCGTCGGGCGGGTGTCGATGGATAGCATGGCGATCGACGTCACCGACATCGCCGATTATTTGCTCTATTCCGGCGCACCGGTGGAACTGATCGGGCCGCACCAGACGATCGATGCAGTCGCCGCGCAGGCGGACACGATCAGCTACGAGATATTGACCCGGCTCGGCCGCCGCTACGCGCGCAGCTACCTGCCCGCGCCGTCCGCCGCTGCTGACCAGAGGAGCGGCAAGGCATGAAGATCGTCATATTGGGTGGCGGCGTGATCGGCGTCACATCCGCCTGGTATCTGGCGCAGGCGGGGCATGAGGTGGTCGTCGTCGATCGCCAGGCCGGCGTGGCGCAGGAAACCAGCTTCGCCAATGCGGGCGAGATTTCCCCCGGTTACGCCTCGCCCTGGGCGGCGCCCGGCATCCCGGCCAAGGCGCTGCGCTGGCTGTTCATGCGCCATGCGCCGCTGATCCTGCGGCCCAATGTGGACATGGCGATGCTGCGTTGGATTGTCGCGATGCTCGGCAACTGCAACGCGCGGGATTATCGCATCAACAAGGGGCGCATGGTCCGGCTGGCGGAATATAGCCGCGACCGGCTGATCGCGCTGCGCGCGGAAACCGGCATCGCCTATGACGAACGCAGCCGAGGCACGCTCCAGCTATTTCGGGAACAAAAGCAACTCGACGGCATCGCCAAGGATATCGAGGTGCTGCGCGCCGACAACGTCCCGTTCGAAGTGCTGGACCGCGCCGGTTGCCTGGCCGCCGAACCGGGGCTGGCGGCCAGCGGGTCGCCGATCGTCGGCGGGCTGCGCCTGCCCAATGACGAAACCGGCGATTGCTTCAAATTCACCAATGCGCTGGCGGACATGGCCAGGGCGCGGGGCGTGCAATTCCTGCTGGGCCGCAATATTCAGGCGCTGGCGACGGGCGCCGGCCGCATCCGCCATGTCGTCACCGATCATGGCATGGTCAGCGGCGACGCTTATCTGGTCGCGATGGGCAGCTTCTCGCCCTTGCTGGTCGCGCCGCTCGGCCTGCGCCTGCCGGTCTATCCAGTGAAGGGCTATTCGATCACCGTGCCGATCGTGCAGCCGGACGCCGCACCGGTGTCGACCCTGCTCGACGAAAGCTACAAGGTGGCGATCACCCGGCTGGGCGACCGCATCCGCGTGGGCGGCATGGCCGAACTGTCGGGCTATACCAACGACCTGCCGCAGGCGCGCCGCGACACGCTGGACCATAGTGTCAATACGCTGTTCCCCGGCGCTGGCGACCTCTCACGCGCGACATTCTGGAGCGGACTGCGGCCGATGACGCCGGACTCGACCCCGGTGGTGGGTGCGACGACGATCGACAATCTGTTCCTCAACACCGGCCACGGCACGCTGGGCTGGACCATGGCCTGCGGATCAGGTCGGGTGATCGCCGACATCATCAGCGGGGCCAGGCCGGACATCGAAACCGCCGACCTGGCGCTCTCGCGCTACCGGCACTGAGGCAAGGAGACATAGCATGACCATCACCCGCATCGAAACCGGCCCGCGCATGAGCGAAGCGGTCATCCATGGCGACACCGTCTATCTGGCTGGCCAGGTCGGGGAAGGCGACAGCGTGACCGCCCAGACCCAGTTCGCGCTGGACGAGATCGACCGCCTGCTGGCCCTCGCCGGCAGCAGCAAGGCGCATATCTTGCGTGCGACCATCTGGCTGGCCGACATGACCGATTTCACCGAAATGAACAGCGTTTGGGACGCCTGGATCGCCGACGTCGACGCCCCGGCCCGCGCCACCGGCGAAGCCAGGCTGGCGACCGCCGACTATAAGGTCGAAATCATCATCACCGCCGCGCGCGCGTGATCGTTATGCCGGTGGATAAGTGTATGCAGGCGAAATCTTCAGCGCCGGCGTGGCACGCTGAACACCTGAACTGGCGGTGATGAATTTTGTTGATCGCATCCTGCGACGGACGCGCATTTGGAGCCGCTTCGTTGAACGTCAGCATGTCTGCCTTGATGGCTGCACCTTGATCGTCATTCGTTCCGGGTTGCAAACCAGATAATATGGGTGGCGGCTTCTCCATCGATCACGACCGGCACGTCGACCTCTTCGACATGGAAACGGGCGCGTTCAAGTCGATCGACGAAATCATCGTCTGGATAAGCCGACCATATAGCGAGTATCCCCTTTGGCCGCAGGGCCGCGTGTGCTGCGCGCAGCCCCCAATTGCAATAGAGGCGCTCATTGGCAATGTGGATCAACCCATCGGGACCATTATCGACATCCAGCAGGATCGCGTCATAGCCGACCGTCTCCTTGACGATGGCGTCATGCACGTCGCCCATTGTCAGGCACACCCTGTCGTCGGTCAAATAATCATGGAACAGGTGGGCCAGCGGTCCTTTCGCCCATTCTACGATCGCGGGGAGTAGCTCGGACACCGTAACCGCGGCGGTTGTGGGAAGGGATTTGAGCGCAGCGCCCAGCGTGAAGCCCATGCCCAACCCGCCGATGAGGATGCGGCTGTCGCTCTGTGTCAGCCGCTCGCATGTCAAGACGGCCAGCGCCTCTTCGGACTGACGGACCTGGTTGCCCATCAACTCCGTGTCGCGGAAGCGGATCGAATAATCGTCGCCCCGGCGCAACAGGCGCAATGTCCCGCCATCAGGAAGATCGGCGGTGTCGATCAGTTCAACCGGCACTGTTGCAACTTCAGCAGTTATGGCCAAAAAACATGCCCCTTTATTGGCTTCATGCGCCTTTATTGCGTGGCATATTGTCCAGGTTGAGCCTTGAACGTATCTCGCGCAAAGTTGCGCACGGCTGCTGCCGATTTGAACACTTCATCTTGTAACTGAGATGTTACGAGCGGATAACCCTGCGAATTATAACGGGTTTCGCGAACCGTGAGCCGAAAATTCCCTTCCTCATCCTTAGTGATCAAAAAGGGGCGGATTTTTTCTCGGCTCATCGGTGTTCCTTATAATATTGGGAAGCCCGCAATGGATATGTTTGCGAGCCTGCGATTGGTCAGCCCAGAACGGCCGCGACGATCTGCTTCAATTCGCAACTCGACAATGTTGCTGCGGCGGGCGTGGCGGGTCGTCTGACCGACCTGCCATAGGGCAGGCGGAAGGCCGGGCGGCTACGGGTTTCGGAAATGATATTCATATAAAATCCTCGCGGCTTGTGCCGCGTTTTGTTTGCAGGCGATGGCGTTTGACCCATCCAATGAGCGTGTCGTTGGGAGATTGTCCCCGGACTGTCGCTGATGGTGGAACTGCGCCCTGCCTATTCAAGATCAGGCCCGGTTCTTCCGGGCGAGATAGCGCGCGTCGCGCGCAGCTTTACGTTCGGCTTCGGTCAATACCGGCTTCTGGCGTGCGGCGCTTGCCGCTGCGGCTTCGAGGGCCAGCGCTTTTTTGGCGGCCTTCTCTTCTTTAGCCGCCAAAAGGGCGTTTTGACGCTTTTCGCGTGCCGCCGCTTCCTTTGCTAGACGCCGTTCGGCGCGTTCGGCCGCTGCGGCTTCATCGACCGGGGGCTTGTCGCGCAATTGTTCGAGAACCGCCGTTCGGGCGCGCGCGGCCGCAGCGATGCGCTCCTGAAACTGAGGTTCCTTATATCTTTTCATGCAGAGAAATATCCTGTTGTGTTAAATGCAGCCCGATAGGGGCCGGGCGGCCGAGCCGCCCGGCCAAGCCCTTGTCAGGCTGCCTGGAGGTTGACTGCCGACATCTTGCCGCGCTGATCCTTTTCCAGCTCGTAGGTGACGCGCTGGTCTTTATCGAGCGTGCGCAGGCCGGCGCGCTCGACGGCAGAAATATGCACGAACGCATCGTCGCCGCCCGTTTCGGGAGCGATGAACCCATAGCCCTTGTCGGCATTGAAGAATTTGACGGTTCCGGTGATCATAACGAAGTCTCCTTGTCACAGGTCTACGGGCATACGCGACAATTCGCGCATCCCGGCTTTTAGAGGCAAATATGGGGACAAAGGAGAGCCGAAGCGGCCCGATATCCGTCAAAACGCGACGTTCAGCAAAGTGGCTTTAGCACAAGTCGCTGCGATTTCAAAATCGAACCCCGCGCATGGTCGCTGCGCCCTGACAGGTGGACCTGAGGCGAAGCGCTATGGATGGGAGATATGGTCATGTAGGATCGTACGGCTTGCGACGCCTGACCTCATTTCTAGGGACCGCCGCTGCCACCTGCAACGGCGTCGTCAAAGCGGATCGTAGCTGAACAGCCACATGGACGACGGCTGATTATTCGCCTTGTCTCCGGCGCTTTGAAGAAGGCCCACCATCGTATAGCGCGTGTCGGCCTTAATAGCGCCGGAGAGTGTCAGGGGAGACAGGCGGGGAAACATAGAGCACAACGTCACGTCCCTCTTCGGTCGCCCTACTGACGGCGGTATAGCCAAGCTTGCGACCCGGCCGCCGCTCATTCGCCGGGCCGATGCCAGTCGAGCCCTTGAGCTTGGTGATGCGGCCTGCGACGCGAATCAGATTGCCATTGGGTGGTCGCTGTCGGTAAATTCGGCTTCCTTCACAAGGCCGGGATCTAACGCCACTGCCGCCTAACCCTGGCGGCCATCGGAATATTCCTGCGGATACCGAGTATCGCAACCCCTCGTATGATCGCCAATGCATGGGGATCTGGGGGCGATCCAAAAGGCCGCGAAGTTGCAGGCCGCTATCTGCACTTGATCAGTCTGCACTTGATCAGAAGGAACGGATGGCAGATAGTTTCAGGGCGGCGCCAATATTCGATTTCCTCTTATGCGGTCGAACTATCCGCCATCCAAAGAGCATTGAGCGCCGGGACGAAATGATCCCGATGCTCCTGGGGAATGCGCGCCAAGAGGTCCGTCTCAAACGCCTGGGTGATGGCCTTGGTTCGCACAAGGCGTTTCTTTCCCTCCTCAGTGAGCGTGATCGCCATCGACTTGCGATCCAGCGGCCGACGCTGGATCAGCTTTTGCGCATCCAGCCGGTTGAGCAGCGGGACCATGTTCGCACGCTGAATGTCGAGTATGCGCCCGATCTCGCTCGAGGTGATATCATCCCGTCCATCGATCAGCAGCAGAACGGATGCCTCGGACAATTTCAGATCGATCGCCTGCAATCGGGTGGAGAGATCGACCATTATGACATGGGCGGCGCGACGCAAGGCATAGCCGGGCAGATGGGAAAGCGGATCACGCATCGAATCTCCATTATGCTATTGTCAATAGCAATCATATAATGCTATTTGACATAGCAAGTTTTAGTCCATCCGGGAAGGAATGCCATGTCTGATCGTGGAGAAGAAGACACCGTCGGCTTCAAAGTCGAAAACCGCATCGCTACCGTCTGGTTCAACCGCCCTGAAAAGCGAAACTGCATGAGTCCCAAGCTCAATCGGCAAATGATGCGCATATTGGAGGAGCTGGAATTTCGGGAGGATGTCGGCGTGCTGGTGCTGACGGGCGAAGGCACGTCCTGGTCGGCCGGCATGGATCTGAAGGAATATTTCCGTGAGAATGAACATCAGGGTCTGCACGCGACGCGTAAGGCCCAGCGCGAGGCTTATGGCTGGTGGGAACGACTGCGCTGGTATCAGAAGCCGACGATCGCGATGATCAACGGTTGGTGCTTTGGCGGAGCCTATGGCCCGCTCTTCGCGTGCGATCTGGCTGTCGCGGCGGAGGACGCCCAATTCGGCTTGTCGGAAATCAACTGGGGAATCCTGCCCGGTGGCGGCGCGAGCAAGATCATCACCGAACTCACGGGGTTCCGTCGGTCGATGTACCACGCCATGATGGGGGAAAACCTGACCGGGACGCAGGCAGCGGAATGGGGTCTTGTCAACGAAGCGGTGCCGACCGATCGCCTTGAGGCGCGGGTGACGGAAATCGCAAATGTGCTGCTGGGCAAGAATGCCGAAGCTCTGCGTGGCACGAAATGGGCCATCCGCCGCGTGCGCGAGATGACCTATGATAATGCTGAAGATTATCTGGTGCGTGCGCAGGAGGCGGCCGGCTTTTTCGACAATGAAGGCCGCAAGGAAGCAACCCGACAGTTCATCGACGAGAAGTCGTTCAAGCCTGGTTTGGGCAGCTATGATCTGGATAAGTCGAAAGGTTGACCGGAACTGTTATCAAGCGGATCGGTTTATGTCGGTCCGCTTCTATGTGGCATCACGGATCAACGCGACAATCTGGCTCCATCGGCGCGGTCCTTCGAAAATTTCGCAATCAACTCCGTCAGGCTTGGAACGGTCGTCATATTATCCTGAATCACTTTCAGGGGATCGACCATCTGCATGAAGCGGACTCCGCACAGGTCATCGCGCACCCAACTGACGCGCGATGCTATGTCCAGCCCTTTGGCGCGAAGCTGTACCCGACTACCGACATTGAAGCCGCGTCCCTCTTCCAATAGGCATCCCCCCGCGGAGATATCGCCCACGATCACCATGCGGACTTCATCGCCTTCGACCAATTCGGCTTCGAAAGCCGTCACGAAACGCGGGTGCTGTCGACGGTCAAATTTGATAGGTAATTTTTCGACTGTCATCGCGACATTCCTTTAGAGCCGGATTCGGAAGTTTCTCAATTCTGACAATACCTTGCGGTTCTGCGTGTGAGCATGCGGATTGAGGCGATGAGGGCCCAAGCTGTTGATGAGGCGATGGATCGCTCCCAGTCTTTCGCGA
>NZ_SEOO01000045.1 GCF_004152865.1 Sphingobium cupriresistens | reverse complement strand
TCGACAACTTCACTTTAGACACCTGCTGGCCGGCCATGGCTTGCCCTGATGAAGCCTACGGCCGCTACGCGGCCTTGCCTTCATCAGGGCCATCTCGGCTCCCGAAACGGCGCTTCCCAATGTGCTATGGTCCCGAGTTCGTCGCCCATGCGGTGCGAGAGTGGCTGGGTCGGCTCGGTGTCACCACCCTCTACATCGAACCCGGCAGCCCCTGGGAGAATGGATATATCGAGAGCTTCAATGCCCGCCTTCGCGATGAACTGCTCAATGGCGAGATCTTCTACAGCCTGGAGGAGGTCCGCTGCGTCACGGGCTGGTGGCGCGAGCATTACAACCGACTGCGCCCACACAGCAGCCTCGGCTACCGCCCTCCAGCCCCGGAAACAGTCAAGATGCCAGCCTGGCCGCTCGGCTCCGCTACGCTCCGCCTCCCGCCCAGGCTGGCATCAGAAATCCAGATCAGCTAACTATGCAACCGGACCAATCATCGCGGGCAGTCCATTGCCCGCATCGCGGCAGCCATGTGTGCCAGGAAGACTACGGCAACGCCTCCCATTTCAAATGCCCCTATCATGGGTGGGTTTTCAAGAACGACGGCAGCTTCGTCGGCGCTCCGGAAATGCAAGCTGCCTATGGAGGCCGGCTCAATGCTTCTGAATGGGGCCTGCGGCGTGCGCCCAAGGTGGACAGCATCCACGGATTCATATTTGCTTGTCTGTCGGAAGAGGCCGAGAGCCTGAGAGACTATCTAGGCGGTGCCGCCTGGATGTTCGATGCGATCTTTGGCCTTCATCCCGACGGCGTCAAAGCCCTTGCTCCCCCGGAGCGCTTCATCCTGCACGCCGACTGGAAGAGCGGTGCCGAAAATTTCGTGGGTGACACCTACCATATCGGCACGGCGCATCACTCCGTAACATTGACGGGCTATCTGCCTGGCGACGTGCGCGAGGGCGGCCAATATGCGCACGGCTTCCTCTTTGAAAACGGTCATGAGTTTCTCGGTTACCGGCTACCCGAATGGTTTGGTCCTCCTTTCAAATATTGGGGTTTTCCCGAGGAACTCGCCAGCCAGTTCGACCTTAGCGCCTTGGATGAGACGCAAAGAGAGCTGCTCGTGACTGTTCCTCCTTCTGTCGGGACGATCTTTCCTAACTTCAGCTATTTGCGGATGCCCGAACCACCGGGGCCGGGAGAGTTTCCGATACCGAATACTGACATCCGGGTGTGGAGCCCGATCGCACCCGGCGTAATGGAAGTCTGGCACTGGCAGTTCAACTTTGCCTTCATGCCGGAGGAATATCAGCGCAAGGCTTACCTATCCGGTCAATATACCTTCGGCGCCGGCGGCATCTTCGAGCAGGACGATATGACGATCTGGGAAGGCGCGTCCAAAGCCGCACAGAGTCCGTGGAACCGCAAAGTGGGCGCAGAACTCAACTATCAACAGAAGCGTCCCGAACCGAATCCGGACTGGAAGGGACCAGGGCAATTCTTCGACACCTATTATGGTGAGTATCTCCAGGCCGGCTTCTGGAAACAGTGGCTGAAAATGATGCGGAACGGGTGAGGTCGACATGAAAACTATGCTCATGGAAAGGTCGGTTGGGTCGACGATGGAAATGTCTCATCTCGCTTCACGGTTTCTTTCGCTGGAGGCGAAGCTGCTGGATGAACGCCGTTACGATGAGTGGCTCGACATGCTCGGTGACCAGATAACATATGAGGTCCCGATCCGCCTTTCACGCCGCGAGTTTGTCGATGAAACCAAGAGCGGCTGTTACCATATTTGCGACAACAAGGAGTTGCTGAAGCTTCGCGTCGCGCGTTTCCATTGTGGGGAGGCCTGGGCGGAACGCCCGGCATCGCGGACGCTGCGTGTTGTCGGGAGTGTCCTCGTCAATCCAACGGATGAGGAGGCGATATTTGAGGTCGATAGCGCCCTTCTGCTTTGCCGCCAGCGCAACTCTGATCGTCCATGCGATACAATCGCCGTACGGCGATCCGACAGGATTTCACTGGGAGCGGAAAGGCCGCTGCTGCTGAGCCGTCGGGCAATTCCTATTGACACCGTCTTGCACACGCCCAACCTGAGTGTCTTCGTCTGACGACCCGAGCGCGTCACACTTAAATCTTTGCTGCCGTGAGACTTCCCTTCTCGCAAGCATGGCGAGCGCCTGCAATCCTTTCATAGCTGGGAGTTGCGGGACGTGCCTAAGGGCTCGAGAAGTTAGATATGGAGAGATGTTCTCATCATATCTTCAAGGCGGGCTGGTCGATCTGCCGGACGATGATCGCGCCAATGCGCTGGCTCTGTGGCATCGCAGAGGCAAATGCACGTTCGAGGCGGAACAGGGAACCGCGAGGGGGTGACGGAAAACCCGGTGATCGGCGTTGTCTTGCATTTTGCCAATCCGGCAGCGTTTGTCGTGCGATCTCCGCCATCCCGCCGGGGTAGGTCAGACATGGGACGGAATTGATGTGTTCGCCGGCGTCTTGAGTTTTCCCGTTCCTCCATGTTCGATGGTACATTTTGGGAATTGGCAATTGTGAACCGGTTTGGGAAAAGCGGAGCCCGCCTTCGAGATCGTTGGGGGCGCGTTAAATGGGTTTAACCGCCTCGTAGTAGTTGTTCCCGCCCTCATCGGAATGGCAGTGTGCCAAACTGAGTCCTACTATGGCGAGATGCGCCGCATAGGCGTCCGCTCCTAGCGACATTGATGTGCGGCCGGTCAGTGTATCACTCCATTCGCAAACCTCGCGCGGGGCGCTGAACAGAAATCGTCCGCCCGGTTCCAACACGCTTGCCGCATTACTGAGAAGCTTCCGCTGGTCGGCCGCATGAAGCAGGAAGACGAGGCCGATCGATACGGCACCGACAAAGGTGCGGCCAAAGAAGTCACTGTTCTGCACTGGTTCACAGGCGGCAGGCATGTCAGGCAGCTGACGCCGGTAGGCCGAGATAAGTGAAGGCGACGCATCGATCCCCCAGACAGAGAAGCCATCGTCTACCAATGCTTGGGCAATTGGCACGCCGGACCCGCACCCTATATCGAGTATAGCGGCTGATGAAGGCAGACTGTCCCGCGCCCAAGATCGGACTAATGTCACACCGATCTCCGAACGGATAGCCATGAACCGCTCAGCGACGGCATCCCAGCCAGCGGAATGGTCGGTCGTCATGTTGTGCCTCCCCGATCAGTCAGTGTTATTAGAGTATCAGCGATTTGCCTGCGCCATTCCTAAAACTATCATCTTCGGGAAAGCAGGGAATTGTAACGGGAGTTGGATGACTCCCGCCATACGCGGGCATCACCATCCCAATTCCGCGTGCGATCCCAAGCGCACAAGCTGAAAGGTTTCATCGTCAGGCGTAATATGGCAATCCCGGTGGTCGTGCCAGTCGCTGTTCAGCGCATGGTCGCGGTGGCGCGGCGCCAATGGCTCGTCATGCGCCAGCGCCTCGATGACGGGATCACGGCAGCGTCCTGCCGATCAGGTCAGGCATCTTCGGGTTCGGCGGCAAGAGCAAAGTGTCGGTATTCGCTTGGCGGCATGCCGCGGGCGGCTCGGAACTTGCGTGAGAAGTGGGCGCCGTTGGCAAAGCCACATTGCAGGGCGACTTCCTTGATGCTCAATCGACGGCCATATGGCCCCAGCATCCGCATGGCCAGATCGATCCGCATGCCATCCAACTCACGCCGGAACGAGGTGTCGGCTTTGGCAAGCAGGAGATTTAGGTAACTTCTCGAGATGCCCACGTCATTCGCGATCTCCCTGGGCGACAAGCCTTCCTCGTTCAATCTTTCGCGCATCGCCTGGCGGATCCGTGTGAGCGTTTTTGCCTGGTGATGCGAAATATCCGAAATCGAAGGACCGATTGCGAGGCGAACGAGGCTTACGATCTGCTCGGCGAACTGCGAGGCCGGCTGCAGGCTCAGATGGTCCCGGCCGGAGGCCTGCAGGGCGCCGATATAGGCAGCCAGTGCCTTGGACCAGTGGCCCTCGGCATCGATCTTGCGCGCGCTTACATCCTCGACATTGGGGATTTGGCTCGTAAGGAACCGACGTGGAATTCTGAAAGTCTGGACCGCAATGGGGTCGTTGAAGAGATAGCTGAATGGCGAAGCGCTATCGCTGAGGAACATGTCCCCTGGCCCAACGATATCCTCACGGCCAAATTGATAGAATTTGAGATAACCGCTTTTGATCGTGTTAATCAGAATATCGTTACAGCTGTCATCGACGATATATTCTGGGGTGCGCTCAAAAGTATGGGGAGAAACCTTTATGTCGAGCAGGTCGAATTCATCGAATGAATGCCTTTCGATCCGACCGAGAAAATCATCTTGCGCCCGGGAATGAATGTTGACCCGGCAAAATGTGGCTAGCACCGCGTCCTGCCAGAAATTCAGGTTCGCGTGTCGCTCCTCCCCGGGAGTCTCCCATATGCTCCGATGGTCTTTCATCGATTGCTCCCGCCAGACTTCTTTCCTCATGGAAGGCGTCTTGTGCTCGTTGCGCCCCACAGCCTCGTGCAATCAAGCTGAAGCCTCGGGGCCGTAAGGCGTGACCATAGCATATATCGGCAAAGGGTCCTAAGCGAGCCGGCATAATGCGCTATGGAGCGCGCAAGCTGACCCTCTGCCTCCCGGCAGTTCCGAAACATCAGGCTGCCGGGTTGATTTGGCTTTCCGGTGCACGCGCGCTCAGATTGCGCGACTGCATGATCTCGGCAACGATCGAAACGGCGATTTCCCAAGGCGTCTTCCCGCAACCAGCGATACCGATTGGCGCGTGGATCCGGGTTAGGTCATGTTCGCCGAAACCCGCTTTTATCAATCGGTCACGTCTCGATCCGATTCTTGAGCGGGCCCCGAGGACACCGATATACCCGGCGCTGGAGCGCAGGGCCGAAGTTACGACATCGTCGTCGACGACATCGTCGTGCGTGACCGAAACCACAGCGGTCCAGGGATCCGGGCTCATCGCGTGCAACGTGGCCGCAGGAGCGGTTCTCAGATAGGTCAACCCGCCGATTGGAGGCGTGGTCCCAGGTCCGTTTCCGCGAATCAGATAGGTTTCGAAACCCGCATCGGAAGCCAACTTTGCCAGAGCCAGTGCGGTCGGATCTCCGCCGACAACGACTAGGCGACTTTTGGGGTCGTAGCGAAGGCTATATTTCGTCCCATCCGCGGCCCAGGTGGGGCAATCGGGGGGAGCTGGTTCGACTGTGCGGGCATAGCCGTCACTACGCCACAGAGCGGGTATTCGAGCTACCTCAAGGCGCAGCAATTCGGCGACCGCGGGTTCCTCGGAATCGATGGATTCGAGGAGGATTTCTATGGTTCCGCCACAAAGAAGCCTGATGTCGATCCAGGGGCTTCCCTGTCCGTAAAGCAGTGTCTTGGGAGTGCGATCGCGGAGCACTTCAGCGGCATGGTTGGCCACATCCGCTTCCAGGCATCCTCCGGAAAAATAGCCGCCGGCCCGATCCTGATCGAACACCATCTGTGTTCCTGCTGGACGCGGCGAAGAGCCGACGAGGCGTGTGATCGTTCCCAGGACGACATTGCGATGCTGCCGGCGGGCGCTCTCAAGGCACGGGCGGATATCGGAAATCCAACCGAAGGTAGGCCAATCATTGCCCTCAAGCTGCATGCGCCCCTCCCCGTGCCAAGGATTCACGCGCTATACTTCTTGGTCCTTTGACAGCCGATGGCTGCTTGTATCGGTCCCTCCAAAGCCCTCTGCTTGACGCAGCCCAACGCCGCCATCGCAGGAGCCCCCTATGATATGCTCGGCCGCTTGGACCGGTGATGGGGGAGCTATGAAGAGCATGGGTACGAACGGTGCGCAACGATGTGATCGCGCCCGCCGCTGAAGCTGGGGCAAACTCGGCGGATGGAATTCCCCACTTTTCTATGAAAACCCCATCTTGTCCGATCGATAAAACAGCATTGGCATCCGCCTGATCCACTCGATTACACTCTTTTGAACGCCATGGCGATCGCATCGCCGCGCTCTGGAATGCTGGTCCACCGATCGAAGCGAGCAGTTGCTTCTTTTTCCGGTTTCCGTCTCCATTTCGCGGCTGAAAACGATCGAGCGAAAGGCCAACCTTCTTGTAAACGGTTCTATATCGAAGTATGTTGTGAAGAGCAAGAATTAGGCATGCGGCGGACAATTCCTTCCGGTCTTTAGCCGGTGGTCAAGCCGTTGGCATTACGCTGCCATTCCACAGTAGTTGGGGGGATTTCCTTGTCGCAAGAGGTTGGTTCGCTGCAGGCTCGTCCGAGGGTCCTGGCGACATATGCAATGCCCGCCAGGGTTGTCGGGGAAATTCAATCTTTCGCCGATCTTTCGATCCTTCCCGGTGAGTCCGCTCCTGAGCGCGTTCTTGAGAATTGCAACGGTTTTGACGCTCTCATCTGCACCTTGATGAACAAGGTGACCGCGGATTTTATCGATCGGTTACCCCCTTCCATCCGGCTTGTAGCGACTTACTCCGTGGGTATCGACCATATCGATCTCAGGGCGCTGCAAGCTCGGAGAATAGCATTGGTGAACACGCCCGACGTGCTCACCGAAGCCACGGCGGACATAGCCTGGCTCCTCCTCCTCGGAGCGGCCAGGCGCGCAAGCGAAGCGGAGGCTTTGTTGCGGTCGGGGATGTGGACCGGTTGGGAACCGAACCAGCTCGTCGGTACGGATATTCACGGCTCGACCTTGGGTATTCTCGGTTTTGGCCGGATCGGCCGCGCGGTCGCTCGCCGAGCGGCAGGGTTTGGCATGAACATACTGACCTCGGTCCGTTCATCGTCCGCGGGTGATCCACCCCCTCCCGGGACGATCATTTGTTCATCGATGGAGGAAGTCCTGGCTGGCAGCGATTTTCTATCTTTGCATTTGCCATTGACCGAGGAGACGCAAAACTGGCTCAATGCAGAGCGCATAGCTTCGATGAAATCTGGTGCGATCGTGATCAACACGGCACGGGGAGGGTTGATCGATGAAACAGCCCTGATTGCGGCGTTGCAATCCGGCAAGCTCGGCGGCGCCGGGCTCGACGTTTTTGTCGGCGAGCCCGATATTCGCCGCGATCTTGTAGAGGCACCTAACACCTTCCTCCTGCCGCATCTCGGAAGTGCGACGAGACGCGCAAGGGAAGGTATGGGCTTAAGCTTGGCGCGCGATATCGCCGCTTTCTTTGCCGGCCGGCCGGTCGAAAATGGCGTAGGTGTCTCGAAATGAGCGCGCTCGTTGATCTCGAGGCGAGGCAAAGGGTACAGCTTGATGCTCTCCTGTCGACAGCATTGAACGCTGCCGGCGTCGAAGGCAAGCTTGAGCGCTTTCTCCCCTCAGTTCCTCTCGGTCGAACCGTCGTCATCGGAGGGGGCAAGGCCGCGGCAGCGATGGCGAATGAGCTTGCCAGACTTTGGCCGGCCCCGCTTTCCGGCGCCGTCGTTGTGCCTTACGGCCATCAATCGCCTTCCTATTCCGGTCCAATTCAGATTTTGGAGGCTGGTCACCCGGTTCCCGACGGGAACAGCGTGGTGGCTGCGGACCGCATGATGGAGTTGGTCAAAGATCTTTCTCACGATGATCTCGTCATCGCGCTGATGTCTGGCGGGGCTTCGGCGCTTCTTGTCGGCTTGCCCGAAGGCGTCAGCCTTGAAGATAAGCAAGGACTGAACAAGGCCTTGCTGAAAAGCGGGGCAACAATTTCCGAAATCAATGCGGTGCGCAAGCAGATTTCCACGGTGAAGGGCGGCCGACTGGCGCATGCGGTAGGTAAGGCGCGCCTGCTCACTCTTGCCGTCTCAGACATACCGGGAGACGACATTCGCAAGATCGGGTCTGGTCCGACGATTGCCAATGCGGCGGAAGCCGTTGCGGCGACACCGATTCTCGAGCGATATGGCATAGATGTTCCGGAATCCATCAACCGGCACCTGCGGAAGGGTTTGGATAATCCCTCACCTGACGATCGATCAAGACGGGCAGGTGATAGTGCGTTCCTGATCGTCAAGCCGGGCGATATTCTCATTGCAGCAGCCCGGTGCGCCGAAAGCGTCGGCTACAAGCCGATCATTCTGGGGGATGACCTGGAGGGGGAGGCGCGTGAATTGGGTTCCGCGCATGCAAAGCTGGCGCTCGAAACGCTTCGAGCGGGGCGTAGGGCATGCATTCTGTCCGGCGGAGAGACGAGCGTGACCGTCTCCGGCCGAGGCAGAGGAGGCAGGAACAGCGAATATCTTCTGGGCTTTGTGCTGGCGACAGCGGGGCAGGAAGGGATTGCGGCGCTGGCAGTCGATACCGATGGCCTGGATGGCGCCGGCGACAATGCGGGAGCTGTTGCGTTCGCGTCGACCTTGACGCGCGCTGCCGGGAAGAAACTGGATGCTGCGGCCTATTTGCGCCGCAACGATTCCTATAGCTTCTTCGCTGCGCTGGACGATCTCGTCGTAACAGGACCCACATGCACGAACGTCAACGATTTCCGGGCCATTCTCATCGATCCGGTGATTGATCGCTAAGCTTGGTCGGTAGTCTGGTTAAACCATCGTGCCTCTGATTCCATTGACTTTGTGCGGCCGCCAACGCTGCCGGTGTGTCCAGGTCAAAGTGAATACCGGGATCGTCAATATGGATGGGAACGACAGACGCGCGATATTTTTCGAGAAGTGAGCGTGCGCCAGTATCACCTGAGAGATTCAGCAGCGCGGGGAAAAAATCAGAACCCCATGTGATCGGATTCCCCCTTCGCCCATCGCTTATAGGAACCAAAATCGTCGATGGGGTCGCTTGCTGAGCCATCCTTTGCAAGAGGCTTGCCGGGACAAATGGCATGTCGCCCAGACAAATGATCGCAGCACGCGTATCTTGCGGCAGCGCGGAGATCCCAGCGATCAATGAATGGGCCATTCCCCGACGGGCGTCGGAAGCTCGGGTCTGGCATAGTTCGCGCTTCCCAAGGATATCCCTGAGTTCAGCGGCATCCGCGTCCGTTACGATATGAGGCGGCGGTAAACCCGCCTGTTCGATTGTATCGACGATATGCGCCAGCACTGGCCGTCCGCCCAGATTGGTCCGGAGCTTGTCGAAGCCCATCCGGCTCGAACGGCCGGCGGCCAGCACTATCGGTCGCACGCACATGTGCATTCGTCTTTAGTAATTGCCGGAGAGCACGTCATGCGCCCAGCGGTTGGATAGGTTCGTATAGGGGTGCGCTACCCTTTCCGATCATACTCCCGTCCCATTCCCGCACAGCCATCTCCAATCCTCCCCACCATTTCCGCGACTGGCGGTTCATGTGTTCAGATGGCGTTAGTGGATATTTGCACCATCGTCGATCATGCCGCCCGTCGGCTGGATGGTAAGGAGTGTTATCAAAGCAAAGATGACGCAGGCCAGGCCGAGAAGGGCAAAGTACCACCAGATACCATTGGCCAGTAAAGAGAAGTAAATTGCGGGTACGAAGAACGCGGCGGCAGAGCCGCTCTGGACGACAACACCGTTAGCCAGGCCAACAATAGCGGTGTTCTTGAGAACGCGTGGAATCATGATCATGACCACCGCCACCATCGTACCAGGCGTGGCGAAACCCCAGACCATCAAGCTCACAATCGTTAAGGTTACGCTCGATTGAGGCAGGAAAAGAGAGATGCTCGCCATACAGGCTAAGACGGATATGGTTGCGGCAACGAGCTTGAACGAGTGACCGCGGGAGAGAAGAAAGCCGGTCAATATCCCTCCGCAGATACTGGCGATATTCGAGATCGCTACGGCAGCAGATCCCATGGATACGGAAACACCAAGAGTCTTGGCCATGTATTGAGGCATGACGATATTGACGCCAAAACCAGCGATGGTGAGTATCGCGAATGCGGCCGCCAACCGGAGTACGCCCGATTCTCCGATCACCGCCCGCAAGGCGTCGTCGTTGCCAGCGGTTCCGCGGGACGTCTGTCCAGGCACCGGGAGCAAGCCGACGGAAAGGGCAAGGCCGGCTGCCGCCGCACCATGAATGACGAATGGCAGACGCCAGTGTTCGGTTGCGGAGAATGGAGCGGCAAGGAGCAGACCGGCGCTTATGCCTGCGGCGAAATAGGTCGACCAGAGCGCCATGGCCCCGGTTTGCCGTTTTCCCGATGTAGTCATGATGAGGAGCGAAGGAGCGGCAGCGGTGATCGCTACAAAGCCGATACCTTCGATCAGACGTGCCGCTTCGATCAGGCCCAAGCTGTCGCTTATGTAGCAAATGGCGTTTGCGATCACGATGAGCACACATGCGCCAGCGAGCATGGGCCGAGCACCGTACCTATCGACTGCTGACCCGCCCAGGGTTGAGCCGAGTGTGGGAGCAATGAACAGGAGACCGATAATCCAGCCGATCTCCTGCGGAGAAGAGCCGAGCGCCTTGCCCATATCCGCTGCGATCGGCGCCATCTTGCCGGCGGACGCTATGGCAAGCAGACCGTAACAATAGACAAGAAAGATTGAGCCCCAGCCTGCGCTTTCGGCTTTCGATGTCGTGACGGTCATAAGGTATCCCCCTCTATGCCCGCCCTCCGTCTGCGTGAACTCAACTGCGGAACCGCCGCAGCCTGGTTCAGACTGGTTGGCGGCTATCGATCTCCATGCCAATGAAGCGCATGCCCCCGTTTCGACGGTGACAGCATCCATGCTTTAATCATGCCAGTAGAGTCTGGCCGGGTTGTCCACGAGCAGGCGATGTTGCAACTCAGGCGTCGGTGCGATGCGGGGGATCATATCGACCAGCGCGCCATCGTCCGAAATTGCATCTTGCATGTTCGGGTGCGGCCAGTCGGTGCCCCACAGGACGCGATCCGGATAGTCTTCGACAAGGGGGCGCACGGCCTGTGCGAAAGCATCCCATGGCGGGCCGCTGCCATCGAGGCGGTCGGGACAGGTCACCTTGGTCCAGATATCGTCGCGGCTGTCGAGGAGTGCCCGGAAGACACGCATATCCGGTCCATCCGGTCCTTGCGTGACATCGGGCCGCCCCATATGGTCGACGACGATCAGCGTAGGGATGGCGTCGAGGAACGAACGGAGTTCTTCCAGGATATCCGCCTCGAAATAGACGACGACATGCCAGCCGAGGCCCTGGATGCGACGGGCGACCTCAAGGAATTTGTCCTTGGGCGCATCGTCGACCAACCGTTTCAGGAAGTTGAACCGCACGCCGCGAATGCCGCCTTGGTGCAGGTTTTCAAGTTCGGCATCGCTGATGGCTGGATCGACAACCGCTACCCCGCGCGCGCGTCCATCGGATTTTGCGATTGCATCCAGCGTCGCACTGTTGTCCGTGCCGTGGCAACTGGCCTGCACGATGACGTTGCGGGAGAAACCGAGCCTGTCGCGCAACGCGAACAACATGTCCGGCCCGGCATCTTCGGGAAGATATTTGGCCTTCGCGCTGAAGGGGAACTGCGCCATCGGTCCGAAGACATGGCAGTGCGCATCGACCGCGCCGGCGGGTGGTACAAACCGCGGGCGTGAGGGATCGGCGTGCCAGCTTACGATACGACTCATGCGAAAATCTCTCCATCCATAAGCTTGCGCGCGGTACGCAAGATGGCGGCGCTGGTGACCTGGCCGTCTGCATCCGTCTCCATGACGCAGCTCATCTCGCCGGTAGGATGCTCCACCGACAGGGTCTTGCGGGCACCGCCTGGGATTGACGCGACCTGCGCGGCGGGCGATCCCTCGATCAAGCAGGCGGTGGCGACGCTGACCGCGCCGAGAACACCGATCGAGGCATGTGCGCGGTGGGGGATGAAGCTGCGTACCGTGACGGCGCCTCCGTCGCGCGGTGGTGCAACCAGCATCATCTTGGGTACGGATTTCTCGCGCACGTCGCCGAGGTTCATTCGTTCGCCGACGGCAAGGCGGATCGCCTCGATCCGTGCCTTGAGATCGCTGGCGCCGTCCAGCTCGTCACGACTCTCGTAGCCGGCCGCACCGACGTCTTCGGCCTTCATCACGACGCAGGGCATGCCGTTGTCGATCAACGTGACCGGCACGCCGTTCACGATGTCACAGGCATTTCCGGTAGGCAGCAGCGCGCCGCAGGATGAGCCTGCCGTTTCGCGGAACTCTAGCGGGATCGGAGCCGCCGTGCCCGGTACGCCGTCGATCCTTGCCGCCCCGTCATAGCGCACGCGCCCTGACGGTGTTTCGATTGTCGCCACGGCAATCTGGCCGGTGTTCATCATGTAGATGGTGACACGCGTCTCGCTGTCCTGTGCCGGCACCAATCCGCGTTCGATCGCGAACGGACCGACGCCGGCCAGGATATTGCCGCAATTTTGTGCATCGGTAACGATAGGCTTGTCGACGAATACCTGAAGAAACAGATAGTCGACATCGATGCCGGGACGCTCGGATTTCGAGATCACGGCCACCTTGCTTGTCAAGGGATCCGACCCGCCCATCCCGTCGATCTGGCGGGGATCGGGCGATCCCATCGCGCGGAGCAGGAAGGCGTCGCGTGCCGCGATATCGGCAGGGAGGTCATCTTTGAGGAAATAGCCCCCTTTGGATGTGCCGCCACGCATCCACATGACGCGGGTGGGGTCAGACATATTTCAGGCCCATTTCGGCGAGGCGGCCACGCATATCGTAAATGTCGAGGCCGAGTTCCCCGGCAGCGAGCCGTTGACGCTTCGTTTCCTCATTGGCTTCGCGTGCCTGGGCCTTTGCCAACACGTCGGCGGCGCGTTCGCGCTCGACCACACAGACCCCATCGTCATCTGCAATGATCACGTCACCGGGACGGATCACGGCGTCTGCGCAAACGACGGGGACATTGACCGATCCCAGCGTCGCCTTCACCGTACCCTGTGCGAAGATGGCCTTCGACCAGACAGGAAAGCCCATGGCCGTCAGATCGCGCACGTCACGTACCCCCGCATCGATTACCAGCCCCCGGCAACCCCGTGCCATCGCCGAGGTGGCGAGAAGGTCTCCGAAATAGCCGTCTTCGCAAGGCGAGGTGGGGGCGAGCACGAGAATGTCGCCGGGCTGCAGCTGCTCGATGGCGACATGCACCATCCAGTTGTCCCCGGGAGGCGCGGAGATGGTGACCGCCGAGCCCGCGATACGGGCGCCTGCATAGATCGGGCGCATGCGGGAGGCGAGCAGCCCTGTGCGGCCTTGCGCTTCATGGACCGTCGCAACGCCGCAAGAGGCGAGGGCGTCGATTACCGGCGCTTCCGCTCGCTCGATAGATTGGACGACTAAACCCGACACAACGCTCTCCTTGGCAACGATAACTGGGAGAATGCGCGCCGTTCCGTCCTTGCAGCAAATCCGTTCTTTGCCCGATGAATAAGAATTTGCTAATCGTGCAGCATGGAACGGCTGGACGTGAATCTGCGGCATCTGCGCGCCTTTCTGGCGATCATGGAAAGTGGAAGCGTGACGGCAGCCGCGCGTGAGGTTCACCTTACCCAGCCTGCAGTGACGCAGGGAATCGCCAAGCTGGAGTTGCGGTTCGGGGTGCCGCTTTTCGAACGGCAGCCGCGCCGCATGATCCCCACGGATGAGGCACGAATCCTGGCGCCGCGCGCTACCGCGATCATTCGGCTTCTGGGGCAAACGCGCGCGACGGCGGCGCAGGTTTCCGCTTTTCTCGGCTTATCGCGAGCGGGAAGTTATGCAAATGCTGCGACGGCCATGGGTCTGAGCGAAGCATCGCTGCATCGGGCGGTGAGCGACCTTTCGCTCGCTTTGGGACAGGATCTTGTGAGGCGGCGCGGCAAGGGTGTTGTCCTGACGGCGCGCGGCTTGGCGATGGCGCGCAATTTCCGGCTCGCGCTTGCCGAGCTTCGATCGGCGGATATTGAGCTGGCCGCATTGCGAGGCCACGAAAGAGGGCGCATCACGATCGGAGCGATGCCGCTTTCGCGTGCGCGCCTGTTACCGAGCGCCGTCGCAGCGTTTCATCGCGCGAAGCCGGATATCGATATCGTCATCATGGAGGGCTCCTATGCCGAGCTGACGGGGCCGCTGCGTGACGGCGATATCGATATGATGGTCGGTGCGGCGAGGACAAATATATCGGCAGATATGGCACAGAGAGAACTTTTCGACGATCCGCTCATCATTCTTGCCGGCGCGCACCACCCGCTGGCGCAGGCCCGCCGGCCCCCGACGATTGCGGCGCTCGCGCGGTATCCATGGATCGTGGCCGCGGCTGGTACGCCGTTAAGGGCGCATTGGCAGTCGATGTTCGAGGAGGTCGGCGTTACGCCACCACGCGTGCCGATGGAATGCGGCTCAGTCATGATCGTCCGGCAAATTCTTGTCGAAAGCGATTTCCTCACTCTGCTGTCGCCCGATCAGGTCAGTGTGGAACTGGAGGCGGGGTGGCTCGTGAGAATTGCAGGCCCGGTGCGTCCGATGTCGCGCACCATCGGTTTGACCGTCCGATCGGATTGGCGGCCTACGCCGGCACAGGCTGCTCTGATCGAGGTTATCGAGGAACAGGCCGCAGTGCTGCGCGACGAACACACTTCGTAATTTCTAATGCATTAGGTGCCAATCCGATTGGCGGTGCGTGGACGGTTGCCGCTAATCTCGGCAAATGGATCAGATTGCTGTCGCTTTGATTGGTTTCGGAGAAGCGGGCCGCAGCTTTGCGGAAGCAGGGTCCTGGTCGACTTCGGCGCGTGTCTTCGACGTTTTGACCGATGATCCGGCCAGCGCCGACCGCAAGCGTCGTGAGTATCTGGCAGCTGGCGTTGCGGGAAGCGACACGCTTGCCGATGCGGTGAGCCGCTCGCCGCTGGTGCTTTCGCTGGTGACGGCAGATCAAGCCGTCGTGGCCGCGCGCGCCGCCGCCTCGCTGGTCGCTCCTGCTGCGATGTTCTGTGACATGAACAGCGTGGCGCCTGAAACCAAGCGCATCGCCGCACAAACGATTGAAGCTGCCGGCGGGTGGTATGTGGACGTGGCGGTCATGGCGCCGGTCAATCCCGCCAAGCTCTCCGTACCGCTGTTGCTGAGCGGCGTCAGAGGGAGCGACGCGGCGGCGGCACTGGAGCGGTTGGGTTTCACGAATATCCGGGTAGTGGGCGACAAGGTCGGTCAGGCCTCGGCGATCAAGATGATCCGTTCGGTGATGGTGAAAGGTATCGAAGCCCTCACCGCAGAATGCGTGCTCGCGGCGGAAAGGGCAGGGGTCACGGCTGAAGTGCTCGGCTCGCTCGGCCCCGAATGGGATGCCAAGGCGGACTATAATCTCGACCGGATGATGGTTCATGGCCTGCGCCGCGCCGCCGAGATGGAAGAAGTTGCGCTCACGCTCGAAGGGTTGGGGGCAGCAAGCGGGATGACTCGCGAGGCTGTCGCGCTGCATCGCCGTCTGGGTCGATTGGGGGTCACACCTCCGCCGGAAGGGCTTTCCGCGAAAATCGAGAAAATCACCGATCTGGAATCCAAACTAGTGGGGAGGGTTGACGCCGCATGAGTCTGATTATCGACTGCCATGGTCATTATACCGTGCTGCCCAAGGGGCACGATGCCTGGCGAGAGGAGCAGAAGGCGGCTTTCAAAGCGGGCGTGCCTGCGCCGGCCTATCCGGAGATTTCCGACGATGAAATCCGTGACACCATCGAATCCAACCAGCTTCGCCTGATCAAAGAGCGTGGCGCCGACCTCACGATCTTCTCTCCCCGGGCGTCTGCGATGGCCCCGCATGTCGGTGATGCCGGTGTCGCGAAGGAATGGGCGATCCGCTGCAACGACCTGATCTCGCGCGTGGTCGGCCTTTATCCGGAAACTTTCGTTGGCGTGTGCATGCTGCCGCAATCGCCCGCAGCCGACATGGTGAACAGCATCGCGGAACTGGAACGCTGCGTCGATATGGGATTTATCGGGTGCAATCTGAACCCCGACCCGGGCGGCGGCCATTTCCAGCATCCGCCGCTGACAGACCGTTACTGGTATCCCTTTTACGAGAAGATGGTGGAGCTGGACGTTCCGGCGATGATCCACGTGTCGGGCAGCTGCAATCCCGCGATGCATGCCACGGGCGGATACTACATCGCGGCCGACACGATCGCCTTCATGCAGTTGCTCGAGGGAGATCTGTTCAAGGATTTCCCCACCTTGCGCTTCATCATCCCGCATGGCGGCGGTGCCGTCCCCTATCATTGGGGGCGTTACCGGGGCCTGGCCGACATGCTGAAGAAGCCGGCCCTCGATGCGCATCTGATGAACAACATCTTCTTCGACACCTGCGTCTATCACCAGCCAGGCGTCGACCTGTTGGCCGATGTGATCGACAACAAGAATATCCTGTTCGGTTCGGAAATGGTCGGTGCGGTGCGCGGCATCGATCCTACCACCGGCCATTATTTCGACGATACCAAGCGTTATGTGGACGCGCTCGTGATCAGCGACGCGGAGCGTCATGCGATCTTCGAAGGGAACGCCCGCCGGGTTTTTCCGCGGCTCGATTCCCGATTGAAGGAGAGAGGGCTGTGAGCTTCGTTTCGAAAGCCTTCGTTTCGACTGCTTCCGGTGACAAATATGTCCAGCAGCTCATCAAGCATTGGAGCCACCGGTTCGAGACGTCCTATGCCGATGGAGAAGGCCTAGTCCCCTTTTCTGACGTGGCTTCAGCGAGCTTTACCAGCGATCCGGAGGGTATCCGTATCGTCCTGCGCACATCAGGCGCGGAAGAGGCTGAAACCCTGCGGGGGGTAATCGAGAGCCATCTCGACAGGTTCGCCTTTCGGGAAGCCCCTTTGTCTTATACCTGGGAGGATGGGCGGTGACTGGTCGAACAAGGGATATTCACGCCTATTTGGCCGAGTTCGACGATATCCCCGGCACGCGGGTCTATACGGCAAAACGTGCCCGGCAGGGCTATTGGATGAACCAGTTCGCGATGAGCCTGATGAAAGCCGAAAACCGTGAGCGCTGGAAAGCCGATGAGCGTGCCTATATCGATGAATGGCCGATGACCGAGGATCAGAAGCAGGCCGTTCTGGATCGGGACTATAATCGCTGCCTCGATCTCGGCGGCAATATCTATTTTCTGGCCAAGGTCTTCTCGACGGATGGGCTCAGCTTCCTACAGGCCGTCGGCACGATGACCGGCATGAGCCCCCAGGACTATCAGGCGATGATGATTGCCGGCGGCCGCTCGCCTGAAGGCGTCCGCTCGATTCGGGAGAAAAGGTGATGGCCCGCATTTCCGCCGGCGTCGCGACAAGCCATATTCCCGCGATCGGCGCCACGATCGACAACGGCAAGACGGGCGAGCCTTATTGGGCGCCGGTATTTGCCGGCTATGACTGGTCGAAGCAATGGATCGCCGAAGAAAAGCCCGACGTAGTCATCATTGTCTACAATGACCATGCGTCGGCTTTCGACATGCGGATAATCCCCACTTTCGCGATCGGCTGCGCCGATCGCTACGGTATTTGTGATGAAGGCTGGGGACCGCGGCCGGTGCCGGAGGTGATCGGGCATGCAGACCTTGCTTGGCACATTGCGCAAAGCCTGATCCTGGACGAGTTCGACATGACCATCATCAACGAGATGGACGTCGACCACGGCTTGACCGTTCCGCTCAGTCTCATGTTCGGTCAGCCCGAGGCCTGGCCGGTAAAGGTCATTCCGATTGCCGTGAATGTGGTCACATATCCGCCGCCATCGGGCAACCGGTGCTGGCAATTGGGCGAGGCGATCGCGCGGGCAGTGGCGAGCTTCCCCGAAGATCTCAACGTGCAGGTCTGGGGTACGGGTGGTATGAGCCACCAGTTGCAGGGGCCTCGAGCGGGCCTGATCAATGCGGAATGGGACAACCGCTTCCTCGATTTGATGAGCACAAATGACGGGGAGACGCTTCGTACCATTCCCCATATCGAATATCTGCGCGAGACGGGCTCCGAAGGCATCGAAATGGTGATGTGGCTCATCATGCGCGGGGCGCTGGGCCGCATGGTCAAGCCATTGCATCGGCACTATCACGTCCCGGCGTCCAATACCGCGGTCGGACATCTCATATTGAGGCCGGCTGAGAGTTCGTCATCGGAGGTCTAGTGGACTTCGAAGACCTCAAGGCCAGAGTGATCGAACTGCGTGAGACGCAACAATCGATCGCCTCGGTTGTCCAGGACCAACCGCCTGACTGGCGGAAGGAAGTGGTTCGTTTGAGGCTCGAATTGTCGCGCAAGCTGGGCTTTGTCAGCAATTCTACGAATGACTGGCAAGCGCACGCGAGTGCTTCGGCTGCCTGGTCGCGGTTTCGCAAAAACCTGTCGGTCTTGCGCGCCGCGCTGGCTGAGCATCAAGCTCGCTGGCCGGCGGTGGCGCTAGACGAGAGAGCGACTGATTTTCAGGCGTCTACTCGACGCATACGCAAGGCCTTTGATGACCTCGAGCAGGGGCTCGCTGAACTGCAACTGGCTGCTTCGCGAAGCAACCCAACATAAGGAAATGTCACATATGCGGATTGCACTGGCTGGTGCGGGCGCCTTTGGCGAGAAGCACCTGGATGGCCTCAAGAACATCGATGGCGTGACCGTCACTTCGCTGGTCGGCCGCGAGCTGGAGCCGACCCGGGCGATAGCCGAGAAATACGGTGTCGGCCACGTCACTACAGAACTCGATGAAACGCTTGCCCGCGACGACGTCGATGCGGTCATTCTATGCACGCCTACGCAGATGCACGCTAAGCAAGCTATTGCCTGCATGGAGGCAGGCAAGCATGTCGAGGTAGAGATTCCGCTGGCGGACAGCTGGGCAGACGCGCAAGCGGTCCTGGCCAAGCAGAAGGAAACGGGTCTGGTCTGCATGGTGGGCCACACCCGTCGGTTCAATCCGTCGCACCAATATGTGCACAACAAGATCCGGGCCGGAGAACTGAACGTCCAGCAGATGGACGTCCAGACCTATTTTTTTCGCCGCAAGAACATCAACGCGAAGGGTGAGCCGCGTAGCTGGACGGACCATCTGCTGTGGCATCATGCCGCGCATACGGTGGACCTTTTCGCCTATCAGGCCGGAAAGATCGTCGAGGCACATGCGCTGCAGGGGCCAATCCATGCGGAACTTGGGATCGCGATGGATATGTCGATCCAATTGAAGAGCGAAACCGGCGCTATCTGCACCCTTTCGCTGTCGTTCAATAATGACGGACCGCTCGGCACTTATTTCCGGTATATCTGCGATAACGGCACCTACATCGCGCGCTACGACGACCTGGTGAACGGCAAGGAGGAGCCGATCGACGTTTCCCAGGTGGATGTGTCGATGAACGGCATCGAGTTACAGGATCGTGAGTTCGTCGCGGCCATCCGCGAGGGTCGCGAGCCCAATTCCTCAGTCGCCGGCGTATTCGATTGCTATCGCGTGCTTGGCGAACTGGAAGCGCAGCTTGTCCGCTGATCCCTTCGCGCTACC
Organism: Sphingobium cupriresistens; assembly: GCF_004152865.1. Classification (GTDB taxonomy): domain Bacteria; phylum Pseudomonadota; class Alphaproteobacteria; order Sphingomonadales; family Sphingomonadaceae; genus Sphingobium; species Sphingobium cupriresistens. The sequence goes on along the minus strand of NZ_SEOO01000045.1, from coordinate 3,405 downwards.
ACAGGCAGGAAGAGCATAGTATGACCGCGACCCTTCCAAAGCGCGCTTTAGGCCCGTTTTCCGTGTCAGCAATTGGTCTTGGCTGCATGAACCTTTCGCATGGGTATCAGCCGCGTCCCGAGGCTGAAGCAGCTGAACGGCTACTGTTACATGCGTTGGATAGAGGCGTCACGTTCTTCGATACGGCTGCTCTCTACGGGTTCGGAGCAAATGAGACGCTGATCGGGCGTGCCTTGGGACATCGCCGCAAGGATTTCGTCCTTGCCAGCAAATGCGCGCTTGGCGAGATCAATGGAAAACGCGGTCTCGACGGTTCGGCGGCGGCGATCACGCAGACATTGGATGAAGCATTGATACGATTGAGGACCGATGTCATCGACCTCTACTATCTTCACCGCCTCGATCCGAAGGTACCGATGGAAGAGTCGGTCGGCGCCCTGTCGCGGGCAGTGGAGGCAGGAAAAATTCGCACGATCGGTTTGTCGGAAGTATCGGCAGAAACGATCCGCGCGGTACATGCGATCCATCCGGTGACAGCTGTCCAGACCGAATATTCGCCCTGGACGCGCAATGTGGAACTTGCCGTACTCGATTGCTGCGAGGAGCTCGGGATTGGCTTTATCGCCTTCTCGCCTCTGGCTCGCGGCTTGTTGGCGGGAAGTGTGGGTACGGCAGGTTTCCAGCAAGGCGACCTGAGAGCCGCGATGCCGCGGTTCCAGGAACCTCATTTGACGCGGAACCTCGGGCTTTATGATCAGATGGCTGGGTTGGCCCGGGCTGCAGATTGCACTCCGGCGCAGCTCTGCCTCGCCTGGCTGCTTTCAAAGCGCGACTTCGTCGTTCCGATCCCCGGGACCACGAACATTGATCATCTCGATGAAATTCTGGATACCCTGTCGTTGACCATCTCCGAGGTCGTGTTTGACCAAGTGGACGCCCTTTTCGCTTTTGGCGCCGTTTCGGGACCTCGTTATTCAAAGGAAGCCCAATCGCAAATTGGTACCGAGATTTGGGAGGGTGAGCCGCTTGCCAGCTAGACTGTTCAGGTGAAACGGGTCGTTCGGGACCGGCGACGCAGGGTCGCGGCCGCAGTTCGCCGGCCGGCCGGTGCCCCGCCCGGTCCGAGGAAGGCTCAGCTTCGGCGCGTCGAAATTCTGGAAGCGGCGAGGCGATTGTTTGTTGAGCGAGGCTATGACGCGACGACGATGGATGACGTTTGCGTTGAAACTGGCCTCGCTAAGGGCACACTTTACCATTATTTTTCAAGTAAGACCGAATTGCGTGCGGCACTTCGGGACAACTTCTGCAACATGATATTGAACCGTGTCAAAAGCAGGATCAGTCTTTGCGAATCCGACGATTTTTTCACGCGGATCGATCTTCTGGTCGAGACGGCGGTGGAAAGTTATCTGGACACGCCCGAGTTGCGGGATGTGATCTTCTTCAGTGGGGATACGCCGCTCAGATCCGTGGCCGTGAACGACGGGCTTGTGGGCTATATCAGCGATCTGCTTTCACAAGGAACGCTGGAGGGCGCATGGTGTGTGGATGATCCCCACGCGCTATCAACGCTGATCTATTATAGCATCCATGCGATCGCAGACGATGCCTTGATGAGCGGTGCGCGACGCCCTCGAAGCGCGGTGCGTGTCTCGAAACTGGTCGCTATCACGCCGGACTAACGCTTCTCATCTGGTTTCGCGCAATCAAGATTCCGCGAGTATCGTCGGGCGTTTACATGCATCAGCTATCAGAATGGATGGCTTCTCATCAAATGAGAGTGTCCATACCGCGAAGGCATCCATCGGCCGGATTTGTTAGGGAATGCCAAACTGGATTTCAGGGAAATAGCAAACGTGAATCTTAGCCTTGCGGAGCCAAAACTGCTCCGGGCGCAAGCTTTTGTCGATGGCGCATGGATCGACGGCGAAGCGCGAATCGACGTCTTGAATCCGGCAGACAGCTCCTTGGTCGGCTCGGTCCCGGATCTCGGGTATCGCGAGGCCGAAGGTGCCGTCGACGCGGCCTATCGTGCCTTGACCGATTGGCGAAAAGCTACAGGCAAGCAGCGGGCCGCGATTTTGCGGCGCTGGTATGATCTGGTGCTCGTCCATACGGATGATCTGGCGCGCCTTCTGACGGCCGAGCAAGGCAAACCGTTGCACGAGGCCAAGGCCGAGGTGGTGTATGCGGCATCGTTCATCGAATGGTTCGCGGAGGAGGCGAAGCGTGTGAACGGAGATGTCTTAGCACCTCATGCGGCCGACCACCGTCTCCTGGTGCGACGCGAACCCGTGGGTGTGGTAGGCGCTGTAACACCCTGGAATTTTCCGCTCGCCATGATCACCCGAAAGGCAGCGCCAGCTCTGGCTGCCGGCTGTACCATGGTGCTGAAGCCGTCGGAATTGACGCCGCTTTCAGCGCTCGCTTTGGCGTGGCTGGCCGACCAGGCCGGAGTGCCGGCGGGAGTTTTCAATATCGTGACCGGTCAGCCCGCGCCGATCGGCGATGTGCTGACGGCTGACAAGCGCGTTCGCAAGTTCACCTTCACTGGTTCGACAGGCGTTGGCAAGATGCTCGCCGCCCGTTGTATGAGCACCGTGAAGAAGGTTTCCCTCGAATTGGGTGGAAACGCGCCGTTCATTGTCTTTGATGATGCGAAACTCGACGATGCGGTTGAAGGCGCAATAGCATCAAAGTTCCGGAATTCAGGTCAGACCTGCGTCTGCACAAATCGCATTCTGGTCCAATCCGGCGTTTATGAAGCCTTTTCCCGGCAGCTGGCGGCACGTGTTCGCGCGCTTGCCGTCGGGCCGGGTCTTTCGACCGGCGCGGATCAGGGGCCATTGATCGATGAACGTGCCGTTGCAAAGGTCGAAAGCCATATCGAAGACGGCGTCAAACATGGTGCCAGGATATTGACCGGAGGGCGACGAGTGCCCGGGGCAGGCCATTTCTTCGAGCCGACCGTTCTCGTAGATGTTTCGCCGGATGCTCTCCTATGTCGGGAGGAAACCTTTGGCCCCCTTGCCGGCCTCGTCCGTTTCCAGACAGAGGATGAGGCGATCAATTTGGCGAATGCCACGGACAGCGGCTTGGCGGCTTATGTATACACGCAATCCCTTGAGCGCAGTTGGAAGGTGAGTGAGGCTCTTGAATATGGGATGGTTGGGCTCAACACCGGCCTGATTTCGACGGAGGTCGCGCCTTTCGGTGGGGTGAAGGAATCCGGTCTCGGGCGGGAAGGATCACGATATGGGATCGATGAGTATCTCAATTGGGACTGTCAGGATTTCCGTGTGTGGCCGGGCATAATGGGTAACAAGGAGTCCCACTATGTCACGACGCAAAGAGCCTGCCATACCGAATGAGCTTCTCGATCAGCTTTTGGCGGGCGGCGCTGCC
>NZ_SEOO01000044.1 GCF_004152865.1 Sphingobium cupriresistens | reverse complement strand
AGATGCCACCACGTGAGTGGACCATGGCGAAGGCGCAATTTGCCGTGATCTTCGGCGAACGTTTCATCAGAGCCATGGCGGCCTGATGATCAACCGCCCGGCCGCACACGGAAATCCTGACAGTCCCCGGGCTTGGGCTGGAGGAGCGCGGCATAGTGCTTGCCCGTAATGGTGGAATCGTCGTCGATGACCACCTCGAAACGTCGGTTCCAGGCATTTACGCGGCGGGCGATGTAACGGGACGGGACCAGTTCGTCTACATGGCCGCCTATGGCGCAAAACTGGCCGCGCGCAACGCGGTGACGGGCAACCAATACCGCTACGACAATTCCTCCATGCCATCCGTCGTCTTCACCGACCCGCAAGTCGCCAGCGCCGGCCTCACTGAAACGACAGCACGGGCGCAAGGCCTGGACATCAAGGTTTCGCTGCTCCCGCTCGATGCTGTGCCAAGGGCACTGGCAGCACGCGATACGCGGGGTCTCATCAAACTGATTGCCGACAAGGCGAACGACCGTTTGCTGGGCGGCCAGATCATGGCACCCGAAGGCGCGGATTCGATCCAGACACTGGTGCTGGCGATCAAACACGGCATGACCACCCTGGAATTGGGTGCAACGATATTTCCTTACCTGACCACTGTGGAAGGCCTCAAACTGGCGGCCCAAACGTTTGATAAGGATGTCGCCAAACTGTCTTGCTGCGCCGGGTGATTGCTCGGGGATCAACCGGCAACGAATGGCCTCCCTCCAGTGCAAGCCGCTTTGGTGTCAATTTTGTTATTCGCCTCAGCGGGAGAGCAAAATGGCACGACGCCGACTTCTGACCGGAGACGAGCGCCGGCGCCTGTTCGATCCTCCTGTCCAAGAAACCGCGATCATTGGGCATTATACCCTTTCTGCGGAAGATGTTGAATTGGTTGGGCGCCGCTATGGTCCAGCAAATCGCCTCGGTCTGGCTGCACAAATCGCTTTGATGCGACATCCCGGCTTTGGTCTGCAACCCGAGATCGGGCTTCCCGACGTCATTCTTCAGTACCTCGCGGCACAGTTATTCGTCGATCCTTCCTCCTTCTCTGCATATGGTCAGCGCGCGCAAACCCGTACCGATCATGCCGATCTCGTGGCGCGTTATCTTGGCATACGCCCGTTTCGACGCGGCGACCTGGCACTTGCCCTGAATCTTGCCGCGCAAGCCGCCGAGTATACAGACAGAGGTGAACCGATTGTTCGCGCCCTCATGGTTGGCCTGAAGGGTGAGCGGTTCATTCTTCCGTCAGGCGACACACTGGAACGCGCCGGTCTTGCTGGCCGGGCACGCGCACGCAAAGCTGCCGCAGCCGCAATCGTCGAAGGCCTCAGCTCTGCTGAACTGACACGGCTAGACGAACTCGTAATCAACAACCCGGATTTCGGCATGACACCGCTGGCGTGGTTGCGTAATTTCGAAGAAGCCCCGACTGCGGCCAATATCAATGGCTTGCTTGAGCGCCTGCGCTATGTTCGCGGCATAGGTATCCACCCGGTAGTTGGGGGCGCCATTCCGGAATTCCGCTTTGCCCAATTTGTCCGCGAGGGCGGCGTGGCACCGGCATTCCTGCTTTCGGATTACAGCGTCAATCGCAGGCGGGCGACGTTGACGGCCGCAGTGATCGACCTTGAGGCCAGACTTGCCGATGCCGCGATCCAAATGTTTGACCGACTTATCGGCGGCATGTTCACGCGCGCGCGGCGTGGGCGCGAGCGTCGCTACCAAGATAGTATTCAGTCGGTGGGGCAACTCATGCGGCTGTTTGGCGCCACGATTACAGCACTTGATGAGGCTGTCCAGAATGGCGGCGATCCGCTCGAATTGATTGACGAAGCGGTGGGCTGGCACCGGCTTGTTGCGGCAAAGGCCCAAGTAGATGCCCTTGCTGATCTTGCCGGCGAGGACGCACTGGTAACGGCAACCGAGCGTTACGCCACGCTACGGCGTTTCAGCCCGGCATTTCTGGACGCCTTCACCTTCAAGGCGTCTGGAACAGGGACGGCACTGATCAAAGCCATCGATGTCATTCGCGATGCGAACACACGAAAGTCGCGCGACCTTCCCGATGGCGTTCCACTGCCATTCCCCAATCGGCAGTGGAAGCGTCTCATCACCGAAAGCGGCCGTATCGACCGCCGACGTTATGAAATTGCGATCATGGCAACCTTGCGTGATCGTTTGCGCGCCGGTGATGTATGGATCGAGGGAACCCGCAACTATCAGCGCTTCGATGCCTATTTGCTGGGTCGGCGCGACGCCGCCAAAGTGGCGGATGTGCTTCCGTTCGATTCAAATGCTGCATCCTACCTCGCTGACCGGGCACGAAATCTTGACTGGCGGCTGCGCCGATTTGCCAAGCAGTTGAAAACAAACAAGCTTGAGGGAGTGTCGCTCGAACGAGACCGGCTCAAGCTTCAGCAAATGCCGCCTGTCACCCCACCGGAAGCTGAAGCCCTCGATCGCAAGCTCGATACCCTGCTTCCCCGCGTGCGCATCACCGAGCTGCTGCTTGAAGTCGCCGAACGCACTGGTTTTTTGAACGCATTCCGTGACCTGCGCTCAGGCAAGGAGCACGACAACCCCAGCACGGTACTCGCCGCAATTCTGGCTGATGGCACCAACCTCGGGCTGGAGCGGATGGCCAATGCCAGCGAAGGCGTCAGCTATGCCCAACTCGCATGGACCCACAACTGGTATCTTTCACCCGAGAACTATCAGGCCGCGCTGGCCATGATCATCTCAGCCCATCACGAATTACCCTTCGCGCGGCATTGGGGCGCTGGCACCAGTTCGTCGTCCGATGGCCAGTTCTTCCGGTCGGGGCGGAGCCGTTCAGGGGCGGCGGACGTCAATGCCAAATATGGCGCCGAACCTGGCGTGAAAATCTATTCTCACCTTTCCGATCACTTCGCATCATTCGGATCACGGATCATGTCCGCGACGGCAGGTGAAGCGCCTTACGTGCTCGACGGGCTTGTCCTGGGCGCCGGCAACCTTCCGTTGCATGAGCACTATACCGATACCGGCGGCGCCACCGATCATGTTTTCGCACTCTGCCACCTACTCGGGTTCCGCTTCGCGCCACGGCTGCGCGATATTGGCGACCGCAAGCTGGGTTCGATCGCTGCGCCATCGACATACAAGGGCATCGAAAATCTGATGGGCCGCACCATCAAAACGGCAGCGATCGAGGCCGATTGGGATGACATCGTCAGGATTGTCGCCTCAATCAAGGATGGCACGGTGGCGCCGTCAGTAATCTTGCGAAAACTTGCCGCCTACAAACGCCAGAACAGGCTGGATTTTGCATTGGCTGAACTGGGCCGTATCGAGCGCACTTTGTTCACGCTCGATTGGCTTGAACAACCGGAACTGCGACGTGCCTGTCAGGCCGGTCTCAACAAAGGCGAGGCGAGGCACACGCTTGCCGCCGCCATCTATACCAACCGGCAGGGTCGGTTCACCGATCGCTCGCTGGAAAATCAGGAATTTCGCGCATCTGGGCTGAACCTGCTGATTGCGGCGATTTCCTACTGGAACACGGTCTATCTCGACCGGGCCGCCCAGCACCTCAACGCTGTCGGCACGACGTTCGATGCGGCACTGCTTGCGCACCTTTCTCCGATGGGCTGGGCGCACATCAGTCTGACCGGCGATTACCTCTGGGAGCAGGCCAGGCGACTTCCAGCAGGTGAATTCCACCCACTCAACGAGCCAATGGCGCGGTTGAAGCGTGTAGCGTAGCCCATGTTCCGCTTATGTCCGAGAAATCGTTGTCTGGCGAACAAACCTTGAGGTGACGCCTTGCTCGGCTACAGGTTCGCCCCCCGTATCCGCGATCTCCCTCAGAAAAGACTCTATGCCTTCACGCCCAACGCGACGCCGGCCAATGTGCGAGCGCTGGTCGGAGGTAAGATCAATGAACCGCTCATCGAGCGCAACTGGCCCGACATCCTGCGCATCATGGCGACGATCGCAGCGGGGATCGTCGCCCCCAGCCAGATTCTTCGCAAGCTCGCCTCTTACCCGCGCCAGAATGAGCTGGCCCTCGCATTGCGAGAGGTGGGCCGCATCGAGCGAACCCTGTTCATGATCGACTGGATTCTTGATGCCGGCCTCCAGCGCCAGGCTCAGATCGGCCTCAACAAGGGTGAGGCCCACCACGCCCTAAAGCGCGCCATCAGCTTCCACCGCCGAGGTGAAATCCGGGATCGATCCGGCGAAGGCCAGCACTATCGCATCGCCGGAATGAACCTGCTCGCCGCCATCATCATATTCTGGAACACCATGAAGCTCGGCGAGGTCGTCAATACCCGGGCCGCCAGCGGTACCCATATCGCGCCTGATCTACTCGCCCACGTCTCGCCGTTGGGATAGGAACACATCAATCTAACCGGGGAATATCGCTGGCCCAAATCCTTAGCGTAGGATTCCGCCCCCTCCCGCAAACGCCCCCTACGATTGAGAAGCGCGGCGGAATCTCTTAGATTGATCGCTGGAGGCTTTGTTCGCGGAGACGCGCACATTGCCTTCTTTTCGTTTTAGGAAGCGCTGCCCTAAGCGACAGAAGCCAGAGCTTTGACAATGCGGCATTCCGCGATGGAGCCGACCATGTATCTTGATCCTATCGGTGCAGACACGCGATGATGGCGGTCACGACGGCGGTGGTTTCCGCGACGTCGCGCACCCTCACTGTGTCGAGGCCGATTTCAGCAGCGGGATAGTCATTCCCACCGGGGAATATCGCATCCCCAATGAACAGCATCCCGTCGAGCGGGACACCGCTCTCGGCACTCAGGCGCTTCAGGCCATAGCCCTTGTCGATCCCTGCTCTGGTCACGTCGATCGATGTCGTGCCACCGAGATTGATCGAGAGCTCCGGCAGCTTCGCGCGCAACGTGGCCTGCAACGCGGTCCTCTTCTTTCGGTCAGGATCCCACGCTTCCTTTTCCTTCAGCGGCGCTGCCTGCCCCAGGCCCGAAAAGGTGATCTGGCTGCCCCGGTCCTCGATCCGTTCGCCCCAGATACGTTCGTCGGCGAGACCGGCATCGGTCAGCGCCTGATCGAAGGCCGTGCGGATCTTCGCCTTCTCCGCGTCGTCGAACAGTTCGGCATAGACCGCGCGCCAAGCGCCATTGATGAACCGATAGAGTTTCGTGCCTGTGGTCGGCATCAACCAGAGACGGTCGAGCGCGACGCCGGCAGGAAGGCGCGAGGCGATCTGCTTTTCGAACTGCGGCCAGTCCCCGCCCGAGATCACCGCCACATCCGTGATGGCGAGCAATCGGGCGAGGATTGCGGCCATATCCTCCGATAACGGCCGCTTGCTCTCGGCAAGCGTGCCGTCGAGGTCGAAGGCGATCAGCCACTTCATGCCGCCTTCCCTGCCGGATCGCGGTAGGCGAGCAGCCTGAGCGCATTGATGACGACGAGCAGCGTCGATCCCTCATGAACCGCCACCGCTGGCCCAATGCCGAGGCCGAGGATGGTAGCAGGCACCAGGAAGGCGACGACACCCAGGCTGACGAAGACGTTCTGCCGGATGATTCCACGGGTATGGCGGCTAAGACCGACTGCGAATGGCAGGTGCGCCAGATCGTCGGCCATCAGCGCCACGTCGGCTGTCTCCAGCGCAACGTCCGACCCCGCCGCGCCCATCGCGATGCCGACCGTGGCGCTTGCCATCGCCGGCGCATCGTTCACGCCGTCGCCCACCATCGCGACCTTGTCTTCGCCGGCGAGCTTCTTGATCGCGGCAACCTTGTCTTCGGGCATGAGGTCGCCCCACGCTTCGTCGATCCCGACTTCGTCGGCGATCGCTTCGGCGACTTTCTGGTGATCGCCGGAGATCATTATCATCCGCGACACGCCCATCTCGTGCAGCCGACGCAACGCGGTCTTGGCAGCTTCGCGAGGCGTGTCCATCAGGCCGATCGCGCCCAGGTCGCGGTCCCCCTTGCGGACCACCATTGTCGTGCGGCCGTTCTCGCGCAGCTTCGCGATTGCGTCCTGCGCGCCCTGCCCCAGCGCCGGAATGCCCTCACTTCCGAACATCTCGGCCTTGCCGATCCACACCGTCTCGCCATCCACGCTCGCGGTGACGCCCCGACCGGTCAGGCTCTTGAGGTCGCCGGCAGTCGGCACGGCACGATCGTTCAGACGTTCGCGGCCGTCCTTGACGATCGCTTGGGCCAGGGGATGGTCGCTCAACGCTTCGACGGCGACAGCCAGCGCCAGCAACTCGCCTTCATCGGCGCCATCGACGGGCACGACATCAGTGATGCGCGGACGACCTTCGGTCAGCGTGCCCGTCTTGTCGAAAGCGATCGCTTTGAGCGACCCGAGGTTTTCGAGCGGTGCACCGCCCTTCACGAGCACGCCGCCCCGCGCTGCACGGGCAACGCCCGACAGGACCGCGCTCGGCGTTGCGATCGCGAGCGCGCACGGGCTTGCCGCCACCAGCACCGCCATCGCGCGATAGAAGCTGTCGCGGAACGGCTCGTCGACGACCACCCATGCGAACAGCAGGAGCACTGACAGGACCAGGACGGCGGGCACGAAGATCCGTTCGAACCGGTCGGTGAAGCGCTGCGTCGGCGACTTCTGCGTCTCCGCTTCGCTCACCATCTTCACGACCTTGGCAAGCGCGCTTTCATTGGAACGGCGTGTCACCTCGATCTCGATCGCGCCGCCGCCGTTGATCGTACCAGCAAAAACCCGGCTTTCCGCGTCGACTGCATCGGGCTTGGCGCGTGCCGCTGCGGCATCTGCGACCGGCACCTTGTCGACCGGGATGCTTTCACCCGTGACCGGGGCCTGGTTGATCGCGCTGGTGCCCTTGATGACGAAGCCGTCGGCAGGCAGGCGCTCGTTCGGGCGGACGATGGCAATGTCCCCGACGACCATCTGCTCGACCGGGATTTCGCTGGTCTGCCCGCCGCGTCGCACGGTCGCGGTTTCGGGCGCGAGCTTCGCCAGCGCCTCGATCGCCTTCTTGGCGCGGCCCATTGCATAATGCTCAAGCGCATGGCCGAGGCTGAACAGGAACAGCAGCAGCGCACCTTCGGCCCATGCGCCCAGCGCAGCGGCGCCGGCCGCAGCGACCAACATCAGCGTGTCGATCTCGAACTTCTTCATCCGGAGGTTGTCGATCGCCTCGCGCAGCGTGAAGAATCCGCCGAAGAAATAGGCTGCGATATAGCAGGCGGTCGGCAGCCATTCGGGCGCGCCAGCGACCAGCCTCTCGATCGCGTAGCCGATCCCCAGCAGCGCGCCACAGGCGAGCGCGAAGATCAGCTCGGTATTGGGGCCGAGAAATTCGGCGTGGCTATGGTCGTGGCCATCGCCGGGGCCGTGCTTCTCTTCGCCCGCGCCGTGGCCCCCGGGGCCGTGGTCGTGGCCGGCATGTTCATCGGCAGCGACCCGCTTGCCCACCCTCACCTTCAGCTTGCGAAGCGCAGCGCGCACCTCCTCTTCGGTGGTTTCGCGGCGATCATATTCGACCCGGACAGACCCGCTGGTGCTGGCGCTTGCCTGGACCACGCCGGGCAAGGCGCACAGCGCATCGCTGACCGTGCGCGCCCGACGTTCGTGGTTGATCCCCGTCACCTGCCAGATCGCATGGCCGTAGCGCTCGGTGATTTCGGCACCTGCGGCGCGCACCATTTCGCGCAACCGTGGCAGCGGCAGCTTGGCGGCATCGAAATGGATGCACAGCGCCGCTGGCGTGTTGCCGTCGAGACAGATCACATGCGCCCGCTCGACACCTTCGCGCTTTGACAGGGTTGATACGAGACGGTCCAGGCAGGCATCGGCCGCGTCAGGAAGGTCCGGCAACAACACTGGAATGTCGAGTTCGAGCTTGTCGTTCATGACGACCTCCTTTCGCTTTTCTTGGTTTCGGCGCGCGCGTCGCGCAGGATTTCGACACCGCCCTTGATGGCGATGATGGCGGTGGCGAAGCCGACCAGCAGGTCCGGCCAATTGGTACCCAACCACAGCACCAGCACGCCGGCGATCAGGATGCCGCCGTTGGAAATGAAGTCGTTGAAGCTGAAGGTGGTTGCGGCCCGGAGATTGACGTCCGGATCCTTGAGGCGCTGGAGCAGCCGCAGGCAGAGGTAATTCACGACGCCGGCGATCGCGGACATGACCATCATGGTAGGTCCGATGGGCTCGCTGCCCTGCACGTAGCGCCGTCCGACATCGATCAAGATGCCGCCCGCGAAGATCAGCAGCATGACGCCCGAAGCGACCGCGGCGCGTGTCTTCCATGTCTGGCCCCGGGTGAGCGCCACAAGGCTCAGCGCATACACAGCCGTATCGGACAGGTTGTCGACGCCGTTGGCGATCAGCGCGCTCGAGTCCGCGAAGAAGCCGGAAACGAAGAAGCCCGCAGCGATCGCCGCGTTCAGCAGCAGGACGATCCACAGTGTGCGGCGCTCCTGCCCGCCATTGTTGTCGTTGCCCGGGATCATCCCATCATCTCCTCAAGTGTCAGCAGGGCCAGGAAGCCGACGAAAAACATCGAGCTGATGAGCGGGGTGTCGGGTTTCTCGTGCGCCTCGACCAGCAACTCCTCCGTGACGAGGTAGAGCAGCGCCATCAGCCCGAAGCTGAGGAAGCCGGCGATCATCACCGGCGACAGCGCGGCGACCGGCACGGCAGCGAGCGCGCCGATCGGCAGCAGCAGGGCCAATGCCGAGACGATCACGATGATGCGCAAGCGCGAGCGATAGGTTTCCGCCAGCTCGTCGGTCAGCGTCAGTCCCAGAAATAACACTTCCAGAGTGAGCGCGATCGTCAGCAGGAGACCTGCCTTCTCGCCCGCCACGAAAGCGAGGCCGAGCACCAGGCCGTCCACCAGAATGTCGATGCCGATCGCGGCGAGTAGCGCCATCGGCCCCTTGAAGCGGGCCTCAAGAGCCTTGAGCCCCAGCATGGTCGCGACGCCCGCCGCCCCGCCGATCAACGTCGCGCTGGGCGATGCCTCATGCTTGACCTGCGGCAGGATTTCGGTCGCTGCCGCCGCGAACACGACGCCGGCAGCGAGATGCTGTAGGCCCGCCACGAGGCCAGGTTTCAACTTGGTGCGGCTCGCGACAATCGCGCCGAGCACGACCGCCAGCACAGGCGCAAGCGTATAGAGCAGTGCCTGCATTTCCTAGGACTCCTCCGGGGTTCGGTGGCAGACGCGGATCTTCCCGCGTCGCGTGAACGCGATCGATCCGCCCGCCACGACAGCCCGCGAATGGTCGCCGCGAAACTCGTCACCGGTTCGCTGCGCGCGCAGGATCTCGGTCCTGCCCTTCGGCAGCCAGGTGACGGCCATTTTCAAGCCTTCATCGATGAAGTCGACATCGGCGCGTGTGCCGTCGTCGCAGTACATGATGCGCTGCGCGATTAGTTTCGACGTCAGATGCTTTTCATGCGCCGGCTCGGTAGGCTGGGTCGGCGCTGGATTACACGCCCCTATAACCGCCCCGGAGACGAGAACGACGCCGAGGCGCGCGATCGCCAGACCGGCCCGATTCAGGCCGCACAAGGTTGTCACATTTGAAATCGACGTGTCAGACATCGGTCTCTTCCGACGAAGCGCCCTGTGGCGTTCGAAGGCAGGGCAGTTCATCGCGTGCCTTCCTGCTCGCAGATCCGGGTACGGCCATCGCCTTCCACGATGGTGAGCTGCGACCCCTTGAAGGTCGCGGTGGCTGTTTCGCCGACATATTGCAGGCCCTGCGCTGGCGCGGTCAGCATCATCGGCGGTCCCCCGTTGGAGCGCCGCAAATCGATCTGCAGGCCGTTGTCCTTGTAATCGACGAACAGCGGTTCCCCGTCGGAACAGCGATATCTATGCCGCCCCATTTCCCCGGTCGTCACGGCGCTGTCGGACGAATGGATCTGCTGCTCCGTTGGCGGGGCTGGCGGCTTTCTTTCCGAGCACGCCGCGAGCCCGACAACGAGGATGACGGCGGGCAGCACCCGCTTACAGTGCATCATCATCGCGCCTTCCTCCTGTAGCGGAAGGGGACGCGCTGACGATTGATAGCCCGGGCAGGCTGACCTACCCGCCAGCGGAGATAGGTTGCGAGGCGATCGTCAGATTCGACCATCAGGGATCGCAGGCGGCGCAACATCATCGCCGCGAACGGCAGGGAGAGCGCCCCGCGCAGCGTGCAGCTATGCGTTAGCCTGGTGCCGCCATCGTCCCCCGCCAGCTCGTACCGCTCTTCGAGCGTGAACAGATAGGGGATGCCGCAGGACCAAGCGAAGGCGTGCGGTTTATCGAATCGATCAATCCGTGCTGGCGTCCGAATTGGCCGGGTGATGCCCTGGATCGCAAAGGTGCATTCTGTGTCGCCGAGCCGGGACGGATCATCGAGAAATACGAGCGGACTCCACGCCCGGCGATGATCCGGATCGGTGAGTGCCGACCAGATGCGCAGTGGCCCGCCGTGAAGCATCGAGCTGGTTATGGTGCGAGGCATATCCCCATCTCCCAGAGATGGGCGGGGCGATCGCGGATCGCCCCGCCCATCCATCAGGCCAAGTTGTTCACGAAGGTCTGACCGTGGTCGTCCCCTTCATGCTCCTCATTGTAGTGCTCGGGTTTCTCGATCACTTTCTGCCCGAACCGGGCATAGAGTGTCGGCAGCACGAACAGCGTAAGAAGCGTCGCCGAGATCAGACCGCCGATGACGACCGTCGCCAAAGGCTTTTGAACCTCTGCGCCGGCGCCTTCGCCCAGCGCCATCGGCACGAAGCCGAGGCTGGCGACTAGCGCGGTCATGATGACGGGTCGCAGACGCTGCATCGCGCCAACATGCGCGGCTTCCTCGCGGCTCATCCCTGATCGGATCAGATCTTGGATCGAGCTGACCATGACGAGGCCGTTGAGGACCGCGATGCCCGAGAGGGCGATGAAGCCCACTGCCGCCGAGATCGAGAAGTCCATGCCCCGCAGGAACAGCAACAGGACGCCGCCCACCAGCGCGAAAGGCACGCCGGTGAACACGATCGCGGCGTCGCGGACCGATCCCAACGCCCCGTAGAGGAGCAGCAGGATCAAGATGAAGCAAGCCGGAATGACCAGCTTCAGCCGTTCGCTTGCCGATTGGAGGTTCTCGAACTGGCCGCCCCATTCGAGATAGGTGCCGGCAGGCAGCCGGAGTTGGCTGCCGATCGCCGCCTGCGCATCCGCCACGACGGATCCGACGTCGCGGCCACGCACGTTGGCTTGCACCACCACGCGCCGCTTGCCGTTCTCGCGGCTGATCTGGTTCGGACCATCGACCACCTTGATCTCGGCGACGCTGGACAGCGGTACATAGCCGCCGCCTGCCACCGGCACCTGCACCTGTTGGAGCAGGCCGATGTCGGCACGCTGCGCCTCCGACAGGCGGATCACCACGGGGAAGCGACGGTCGCCCTCGAAGATCTGGCCCGATGTTCGCCCGCCGATCGTCGCAGTCACGGTGTCCTGCACATCCTGAGCCGTAACGCCCAACCGCGCCATCGCGTCGCGGTTGACGCGAATGTCGAGCATGGGAAGACCGGTCGTCTGCTCCACCTTCACGTCCGCTGCGCCTTGCGTTCTGCGCAGCACCGCCGCGATTTGCTCGGCCGTCCGGTTCATCTGGTTGAAGTCGTCCCCGAACACCTTCACCGCGATGTCGCCGCGCACGCCGGCGATCAGCTCGTTGAAGCGCATCTGGATGGGCTGGGTGATCTCGTAGGCATTTCCCGGAATCTTCGCGAGATTACCCTCGATCCGGCTGACCAGCTCCTCCTTGGGAAGCTCAGGATCCGGCCAATCCTTGCGCGGCTTCAGGATGACGAACATGTCGGTCGCGTTCGGCGGCATCGGGTCGGCCGCCAGCTCGGCGGTGCCCGTCTTGGAATAGACGAATTGCACCTCCGGCTGCTTCGACATCATCCGCTCGATCGGCACCTGCATCGCCTGGCTCTGCTGGACCGACGTTGCCGGAATGCGGAGCGACTGGATCAGCAAATCGCCTTCGTCGAGCTGCGGCAGGAACACCGAGCCGAGCGTAGTGAAAGCAAGCGCCGCCACCACAAGGCTTCCCACACCCGCACCGATCGTCAGCGTCGGGCGCTTCATGGCCCGGTCGAGACCGGGTTCGTAGCGCTTCTTCAGCCACGTGATGATGCGGCCGTCCTTCTCCTCGACCTTCTTCGACAGCCAGATCGCAATCATCGCCGGCACGAAGGTGAGAGAGAGGATGAAGGCGAAGGCGAGCGCGATGATGACGGTCAGCGCCATCGGTCCGAACGTTTTACCCTCCACGCCGGTCAGCGTGAGCAGCGGTACGTAGACGAGGATGATGATTGCCTGCCCGTACACAGAGGGACGGATCATCTCACGCGCAGCGGCTGCCACGGTCGCGAGCCGTTCCTTGACGCTGAGCAATCGGCCTTCATGATGCTGTTGCTCGGCAAGCCGGCGCAGCGCGTTTTCGACAATGATGACGGCGCCGTCGACGATCAGACCGAAGTCCAAAGCCCCAAGGCTCATCAGATTGGCCGAGACCCCAGCGCGCAGCATACCAAAGCCTGTCAGCATCATGGTGATCGGGATGACCAACGCCGCGATCAGGGCCGCACGGAAGTTGCCGAGCAGCAGGAAGAGCACGACGATGACCAGCACCGCGCCTTCGGACAGGTTTTTCGCGACCGTCTTGATCGTCGAATTGACCAGCTCGGTGCGGTTCAGCACCGGCTGAATTACGACGTCAGGAGGCAGCGAAGCGTTGATCGTCTTCAGTTTCTCAGCGACCGCGGTCGACACGATGCGGCTGTTCTCGCCGATCCGCATGATCGCCGTGCCGACGACGACTTCGGTACCGTTCTCCGATGCCGAACCCATGCGGATCGCCTGACCCGTCTTCACAGTCGCAACTTGTTCGACCGTGATCGGCACGCCGTTACGTGTCGCGATCACGGTCCTGGCCAACTCGCTGGCATTGCGAACGAGCGCATCCGAGCGAACAGCCAGACCTTCGCCATTGCGATTGACGAAGCCACCGCCGACGCTGGTGTTATTGCGCTCCAGCGCATTTCCCAGGTCCGTCAGCGTGATGCCGAGCGAGGCCAGCTTCTGCACGTCGGGCACGACGAGGAACTGCTTGGCGTAACCGCCAATCGAGTCGACACCGGCGAGGCCCGGTGTGGTCTTCAGAAGCGGCGTCACGATCCAGTCCTGCGCGGTGCGCAGGTAGGTCGCCTTGTCCTCTTCGGTCGTCAGTCGCTCGCCCTCTGGCGTGATGTAGCTGCCATCGGGCTGTTGGCCCGGTTCACCGGGCTTGTGCTTGTCGTCCTCGCGATGATCGAGACGAACGGTGTACATGTACACCTCGCCCAGGCCTGTCGCGATCGGACCCATTTCAGGGTTCACGCCGTCGGGCAGATTCTCTTGCACGCCCCGCAGACGCTCGCCCACCTGCTGGCGGGCGAAATAGATGTCCGTCGCGTCCGAAAAGACCGCCGTGATCTGCGCGAAGCCGTTGCGGCTCAACGAGCGCGTATATTCCAGGCCGGGGGTGCCGGCGAGCGCGGTTTCGATTGGAAACGACACCTGCTTCTCGACCAGCTCGGGCGAGAGGGCAGGCGCGCGGACGTTGATCTGGACCTGATTGTTGGTGATGTCCGGCACCGCGTCGATCGGTAGCCGGTAGAGGGAAAAGGCGCCGATGGCGGCGACGATGACGGTGAGGAGCAGGACTAGCCAGCGCTTCTCGACCGCCCAGGTTACGATACGGGCGATCATGGCTTAATCCTCGTGGCTCGCTTCGCCCTTGCCGATCTCGGCCTTGAGCGTGAAACTTCCGGTGGTGGCGATCTGTTCGTTGCCGGTCAGGCCCGACCGGACGATCACCGTGTCGCCCGACGCATCGCCGAGCTGGACCGGGGTCGCCTTGAAGCCGGTGGGCGTGCGCACGAACACGACCGACTTGCCCTCGAAACTCTGGACCGCCGTCGTCGGCACGCGGACCGCCCCGCTCCCGCCGCTGCCCGTGAGCTGCACGGCTGCCGTCACAGGCTCGCCGACCCGCCATTCGCCACCGCGATTGTCGAGGGTGGCGAGCGCAGGCACGAGCCGCGTCTGCGGATCAAGCGCCGGCGACACGAAGGTCACGCGGGCGGTCGCCTGACGGCCTGCCGCCTTCACCAGCACCGTATTGCCGGGACGCACCCGGCCCGCATCCTCGGGCTTGAGATTAAGCGCGATCGACACCTGGCTCAGGTTGGCGATGCGATAGAGTTCGGCATCCGCCGCGACCGTTTGTCCCAGCGTCACGGGGCGCGCAATGATCTGGCCCGAGATCGGCGCGGCAATGCCGAGCCGGTTGAGCCCGCCGCCGCCGACACCCGCCGCCGAAACCATGCTCTGCGCCTGCGTCAGGGCGATCCGCGCCTCCGTCGCCGCTGTGCGGGCGGCGATCAGATCCTGTTCAGGGGAGACTCTCTGCGCGAACAGCCGCTGTTCGCGCGCGAGGTTCGAATTAGCGAGCTGAAGCCGCGCCCGCGCCGCCTCGACCTCGCCCTTGATCTGCGCCGCCTCGCGGCTTTCGATGACCGCAATGGTCTGGCCGCGTCCGACCGATTGGCCGAGGTTACGGGTGAGCGCGACCACGCGTCCCGCAATTGCGGCCGAGACGACCTGCGTTCCCTGTGGGTCGCCCTCGATGATCGCGGGCAGCTCGATCGTCCCGGCCCCGCCGATGATCGGCCGTCCGACCTGGACGCCCGCTGTGGCGATCTGGTCGGCACCCAATGTGACGACGCCTTCACCGGCATGACCGCCTTCAGCACCGCCCTTTTCCGTGCCCGCTGCCGTCTCATTGGCAGCTGCGCCTTCGGCAGTTGCCTCGTTTCCGCCATCCTTGCCGCCGCAGGCAGCCAAGAGCAGGGCGAGCGACGCCGCGCCCGCGAGATAAAAGCTCTTCATCACTGATTCCCCCCATTGGGCGCACGAGCGGTCAGTCGCTCCACTTGCGCGCGGGCATTCTGGTAATTGGCAAGCGCGTCGATCGCGGCGACCCGCGTTTCGGCGAGCGTGCGTTCAGCATCGAGCAATTCGAGCTGGCCGAACTTGCCCTCGCGATAGCCGATCCGCGCGATGCGGGCGGCCTCCTGTGCAGCCGCCAGCGCCGGCCCCGACGCCGCACGAGCCGTCGTTGCGGCATTGGCCGCCTGCGCCTGCGCGTCCGTGATCGCCTGTTCGATGTCGAGCGCGGTCACGCGGCGCTGCGCATCCGCCTGGGTCCGCTGCGCGGTCGCCTGCGCAATCGCGGCGCGACCATTGTTGAACACCGGGATCGGGATCGACACGCTGAACACCGCCGCCATGTCGTTGGTCGCTTCCAGGCGGCGGATCGACGGCCCGACGTTCAGGTCAGGCACGCGATTGGCGCGCGCGAGCCGCACGCCGGCTTCGGCAATGGAGAAATCCGCGTTGGCTGCCGCCAGCGCGAGTGTGCCGGTCGTGTTGACCGGTGCCAACGGCCCATAGACGTTCACATCGGGAAGGCGATCGAGCAGCGTGTCATCGAGCAGGCCGTCGATCGGCCGTCCGATCCGACGCGCCAGATTGGCGCGGGCCGCCTCGGCCAAGCGAAGCTGCCGCTCCACATTGGCGTCGGCATTGATACGCGCGACATCCGCGCGCTGTTGCTCGAGTGGCGATGCCCGCCCTGCCTGCACGCGAACGCTCGCGGCCCGCAGCGCATCGCTGGCGATCCGGGCCTGATCGCGGGCTGTCATTACCCGGCGATCGGCCGCGACCGCTTCGACATAGAGCTGCGTTACCTGAAGCCGGACATCCGCCGCGATGATCGCGGCCTGGATCTCGGCCCGGGACAATTGCGCATTGGCGACCGCGACGCGGGCGCCGCGCTTGCCGCCTAGCTCGATCGGGATCGCAAAGCCGACCGTGGTTTCCGCGCTGCGGACCCCCCGATACGGCCCGGAGCCGATGACATTCTCGACTTGGCCTTGAACCACCGGATTGGGCCGCAAGCCGGCGACTGTGCGACCTGCACGGGCCGCGTCGATTCCAGCTGTCGCCGCTTCCGCAGCAGGGGCCGAACCGCCCGCTGCACTGACCGCTTGGTCAAGCGTGTAGACCGGCGCATCCTGCGCAACAGGCGCGGACGGTCCGACCTGCGCCTGCGCCATCGTGGCGCAAGACGCTGCGGCCAGCATGGCCGCGAGGATACGATTCATGAAAATAGGACTCCTGACGATGATCGACAGGGGCGCGCCAACGCACGCCCAAATCGGACGTCAGGCTTGGGGGGGCCTCAAATGGACCATGCCGGTGCGGCCGTCGAGCGACGCAGAGGCGGAGATTGTCGGCTTGGGCACTGTGAGGACGGGGGTATATTCCATCGTCGTGCGCGCAGGCGCGCCGACGTCGTGTCCGTGACAATAATTGTGATGATGCGGGACATTCTTGTCCGAGTCCGATGGCACCTGATCGATGTCACCGGCGGTATGGACCGTGAACTCAACGCCCGCGATGCTTCCCCCCGCCAGATCGGCGGCATGGGCCATGCCGGAGAAGCTGGTCAGGACCAGCATCAGGCATGTCAGGAAAGGCAAAAAGGCTCGCACTAGCTTGCCTCTATCACGGAAGGGTTTTCATGTCATTGCACTAATTCGAACCAAGGGTCACTGAGCCGGAACCCGAGCGGGATCGGTCGCGCCCGTTCCAGGCGAACCCGACCGCAATGGCGACCGCCATCAGGAGTTGCGCCAGCACCGATTGCCAAGTGGGAAACACGCCGAGCATCGACAGCCGTGGCACGTCCGCGAGCGGTGCGATGTTGATAAGGCCGGCTTCCTGGAGCGCGGCGACGCCTTTACCCGCCAGCACGACGGTCAGGACCGCCATGAGCCAGGAGCTATAGCGGAAGAACTGCGCGATCGGCAGCTTGCGACTGTAGCGAAGCATGGCCCAAGCGATCAGGCTGAGCAGTCCAATCGCCGACCCGGCCCCCGCGAGAAGCATCCCGTTGTCACCTTGCGCCGAAAGCGCAGCATAGAACAGGATCGTCTCGAAGACCTCGCGATAAACTACGACGAACGCCAGCCCGAACAGGAACCAGCCCGACCCGCCCGAGAGCGCCCGCGACATCTTCTCGCGAATATAGCGCTGCCACTGATCGGCCTGCGCCTTGCCGTGCATCCAAATCCCGACCGAGAGCAGCACGACCGCGGCGAACAGCGAGCCAAACCCTTCCGTCAGCTCCCGGCTCGCACCGCTGATCCCGATCGCATAGGTGGCGACCGCCCAGGTGATCCCGCCCGCGATGATCGCGCTGACCCAGCCGCCATGCACGTACCGCAGCGCCTCGCCGCGCTCGGCTTTACGCAGGAACGCGATCATGGCGACAACGATGAGCAGGGCTTCGAGCCCTTCACGCAGCAGGATCGTGAACGCGCCCAGGAACGTGGACGCTTCGGTGGCGGCATCAGGCGCGAGCGCCGCTTCCGCATCGTCGAAAAGGCCGCCCAGTACTGCGACCTTCTCCGCGAGATCATCGGGCGACGCGCCCCGGTCGATCGAGGCGCGGAACTCCCCCATCGCGCCCTCGATTCGACCCATCAGCGTCGCGTCGCGCGCGGTGAGTGTTGGCTCGATCGGCTCGAACCCATCGAGATAGGCCGACAGCGCCAGCTCTTTCGCCATGCGCGCATCGCCGCGCCGCGCAGCCGCCACGCTTTCGGCGAGTTTGGCGCGGGCGACCGCGAGCGAGCCGGGAGCCTGTTGTATCACCTGTTCGGGATGACGACGCAGGAACGCGAGCACTGGGTCAGCCTTGGCGTCGCCGATCGCCGCGCCGAGCGCGGCCGGGGTGAGCGCGACCAGGGTTTTCAGGTCCGGAATGCGCCGGCGAAGGGTCGGGTCGGATTTCCAAAGCCGCTCGCCTTCGCGCGCCTGCGCATCCGTGAAGGCGAAGCTCCCGGCTCGGAATGCTAACGCCCAGCGCTGATCGTTGGGCAGATCGGCGAAGCTCTGCATCGCGGTCCCGTCGATGCCTTGCGTCACCACCTGATAGAGCGCGAACACGCTGCGCTGGCGCGCGCGCTCGGCATCGGTGAAAGCAATCGGGGGCGTAGCGAGCTTGGCGGCGTCAGGGCCACGGCCGTTGCCCGTCATCCCGTGGCAGGACGCGCAGGATTGTCGGAACAGTGCATCGCTGGAGACGAGGTTCGGAGCCTTATCGGGCGCGAGCGGCACCGGGTAGGCGCGCAACAGATCGGCCGCGAGCCCGTGCGCCAATGTTGCCACCTGTTCAGTCGGTCCCTTTTCCGCGATCACCGCCTGGAGGTTGGCAGCCCGCTGGATGAGGGCTTGACGCTCCGGCTTCGCCGGCAGGCCCTGAAGCCGTGTCGAGACCGACGCGGCGAACTCCGTCATCTCGGCATATTCCGACGTGCTCTTGATCCGACCGTTGGCGACCGCGCCGCCATAATCGACGGCCATATAGTCGAGCAGCCGCCATGCGGTTTGCACGTCGCCGGGTTCGGCGATTGCCGCAGCAGGGATCAGCAGCGCCGCGAGCGCGGAGAGCAGCCGCAACGAGAGCATTGCCCGGATCAACGCGAGCAGACGCACTACCGCTCTCCCAATTCGCGCCGAGCGCCAGTGACGATTTCATAAGCGGAGTGGAGGAACAGGAGGGCGATGAGGCCGGCGACGGCGAGGTCCGGCCAGGCGCTTCCTGTCCACGCCACCAGACCGGCCGCGGCGATCACCGCCACGTTGGCGAGCGCGTCGTTGCGGCTGAACAGCCAGATCGCGCGAACATTGGCGTCCCCTTCCCGGAAACGCGCAAGCACCAAGGCGGACACGACATTGATCGCGAGCGCGACAACGCCGATTGTGCCCATCAGTTCGGCATCGGGCGCGGTTGCGTTCAGGGCGCGCCAAATCGCGAAACCGATTACGCCCACGCCAAGCGCACCGAGAAACAACCCCTGCGTCAGCGCGACCTTTGCCCTCGCCCGTGCGGACCAGGCAAGCGCGAGAAGACCGATAAGGCTGATCGACCCGTCCCCGAGAAAATCGAGGGAATCCGCTTTCAGCGCTTGGCTATCGGCGATGAACCCGCCGAACAGCTCGGCGACTCCGAAGCCGAGGTTGAGCACCACGACGGTCAGCAGCGCACGGCGATAGGCCGGATCGGTTTGCGCGCGCGCGGGCTCCCCGTGGCACCCGCAGCTTTCGGTAGAAGCATTCATGCGGCCTTCCTTACCACCTCCAGTCGCTGTAGAAGCAAGCGAAATGTGCGACACGTTCGCATAAGCAAGGATGGCATGATGAAGCCGGTGATGATTGGGCAGCTCGCCAGCGAGACCTCGACGAAGGTGACGACGATCCGCTTTTATGAGTCGATCGGGTTGCTCCGATCCGCCCCTCGCACGGCGTCGGGTCGCAGAACCTACGATGCCAGTGACATTGAGCGTTTGCACTTCATCCGCAACGGTCGCCGGCTTGGCTTCTCCGTCGACGAGATCCGTTCGTTGATGGGGCTGGCGCAGAACCCGGACCAGGATTGTGGTGCCGCCTCAGCTATCGCTGCTCAGCACCTCAAGGATGTGGAGGAGAGACTGGCGCAACTCGCGGTGTTGCGGGATGAGTTGGCAATGCTCAGCCAGAGCTGCACCAAGGCGCGCATGGCCGATTGTCGGATCATGAAGGCGATCGGCAAAGGCCACCCTCAAGCCGATCAATAATAATCGGCCAGCCTGAGCTCGCGCACATCACCCGAGGCCATCGTCAGCTTTACGAGGGTGCCAGCAGGCCGGGAGCGCACTTGCCAGAGCTCCCCACGCGTATAGTTCGCATCGATCGAATGGCCGTTCACCGCCACGATCCGGTCGCCGACCGCCCAGCCAGCCTTTTCCGCGGGACTGTTCGCCGCCACATGAACAACGGTGAGCGCCGTTGGTGAGGCTGCGAGGCCAAGGCCGCTACGGTCCTTCAGCATCGGCAGGCGACGACGAGGACCGAGTGGCCGGAGCCACACGAATCCGGCGGTCACGTCGAACACCACGTCGAATTGAGCGATCAGCGGTAGGCCGACATTGCCAACCGTGCTGGTGGAGAGCCAAGCTCTCATCCCGAGTGTGGGGACGTTCGAGACGCCAAGCCCTTCGATGTTGATGTTCTGGATCGTGAAAGCATCGTTGATACGCACACCATCGACGCCGCCGATCGCCGCGGTCGAGACGAGCTTCCCGTTCAACAGCCCTTGATCGCGGGCATAGGCCGACGAGAGCATCAGCGCGGCCGAGCTGCCAAGATCGATCATCAAGGGCACGGGAGGCAAACCCGAGACGGAAGCTCGAATGAACAGCTCCTGCTTGGCACCGCGCCCGAGCGCGACAGCGCGCCAGTCGGGACCGGCGAGAAACGTGCCTGACTTGACGACCGCCATACGCCTTTTCGCGAAATCGAGCGCGATGCAGCTACCCGTGAACATATCGGCACCGAGGAGGATATCGATCGGTCGTCCGAAGGCCGCCGACACTGAACTCAGATCACCAACGACGGCAAAGGGTAAGCGACGGGTTTCGCGGGCGAGCTGTACGTCGATGTCGCGGACCAGCAGCACCGGGGCCTTGGCGCTCAGCCCGCTAATCATGCGCCGCTCACCATCGTTCAAGCCGAGCTTCGCCGCGAGCGCCGTGCTCATGATCGACGCGCCGCTGCCACTGTCGAGCACCGCCCGCACCGGCACTCCGCGCACTTGTGCCGAAACAAGGAGGGTATCACCCGTGCCGACTTCCAGCGGCTCCCATTCGAGGTGAGCCGCACCGAAGTTCCACGAGCCCGCAGACCGGGAAGTCTGTCGCGCGAGCGTTGGAGAACCGAGCACCAAGCCGGTTCCACAGGCCACCAGCCGCGCCACTAATGAGCGTCGAGACATACCGATTGCTTCAACACGGGCCGTCAAAAAGCCACCTCCAGCCCCCCGTCCGCAGGAGAGCAAATTGCGGTTACATGCTCCAGCCACTGGAGGAGCAAGTGCTTTTGGTGCGCCCGAAAATCCTCAGAAGCGCTTGGAGAACTTTAGATGAAGGATGGTGCAGACCGCTTAGATGCCTTCCCGATAACGAACGGTTCCGGGGGACGCTGGGCCGATCGGGACCGCGAACGGTGTAAACGCTCGCGCTAAGTGGCGGCATTCTGATCGCGCTATTTGTCGGCGAGCGTCGCTACGCGGCTACCGGCTTGGTCTCGGCCGATCGCACATAGGCGTAGAGTTTTGGCTTGGAGATGCCGAGCATCGAGCAAATCTTGGCGATCGGCATCGTGTTCTCGTGGTAGAGCCTGACGGGCAGGTCGCGCTTGTCCTTGCCGAGTGCGGCCGGCCGGCCACCCTTCTTGCCGCGAGCGCGGGCTGCGGTGAGACCGGCCTGGGTCCGCTCGCGGATCAGGTTGCGCTCGAACTCCGCCAATGCCCCGAACAGGTGGAAGGTAAGCTTGCCCGACGTGGTGGTCGTGTCGATCGCCTCGTGCAGGCTCAGCAGCCCGACCTTTTCCTCGTCGAGGTAGGTCATCCATCCGATCAGATCACGGAGCGAGCGGCCGAGCCTGTCGAGGCGCCAGACCACCAGTGTGTCGCCGGCGCGAAGCAGCTCCTTCACCTTTTCCAATCCAGGGCGAGCGGCAGTCGCCCCGGAGGCCTTGTCGGTGATGACCTTCTCGCAGCCGGCAGCCTTCAGCGCATCACGCTGGAGGTCCAGGTTCTGCTCGGCGGTCGATACGCGGGCGTAACCGATTTTCATGCGTAGGGCCGGTGGCGCCCCGATCGGGCGCGGTTTGGGAAGAAAGTCGTCATCGGCAGGTCTATGTTGCCCTAGTTTTCTTTACCGGGTAGATTTACGTCGAACAGGCCGGTTTGGCAACGCGAGCGGACTCGCATGGCGATGGGCAGGCAAATCTCCGTTTTCCTTACCTGCGACACGGACCGTCGGCGGTGACGCATCCGGCGCTTGTCCCGCCGCTGGCGATCGAGCGCTACCGCGTCCTTGAACCGCACCTCGCCGATGGCATCCCGCTCGCGGACCTCGCCCGCACCGGCACGCTGAGCGAGCGGACGTTGCAGCGCTGGCTCGGGCGCTACCGTGCCGAAGGACTTGCCGGTCTCGCGCGTCTGCCGCGCAACGATCGGGGCAGGCTGCACCTGCCGGAACATCTGGTCGAACTGACCCGCACTCTCGCCACCAAGCGCCCGCGACCCCCGGTCGCCGCCATTCACCGAAAGGTGCAGGAACTCGCCATCGCGCATGGACACCGAACCCCCAGCTATGCGGCCGTCGCGCGTGTCGTCAGGGCGATACCGGCAAGCCAGATCGCCGCAGCCTCCGATCCGGCCGTCTACCGCGACCAGCACGAGCTAGTGCATCGGCGCGAAGCCGCGACCTCGAACGAGATGTGGCAGGCCGATCATACCGTTCTCGACATTCTCGTGCTCGATGATGCCGGAACCCCGGTGCGTCCTTGGCTGACCGTCATCGTTGACGATCACAGCCGAGCCATCGCCGGTTACTTCCTCAGCCTCGATGCCCCCAGTGCCCTCAACACGGCGCTCGCCTTGCGGCAGGCGATCTGGCGCAAGCCCAATCCCGAATGGATCGTCAGCGGCATTCCCGAACAGCTTTACGTCGACAACGTCCTAGGTTGGGAAGCAGCGGCGGGAAAAGGCCAGCAGGTCTCGTTGCGCCGAGCGTGATCGGCGCTGATGACTTTTTGATCCAGATGGCTTCCATCGTCAAGGAATGCGCTCTCGGCCA
>NZ_SEOO01000043.1 GCF_004152865.1 Sphingobium cupriresistens | reverse complement strand
GGGCCATTCTGTCATCGGTCATCGTCTTCTTCTCCAGGTTCGAGTTCGCATCCGAACCCTACCAGAAGATCGACGGTGGCCACCCTCTCAGGGAAACCTTCCTACACCACCCCGTGGGACACGACCGGGAGCCACATTTGCCGGCCGACAGGGCGGGCATTTTTTTTCAAAAGATAGCGTCGTTGCGCCAACCCGCAAGCTACCTGCCCTGTCGTAAATCTCTGACATGAATTGACCTGATTTTTCGGTTGTCAGCCGCGCGATGCTCTTGCCATTTCCATTTCGCCGATGCATAGGCGCGGCCTGCCCGGCGAAATCCGGTCGTTCCCCGATAGCTCAGCGGTAGAGCATTCGACTGTTAATCGAATGGCCGTAGGTTCGAATCCTACTCGGGGAGCCATTTTGCCAACATCTTCAGCATCTTGATGCCGGTTCGATCCGTGATCGATTCGCCGCTCAAGAAAAAGCGCGCGAAGCCGGTGGGCTTCGCGCGCTCAGGGTCACGCTTGGGGGAGGAAGGTTCAGCGCGATGCGTATTGGCGGCCCTTGGCGGCGACGGCCCAGCGCTGCGGCGTCGCGCCAGGCGCGCCTTCGCGCACGAAGCACTGGCCGCTCCGCGCGCGGATCATCCGGCACGCCGTCATCGCGTCCGCCCGGCTGCCAAAGCCGCTGATGGCGAGCCGGTGATAGGTTTTGCCCTTGACCGTCGCCTGGCTGGTGAGCACCGGGAAGGCCGCCAGCGCGCCGCTGCGCCCGGCCATGCTCATCCATTTTTCCTTGGCGATCGCGGCATTGTCATACGCGCCCAGTTGCACCACCCAATTGCTGGCGCCGTTGGCGACCGGCTTGATGAACGCGGCCTGCTGCATCCGCGCGACCGGCGCGGCGGCGACGGCCGGCTGCCCCTTGGCGACGCGGCTCTTGGACAGAACCGGCTTGGCGTTGCCATCCTCGATGATGAAGTCGCGGACGGCGACGCGCGCAGGCGCGCGTTCCGCCCGCATGACGGGCGCGGAGACGACCACCGGCTGCGGCGCCGACGCGGCTTCCGCCACCTGCACCGGCGCTTCGGGCGGGGATTCCGGCAAGGGCGCTATGTCCGGCGCAGTCTGCGCCATTTCGATTGGCGCGGCGGCGGCGGCAGGCGCAAGCGCCAGGGCGACGGGCTGACCGGCATCGCCCTGATCGATCGTCACGCCCATCAGCGCGGCGACGCGCATCGGCGCTAAAGACGGCTCGGCGATCTGCGCCCAGTCGGAAATGCGCTTGTTCGCAGCCAGCGGCTCCAGATCCATGCCGACGATCATGCGCGCATCCTTCCAGCGACCGGCCAGCGCATAGGCATAGGCCAGGTTCTGGCGCGTGCGCGCGGTGGCGGATGGGTCATGGATCGCTTCGGACAAGATACGGACGCCTTCGGCCGTATCGCCCGTCATCGCCATCGCCAGACCATAGTCGCCGGCCGGCACGGTGCCGGCATTGGCGACCAACAAACTGCGCGCGCTGTCGGCACGGCCCTGCGCCACCTGCACCAGCGCCAGGCTGACGATCGTGCTGGCGTCGCTATTGCCCAGCGTCATCGCATCGCTCAACGCCGTCTCGGCCGATGCGAAGCGTCCGGCCAGCACATAGGCGCGGCCCAAAATCTGGCGATAGGCGGCATTTTGCGGCTGCAGCTGAACCACCGCTTCAGCGGCTTCCACAGCCTTGACGGCGTTACGGTCGGCCAGCGCCTTTTCGGCGACGATGGCGAGCTTGCCCGGATTGCCCTTCTGCTGAACGGCTGAAGCCGACGGGCGGAAAGCCGCGCCAGTGCAACCCACCATGGTCGTGGCGACGAGTAAGGAAGACAGCGCCGCCTTTCCGAATGTCGTGCGTTTCATAAAATTACCCACCCTTCATTCACTGGCCGTCGCGCATGTGCGGCAGCTGCTGAGTCAGCCGGTCGATTTCCGGCAGGTTATTGAGAAGATCGTCCAGCGCCTGCGTCACGATTTGTTGGGCCGACCGGCCCGTGATCGCGCAGGCCAGCCGCAGTTTGAGATGCCGTTCGGCGTCGAGGCGCAGCGTAAAAGCGGCCTTGCGGTTGCGGGCGACGGCCTGAACCGGAGTCGCCTTCGCGGCCAGCCGCTTGGCCAAAACCTTGCGTTCCGTCACCACCGGCGGGACGGGAACGATCGGCGTCATCGGCGTCAGGCCGATCGGCGCGGCCGGCTCCTCGATCGGTGCGTGCACTGGCTCGACATCGAATCCCATGTCGTTCCAGCCCAGATCGTCCTGTTGCCCAAAGTCTTCTTGCTGCAACGCCGCGCTCGACGCACGGCCAAAGCCCAGCATCGGACGACGCATCGCAGGCTGGGCCGCGCCCTTGCGGGCCAGCAGGCCCGATGTCAGCGAAGCGAGCGGCTTGGGTTCGGCCATGGTCCTTGCTCCCTTACTGGCCGATCACGCGGCGGCCGAAGCCCCCGCTGGATGGACGGCTGGCGATCGTGCCGACGCTGCCCTGGGGCACGGAAAAGACCGTGCGGCGGAAATTCTTCTCCAGCCGGTCCGATACATAGGACCAGAGCGCCTCGACCTCGGCGGCGGAGCGACCCTTGGGATCGACCTCCATAACGGTGCGGCCATCGATCATCGATGCGGCGAAATCGGTGCGGTGATGCAGCGTCACCGGCGCGACCGTACCGTGCTGCGAAAGGGCGACGGCGGCTTCCGACGTGATGCGCGCCTTGGGCGTCGCGGCGTTGACGACGAAGATCAACGGCTTGCCGGCGCGTTCGCAAAGATCGACCGTGGCGCCCACGGCGCGCAGGTCATGCGGGCTGGGCCGGGTCGGCACGACGATCAGTTCCGCGACCGAAATGACGCTCTGGATCGCCATGGTGATAGCGGGCGGCGTATCGATGACGGCCAGCTTGAAGCCCTGCTGGCGCAATATCTCAAGGTCGGCGGCCAGGCGCGCGACGGTGGTCTGGGCGAAAGCGGGAAATTCCGCCTCGCGCTCGTTCCACCAATCGGCCAGCGACCCTTGCGGATCAATGTCGATCAGCACGACCGGGCCGGCGCCGGCACGTTGCGCCTGCACAGCCAGATGGCCCGACAAGGTGGTCTTGCCCGATCCGCCCTTTTGCGACGCCATTGCCAATATCCGCACGCACACCCCCCAGAAAATCCAGTTCCGGGTCGGATTGCCACGAGTGGCGCTAAAATTTGGTTAACTGCCCGCGAAACTTGATGACCCTGCGACGCCATGGTTAAGCTACTGTCCAGCATCTTGCCGTTGCGCTAACAAGACTTTAACCTTGTTTGGCCAATGCAGTTGCCCATGACGATTTTCGCACTGGAGCCTGCGCATATGAAGCATATCTGGGGAACGGCGGCGCTGGTCGCGATGCTGGGCGTCGCACTGCCTGCGCTGGCGGATGTAAAAACCGGCGTCGACGCCTGGCAGCAGGGCGATTACGCCAAGGCGATCGCCGAATGGCGGCCCCTGGCGCAATCGGGCGATCCCGATGCGCAATTCAATCTGGCCCAGGCCTATAAGCTGGGCCGCGGCGTGCAGCCCGACCTCAACAGCGCGATCGACTGGTATCGCAAGGCGGCGGCGCAGGGGCATTTGCGCGCCGAAGACAATCTGGGCCTGCTGATGTTCCAGCAGGGCGACCGCAGCGGCGCCATGCCCTATCTGCAACGCGCATCCATGCGCGGCGAACCGCGCGCGCAATATATCGTGGGCACCGCCCTGTTCAACGGCGACACGCTGGCCAAGGATTGGGTGCGGGCCTATGCGTTGATGACCCGCGCCTCCGCGTCGGGCCTGCCGCAGGCATCGACCAGCCTGGAGCAGATGGACAAATATATCCCCGAAGACCAGCGCAAGCAGGGCCTGGCCCTCGCCGCCAGCCTGGAAAAGGGCGACAAGAGCGTGACGCTGGCGCAAGCGGCTCCGCCACCGCCGCGCAGCAGCCAATCGGCTGTTCGCACGACGCAATTGCCGCCCTCTACGCCCAGCCAACCGACACCGGCGCTCGCTCCGCCCAGGCCCACTAGCCAGCAGGTCGCCGTCGCCAAGCCGAAGCCCGCGCCTGCGACCACGCGGCCTGCCGCGACGGCCCCAGCTCCCGCCGCTTCGGGCGGCTGGCGCGTCCAACTCGGCGCGTTCAGCGAGGAAGGCCGCGCTCGCACATTGTGGAGCCAACTCAGCGGCAAGGTGAAAGGCCTGTCCGCCTATCAGCCCTATTTGGTGAAGGCCGGCGCGGTGACCCGGCTCCAGGCCGGACCGCTCGCCAGCAGCAACGACGCCGCGCGCCTGTGCGGGGCGATCAAGGCCGCCGGCGGAGACTGTATGCCAAAGAAGATGTAAGGGTTCAGGCTCCCCGCGCCTGCTCCATCATCCAGTCTCGGAACTGGCCCAGCGCGCCCGTTCCCAACGCCCCGGTCGGATAGACCAGATAATAGGCCTGCTCGCTCGACAGCGGCCGGGCGAAGGGGATCACCAGCGTGCCTGCCTCCAGTTCCGGCTGGATCAGGAAACTGGGGATCAGCGCCACACCGCCGCCAGCCGCGCAGGCCTGCGCCAGCATCAGGAAATGCTCATAGGCTGGTCCCGGCGCCAACGCCGACGCATCCACCCCGGCGGCCGTCAGCCAGCGCCTCCAGGCATCGCGCCGCGAGATCTGGCTGAGTAGCGGCGCGTGTAACAGGTCCGCCGGTTCGCATAAGGGGTGCGCGGCGAGCCAGGCCGGCGCGCAGACCGGCACCGCCTCCTCCCGGAACAGAAAGTCCATGGCGACGCCGGGCCAGTCCGCTGCGACACCGAAATGGACAGCTGCATCGAACTCTTCATGGCCGAAGTCGAAGGGTTGCGAGCGGGCGGCGAAGTCGATCACCAGATCCGGGTGGCGCGCCGTCAGTTGCGGCAGGCGCGGCGCGAGCCAGCGCATTCCGAAGCTGGGCAGCGTTGCGACCCGCAGCGCGGTCTGCGACGGTCGCGCCGAGGCCCGCGCCGTCGCGCGGCGGATGGCGTCGAGCGCAGGCAGCACGTCGTCGGCATAGGCCCGCCCCCCTTCGTTCAGCCGCACCCGCCGCCCGATCCGGTCGAACAGGGGCGTCTGGAGCCAGTCCTCCAATTGCGCAATCTGGCGGCTGACCGCGCTCTGAGTCAGCCCGATTTCCTCGCCCGCCCGCGAAAAGCCGCCATGGCGCACCGCCGCCTCGAAAGCGGTCAGGGCCTGCATCGGCGGCAGATGTTTGCGCGATCCATTCATTCCAAATTCGCATCAACAGATGACAGGTCGCCATTTTGAAAATCCTGCCTATCTTGGCATAAGGGCGTTGTCATCCCGGAGCAATTCATGTCGATTGAGAATATGGGCAGCATAGAAGCATTGGTCGTTGCGAGCCTGGGCGCAGACGCGGGCCGCCAGACGCTGGACAGGCTGGCGATCGAACCTGCGCTGCTGGCGCAGCACGGCGACACCGTCTCGCGCGCCGCCTTCGCCATGGCGTTGAACGTCGCCCTGTTCGCCGACCTGTTGCGCCGGGTGCCGAGCGGCGACGCCTATGTCACCGACACAGTGGCGCGCGGCGGCAAGGTCATATTCGACCACGGCGCGCTCCGCTCGATCCGCTTCCCCAATGGCCCGACCGGCGCCCTGCCCGGCGGCGAGGATGCCTTCACCCGCATCTTCCTTCCCTTGGGCTATACAATGGCGGCCATCTATCCGCTCGACCGGCTGAAGATGACGGGCCGCGCCTACCGCCATAGCGACTTCCCCGAAGCGATCCCGCAATTCTTCCTGTCCGAACTGCATGTCGATCGGTTCGACGCGGAATTTGCCGAGGCCGCCGGCCGCGTCTTCGGCACATCGCGCGATCCGCTGAACGATCAGGCGAAAGACGTACTCGCGCGCTATGAAGGCGATTCACCTGTCCAACTCGTTGACGCAATCGCCGCGCTGCCGGTGATCCTCTCCGCCTTCGACCGTCAGCATGAAGCGCCCGTTTTCGCCGATTATCAGCTATTGCTGTCCCGCTCCAACGAGGCTGCCTGGATCGCGACAGAGGGCAATGGATTCAACCATGCGACCGACCGGGTGGCCGATGTCGCCGCCCTCGCCGAACGGCTCAAGGGGGAGGATCGGCCGATGAAGGCGAAGCTGGAAGTCTCCGCAACCGGCCGTGTGCGCCAGACCGCCTTCCGCGCCGACAGCGTCGAACGGCTCTTTGCCGACGGCGAATTGCGGCAGGTGCCCGGCTCCTTCTACGAATTCATCAGCCGGGATATCGACCCGGAGACGGGCAGGCTCGACCTCGCCTTCGACACCGGCAATGCGACCGGTATCTTCGCCATGACGAGCGCGCAAGAAAGCGCAGTACGGTGAGCCTGATGCTCCAGTCCTTCGATCCGGCGTCACGCGAACTGGTCTGGGAAGGCCCGGCCGCAAACGCCGACGATTGCCACCGCGCCATCGCCACCGCCCATGCCGCCCTGCCCGGCTGGCGCGCCCTGCCAGTGGACGATCGCATCGCCATCGCCCGCCGCTATGCGCAGATATTGGCGGAACGGCGCGCGACGCTGGCCGAACTCATCGCCCGCGAAACGGGCAAATTGCTCTGGGAAAGCGACGCCGAAATCGGGTCGATGATCGCCAAGGTCGATGTGTCGATCAAGGCCCATGCCGAGCGCACCGGCGAGCGCGCCGCCGACATGCCCTTCGGCCGCGCCGTGCTGCGCCATCGCGGCCATGGCGTGATGGCGGTGCTTGGCCCCTATAATTTCCCCGGCCACCTGCCCAATGGCCATATCGTCCCCGCCCTGATCGCGGGCAATGCGGTGGTTTTCAAGCCTTCGGAGATCACCCCGGCCACCGGCGCCGCCATGGCCGATGCCTGGGCGGCGGCGGGACTGCCCGATGGGCTGTTGACCGTGGTCCAGGGCGGCCGCGCCACCGGCGAGGCGCTGGTCGCGGGCGACATCGACGGGCTGCTGTTCACCGGATCGGCGGGCGCAGGCGCGGCGCTGCGCCGCGCGCTGGTCGATCGCCCCCATGTCGTCATGGCGCTGGAATTGGGGGGCAATAATCCGCTGATCGCCTGGGACAGCCCGGAAGCGGCCGCTTCGATCATCATCAATTCCGCCTTCATCACCACCGGCCAGCGCTGTTCCTGCGCCCGTCGGCTGATCCTGCCGGAAGGCGCGACCGGCGACGCGATCGTGGAGGCTACCGCCGCGCTCGCCGCGCAACTGCCGATCGCCGCGTGGAATGAGCCGGGCGACGCTTTCATGGGGCCATTGGTGTCGGACCAGGCCGCCGCCGCATCGCACCGCGCCGTCAGCGACCTGATCGCGCGCGGCGCGCGGGTGATCCGCCCCTTTGGCGGGGTGCAAGGCCGCAGCGCCGCCTTCGTCACGCCCGCCCTGCTCGACCTCACTGGCGTCGATGCGCCCGATGCGGAGATTTTCGCGCCCGTCCTCACGGTTATTCGCGTGCCCGATTTCAACGCCGCGATCGCCGCCGCCAACGCGACCAGCTTCGGCCTGTCCGCTGGCCTCATCTCGCAGGACGAGGCGCTATGGCAGCGCGTGGTCGAGGAAAGCCGCGCCGGCGTGGTGAACCGCAACCGGCCGACCACGGGCGCGGCAGGCAACATGCCGTTTGGCGGCCTGGGCGCATCGGGCAATCACCGCCCCAGTGCCTATTATGCCGCGGACTATTGCGCCTATCCCATCGCCAGTTTCGAAGCCGACGGCGTGATGGCGGTGCCGGTCAACGGCTTGAGCGGCTGAGACGGTCGCCCGCACCGTCGGTCAAACGGCGCGGGCGGCTGAGTGGATAGAGTTTCCCGAACGGACCTGGATTCAAAGCCCTAGTCGCGCCCAGAAATCATCGGGGGCGATCGCTCCACCCGCAGACTTGCGCTCGACGCGGGTCCAGGACGAATGGGGCAGATAGACATGGCTGTCCGTCTGGGCGCGATGGGGTTGGCGGGGGCGTATTGTTTTGCGAGTCATCGTCTTCTCCTCCAAGCAAGGGAACACGAAACCTGGCGTCGTCGCTTCGGCACCGTGCGCTTTAGCCGTTGGTGACGCGGAGCAAGCTGACATCCTTCAAAAGCCGCGGAGCATGATGCCCGCCAATCTATCTATCGATCTGATTGAGAAAGTCGATATAGCTTTGCTTGGGGGGCGGCCAGTCTTGTTTGGCCATCCAATCGCAAACCAATCGAAGCGGCGGATCAGCCTATGCGATGCAACCCGCACAATTTGTTGCCCGCCGGATCGCGCAGATAGGCGAGATACAGCTTGCCGAAGCCGCCTTCGCGCACGCCGGGCGGATCTTCACAGGTCGCGCCGCCCGCTGCCACACCTGCTGCGTGCCAAGCGTCCGCCTGTTCGGGCGAGGCCATGGTGAAACCGATCGTCCCGCCATTTGCATGACAGGCCGACGCACCGTCGATCGGCTTGGTCACCAGAAACAAGGCATTGTCATGCATGTAGATGGCCCGGCCCATGTCGTCGAAAAACCCAGGCTTCGCACCGATCGCACCGAATATGGCGTCATAGAAGGCCTTGGACGCCTCCATATCGTTGGCACCCACCATGATGTGGCTGAACATCATCATCTCCAATTATGCAGAACTACAGGATGCATGGACGCAACATGGCAGCACCCATAGACGTGGCACGGGGCGCTCAATCCAGACAATGACCCCGACGAAAGCGCGGTCAGGCGGGAGATCCCGCCGCAGGAATCAGAAGATCGTGCTGTAGAGGAACCAGCCCACGATCAGCAGGCTCGACACGATGCAAATACGATCACCAAAGACGTCGATACGAGACATCAGAAAAACATCCTTCCACATGTAGCGCTCTACGTCGCCTCTGAGAAAAG
Source organism: Sphingobium cupriresistens (assembly GCF_004152865.1). Classification (GTDB taxonomy): domain Bacteria; phylum Pseudomonadota; class Alphaproteobacteria; order Sphingomonadales; family Sphingomonadaceae; genus Sphingobium; species Sphingobium cupriresistens. The sequence continues at coordinate 14,181 of NZ_SEOO01000043.1, read as the reverse complement.
ATTACATCAGTTTTCACCGTATCGGAATAGCAAAGTTGCGACCAATCACCTTATTGAGACGCTGAACCGATGTTCAGCACCTCTTGAAAGCGATTTAGGCCAGCCCACCCCGTCTGGCGGACAGGCTGGCGTCGCTTTAGCGGCCGTTATTTATCGGAAATCCGGCCCGCGATGCAGCAGGAAGGACCGAGTCGCTTCCTCCGGCCCACGATAGGCTTCCTGAAACTCGGCGCTCCAATATTTCAGGTCTTCCAGATCGATTCGCGCGCCGGATACGGCGCACAGCACGAACTGCCCCGGTTGCACGATATCGAAATGCGGCGTGTCATAGCGCAGCACCGCCAGACCCTGAATATCCCCGATCATCGCCGACGCCGTCAATCGCCGGTCAGGATACGGTCGACCAGTTGCTTTACGGTCGGCACGAACCCGTTGGAATAGAAAGGATCCTGCTTGAACTTATAGGCGCCATGGCCCGCAAAGATCAGATTCTGATCGAGGTCGCCGCCATGCACCGCTTCCTGCAACGCCTTCTGGATGCAGAAGCTGCGCGGGTCGGCCAAGCGCCCGGTGGAGTTGGTTTCGCTGTCCATCCAGGACGAGAAGGAACATTGGCTGAGGCAGCCCATGCAGTCCGTCTGGTCCTTGCGGATGACGCCCTTTTCCTCTTCGCCCACGAACACCAGCGTATTGTCGGGCGTCTTGAGCGCGGCGGTGAAGCCCTGCCCCACCCATTCGCGCGCGCGGGTCAGATCACCCAGCGTGACCCAGAAATTCTTGCCTTTCACGCCCACGTCGAGCTGATGGGTATGGTCGCCCGCCTGTTCGGTGCTGAACGGTATCTGCCGTTCCGAGCGCGCCTCAAGCTGGCGCAGGAACGGATTGCGCACCGCCGAGCTGTAGAAGCCGGTCGGCGAGAATTTATGGAGCAGGACATCGCCGGGATTGAGCTGGGTCAACCGATCCTTCCACTCCTGCGGGATCGGGCTTTCCTGCGTCAGCAGCGGCCGGGTGCCGAACTGGAAGGCGATCGCGCCTAGTTCGGGATTGTCGATCCAGTCGTTCCAGTCCTTGAGCGCCCACACGCCGCCCGCCATCACGATCGGCACATCGTCCGAAATGCCGCCTTCGCGCATCGTATCGCGCAGCGCCTTGACGCGGGGATAGGGGTCCTGGGGCACCTTGGGGTCTTCGGCATTGGACAGGCCATTATGGCCGCCCGCCAGCCAGGGGTCTTCATAGACCACCGCCGCCAACCATTCCGACGCCTTCGAATAGGCCCGCTTCCACAGCGCGCGAAAGGCGCGGCCGGAGGATACGATGGGCAGATAGCTGACATTGTAGGAGGCCGCGATCTCCGACAGCTTATAGGGCATACCCGCGCCGCAGGTGACGCCCGCCACCATGCCCTTGGTCTTTTCCAGCACGCCGTGCAGGATGCGCTGAGCGCCGCCCATTTCCCACAGCACGTTGATGTTGATCGCGCCCTTGCCGCCCGCAATCTCATAGGCGCGCTTCACCTGTTCGACTGCGCCGTCGATGGCGTAGGCGACCAGTTCCTCATGGCGATCGCGGCGGGTACGGCCGTGGTAGATTTGGGGGATGACGTTGCCGAAACTGTCATAGCTGTCGGCATTGACCGCCGACACCGTGCCGATGCCGCCTGCGGCCGCCCAGGCGCCCGAACTGGCATGGTTGGACACGGCAACGCCCTTGCCGCCTTCGACCAGAGGCCAGACTTCACGGCCACCATAGACGATGGGCTTCAACCCCTTGAACAACGACATCTCCCGCAAAAACGGCCCGGCCCCCTCGACCGGGTAAAAGCGACCCTATAGCAGCTTTGGCTGTCTATGACGAATTTGGCGCGCCCTAGCGCAAAATCATGGGGCTGGCCAGTGCCTCGCCATAAAGGCGTGCATAAGCGTTTACCATGTCGCCTTCGGCATAATCGCGCGTCGCGCGGGCGCGGTTGGCAGCGCCCAGCCGGGCGCGCAGATCAGCGTCGCCAGCCAGCGTCGCCAGCGCGTCCGACAACCCTTGCTCATCCGCCACCACGAAAGCCCGATTTTCCGGCGCGACCATGTTGGCGACGTCGCCGACATCCATGGACGCCGCGGGCACGCCGGCCGCCATCGCCTCCACCAGCGATATCGGGAATTGCTCGCTGTCGGAGGATAAAGCGAAGATATCGAACAGGCCGACGAAGCGCCAGGGGCGGTCCATGAAGCCAGCCATATGGATATCGTCCAGACCGAGCGCAGCCGCCTGCGCCAGGATCGCGTCGCGCTCCGGCCCCTCGCCCACCACAACCAGTTGCAGCCGATCCCTGTGCGCCGCGACGGCGCGGACCAGGCGCGGGATGTTCTTGACCGGCCGCAACCCCGCCAGCGTGCCGACCAGCAGTTTGCCCGGCGTGCGGACGAGGCCGGGAATGGCGTCCGCCGCGGGCGGCGCGGCATAGCGGGCGACATCGATGCCGTTGCGGATCAGATGCACTTTGCCTGCCGGTTGCTTCCATACCGACCGCGCAATGGTTTCCAGCCGTACCGACGGCACCACCATCGCATGTGCGCGTTGCAGTCCGAGCCGACGGAAGAGGTTGCGTTTGACTTTCAACCCATCGGTTTCGTCGGCGTTGAAGCCGTCCTCATGATGGATGAGCGGCGGCAGGCCGGCCGAAGCCCCGGCCAGCCGATGCGCCATGACCGCGTCCATCGATCCCCAATTATAGGTCAGGACCAGGTCGAACCGCTTGAGGAAGGCGGTGATAACCTTGTACCGGGCAAGCCCCGGCTTGCCCGCGAAAGACGGCCCGTCGGGAAAATCGACGTCGAGCCCCGAATCGATCGCGTCGCGCGCGCCCATGGCGGCGGGGTCGGCGCTGACGATGCTATGGCGCGCCTTGTCGCCCCAGATGTTCATCAGCCGCACCGCGCGCGCTTCTTTGCCGCCCAAGGTGAAGCTGCCATGGACGTGGAGAATATGCGGCCGCTCAATCATGGAGGACGCGGTCCAGCAACCGGTCGATCGCGGCGACGCTTTCCGGCTCGTCCAGCGCAGGGGCATGGCCGACGCCAGGCACCGTCGCCAGTTCGACGCTGTCGCCGATCCCGTCCGCCATGCGCTGCGCCGTGGCGGCGGACAGCAGGTCGGATCGCTCGCCGCGCAGCAACAGGGTCGGGACGCCCTGGAACGCCTGCATCACCGGCCACATGTCGACGCCCGCCTCGCTGCCCATGGCGCGGATCGGTTCGGCGATCTTCATATCATAGTCCAGCACGACGCGCCCGCCGCTGTTCAGGCGATAGAGGCGCTTAGCCATGGCAAGCCATTGTTCCAGGTCATAGCCGGGATAGACGTCGCCATTGGCCTCGGCCAGGGCGCGGGCGGCATGGACCCAGGTCGGGTGCGACTGGCCCACCCCGACATAGGATCGGATGCGCGCCAGCCCGCCTTCGTCCAGCACTGGTCCCACATCATTGAGCAGCGCGCCCGCCAGCCATTCCTTGTGCGTGGCGGCTATCAACATGGTGATGACGCCGCCCAGCGATGTGCCGACCGCCACGAAACGGGTGATGGCCAAGTCGGCCAGCAAGCGACTGATATCCTGCAAATAGGTCAGCGGGACATAGGTCATCGCATCCTTGGCATAGGCGCTTTCGGCGCGGCCGCGCATGTCGGGGCAGATCAGCCGCCATTCGCCCGCCAGGCGCCCGGCCAGCGGTTCGAAATCACGGGCGTTGCGGGTCAGCCCCGGCAGGCAAAGCAAGGGCGGACGGCCGTCATCGCCGCCGTGATAATCCCGATAATGGAGTCGCAGCCCGTCGGGCGACCACCAATATCCATCGTTATAGCCGCTCAAGCTTGATCCTTCTGGTGACCTTCCCCCATATCGCCTTATGAACCAGACGCTGCAAGCCGCCATTTATCGCCCCGCCACCGAAATCGACGCGCTGATGCCCGACATCGCCGATCCGGTCGCGGCGGCGGACTTTCCACAGACGATCCTGCGCTACCGCAACGACAGGGCCGCCGCCTTCGTGGGGCTGGACGGGTTGAGCGACGCGGAATGGGTTGCGCATTTCGGCCGTTTTGAGCCGCTGGAAGGCGGCCTGCCGCGCCCGCTGGCGCTGCGCTACCATGGCCATCAGTTCCGCCATTATAATCCCGATATCGGCGACGGCCGCGGTTTCCTGTTCGCCCAGTTGCGCGACGATGCCGGCCGTTTGTTGGACCTGGGCACCAAGGGAACGGGCCAGACACCTTATAGCCGCTTTGGCGACGGCCGCCTGACCCTGAAGGGCGGCGTGCGCGAGATATTGGCGACCGAGATGCTGGAGGCGCTGGGCGTCACCACGTCCAAGACTTTTTCCATCATCGAGACGGGCGAGGCGCTGGAGCGCAACGACGAACCCTCCCCCACCCGCGGCGCGGCGATGGTGCGCCTGAGCCATTCGCATATCCGCATCGGATCGTTTCAGCGCGCCGCATTTCACGACGACAAGGCGCTGCTGGCGAAGCTGACCGACTATGCCCTCACTCGCCTCTATGGCGAGGAACCGGGCGACAATCCGCCGGCGCAATTGCTGGGTCTGGTGGTCGAACGCGCCGCCGACCTCGCCGCCAGCTACATGGTCGCAGGCTTCGTCCATGGCGTGCTCAACAGCGACAATATCAACATCACCGGCGAGAGTTTCGATTATGGACCGTGGCGCTTCACCCCGTTTTGGGACGCCAATTTCACCGCCGCCTATTTCGACCATCAGGGGCTTTACGCCTTCGGGCGGCAGGCCGAAGCGATCCATTGGGACGTCGCGCAACTGGCGGTGTCGCTTCGACCGCTGGTGGAGGCGCCGGCGCTGATCGCGCAACTGGAGCGGTTCCCGGCACTTTATGGCGACGCGATGCAACGGCGTTTTTGCTGGCGGCTGGGCGTTGAGGGAGCAGAGTCGGGCGCGATGATCGAGGCGGCCGTGCGCGGCATGGTGACGACCGGTATGCCGATCGACCGCTTCTTTCACGACTGCCGCGGCGGCATGGCGCGCGACGCCGCATCCTATGGCGATGCCGCCTGGGCGCCGTTTCGCGAGGCGATTACGGGCTTGGCCGCCATTCCCGGCGCGAAGGCGCATCCCTATTGGTCGGACGAGGCGCCCTGCTCCATGCATATCGAGGAAGTCGAGGCCATCTGGAGCGCCATCGACAAGGATGACGACTGGGTGCCGCTCCACGCCAAAGTCGCGGCGATCCGGCGGATGGGGGAGGCGCTTGGGAAGCCGCCCGGCCCCACGGCCTAAGTACGACGAGTCGAGAGCGCATCCCTCTTCTTTCCTTAACCAATTTCCGTCATAGCTCTCTCCAAATGGTCGCGCCGCTTACATCCCATGAACCCGCCACCGGCGCTCTGCTCTGGCAGGGCGAGACGGGCGATGTCGATGCGGAGGTTTCCCGCGCCCGCGCCGCATGGCCGAAATGGGCGGCGCAACCCATCGCCTATCGCATCGAAACGCTGCGGCGCTTCGTCAATGTCGTGCGTCGCAACGAAGACGCCCTGGCCGACCTGATCGCGCGCGAAACCGGCAAGCCGTTATGGGACGCCCGCAACGAAGTGCATGCGGTGATGGGCAAGGTCGATGTCAGCGTCGCCGCCTACTCCGAACGCACCGGCCAGCGCCGGCTGGAAGCGGCGCTGGGCGCGCGCCAGTCGGTGCGGCACAAGCCCCATGGCGTCATGGCGGTGCTTGGTCCCTATAATTTCCCCGCGCATTTGCCCAACGGCCATATCATTCCCGCGCTGCTGGCGGGCAACGCCGTGGTGTTCAAGCCGTCGGAAAAGACGCCGGCGGTGGGCGAGATGATGGTCAAGCTCTATCATGAGGCAGGCGTGCCGGTGGATGCGATCCGACTGCTGCTCGGCGGGCCAGACGTGGGCAAGGCGCTCGGCGCCCATCCCGATGTTGGTGGCATCCTCTTCACGGGATCGGCCCAGACCGGCATCGCGATCAACCGCCAATATGCCGCGCAGCCGTCCAAGATATTGGCGCTGGAAATGGGCGGCAATAACCCGATCATCGTGTGGGACACGCCAGAAATCAACGCCGCCGCGACGCTGGTGGTCCAATCGGCTTTCATGAGCAGCGGCCAGCGCTGCACCGCCGCCAGCCGCCTGATCGTGCGCGACAGCATCGCCGACCGGCTGATCGCGGAAGTCAAGAAGCTGGCCGACCGGCTGATCGTCGATCATCCCCATGCCGACCCCACGCCCTATATGGGTCCGGTGATCGACAATCCGACCGCCGACGGGCTGACGGAGAGTTTCCTTTACCTGATGAGCAATGGTGGCCGACCGATCAAGCATATGGTCCGGCCGCACAAGGGCTTGCCCTTCCTCAGCCCGGCAATCATCGATGTGACCGCGATGAAGGAGCGGCCCGACGTGGAATTGTTCGGCCCGTTGCTCCAGGTCATCCGCGTTGCTGACTTTGGCGATGCGATCGCGGAGGCCAACAACACCCGCTATGGCCTCTCCGCATCGTTGATCGGCGGGTCGCCCGAACAATATAATCAGTTCTGGGCCAATATCCGCGCGGGCGTGGTCAACTGGAACCGGCCGACCAATGGCGCCTCTTCCTCGGCGCCCTTCGGCGGCACTGGCATATCGGGCAACCACCGCCCCAGCGCCTATTACGCCGCCGATTATTGCGCCTATCCGGTGGTGTCGGCGGAAATCGAAACGCCCCGCGCCTCGATCGGCGTAGGCCTCAAGGACATCGACGTCAGCGTGATGGGCGATTGAGCCGCCCAATATTTCCCCAAAACATTTCCTAGTCCCCGCCATACCCATTCTGAATTGAACTTTGGCTGCGCCTTCGCCATCTGGCCACTATGGCTGATAAAGCATCTTCGACAGTGCAGTTGGTAGGCGCAGGACCGGGCGACCCGGATCTGTTGACCATCAAGGCCGCGCGCCTGATCGCGCAGGCGGACGTCATCGTGCATGACGGGTTGGTGTCGGACGCGATATTGGCGCTCGCTTCTCCTCATGCCGAGCTGATTTCCGTCGCCAAGCAACGCAGCCGCCATTCAATGCCGCAGGAGGCGATCAACGCCCTGCTGGTCGATCTGGCGCGCGAAGGCCGCAACGTCGTGCGGTTGAAGGGTGGCGATCCGTTCATCTTTGGTCGCGGCGGCGAGGAGGTCGATGCCTGCCGCGCCGCTGGCGTGTCGGTAGAAGTCGTAGCCGGCATCAGCGCTGCGATCGGCAGCGCTGCGATGGCGCAATTGCCGCTCACCCACCGCGAAGCGTCCAGCGCGGTCAGCTTCGTCGCGGGCCAGTGCAAGGGGCTGACAGACCAGGACTGGTCGGGCCTGGCGGGTCGGGGCCGCACGCTCGTCATCTACATGGGCGTCGCGACCGCAGGCGAAATCGCCGACAAGTTGATGGCGGATGGCGTGTCCCCTGCGATCCCCGTCGCGGTGCTGGAAAATGGCACGCGCGCCGACATGCGGACGCTGCGCACCCTGCTCGCCGATCTGGGTGACATGGTGGCGCGCGAGAATGTGGTTAGCCCGGCCCTGATCGTGGTCGGCGACGTCGCGACCCATGCGCTGGCGCGCGACGTGCTGGCGAATTGGGCCGCAATAGGGGAGAATATTTCGGAGATGCGTTCGTGAAGATATTGACCGGCAACGATCTTGTGAGCGGCGACGTCATCTGGTGGGCAGGCGACGGCTGGTCGCGCCAGGTCGGCGACAGCGCCGATGTGGGCGAGCGCGGCGACGACCTTGCCCGCACCGAGGAAGCCGCGCTGCGCGTGGTCGGCGCTTATGTGATCGACGCGACCGTTTCTGACGATGGCGTGCGCCCGGCCCATATCAAGGACCGTATCCGCGCGCTCGGCCCCACCGTGCGCCCCGACCTGACGCTGAAACCGAACGACGCCGATGCCGGCAACTGGGTGATCTGAACCATGTATCGCTACGACAGCTATGACCAGTCCATCGTCGACGCCCGCGTCGAGGAATTTCGCGACCAGGTGCAGCGCCGCCTGACCGGCGCGCTGACTGAGGATCAGTTCAAGCCGCTGCGGCTGATGAACGGCCTTTATCTGCAACTCCACGCCTATATGCTGCGCGTCGCCATTCCCTATGGCACGCTGTCGGGCAAGCAGATGCGCAAGCTGGGCGAGATCGCGGCCAAATATGATCGCGGCTACGGCCACTTCACCACGCGCCAGAATCTACAATATAACTGGATCAAGCTGGCCGATGCGCCCGACATCCTGGCCGAACTGGCGACGGTGGAGATGCACGCCATCCAGACCAGCGGCAATTGCATCCGCAACATCAGTTCGGACCAATATGCCGGCGTCAGCGCCGACGAAGTGGCGGACCCCCGCCCCTGGGCCGAATTGCTGCGCCAATGGTCCAGCTTCCACCCCGAATTCACGTACCTGCCGCGCAAGTTCAAGATTTGCGTGATCGCCAGCGACGATGATCGCGCGGCGATGAAGTTGCACGATATCGGCCTGAAGCTGGTGTCGAAGGACGGCGTCATCGGCGCGGAAGTCTATGCCGGTGGCGGCATGGGCCGCACGCCGATGGTTGCGCCGCTGATCCGCGATTTCGTGCCGGAAGAGGAGATTGTCTCCTATCTGGAAGCCTGCCTGCGCGTCTATAATCGCCACGGCCGCCGCGACAACAAGTATAAGGCGCGGATCAAGATCCTGGTCCATGAGATCGGCGTCGAAGAATATAAGCGCCAGGTCGAGGAAGAGTTCGCCCATATGCGGACCCTTGGCCTCAACCCGCCGGTCGAGGAACTGAACCGCATCCGCGCCTTCTTCGCGCCACCCGCCTATGAAACGGGCCTGTCTGACGCAATGGATCGCAGCGATCCGGCTTTCGCTTTGTGGGTCGATCGTCAGGTCGCCGCGCACAAGGCGCCTGGCTATGCCATCGTCAATATCAGCCTGAAGCCGCTGACCGGCATCCCCGGTGACGCATCGGCCGAGCAGATCGAACTGGTCGCGACCCTGGCCGAGCGCTATTCGCTCGACGAGCTGCGCGTCACCCATGCGCAGAACCTGGTTCTGCCTCATGTTAGGAAGGTGGACCTCTACGCCATCTGGCGGGAACTGGAGGAAGCGGGTCTGGCCGAAGCGAACCTGGACCTCATTACCGACATCATCGCCTGCCCTGGCCTGGACTATTGCGCGCTCGCCAATGCCCGTTCGATCCCGCTGGCGCAGAAGATCGCGCATCGTTTCGCCGCGGCCGAGCGTCAGGCGGAACTGGGCGAGTTGAAGCTCAAGATTTCGGGCTGCATCAACGCCTGCGGCCACCATCATGCCGGCCACATCGGCATCCTTGGCGTCGACCGTAAGGGCGTGGAGAATTTCCAGCTGTCGCTGGGCGGATCGGGCGCGGAGGACGCCAGCCTTGGCCAGATAACCGGCCCCGGTTTCTCGGAGGATGGCGTGGTCGACGCGATCGAAAAGGTCACCGACCTCTATCTTGCGCAGCGGGAAAGCGGAGAACGCTTCCTCGATACCTATCGCCGTCTCGGCATGAAGCCCTTCAAGGAGGCGATCTATGGTTGAGTTCCTGTCCTTCCGCAACGGCGAAGCCACGCAGGAACCCGCGGTGACGGTCGAAGCCTTCACCGGCCAGACCAACTCAACCGCCGTTCGCATCGAGGCGGGCGAGGATGCGCGCGAATTGCTGCCGCATCTTGACCGGCTGTCGCTGGTCGAGGTGAATTTCCCCGCTTATGGCGACGGACGCGGCTATTCGGCGGCGCGCATCCTGCGGGAATCGGGCTATCAGGGCGAATTGCGCGCCGTGGGCGACGTGCTGGTCGACCAGATCGTCGCCCTGCGTCGCTGCGGTTTCGACAGTTTTCATCCCGCCAAGCCGCTGGACGACGCCGCCGTCGACCGCGCGCTCAATCGCTATGCCGACGTCTATCAAAAGGCGATCGACGGCCGCATCCCGGTTTGGGCGAAGCGGCACCCGGAGACGACCAATGGCTGAACCTGCCCGTCAGATCGACCTGATCGACGCCCGCCCCGCCTTTACTCAGACACAGGCCGACGCGCTCAACGCGCGGTTCGAGGGCGTCGATACGATCACCATGCTCAAGACCGTGTTTGCAGAAGGGCTGGCCGGCAATGTCGCCGTCGTCTCCTCCTTTGGCACGGAAAGCGCGGTGCTGCTCGATCTGGTAGCGAAGGCCGATCCGACCGTCCCAGTGATCTTCGTCGATACGCTCAAGATGTTCGCCGAAACGCTGCATTATCGCGACACGCTCATCAAACGCTTCGGCTTCACCGACAGCCGCACGGTCGCCCCCATCGCCGACGTCATCGCGAAGAAGGACGAGACGGGCCTGCGCTGGTCCTACGACCCGGACGGCTGCTGCGAAATCCGCAAGGTCGAACCGATGAAGCGCGCAAAGGAGGGTTTGGACGCCTGGATTTCGGGCCGAAAGGCGTTCCAGTCGGTCACGCGCCAGAACCTGCCCCGGTTCGAGGTGGAGGATGGCCGACTGAAACTGAACCCGCTGGGCGACTGGAACAAGGTCGAGCTGGAGGCTTATTTCGAGGCCGAAAATCTGCCCCGCCATCCGCTGGAATCCCAAGGCTATCTGTCGATCGGCTGTGAACCCTGCACGTCGAAGGTGATGCCGGGCGAAGACCCGCGCGCAGGCCGCTGGCGCGGTTGGGACAAGGTGGAATGCGGTATCCATTCGCCGGTCACGCCCATCCCCGTCATCGATCCCGAAGATCCGGCCAACCAGCCGGTCTTCTGATCGACCCGAAGGCCCGAAAAAACGGCCTTTCAGGGTTTCGTCCCTTGCCCTACCCCGCTATGGGTCGCCCTTCCCGGCCTGATCGGTCGCAGCACGGGCGGATTATCGACATGGCGCAACCAATATGATCGGACAGCTTCGCCTGTTCCGGCGCCGGGTGCGCGTGATGATGCGCCGCCATGGCCCCGAAGCGCTGATCTGGCGGCGGCGTATCGCCATATTGGCCGGCGCAGTGCTGGTCGGCCTGACGGCGCTGCTGTTCGCTGAACTGGCCGACCATGCCGGTGCGCTGTTCCGGCGCATGATCGCCTGGTGCTGGTGGCTTCCGCTGGTCGTGACGCCCCTGGGGTTCGCCGCCTTCGCCTGGATCACGATGACGATCGCCCCCGCCGCCAAGGGATCGGGCATCCCGCAAGTGATCGCCGCGGCGCGCAATCCCGATGCAGGGATGCAGCAACTGGTGTCCGCCCGAACCGCCTTCGTCAAATTCTGGCTGACCATCGGCACCTTGTTGTTCGGCGCGTCGGTGGGCCGCGAAGGTCCGACGGTCCAGATCGCCGCCAGCATCATGGGATATATGCACCGCTTCATGCGCATCCCGCTGCGCGCATCGGTGTTCATCGCAGGCGGCGCGGCGGGCGTGGCGGCGGCGTTCAACACGCCGCTCGCCGGCGTCGCCTTCGCTATCGAAGAATTGGCCGCCGCCTATGAGCAGCGCATGACCCTGCTGGTGATGGCCGCCGTGCTGATCGCGGGCATGGTGAGCCTGGGGCTGGCTGGCGACTATGTCTATTTCGGGGAGATGCGGCAGACGTTGAGCGTCCATGACGCGCTGATCGCCGCACCCGTTGCGGGCTTTCTTGGCGGGATCGCCGGCGGCCTGTTTTCCCGGCTGATGCTGGCGACCGGTTCTACCGCATGGAAGCCGATGCGGTGGTTGCGGGATCGGCCGGTTCGTCTTGCCTTGCTGTGCGGAGGCGCGGTGGCGGTCATGGGCGTCACCACCGGACTGACATGGGGCACCGGTTACGAAACGGCACAGTCCGTCATCACCGGGCAGGACGTGCCGATCTGGTTCGGCGCGGCGAAATTCGTATCGACGCTGGCGACCGCCATGTCCGGTCTGCCCGGCGGCATCTTCGCCCCCTCTCTGTCGGTCGGCGCGGGCATTGGCGACATGTTGCGCAGTTTGTTTCCCAGCTATCCGCAAGGCGCGGTGGTGCTGCTCGGCATGGTCGCCTATTTCACCGGCGTCGTCCGCGCGCCGCTGACCGCCGTCATCATCATTTCCGAAACCACCGCCAGCCGCGGATTGATGATGCCGCTGCTCGCGGCGGCTTTGGTCGCCGACTTTTCTGCCCAGTTGGTTAGCAAGGAACGTCTCTACCACGGCCTTGCCAAGCGCTTTACCCTGCCTGGCTGAATCTGTCCCGCCTGCGTAACAAAGTTACAAGAAGCTGGACGAACAGCGCCAGTCGCGCGATACCCGCGCGCCATAGTCAGATAGCAGGGAGTCGCCCCATGGACCGTCGTCAATTTCTCGCCACCACCGGCGCCCTGGCGCTCGCCACCGCTGCCCCGCGCGCTTTGGCGCAGGGTACCGACGATGCGCGCCTGTCCGCCGCCTTCGCCGCCATTTTCGAGCGGCAACTGGATCTGTCGCCCAGCTTCGTCACCAGCCTGGGTCTGGACAAGGGCGCTCGCGCCGGAGCAAAGAGCCAGCTTGACGACAATAGCAAGTCGGCGATGCTGAAAAAGCTGGCCGCAACCCAGGCCGCGATCAAGGAACTGGACAGTTATAAGACCGCCAGCCTGTCCGATGCCCAGCGGCTGAACCTTGACGTCATCCTCTATGCGCTGGACCAGCAGACCGTGGCCCCGGCCAAATTCGGCCTTAACAGCGCGGTGCGCCCCTATCGCATCTTCCAGCAGGGCGGCAGCTATTTCTCAACGCCCGATTTCCTGAACACCGCCCACACCATCAACGCGGCCGCCGATGGCGATGCCTATGTCGCGCGGCTGGAGGCCTTCGCCCGCAACCTGCGCACCGACACCGCGCTTCAGCGGGACGAGGCGGCGCGCGGCTATCTGGCGCCGGGCTGGTCGCTGGACCTGACGCTGGGACAGATGAAGACGCTGCGAGCGCAACCCGCCGCCGCAAGCTCCATGGTACAGTCGCTGGTCAAGCGCGCCGCGGCCAAGGGCATCGTTGGCGATTGGCAGGCGCAGGCGGCAGCGGTGGTGGAAAAATCCATCTATCCCGCACTGGACGAACAGATCGCGGCAATTGAGTCGTTGAAAGGCGAGACGGCGGCGGGCGATGGCGTATGGCGCACCCCGCGCGGCGACGAAATCTACGCCGCCGCGCTCAAAAGCGCGACCACGACCGACCTGTCCGCCGACCAGATTCACGCCATGGGGCTGGAACAGGTGGCTGACATCAGCGCGCAGCTCGACGCCATTCTGAAGGGTGCGGGCTATGCCAAAGGCATGATCGGCGAGCGGCTGGCCGCCCTCAATGCCGAACCGTCGCAGCTTTACGCCGACAGCGCCGAAGGACGCCTGGCGTTGCTGGCCCAGCTTAACCGCGATGTCGATGCGATGAAGGCCAAGCTTCCTAATGCCTTCGCTACCATTCCTGACACCGCATTGGAAATTCGCGCAGTGCCGGTCGAGATTCAGGACGGCGCGTCGAACGGCTATTATAACCGCGCGGCGCTCGACGGGTCGCGCCCGGCTATCTATTTCATCAATCTCAAAGATGTTGGCGACTGGCCGAAATATGGCCTGCCGGCGCTGACCTATCATGAGGGCGTGCCGGGCCATCACCTCCAAATCTCGACCGCGCAGACGGCGAGCGACATTCCGATGCTGCGCAAGACCGCCTTCATGAGCGCCTATAGCGAAGGCTGGGCGCTTTATGCCGAGCAACTGGCCGACGAGCTGGGCGGCTATGCGACGCCGCTCGACCGGGCTGGCTATCTCCAGTCCTTCCTCTTCCGCGCGGCGCGGCTGGTGGTCGATACGGGCATCCATGCGAAGAAGTGGAGCCGCGAGCAGGCGACCGATTATATGGTGGAGAAAACCGGCTTCGCCCGGCCGCGTTGCCAGCGGGAGGTCGAGCGCTACTGTACCCAGCCTGGCCAGGCGACCAGCTACAAGGTTGGCCATGGCGTCTGGACCAAGGCCCGTGCCGATGCCCAGGCCGCGCAGGGCAAGGCGTTCGATCTCAAGCAGTTCGTAACCGACCGGTTGAGGCCGCCTGCCTTGCTGTGATGTGAGCGCGTAAGAGACGTCCATAAGGACGTCGTTATGGACGTCCTGAGCCAAAGCGAGGGACGGCGGTGGAGATATTGGGCCGGGAA
>NZ_SEOO01000042.1 GCF_004152865.1 Sphingobium cupriresistens | reverse complement strand
AACGGCCAGTTACAGGCAAAATGTTGTTAGCACATCCGGTTTTGCCCCCAAACCCACGCCTAGCAAAATCAAATACTTACCAGCTCGCGTTCCCTGCGTGTTCCGCCGGCACTGTTCAACTTGGGCCTGATCGACTATCATCTGAACGAGGGCGAGACGGGCGACGTCGCGCTCGACCGGTTGCGCGACCATTTCGCGATACCGGTTCCCGCCGTGATGATTTCCGCCGATCGCGGCAAGGAGTTGAAAGCGCGGCTCGATGCGCATGGCATCCCGCTGCTCAACAAGCCGGTCAAGCCCGCCCAGTTGCGCGCTCTGCTGCGGACCATGTTGAAATAGCAGGTTCGCAGGCAGGATGGCCGCGACTCAATCGGCGCCGAAATGCACCCGATTGGCCTTGATCACCGCCTGGGTGCGGCTCAATACACCCAGTTTCTGCAAGATCGCCGACACATGCGCCTTGATCGTGGTCATCGACACGTTGAGATCATGGGCGATCTGCTTGTTCAAGCGGCCGTTGACAAGATGGCCCAGCACCGTCTTCTGCTGCGGCGTCAGGCTGTCGATGCGGCGGGCGATATCGTCCTCCTCCGCTGACGGCGCAGCGGCCTCCCCCATGGTGTCGGGCAGGTAGATTTCGCCCGACACCACGCGATGCAGCGCCTCCACGATCGCGCTGCGCTTCAACGACTTGGGGATGAAGCCGGCGGCGCCGGCGGCCAGCGCCTCCTGCACGATCGGCCGGTCGAATGCGCCCGACACCATCACCACCGGCAGGATCGGAAAGCGATCGCGCAGAAGTTTCAAGCCATCCAGACGCCGCACGTCGGGTATGTTCAAATCGAGCAGGATCAGGTCGAAATTTTCCTGCTTTTCCAGCGTTGCGACCGCCTCTTCGAGGCCCGCCGCCTCGAAAATCTCGATATTGTCGAAACTGATCGCGATCACGCTGCGCAACCCATCGCGCACAAGCGGGTGATCGTCGATGATCAACACCCGTTCCATGACCGCTTCCCCGCCCATATAATGCCCCATATCCTGCCCCTGCCGCTGATGATCGGACACATCATGGGACGTGGCAAGCCGCAATGCGCCGGGCGGGATGGCCGGGGCCGATTGCGCATAATGTCCACGTCCCATGACGATCATTTGCCTGGTTCCTTATTTAGGCAGCTTGAACACCCAAAGGGCGCCGCCCTGATTGATGTCCTTGAACGACTTGGCGACTTCGCCGCCCCACAGCGGCACCGCGCCGCCCCAGCCGGACATCACCGCCACATATTGTTCGCCATCCTGTTCCCAGGTGACGGGCGATCCGACCACGCCCGACCCGGTCTGGAACTTCCACAATTCCTGGCCGGTCTTGGCGTCGAACGCTTTGAGGAAACCTTCGGGCGTGCCCGTGAAGACGAGGTTGCCGCCGGTCGTCAGAACGCCGCCCCACAAAGGCGCCTTGTTCTTATATTCCCACATGATCTTGCCGGTCTTGGGGTCCATCGCCCGCAGCGCGCCGATATGATCCTCCGCGATCGACTTGATGGTGAAGCCCGCGCCCAGATAGGCCGCGCCCTTCTTGTAGGCGATCGGTTCGTTCCAGATGTCCATGCCCCAGTCGTTGGACGGAATGTAGAACAGGCCGGTATCCTGGCTGTAAGCCATCGGCATCCAGTTCTTGCCGCCCAGGAAGCTGGGCGAGGCGAAGACCGGCTTGCCCTTGCCCTCGCCGGGCGCGGGCGGACGGCCTTCGGGGATGACGTTGGGCTTGCCGGCCTTGTTGAAGCCATTGGCCCAGGTCGTCTGCATGACGAACTTGTTGGCGCTGATGAACTTGCCGTTGGTGCGGTCGAGCACGAAGAAATAGCCGTTGCGGTCGGCCTTCGCGCCCAGCTTCATCGGCTTGCCGTTGATGGTGGCGTCGAAGGGGATGAATTCATTCACCCCATCGAAATCCCAGCCGTCATGCGGGGTGGTCTGATAATGCCATTTGATGACGCCGGTTTCCGGGTCGATCGCCAGCGTGGAGGCGGTGTAGAGATTGTCGCCGGGGCGCAGATGGCTGTTCCAGGGCGCGGGGTTGCCGGTGCCGAAGAAGAGCAGGTTGGTTTCGGGGTCGTAGGTGCCGCCGAGCCAGGTCGCGCCGCCGCCGCTCTTCCACAAATCGCCCTGCCAAGTCGCGTTGAGCTTGCCGGTGATGCCGTTATCCTTGCCCTTGAGCGTGCCCATATGGCCTTCGATCACGGGACGATGCCAGATCAGCTCGCCCGTGTTCACGTCGCGGGCTTCCACCGCGCCGACGACGCCGAACTCGCCGCCCGAATTGCCGGTGATGACCATGCCCTTGACGATCAGAGGCGCGGCGGTGGCGCTGTAGCCTTCCTTGTAATCAGCGATCTGCTTGTTCCAGATCACCTTGCCGGTGATACGGTTGAGCGCCACCAGCCGCGCATCGAGCGTCGCGAAGATGATCTTGTCGCCATGGATGGCGGCGCCGCGGTTGACGACGTCGCAGCACGGCATGATGCCGTCGGGCAGGCGGGCGTCATATTGCCATTTTTCCTCGCCAGTGCGCGCATCGAAGGCGAACAGGCGCGAATAGCTGCCCGTCACATAGATGGTGCCGTCATAGACGATCGGCTGCGCTTCCTGGCCGCGCTGCCTTCGCCGCCCAGCGAGGCGGCGAAGGCAGGCACCATCTTCGACACATTGCCGCTGTTGATGGCGTTCAGGGTGCTGAAGCGATGCGCCTGCGGCCCCATGCCATAGGTCAGCACGTCGCCCGTCGATTTGGCGTCGTTCATCAGATCCGCATCGGTCGGCCCTTCGGCCCATAGCGGCGCGGCGCCAATCGCCAGCGTCATCGCAGCAACGCCCGACAGCGCCCGCATGATCGGTCCCTTCATAACCATCCTCCCTTGTTGAACGGGCGCTCTACGCCCCCCGTTTATGTGCAGACTATGCCGCCCAGACAGAGCGGCAATTGGACCTTTGGTCGGACATGGCCGGCCTTCACCCCGCGGCGTTCGCCGGGGTCCAGGTGACGCCATAGCGCGCGAACAGCGCCTTCATCTCGCCGCTGGCCGCCATGGCGGTGGTGATTTCCTCGACCGCATCGCCCAGCGTGCGGCTATTTTCCTTCACCGCCATGCCGATGTCCCAGCCGGGCGAGGTGAAGGCGGGCAATGGACCCTTGCGCAGCGAGATCCGGCTGGCGCGCTCGCCCGCACGGTGCAGCCCCTCCTCGATCTGGGCGCGGCTGGCGATTACGGCGTCGGCCCTGCCGCCGGTCACCGCATCCACAGCCGCCGACCCGGTCGGATAATGGGCCACATCCTTGGTCAATATCCCGCCGAAGCTGCCGATCAGATAGAAATCGGGGATGCTGTCCAGTTCGGCCGCCAGCCGGCGCCCGCGCCATTCGGTCGGCATCCCTTCCAGCGGCACCGCGCCGCCCAGGCCGGCCAGCGCGAAACTTTCGCGATAATAGGGCGCGACGATCGCGACCTGATCGTTGCGGGCGGCGAAGGTGCGGTCGAAGGGGACATGCAGCATGACGTCGCCCGGCATGAAGCCCAGCAGGCCGCCCTTCCATACGCCGTTGCGCAGATCGTCGTCGGCGCTTTCGTCCGCCACGAGTTCCGCCACGTCGGCGCGCACGCCGAGCTTTACGGCGATCGCCTGCGCCAGATCGACGTCGAGCCCGACGAGCTTGCCGCTTTCCTCCCACGACCAGGGACGGTTATCCTTGTAGACCACCACCCGCAGCGTGCCGAGCGCCTTGACCTTGGCCAGCGGCGCTGCGTGGCTGTGGCCCGGCAGCAGGCCCAGCGCCAGCGCCGCCCCTGCCCCGCCCATCCATGCGCGACGGCTGAGCATCGGGATCAGCCTTCGTGCTTGGTTTCGAGCCAGGCGCGGATCGCCCAGCCGGCCTTTTGCCCCAATACGTCGCCGAAGGGCGGCATATAGACCTTGCCGTCATGGCTGGAGCCGTGGCGATAGCGTTCGGCGAACCACTGGTCGCCCGACTCGCCCGTTTCCAGATAGCGCAGGTCCGGCGCGATGCCGCCGCTTTCCGCGTCCAGCCCATGGCAGCGCGCGCAATTCTGGCCATAGGCGGACTGGCCGATCTCGATCGCCTTGGCGTTGCCGCTATAGGGATTTTTCTCAAGCCAGGTTTCGCCGATTTCCGGCAGCGCGGACGTATCGACCGCCTGCGGCGTCACGTCGCCATGCGCCAGCAATGCACTTGTCGCAGTCATGCCCAGCGTAGCGATGGCGCCCAGCAATGCGACCCTACCCAATATCTTCATTATATCCTCACCCGGTCGGTTTTCCCCTGATGGCCGCCAGTGTAGGCAAGGGCGGGCCGCGTCCCCATTGGCCATTGGTACAATCCCGTAGCGAGCGGGCTGTGGATAGACCGTTGGAAGAAGATTAGGGGCAGGAGGCGGGTATGAAGCGCATCATCATGGCAGGGTTGATATTAGTGCCTGCCGTCGCGCAGGCCGAAACCCTCTATGTCTCCAACGAGCGCGGCGACAGCGTCAGCGTGATCGACGCCGCGTCGGGCGCGGTGACGGCGACCTGGCCGGTGGGCGGCCGGCCGCGCGGCATCACCGTGTCGAAGGACGGCAAATATCTCTATCTTTGCGCCAGCCTGGACCATGCGGTGCAGGTGATCGACCGGGCGAGCGGCAAGGTGGTGGCGGAACTGCCGTCCGGGCAGGATCCGGAACAGTTTTTCCTGTCGCGCGACGGCGCGACCCTGTTCGTCGCCAATGAGGATGACGCCGCGCTGACCGCGATCGACCTCGCCAGCCGCACCGTCGCCTTCCAGGTCGATGTCGGCGGCGAGCCGGAGGGGGTGGCGCAAAGCCCGGACGGCCAATGGGTCGTGGTCACATCCGAGGAGGATAATGTCGTCAACTGGATCGACATCAAAGCCAAGACAATGGTCGCCGAGACGCCGACGGACCAGCGGCCCCGCCATGTCGAATTCACCGGAGACGGCGCGCAGCTATGGGTCGCGGCGGAAGTCGGCGGGACGGTGCAGATCATCGACACCGCCAGCCGGCAAGTGGCCGAGACGCTGCGCTTCGCTATTCCCGGCATCCCCGACCATCGCATCCTGCCCTGCGGCATCCGCTTCACGCCCGATGGCAGGACCGCCGTCATCGCGCTGGGCCGGGCCGATCATGTCGCGCTGGTCGATGTCGCGACCCGCAAGGTGCGGGCCTATGTGCCGGTCGGCAAGCGCGTCTGGCATGTGGCGATCAGCGCCGACGGGACGCGCGCCTATGCCGCCAATGGTCTTTCGGACAATGTCTCCGTGATCGACCTGGCCAAGGGCGCAGTGACGCAGACCATCGCCGTCGGTGCTGCGCCGTGGGGCATCGTCGCCGCGCCCTGATTCGCATCCTGTCCGAAGGAACGAGAACCTAAGTCCAATTTCTCGGTTCCCTCATCCGTCCCACTCTTCGCCCCAGCCGGACACAAGCCGGCGATATACAGGGAGGATGATAATGAAGGGGACGTTGCGCCTGATGAGCGCGGCTGGAGCATTGATGCTCGCCGCCACCGCGGCGCCGGCCATGGCCGGAACCACCGCGGATCTGCTGAAGCGGCTGCACGAAAAGGGCATCCTGACCGATGATGAATATCAGGAGTTGGCGAAGGGTCAGACCGCCGAAGCGGCGCAGACCGCCGCGGCCCCTGCCCCGGCGGTGACCCCCGACGCATCCGGGGGGGCGGGCTATGTGCGCATGACCGACAGCGGCGTCGGCCTCCAGATCGGCGACGTGACGCTGAAATTCTCCGGCTCGGTCAACGGCTTCTACGTCCATGACAATGGCGACACGCCCAGCGCGACGACGGCGGTCACGGGCGGGGTCGCCACCGTGGGCGGCAGCACATCGGCCGTGCGCAACGGTCTGCTCCCCGGCTTCCTGAAAGTGGAAGCCTCCACCAGCCTGGAGGGATGGAACGTGGGCGCCCATTTCGGCATGTATCCGGGCATCAACTCGGTCAATTATGCAGCCGGCGGCGGCGCCAATAGCGCCGGCAATCCCCGCGCGCTGCAAACTGCGGGCATCGATTTCCGCCAGACCTACCTGACCTTCGGTCGCGCTGGCTTTGGCGAGGTGAAGATCGGCCGCGACATCGGCCTGTTCGCGTCGGAAGCGATCCTGAACGACATCACCCTGCTGTCGTCGGGCACGCCGGCGGGCAATGTCGCCCCGTCCAACACCACGCTGGGCCGCATCGGTACGGGCTATATCTACACCGACTTCCAGCCGCAGATCACCTATACCACACCCAATTTCAGCGGCTTTACCGCCAGCGTCGGCATTTTCGAGCCGCTATCTTCGCTGACCGGCCCGGCCGAAACCAACAAGCAGCCGGGCTTCCAGGCGAAATTCGTCTATGATGGCAAGTTCGGTGACGTCGGCACCCGACTGTGGGTGTCGGGCGTGACGCAGAAGCATAATGTCGATGCAGGGCCGGACTATACCGGCTGGGGCTGGGACGCAGGCGCGAAGGTGACGTTCGGGCCGGTCACGGTGGTCGGCACCTATTATGACGCATCGGGCCTTGGCACCACCGCGCTCAACCTGTTCGACACCGATGGCCTGGGCAACAAGCGCGACAGCCACGGCTTTTACCTGCAGGGGCTGGCCACGTTCGGCAAATTCTCGGTCGGCGGCAGCTATGGCGAAAGCAATCTCGACTATGCCACTATCGCCGATGCGCTGGCCAACCCGACGCTGGTCGACAAGAATAGCAGTTGGGTCGGTCAGGTCCGCTACGGCCTCAACAGTTGGGTGACGCTGCTGGGCGAATATGTGCGCAGCAATTCGCAGGCGCATAACGGCAACGAAGCCACGTCCAGCGCCATTGCGGCAGGCGCGATCCTCTTCTTCTGACCAAAGGAACAATGTCACGGGGCGGGGGCTGCATCCTACAAGGATGCGGCCCCTTTCCGTTTGCAAAAGGCATGGAAAATAAGGAGAGGGGCGTCGAGGGGATCGCCATGAAAACTGTCATATTGCCTGCAATCTTATTGTCCGTACCGACGCTGGCTTTCGCCCAGGCGCCCGACGATGCGCCGGGGGAGGCGTCGCAGATCATCGTCACCGGCGCGGGGCTGGACCTGCCGCCCGGCACCCCGGCCTATGGATCGGTGGTGATCGACCGGCAGCGGCTGCTCGACAGCGCATCGGGGCGGATAGAAAGCGTGCTGGGCGATGTCGCGGGCTTCCAGCAATTCCGCCGGTCCGATAGCCGATCGTCCAATCCCTCCAACCAGGGCGCGACCCTGCGCGCGCTGGGGGGCAATGCGTCGAGCCGGACGCTGATGCTGCTCGATGGCGTGCCGATCGCTGATCCGTTCTTCGGCTATATCCCGTTCAGCGCGCTGGCGCCGGAACGGCTGTCCGTCGTGCGCGTCACCCGCGGCGGCGGTATCGGCGCGTTCGGCGCAGGCGCGGTGGCCGGGACGATCGAACTGGCCAGCGCGACGCGCGCGCAACTGCCCGATTTTTCCGCCAGCGCCTTTTACGGCAGCCGCGATTCGACCGAAGTCTCTGCTGGTCTGACCCAGGATCTGGGCGGCGGCTATGTTTCGCTGTCGGGCCGCTGGGACAGGGGCGACGGCTTCCAGACCACGCCAAAGGACCAGCGCGTCGCCGCCACCGTGCCGGCCGCCTATGACGGCTGGTCCACCAATTTGCGCGCGGTCGCGCCGATTTCCGCCACGTCGGAACTGCAATTCCGCGCCACTCTGTTCGAGGATAACCGCACGTTGCGCTTCGCCGGAGCCGACAGCATGAGCCAGGGGCAGGACGCCAGCATCCGCTATATCAATCGCGGGGCGTGGCAGGTCGATGCGCTGGCTTATATCCAGGCGCGCAACTTTTCGAACATCGTCATTTCCTCGTCGACCTTCCGCAAGTCGCTCGACCAGCGCAACACGCCGTCCACCGGCATCGGCGGCAAAATCGAGATCCGGCCGCCGGTCGGCCCGGATCATGTGCTGCGGCTAGGTGTCGACACGCGCTTCGCCACCGGCGACATGTATGAGGACGCCTATAACGCCATGAGCGGCGCGACGACATTCCGTCGCCATGCCGGTGGCGACCAGTGGACGACCGGCGCTTTTGTCGAGGATGACTGGACGCCAGAAGGCCTTGGGGGCAAGCTGATCCTGACCGGCGGCGTGCGGGGCGATCGCTGGTCGATCCGCAACGGCTTCTACCATCAGGTCAGTGCGACCACCGGCGCCGCGACAGGCAGCGATTATGCCAACCGATCGGACTGGGAAGTGTCCGGCCGGGTCGGCGCGCTCTATCGCGCCAGCGACGCCGTAGCGCTGCGGACCGCGGCCTATAGCGGCTTCCGCCTGCCGACGCTCAACGAACTCTACCGACCGTTCGTGGTCTTCCCGATCACGACCCAGGCCAATGCCGCGCTGACCCCCGAAAAGCTGAAGGGCGTGGAAGCCGGCATCGACCTGACCCCGCTGACCGGCCTCACCCTGTCCGCCACCGCCTTCTACAATCGGCTGGACGACGCGATCGCCAATGTCACCAATCCATTGATAGCGAACACACGCAAGCGCCAGAATGTCGATCGCATCGTCGCCAAGGGCGTCGAACTGACCGCGGCGGCGGCGCTGGGCGACATCCGTCTGTCGGCCTCCTACGCCTATAGCCACAGCATGGTCCGTGCGCCCGGCGCGGCGTTTAACGGCTTCACCCCGGCGCAGAGCCCGCGCCATGCGGCCAGCGCCACGGTCGCCTACAGCCCCGCCTCCGGCCCCACCCTGTCAACCACGTTGCGCTATGTCGCCAAACAATATGAGGACGACCTGCAAAGCGACGTCCTGCCCGATGCGCTGACGCTGGACGCGATCGCGCGCCTGCCGATCGGCCATGGCCTCAGCCTGGTGGCGCGGGGCGAGAATCTGTTCGACGAGACGATCGTGACCCGCAATGCCGGTGGATCGATGGATCTGGGGACGCCGCGTACGCTGTGGATCGGCGTCAGCTTCGGGCGCTGACGCGATTGGGACGATCCTGTTGCCGACAGCCCCGTTGCTGGCGGCTTTGCTGCTGGCGAACCTGATCGCCTTCGCCCTCTTTGGCATGGACAAGCGGCGCGCCTGGCTGGGGTTGCGCCGCTTGTCCGAACGCACTCTGCTACTGTGGGCGCTGGCCGGCGGATCGGCAGGCGCGCTGGCCGGTCGGCAGTATTTTCGCCACAAGACGCGCAAACAGCCCTTCTCGACCCTGCTATGGCTGATCGTCGCGGCGCAGGCGATGGCGATCGTCGCCTGCGCTATAATATGACGTTTCAGATGTTTGAGGGAGAAATGGTGCTGCCGGTGAGGATTGAACTCACGACCTCAGCCTTACCAAGGATGCGCTCTACCACTGAGCTACGGCAGCACTCTATTTCTGTTCCGAAGCGCTGTTCGCGCTTCGGAGGCCGGGCCTATGGCCGCCCCCCGGCCCGATGTCAAGGCGGGTTGCGGCCGAGTACGCATTTTGCTTAAGCCCATGGCATGGCTGAAACGCAGGACGAGAAAAAGACGAGGCTGGCGCAGGCGCTGCGCGACAATCTGCGCCGGCGCAAGGCCCAGACGCGCGAGGCTTCGCGGGAGGGCGCAACGCCGCCTCCCGCCGAAGACCCCAAGGACTGAGCTTAGAGCGGCGCGCAGGCGGCCTTCAGCCAGGCGAGCGCGTCGCCCTCCAGTTGCGGGCCGACCAAGTCCAGCACCGCGGCATGATAGGCGTCGACCCAGGCGCGCTCCTCGCCGCTCAGCAGATCGGTAGCGATGAGAGCGCGGTCGATCGGAGCAAAGGTCAGCGTCTCGAAGCCGAGCATGTCCTTTTCCGCGCCCGGCACCGCGCGTTCCTCGACCAGCACCAGATTTTCGATGCGGATGCCATATTCGCCGGTCTTGTAATAGCCCGGCTCGTTGGACAGGATCATGCCCGCCTGCAACGGCTCGTCCCCGCCGCCGAAGGTGGCGATGCGCTGCGGCCCTTCATGCACCGACAGGAAGCTGCCGACGCCATGGCCGGTGCCATGGGCGTAATCCAGCCCCTCGGCCCAGAGATACTGCCGCGCCAGCGCGTCGAGTTGGCCGCCGCGCGTCCCGTTGGGAAAGACCGCGCGGGCGAGCGCGATATGCCCTTTGAGGACCAGCGTGAAACGATGTCGCATTTCTTGCGTGGGCGTGCCGATAGCCAGGGTGCGGGTCACGTCGGTGGTGCCGTCGCGATACTGTCCGCCCGAATCCACCAGATAGAGGCTGCCCGTCTCGATCGGGCGATTAGTCTTTTCCTCGGCGCGATAGTGGACGACCGCGCCGTTCGGCCCGGCGCCGCTGATCGTATCGAAAGACAAATCCTCCAGCAGGCCGGTGTCCTTGCGGAACGCCTCCAGACGATCGGAGGCGGAGAGTTCGGTCAGGCCGCCCTTGGGGGCTTCAACGGCGACCCAGTGGAGAAAGCGGCTGAGGGCCGCTCCGTCGCGGGCCTGCGCCGCCCTGTGCCCGGCGATTTCGGTGGCGTTCTTGATCGCCTTGGCCAGCACGGCGGGATCGCGCAGCGACAGGACGCTCGCGCCGCCCTGATCCAGCCCGGTGAAGATCGCCGCGACCGCCCGTTCAGGGTCGGCGATAACGGTCTTTCCGGCGAAATCATGAAGCGCGGCGGCGAAGTTCGCACCGTCTCTGACACGCACCGCATTGCCCAGATGCTGGACGACCGCGTCGTCCATTTTTTCCGGCGCGACATAGAGATCGGCGGTAGCATCGGCATGGACGATGGCATAGGCGAGCGCAACAGGCGTGCGCTCCACGTCCTTGCCCCGGATGTTGAAGGTCCAGGCGATCGAATCGAGCGCCGACAGCACCACCGCATCGGCCTTTTTCGATACCAGCCAGTCCGCCATGGCGGCGCGTTTTTCCGCGGCCGACTGGCCGGCGAAGCGATCGTCATGCACGACCAGCTTGGCGTCGCTGCGGGCCGGGCGATCGGGCCAGATGGCGTCGACCGGGTTGGTATCGACCGCGACCAGTTCCGCGCCCTTCTCCGCCAGCGCCTGCGTCACCTGGCTGACCCAGGCGCGGGTGTGGAGCCAGGGGTCGTAGCCGATCCGCGCGCCCTGCCCGGCATGATCCTTGAGCCAGGCGGCGATCGAGGTCTGCGGCACGCTTTCATATTGCCAATGGGCGCCGTCAACCTGCTCGCGCACTTGCAGCGTGTAGCGGCCATCGACGAAGATCGCGGCCTCTTCCGGCAACACCACGGCGCTGCCCGCCGACCCCTGGAACCCGGTCAGCCAGGCGAGCCGCTGCGCATAGGCGCCAACATATTCGCTCATATGCTCGTCGGTCAGCGGCACCACGAAACCATCCAGCGTCTGGCGCACCAGTTGCGCGCGCAGGGCCTTCAGGCGGTCTTCATAACTGGACATCACTATTCCCTTGGATCATGTCGGGCCTCTTGCATCGGCCATCATGCCGACAACATAGAGGGGTACGCGCGCTTATTCCAGCGCATGACCCCGTCTGGACCATGGATAGTTAATGACCGATCAAATGCAGCCTCCTTCCCTGCCGCCCGTAGCCGAGCGCCGCGCGCATAGTTTCACGCATCATGGCGTCACGGTGGACGATCCTTACGCATGGCTGCGCGATCCGAATTACCCCGATGTTCAGGACAGGCAAGTGCTGGCCTATCTGGAAGCGGAGAACGGCTGGTTCGACGGAGCGATAGCGCCACACAAGCCGTTGATCGACACGTTGTTTGCGGAAATGAAGGGTCGCATCAAGGAAGACGACCAGTCGGTGCCGCAGAAGGATGGCGACTATATTTATTGGCGCGCCTTCGAAACCGGCGCGCAATATCGCAAATGGTATCGTAAGCCCGTTGTTGGCGGTGACGATGAATTGATACTGGACGAACCTGCGTTGGCGGAGGGGCATGACTATTTCCGGCTGGGCGCGATGTCGGTCAGCCCGGATGGCCGCTACCTCGCCTATGCGATCGACACTAACGGGTCCGAACGGTTCGAGGCGCGGATCAAGGATCTGTTTTCAGGCGAGATCCTGCCCGAAGTGATCCCCGACACGCTATCCTCGCTGGTGTGGACCGCGGACAGCAAGGGGCTGCTCTACGGCCTGGCCAACGAAAATTGGCGGACCGATAATGCCCGGCTGCACTGGCTGGGCCAGGATGTCGCAAGCGACGTCGAGCTGTTCCACGAGCATGACGAGGGATTCCGCGTCTCGATCGGTCTGACCTCCTCGGAAAAGTGGATCGTCATCGCGACCGGCGATCATGTGACAAGCGAAGCCTGGCTGATCCCGTCGGGTGATCCCACTGCCAAGCCCCTGCTGGTCGCGGCGCGCAAGCCCGGCCGCGAATATGATGTCGATGAGCATGAGGGCACGCTCTACATCAGGACCAATGACAGCCATCCCAATTTCCGGCTGGTGAAGGCGACGCTGGCAGCGCCCGACCAGTGGGCGGAAGTGATTGCGCCCGACGATCATTTCTACCTGACGGATTTCACCCTGTTCAAAGGGTTCTACGTCACCGAAGGGCGGCAGGACGGACTGGACCAGATCGAGCTGCGCGATTATGCGACGCACGCGCCCAAGCGCATCCCCTTCCCCGAAGCCAGCTATTCGGCGTCGCTGGACGACAATCCTGAATATGACGTCACGAAGCTGCGCATCGGCTATGAATCGATGGTCACGCCCGACACCATCTACGATTATGATTTGGCGACCGGGGTGCTGGATGTCCTCAAGATGCAGGAAATCCCGTCGGGCTATGATGCGAGCCGCTACGCGACCGAGCGGTTGATGATAACGGCCCGCGACGGGACGCAGGTGCCGGTGTCGATCGTCTATCCCGCCGACCTGCCCCGCGACGGCAGCGCACCGCTGCATCTTTATGGCTATGGCGCCTATGGCCTCGCCATGGAGCCGGGCTTCTCCACTAGCCGCCTGTCGCTGCTCGATCGCGGCTTCGCCTTTGCGCTGGCGCATATCCGCGGCGGCGACGACCTGGGCCAACAATGGTATCTGGATGGGAAGCTGGACAAGCGGGTCAACACATTCACCGATTTCGTGGATGTGGCGAAGGGCTTGATTGACCTGGGCTATACATCCAAGGGCCGGATCAGCATTTCGGGCGGGTCGGCCGGCGGCGAGTTGATGGGCGCGGTGGTCAATAGCGATCCCGACCTGTGGGGCGCGGTGGTGGCGCATGTGCCGTTCGTCGACGTGCTCAACACCATGCTGGACGAAACGCTTCCCTTAACGCCGGGCGAATGGCCCGAATGGGGCAATCCGATCGAGGATGAGGCCGCGTTTCACACGATCCGGTCCTATGATCCCTATACCCATGTCAGCGCGCAGGCCTATCCGCCGCTGATGGTGACGGCGGGGCTGAACGATCCGCGCGTGACCTATTGGGAGCCGGCCAAATGGGTGGCGAAGCTGCGCGCGACCAAGACCGACGATAATATCCTGCTGCTCAAGACCAACATGGGCGCGGGCCATGGCGGCAAGTCGGGGCGGTTCGAAAGCCTGCATGAAACGGCGGAAGAGTTCGCCTTCATCCTGTGGCAACTGAAGGTGGAGGGATAGTGGCCGCATCTTTCACCAAGACCTTCACCGCCCTGCCAGAACATATCGATGTGCTGGGCCATGTGAACAATGCGGTGTGGGTGCGGTGGATGGAGCAGGTGTCGGTCGAGCATTGGGAACGGGATGCCGATCCCGCCCATATCGACGCCTATATCTGGGTCGTGACCCGGCATGAGATCGACTATCGCGGCAATGTGACGCAAGGCCAGACGGTGACGGCCCGCACCTGGATTCCAGAGCCGCCACGCGGGGCGCGGTTCGACCGGATGATCGAATTCACCGGGGAGGACGGCAAGGTCAAGGTCGCAGCCAAATCCACCTGGGCGATCATCGACAAGGCGACGGGCCGTATCTTGCGCGTACCCGCAGAGGTGGCCACGAACTTCGTGGATTAAGCCTCAGGGCGTCACCACTTCGAACATATCCCCGATGCCCGGCTCGCTTGGCATCTGCTCCCGCTCCGCCGCCTGGCGGTTCCACATCAGAGCGTAGAGGCCGTCTGAGCGAACCAGATCGGCATGGCGGCCGCGTTCGACGATGACGCCCTTGTCCAGCACGATGATCTCGTCCGCGTCGACCACGGTCGACAGGCGATGCGCCACCACCAAAGTCGTGCGTTTGCGGCTGATGTCGCGCAGCACGGTCTGGATTTCCGTTTCGGTGCGGCTGTCGAGCGCGCTGGTCGCTTCGTCCAGCACCAGCACCGGCGGGTCTTTGAGCAAGGTGCGGGCGATTGCGACGCGCTGTTTTTCGCCGCCCGACAATTTGAGGCCGCGTTCGCCGACGCGGGTGTCATAGCCGCGCGCCAAGCTGAGGATGAAGTCGTGGATCGACGCCGCCTTCGCCGCGGCCTCTATCTCTTCCTGGGTCGCCCCTTCGCGGCCATAGCCGATATTATAGCCGACCGTGTCGTTGAACAGCACCATGTCCTGCGGCACGATGCCGATCGCGGCGCGCAGCGACTGTTGCGTGACCCCGGCGATGTCCTGCCCGTCGATCGACACCTGACCGC
Organism: Sphingobium cupriresistens; assembly: GCF_004152865.1. GTDB lineage: Bacteria > Pseudomonadota > Alphaproteobacteria > Sphingomonadales > Sphingomonadaceae > Sphingobium > Sphingobium cupriresistens. Next base: position 9,032 of record NZ_SEOO01000042.1, on the reverse strand, counting down.
TCTGGATATCGTAGAAGCGGAACAGGATGCGGGCGATGGTGGACTTGCCTGCGCCGGACGGGCCGACGATCGCCAGCGTCTTGCCAGCCGGGACGGTAAAGCTGACATCGTGCAGGATTTCGCGTTCCGGGTCGTAGCCGAAGCGGACATGGTCGAAGCGCACGGCGCCGCCATGGGCATCAAGCATAGCCGCGCCGGGGACGTCGGCGATTTCCTGCGGCGTGTCGATCAGCTTGTACATCGCCTCCATGTCGATCAGCCCCTGGCGAATGGTGCGATAGACCATACCGAGCAGGTCGAGCGGGCGGAACAGCTGGGACAGCAGCGTATTGACCAGCACCACGTCGCCGGTGGTGAACTGCCCCTTGCTCCAGCCCCAGACGGTATAGGCCATGGCCCCTGCCATCATCAGGTTGGTGATGAGCGACTGGCCGATATTGAGCCAGGCCAGGCTGTTTTCGCTCTTCACCGCCGCCTGGGCATAGCGGCGCATCGCCGTGCCGTAGCGGGTGGCTTCGCGCTGTTCGGCGCCAAAATATTTGACCGTCTCGAAATTCAGCAGGCTGTCTACGGCATGGGCGACAGCATTGGTGTCCATATCCACCATGTCGCGGCGCAACTGGTTGCGCCATTCGGTGACGGTGCGGGTGAAGCCGATATAGAGCGCCACCATGACGAGCGTCGCGATGACCAGGCCGGGGCCGAACTTGACGAAGAAGATGGCGCAGACCGCGACCAGCTCCAGCACGGTCGGGGCGATATTGAACAGCAGGAAATAGAGCATCGTGTCGATGCTCTTGGTCCCGCGCTCCACGATCTTGGTGACGGCGCCGGTGCGGCGGTCGAGATGGAAGCGCAAAGACAGGCGATGGAGATGGACGAACACGTCGTCCGCCAGCCGCCGCCCGGCTTCCTGCCCGACCTTTTCGAACACGGCGTTGCGCAGATTGTCGAACAGCACGCTGCCGAAACGCGCACCGGCATAGACCGCGACCAGCGCCATGGCGAGGCCGACAGCCGGCTCCAGCCCCGGCGCCATCCGGTCGATCGCGGCCTTGTAGGCGAAGGGCATGGCGAGGCTGACGGCCTTCGCCAGCAGCACCAGCCCCATGGCGAGGGCGACCCGGCGGCGCAGCGCGGCGGAGTCCGCAGGCCAGAGATAGGGGAGGAAGCGGCGCAAGGTCGCCCAGACGGGCGGGATCGGCGCGGAAGAAGCGGTATCGGGGGGCATTGGCCGCTATGTAGTCGCTTTGGCGCGGCAATCCAATGGGATGATCCAGCCATCGGAGCAGCGCCGATCGCGCCCGCGCCGTGGCGGAAGGACGCGCTGTCGGCACAAAGCGACGCCTGCCCCCTTTTCCTTTGCGACAACGCGGGGCATGATGGGCCGGTCGAGGCGCATCGCAGGAGGCAAGGCAGGCGCATGTTCGGGTCATTATGGAATCGGATTTTCGGAAACAAAGCCGATCGCCCGGAACGCAAAGCGCCGCAGCCGACATTGGAGGCCAGTTACGACCCGGTCGCCGCGTTGCGCGACCTGGTGCGGCGCGACGTCGCGGGCGGCTTTTTCGACGATGACGCGATATTGACCAATGCGAACGACATGTTCGAGGAGGAACTGCCCCGGCCGCTGCTGCGCGTCGAAGCGTCGGCGGCGTTGCGCGTGGCGCTGGCCGAGCATCGCGCCGCCGAACAGGCCTGGTCCGAGACGACCGATTGCGACCGGCTGGACGCCGCGTTTTCCGCGCTGGAGGAACAGGGCGTGGTCGCACGGCAGAATTTCACCTGCTGCGGCACATGCGGCGCGACCGAGATCTGGGACGAGATCGAGGCGGCGCAGGATGAGGGCGTGGCGGTGGAAGGCTATGCCTTTTTCCACATGCAGGACACCGAGTCCGCCGTGGAGGGCCATGGCCTCTATCTGAACTATGGCGCGTGCGAACAGGGCGAGGAGGCCGCGATCGCCATGGGCCACCGGATCGTCGCCGCGCTGGAGGCGCAGGGGCTGAGCACCACATGGGACGGCCGGCTGGAACAACGGATCAGCGTATCGCTGAACTGGAAGAAGCGGCGCAGCGTGCGCGTGCTGGAAGGCTGACCGCGCGCAGCGACGCAGATAGGTCATAGGGCGAAGTTCACACCGTTGTCGGCCTTTTCGGACCGATTGCGCCCATGTCGCCCGCGCGACGCGCCTGCCATGCCACCGATAGGCGTCAGTGACGCCACAATGCGCCGACCCATGACGCGCCCGCGACGCGCCTGTCGTGTCATGATCGCGTGGCGCGACGCCATGCCGATGCGGGCGCCCTGCCCTGGCCATGCCCCGGCCAGGCATCAGCCATGCGCCGACGCTGGCGCGTGAAGATGGCCGGCGATCGGATCGGCAAGGGCGCGGGCATACAGCGTCAGCGCATGGCTCCAGTCCCGGTCGAAGGCGGTGCCGGCCAGCCGACGACGCAGGCGATGCGCGCTGGACGGCGACATGCCCGCCGCGCGCGCCGCGCAGGCGACGCTGCCACATTCGAACAGGGTGGTGAGGAAGAGGCGCTGCCGGGCCGGAGTCCAGTGCGCGCGAGCGGCGGGGGATGCGGGTTTCTGTTCCATCCGACAGGATAAACCAGACGAAATCCTACATTGGAAGCAAATAGGATTCAGGCGGGACGAAGATGCTGGCGGAACCAGTCGGCCAGGTCTTCTTCCGAAAGCGAATCCGCCGCCAAGTCGAGGAAGGCGACGACCAGTTCGGCGTCGGTCGCATCCAGACTATAGCCATTCAGCAGCAGGAAGGTTTCGCTGACCACCGCCGCAATCCGCTTGTTGCCATCAACGAACGGGTGGTTGCGCGCCAGGCCATAGGCATAGGCGGCGGCCAGTGCGGCAGCATCGGGATCACCATAATGGGCGAGTTGCTGCAGCCGGGCCATGGCGCTTTCGAACAGACCGCGATCGCGCATCGCGTCGCCTCCTCCGCCATGTTCGGCGATCTGTTCGGCATGGGCGGCCATCGCCACGGCCAGCGTGACCCAGACCCAATCATCCTGCGCCATTATTTGGCGAGTTCGCGCAGCGCCCGCTTGCGTCGCGCCATCACATCACGCGCGGCCGCCATCTGCGCATCGAAGTCCGGCTCGGCGGCCGACAGTTCGATCCCGCGCGGGGTGACGACGACGGAGAGGCTATCCCCGGCAGCGGCGTTAAGATGCGCCAACAACTCCTTGGGCAGGATCACCCCGGCGCTGTTGCCGATCTTCGTGATTTTGAGGGGCGTGTTCATACGGGGGTTATAACATGGTGGAGTGCCCGGATCAATCAGGGTTCATCGTAGAAACCCACGACATTGCTTATCGCTTTGGTGCTGGCGCACCTCTGAGCAAACCTTCCGTACTCAAATCTTCGTCAATCTCTGGCCAATGGATGCCATAACCGCCACCGGCGACTTCCCATATCTTCCGCTGAGCAGGCGCGGCTTGGGCCAGGCGCGGATACCATGCCAAAGGCACGGAAATGGTGCGGCCGTCCATCAAGTCGACGATCAGGCTGTCATCGTCGCAGCGGACATCGGCCACGCGCTCGTCGGTGATCCTAGCCGAAATATTCATGCCATGCCTCCAGCAACCGACTGCGATGCGCCGCGACCATGGCTATTATGCCATTGATCTCCGACCGACGAAAGCCGGTGTTCTTCGCCATCGCAACCGGTTCGAGCCAGACTTTCATCGACGAGCCGCCCTTGTCGATATGGACATGGGGCGGCTCGTTCGGCTCATGGCTGTAGAAGTAGAAGCGATAGCCATCGAAGCGGAAGATGGTCGGTATCAGCATATCCCCTATAATGAGGCCGAGCCACCTACCGCAGACATTAGCGTCAGAGGCGCGAACTAAAGCTCACGCATCAATCATGCTCCCTGCCGCCAGCGCCCATATACAGCTCGCTGCCGCTGTCCTTGAAGACTTTACTCATCTCTTCCATGCCCTTGAGCGCGGCCGCCTTGCTGGCGGCGGCGGTTTGCGCGCCGGTGGGGCCGGTGGCGATGAAGCCTTCGACGCTCTGGTTCTGTTTGGCGGCGAAATCGCGGACTTCCTGGCTGATCTGCATCGAGCAGAATTTGGGGCCGCACATGGAGCAGAAATGGGCGCTCTTCGCCCCTTCGGCCGGCAGCGTCTGGTCGTGATATTGTTCGGCCGTTTCGGGGTCGAGCGACAGGTTGAACTGGTCGCGCCAGCGGAATTCGAAACGGGCGCGGCTCAAGGCATCGTCGCGAACCCTGGCGGCCGGGTGGCCCTTGGCCAGGTCGGCGGCGTGGGCGGCGAGTTTGTACGTCACGACGCCGACCTTCACATCGTCACGGTCGGGCAGGCCCAGATGCTCCTTGGGCGTGACATAGCAGAGCATCGCCGTGCCATACCAGCCGATCATGGCCGCGCCGATGCCCGACGTGATATGGTCATAACCCGGCGCGATATCGGTGGTGAGCGGCCCCAATGTATAGAAGGGCGCTTCGCCGCAGACCTGTAGCTGCTTGTCCATATTCTCCTTGATCTTGTGCATGGGCACATGGCCCGGCCCTTCGATCATCACCTGCACATCCTGTTTCCAGGCGCGGTGGGTCAGTTCGCCCAGCGTGTAGAGTTCGGAGAATTGCGCTTCGTCATTGGCGTCGGCGATCGATCCGGGGCGCAGGCCGTCGCCCAGGCTGTAGGCGATGTCATAGGCCTTCATGATCTCCGTGATGTCGTCGAAATGCTCGTAGAGGAAGCTTTCCTTGTGATGGGCGAGGCACCATTTCGCCATGATCGAGCCGCCGCGCGAGACGATGCCGGTGACACGCTTGGCCGCCATGGGGATATAGGCGAGGCGGACGCCCGCATGGATGGTGAAATAGTCGACGCCCTGCTCCGCCTGCTCGATCAGCGTGTCGCGGAAAATCTCCCAGGTCAGGTCTTCGGCGACGCCGCCGACCTTTTCCAGCGCCTGATAGATGGGCACGGTGCCGATCGGGACGGGCGAGTTGCGCAGGATCCATTCGCGCGTGTCGTGGATGTTGCGGCCGGTGGACAGGTCCATGACGGTGTCCGCGCCCCAGCGGATCGACCAGACCAGCTTGTCGACTTCGGAGGCGACGTCGGAGGCGACGGCGCTGTTGCCGATATTGGCGTTGATCTTGACCAGGAAATTGCGGCCGATCGCCATCGGTTCGGATTCGGGGTGGTTGATATTATTGGGGATGATGGCGCGGCCGCGGGCGATTTCGTCGCGGACAAATTCGGGCGTCACATAGTCGGGGATGGACGCGCCGAAGCTTTCGCCGTCGCGGACATATTCAGCGAGGCGGGCGCGACCGAGATTCTCGCGCTCCGCCACATATTCCATTTCCGGCGTGATGATGCCGCGACGGGCATAGTGCATCTGGGAGACGTTGGCGCCGGGCTTGGCGCGCAGCGGGCGCTTGACCAGGTTCGGGAAGGGCTGGACGCCGCCGGACCTGTCGGGGCCTTTCAGGCCGTTATCCTCCGGCTTGATTGCGCGCGCATCATATTCCTCAACATCGCCGCGCGCCATGATCCAGTCGCGGCGCAACTGGGGCAAGCCGGCCATGATGTCGATACGGGCGTCCGGGTCGCTATAGGGACCGGACGTGTCATAGACACGGACCGGCGGCTCGCCGCTGCCCGGTTCCAGATGGATTTCGCGCATCGCGACCTTGAGCGGGCCGACATGGATTTTCTTCGACCCGCGAATGGGGCCGGTAGTGACGCGCATTTCGGTGCGGGCGGGGACATCTGCCATGAGGATACCTTTCAGACGGAAAGCGTGGCGCGGCCGGTAAGGCCTGCGAGGAAGAGGAGAAGACCGAGTATCAGGGCGATCAGTGCCCAGGTGCGGATGAAATTCGTCGACCAGTGGCCGATGCGGATGAGCGGACCGGGTACGGCGAGCAAGGTCGCGCCTTCGATCAGGGCGACATAGCCGACCAAGCTGACGATAATGGCGAGCGGGTCGGTCCAGATGCTGTGAACCAGCACCAGGGTCGCGCCGACCGCAAAGACGGCGAAGCCCAGTGCGACGACCAGGCCCGGCGACCGATTGAGATCATCCATCACCGCGCGCCAGCGCTGCGGACTCGCCAGTCCGCCCAGGCCGATGACGATCATGTAGAGGCCGATAATCTCCGCCAGGCGCAGGGTCAGAACCGAAATTGTGTCCATGGGTCCGCCTTTCTTCGCCTCTTCACAAGGGCGACGGGCGGGTGCGGTCTGCTGGTCCAACAAGCCGTCCCTCCCTACGCCGGTCTCAACCAGATCAGGTTCAACGGGTCGCGGTCCAATCAACCGCCTCTCAACCGTCTATGGACGGTCCCCCGGGGATGCTGGACAGGATAGGGACGAACGGCCACAAGGTCCAGCACCATATGTTCGACACCCCACCGCCCCCGGATCTGTCCACCAAAGCGGGCCGCAAGGCCTGGCGGCGCGAGATGCGCATGGTCGCGGTGCGGCCGCGGCGCTGGGGGCTGTGGTTGCTGACGCTCGGCTTCCTGCTGCTGATGGCGCCTGCCGCCTTTGGCCTGCACAGCCTGTGGGGCTGGTCGCCCACGTTTATCGGGAGCCTGTTGATGCTGGGCGCGTTACCCCTGCTGGTCGCGGGCGCGCGGTTGCGGCGGCGCTATCGGCAGGGACGGATGGGCCGGCCAAAGGAGGACGGGTCATGAAAAAGAGGATTTTATTGTTGGTGACTGCGGCGATGTTGACCGGCGCAGGTGCGCGCCCTTCCCCTGTTTCGGCCCCTGCCCCGGCGGACGACCCGTTCCTATGGCTGGAGGATTGGACCGGCCCCCGCGCGATGCAATGGGTGGAGGCGGAGAATAAGGCGACGGTCGCGACCCTGCAAGGCGATCCGCGCTATGCCGGTTACTTCAAGGACGCGTTGGCGATCGCATCGGCCAAGGACCGGATCGCCATGCCGATGCTGATCCACGGCCGAGTCTATAATGTCTGGCGCGACGCCGATCATCCGCAGGGCATATGGCGCTATACCAGCGAGGCTGATTATGCGACCGACGCGCCGCGCTGGACGACGGTGCTGGACCTGGACGCGCTGTCGAAGGCCGATGGCAAGAAATGGGTGTGGAAGGGCGCATCCATCCTGGACCCCGACGAGCGGCTGGCGCTGATCCATTTGTCCGATGGCGGCGAGGATGCCGTGACCTTGCGCGAGTTCGATCTGGTGACCGGGCAGTTCGTGGAGGGCGGGTTCGCCATTCCCACCTCCAAACAGAATGAGGACTGGCTGGACAAGGACACGATCCTGCTCGCCCGCGATTGGGGCGCCGATGCACAGGGGGGCAGCATGACGGCGTCGGGCTATCCCTTCGTGGTGAAGACATTGAAGCGCGGGCAGCCGCTGTCCTCCGCACAGGAAATCTATCGCGGCGCGCCCAGCGATCAGGTCGGGACCTTTCCCATGGTCCTGTCGGATGGCGCGGGCAATCGCGCCGCTTTCCTCTATCGCGGCATCACCTTTTTCGGCAACGAAACCTATCTCGTCACCGCCGATGGCGTGAAGAAGCTCCCCCTGCCGGTCAAGAGCCAGTTGCAGGGCATGGTACAGGGTCAGGTGCTGATCCAGACCAGTCAGGACTGGGCCAGTGGCGGCGTGAGCGTACCGACGGGATCGCTGGCGGCGGTGCCGTTGAAGGCGCTGCAATCCGGCGAGACATTGAAGCCGCAAATTCTGTTCGCGCCCAATGCGCGCCAGTCGATCGATGGGGTGACGGCGACGAAGGACCGGGTGATCCTGGCCATCAACGACAATGTGCGTGGACGAGTGCAGGTGCTGACGCCGGGCAAGGACAGGTGGACGACGACGCCCGTCGCCCTGCCCGACAATGCGACCATCTCGATCGCGACCGCCACTCACAAGAGCGACAAGGCCTATCTGTCGGTCGCCGGCTTCCTGGCGCCGACGACGCTCTGGGCGATCGACGCGGCAAACCCCGCCGCGCCGCGCCAGGTGAAGGCGATGCCTGCGCGGTTCGATGCCGCTGGCCTGGCGGTCGATCAGTTCGAGGCGACATCGACCGACGGGACGAAAATCCCCTATTTCATCGTTCACCGCAAGGATATGAAGCCGGACGGCTCCACCCCGACGATCATGACCGCCTATGGCGGATTCGAGGTGCCGATGACGCCCAGCTATGCGGCGATCACCGGCAAGCTGTGGCTGGAACGGGGCAACAGTTTCGTGCTGGCCAATATCCGTGGCGGTGGCGAGTTCGGCCCGGCCTGGCATGAGGCGGGACTGAAGACCAAGCGGCAGATCATCTATGATGATTTCGCGGCGGTGGCGCAGGATATTTTTGCGCGCAAATTATCGTCGCCCAGGAAATTCGGTATCTATGGCGGGTCCAACGGCGGCCTGTTGATGGGGGTGGCGTTCAACCAGCATCCCGACCTCTGGAACGCGGTAACGATCCAGGTGCCTTTGCTGGATATGGTGCGCTACGAGCAGATCGCGGCCGGCGCGTCCTGGGTCGACGAATATGGCAGCGTAGCGGTGCCGGAGGAGAAGGCGTTTCTGGAAAAGATTTCGCCCTATGCGAACATCCGCCGCGAGTTGAAATATCCGGTGCCGTATATCTGGACGACAACCAAGGACGACCGGGTCGGTCCGCAACATGCCCGGAAATTCGCGGCGCGGCTTAAGGATTATGGGCTGCCCTATTATTTCTACGAAGACACGGCCGGCGGGCATAGCGGGGACGCGGACATAGCGCAGGGCGCGCGGTTGCAGGCGATGCAGCTGGTGTATTTCAGTCGGCAGCTGGAAGGCGCTGACCGGTGATGGGGTGGATGGTGAGGCGGCTGGATGGGCCGCCTTTCCATCTGCCGATGGCGCGAAGAGCAGGGTAACCGACCGGTTGAGGCCGCCTGCCTTGCTGTGATGTGAGCGCGTAAGAGACGTCCATAAGGACGTCGTTATGGACGTCCTGAGCCAAAGCGAGGGACGGCGGTGGAGATATTGGGCCGGGAAC
>NZ_SEOO01000041.1 GCF_004152865.1 Sphingobium cupriresistens | reverse complement strand
AGGTGGGGAATGTCTTCAAGGCAACCGGCATCGCGCTGCCGGCCAATATCAGCGAACTGCCGCCGCGAACCTAAGCCTCTGCAAGCTCAACCAAACCCAAAAATGTAGTGGTAACACTCGCGCCGGTACGTGCATGTCATTGAACAAAAATGCCTTTTCCAAAAGCACTGTTCAAGTTGGCTCTGGCTGGCGGTGCGTTGGCTGTTCTGGCTGTGGCCGGACATGCCGGAACGGATCATTATGCTGCTGGTGCTGCGCTACACGCCCTTCTTCGTGATCGGGATGCTGGCCTACCGCCTCTGGTCGGGGCAGCGGACTCTGGCGCAGCAGGCTCCCTATGCGGCGCTCGCGCTGCTGTCTATCGCGACCATGGAGACATGGGACGTGACGATCGTGGGTTGTGTGCTGATGGCCGCCTTCCTGGCGCTGATCCACGGCCATCTGCGCTTCCTCAGCCTTCGCCCGCTCGTCTGGCTGGGTGGGATCAGCTACAGTTTCTACCTGATCCACCAGCATGTCGGCTTCGTCGTCATGCTGGAATTCGCCAAGGCGGGCTATAGTCCCTGGCTGGGCTTCGCCGCGGCCTTCGCCGTGGCGCTGACATTGGGCACAGTCATCAACCGGTTGGTGGAGCGGCCCGCTGGCGAAGCCATCATCGCTTGGTGGAAGCGCCGCCGCGACGCCCGATTGGCGATAGCGAGCGCAGCGACCATTCAGGGTTGAAGCACAAAAAGCGCAGCCGTTGCCGGCCGCGCCCTTTTTAATCCTATAGCTTTACTGTGCGACGGGCGCCGCGGCGGCCGCATTTTCGGGCAGGCCGCCCATCTGCGTCACCATCTTGGTATAGGCGTCCAGATAGGCCAGCACGATCACCTGGCCGATATCGGTATTCTGATAGCCGCCGCCGCCGACGGCGGCGAGGCCGCCCATCCAGCCAAGGCCGCCGCCACCGCCGAAGCTGAGGTCGGATTTGCGGAAATAGCCCTCGGCCATCACCTCCTCCTCGGTGGTGCGGGCGTTGACGACCGACAGCATGACATTGGCCTCGCTCTTCTTGATCGATATGCCGCCCGCCAACGCGCCCAAGGTGCGCCCGCCCAGGAAGCCGCCGACCAGACCGCCAAGGGCGTTGCCGCCGCTATTCTTGTTGGTGGTCACGATATCGGGCTGAATGAAATAATCCGCCGCCTTGACCTGGCCCTTGCCCAGATTCGACCCAGCCTGCAGTTCCCCGGAATCCGCCATAGCCCGTTCCATATTGCGGCTCGCCATGGAGCGGCCGCGATTGACGATGCCGAAACAGCCCGATTGCTGCACGAACAACTTGATGATCGCTTCCGGACTGCCCAAGTTCAGTTCGCGCCACCATTGATTGTCGGGCTCGACGATCGCGACGGTGCCCAGGCGCTTGGTGCAGCGGGGAATTTCCATCTGCTTCTTGGTTTGGGCCTGCCGACCCGACGACCCCTTGTCCGCCGCGATCGCCTGCGGCGTCGCCATCGCCAGGCAAACCATGGCCGCCGTCAGCTTGTTCAATCCACGCATTTCAAGAACCCCGTTTGTTGCTTGATAGAGAGAATGTCGCGCGCCCCGTCTTTTGCGAAAGCTTATCACAGGGCAGGGATGCTTCCAAGCAATGCGGGCGGTCTATGACGGCCATTGTCATGGAATGCAGGCCTGGCGCGCGATCCTGCTGACAGGGCGCGCAACTGCTGCTATCGGCGCGCAATGACCGATCTCAGCCATATTCGCAATTTTTCCATCATCGCCCATATCGACCATGGCAAGTCGACGCTGGCCGACCGCCTGATCCAGCGCACGGGCGGCCTGACCGACCGCGAAATGAGCGCACAAGTCCTTGATAATATGGACATTGAGAAAGAGCGCGGCATCACCATCAAGGCGCAGACGGTGCGCCTTGATTATGTCGCGAAGGATGGGCAGACCTATGAACTGAACCTGATGGACACGCCGGGGCATGTCGACTTCGCCTATGAAGTCAGTCGCTCGCTCGCCGCGTGCGAAGGCGCGCTGCTGGTCGTGGACGCGGCGCAGGGCGTGGAGGCGCAGACGCTGGCCAATGTCTATCAGTCGATCGAACATGACCATGAGATCGTGCCGGTGCTCAACAAGATCGACCTGCCTGCCGCAGAACCGGAAAAGGTGCGCAAGGAAATCGAGGATGTGATCGGCCTCGATGCGTCCGAAGCCGTGCTGGCGTCGGCCAAGTCGGGTATCGGTATCGACGAAATCCTTGAAGCCATCGTCCGCAAAATTCCCCCGCCCAAGGGGGACCGCAACGCCCCGCTGGAGGCGATGCTGGTCGATAGCTGGTACGACCCTTATCTGGGCGTCGTCATCCTGGTCCGCGTGGTCAATGGCGTCATCAGGAAGGGCCAGGCGATCAAGTTCATGATCGGCGGCACCGAACATCTGATCGACCGGGTCGGCTGTATGCGCCCCAAGATCGAGCAATTGCCCGAACTGGCGGCGGGCGAAATCGGTTTCATCACCGCGCAGATCAAGGAAATCGCGCAGACCCGCGTCGGCGACACCATCACCACGGTCAAAAATGGCGCGAGCGTGCCGCTGCCGGGCTTCAAGGAAGTGCAGCCGGTGGTCTTCTGTGGCCTGTTCCCGGTCGACGCCAATGATTTCGACAAGCTGCGCGACTCCATCAGCAAGCTGCGCCTGAACGACGCCAGCTTCAGTTTCGAAATGGAAAGCAGCGCCGCGCTGGGCTTCGGCTTCCGCTGTGGGTTCCTGGGGTTGCTCCATCTGGAGATCATCCAGGAGCGGCTGACGCGCGAATATGACCTGGACCTCATCACCACCGCGCCGTCGGTGGTGTACAAGATCCAGTTGACCTATGGCGCGGGCGAGATCGAACTGCACAATCCCGCCGACATGCCCGACCCCACCAAGATCGACGAGATCGAGGAGCCATGGATCGAGGCGATCATCTATTGCCCCGACGAATATCTGGGTTCGATCCTCAAACTCTGCCAGGACCGGCGCGGCATCCAGAAGAACCTGACCTATGTTGGCGGCCGCGCGCAGGTGACTTATGAACTGCCGCTCAACGAAGTGGTGTTCGACTTCTACGATCGCCTGAAAAGCATCAGCCGGGGCTATGCCAGCTTCGACTATCACCAGATCGGCTATCGCGAGGGCGATCTCGTCAAGATGAGCATCATGGTCAATTCAGAGCCGGTCGATGCGCTGTCCATGATCGTCCATCGCGGCACCGCCGAATCGCGTGGTCGCGGCATGTGCGAACGGCTCAAGGATCTGATCCCCCGCCATCTGTTCAAAATCCCGATCCAGGCCGCGATCGGCGGCAAGGTGATCGCGCGCGAAACCATAGCCGCGATGCGCAAGGACGTGACCGCGAAATGCTATGGCGGCGACGTCAGCCGCAAGAAGAAGCTGCTCGACAAGCAGAAGGAAGGCAAGAAGCGGATGCGCGAATATGGCAGCGTCCAGATCCCGCAGGAAGCCTTCATTGCCGCGCTGCGCATGGGCGACGAGAACTGATCGACCCGCACGCCGCGCTTCTGGGCCAGTTGGCCCGGATTGAACGGGCGGCGGCGTTTCTGGCCAACGGCATGTCCTGGGGCGTGTGTCCGCAAGCGGCGGGCAGGCGGCGTGACGCCATGCCCGCCAAGCTGATCGGCAATGGCTTGCGCGAACTTGACCTGTTCCTGACCGACCTGATCGTGGAGGCGGGGCGCGTCCACCGACTGGGCGTGGCGGCGGGGCGCGATCCGGGCATCCATCCGGGCCGCCGCATCTATAGCGCGGCGGAAGCCTGGCGGCGGGCCGGGCCGCAACTGGGGTTGGCGGTGGAAGCGCAGGCGCGTTTGCGCGAAATGCGCGCGGCGCAGAACCGCCATTGTTTCGGACGTTTGCGCGGCGAAGGGGCCGAGGCCGCCATGCAGCGCGCTTGCGCCGATTATGCGCGGCTGGCGGGCGAGGTGCTGGCGGCGGTCGGGGCGCGCGGGGGGTAGGGCATATTTCCCGGTCAGTTCGGCGATCAGCCGGCGCACCAGTTGATCGGGGTGCGCGACCAGGCTTTGGCGTGGCCTTTGAGGATCATCAACTGGCCGATCGACACGCCGTCGCGGAGCAGCAACCTGGCGGACGGATCAGGGTCGGCGGTATCTGGCCGGGCTTCGAACGCGCCGCCATTCAGCATCGCGGCCAGCGCGGCGCGGCCCCTCTGCGCGCGGTCGGCTTCGGCCGGACAGCGGGCGTCGGTCGCGCTGGGCACATGGATGTCGGCGATATGATAATGGCGGCCGCGCCAGGCATAAGTGCTGGCGGACAAGACGCAGGCGTCGCCCTTGGCGTCGTCGCACAGCGCGAACTGGTCGGTGATGGTCATCGGCGCAGCATCCGCGTTCATGGGTTCGCCGTGGGCGGGCAGGATCTTGGCCAGCAACAGGGCCACGGCGATCGCCAGCGCCAGCGCGACTAGCAGAAGGCCGATCGGCACGACGCGCGTGCGCGTTTCCTGCTTCTCGTTCAGCCAGGCGCCGCTCTCGTCCGGGTGGCGATCGCCGACGTCGTACAGATTGCGTGCCATGATTCGTCCCAAATGGAGCGGACGCTTTACCATCGCTTATGGAAAATTTCGGTTAACCAGATGGAACGGCGCCGTGGGACAGCGTGCGCCTTGACGCCCCGACCGAGCCATGGTCAAGTCGCCGGGCTATAGCGACGGAGGCGGCGTGAGCGATACCTGGCTGTATGACGAGCATCCCGCGATGTTCCGGGCGCATCCTTTCCTGTTCCTGCTGCTGCTGGTTTCGGTGGTCGGCATCGTCGCGATCGCGATCTGGTGGGTGCTGCGCAAGGGCGAGCGGCTGGCTCTGAGCGAGCGGGACGTGTTGATGGAGCGCGGGTTGCTGGCCAAGCAGCGGACCGAGATTGCGCTGTCCAGTATACGGTCGGTGCGCATCACCCAGAGCCTGGGCCAGCGCGTCTTCGGCGTCGGCCATGTCGAACTGTTCAGCGCCGGGGACATGGCGGAAATCGCGATCAAGAACATGCCGCGGCCCGACCGTATCCGCGCGATCGCCGCCGCGCGCAACGTCGATCTGTTGCCGCAGAGATAGACTATTTCGTCCAGCCCCTTGACTTGAGCCGATATATTTCAACGATAGGGTGACTAAAGAGGGGTCGCAGAGCCTCAATTCGCAAGAGGACGCCATGTCAGGAACGTCCGTTCACAAAGGGGTGAACGGCGGGATAAGGGGTCGTCTTCCATGGTTGGTTTGCGAGTGATGCCGTCTTTGCCGGATCTTACGGCCGAGCAGCGCGCCGAAATCCGCCACGCTTGCGGCTTCGCCTGCGTGCGTTGCGGCGTCACCATCTATCGCTATCTGGGATTGCCGGACGGACCGGGGGCGACTTTGCTATGCCCGACCTGCCATGGGCTGGTGGAGGAGGGGCGCTTGACCGCGACCCAGGTGCAAAGCTTCCATGCCAATCCGGTGGTGCGCCAGCGCCATTTCGCGCGCGACCGGCTGCCCTTTTCCGCCGAGTTGCCGCAGCTTATCGTCGGCGGATCGCGGTTGTTGCGCGACACGCCGATCCCGATAACGCTGGAGGGCGAACCGATCCTGATCTTCGCGCCGCCGCGCCGGACCAATGGCGCGACGCGGATCAGCGTGCGGCTGGGCTCGCCCGACGGGGTGGCGACCCAGATCATCGACGGCAATGAATGGAAGCCGACCGACGGCAGCTGGCATTTCCTGCTGCGCGGCGACCGTTACAGCATGATGGCGGCGCGGGGCGACGGGCTGGCGGTGCTGCGCATCGTCGCGCGCAACCGAATCGCGGTGGAGCATCTGCGCACCACGATCAACGGCCGCCGGCTGGAGGTGACGCCCGACTGGTTGGAGATTGACGGCAAGCGTCATGTCGACCGGATCGGCAGCGGGACGCTGATCGGGTTGGAGCTTTAAGCGGAAAACAGGTTCGCACTTTCCAGCGCGATGCTCCAGCGGATCAAATCTGTTCTACCAGAGCCGCAGGATTTCGTCGCATATGTTTTGGTCGAGCCTGTTGCGGCAGTTTGACCGTCAATCTTGGCGCTTATCCACAGCATCGCGGCGAAGCCAGTCGAAGTGGCATGCACATGCTGCCGACAATCTGTTCCATCGTGTCTTCCAGCGCATTGGGAAAGGATTCCCCAAACCCGGCTTCATCCGTGCCATGATGTCGCATCAAGATATTGAGGAACATGAGACTGACGCTGATCAGCCGTCGTTGCGCCACATAGGGGGGGAGGTAATCGACGCGCTCGCGCATCAACTGTAGTGCTTCGGTCAAATGGGGCGGTTCCGATCCGCTAAAGTCGCCAAACTCTGGCGATCGGCTTTGCAGCAGATATTGGCTCAGGAAGCTCGCATAGGAGTGGTTGCCGTCGGCGTCGTGCAGATGAAGCTGTGGTAGCAGGATGATTTCGAGGATGGTCCGCGCATCCTTGAGGCTGCCGGTTGTCTTGGCGCGCTGGAGCATGGCGCCGCGTTCCGCCTCCATCTGCTCCATGCGATAGTCGAAAATGGCGCGTACCAAGCCTTCGCGCGATCCGAAATGATATTGCACGGCAGCATGATTGCCTTGGCCCGCTTTCGTCGCAATCTCCCGCATGGACGCGCCATTGATGCCATTTTGGGCGAAAAGCTGCTCCCCCGCCAGAATCAGGCGCGTTTTTCCGTCCATGGCTTCGATGGTCAGCGGGGCGCTCATTTCAATATCCACGTTCGCCACCGCAATATCCTAAAACAAGTGTAATATTTTTGACTGCCTGCATGGAGATGTCGTGAGTCCGAAAGGCGACCTATGCGTTCGCCAGCTTGCATGAAATATCAGGAAATTCAACTTTTCTCGAATTTCAGGGTCTGAATGACGCGCTCCGGCGAATTTTGCGCCGGGGACACCTCCCGACAAGCCAAGAACGCATTTACACTTGACTTAAATTGGCCGATGCGATTATTCCCTAATCGTCATTAGACAGGTCCTGCCGACGCCGCGCCAAGACGGTCAAAAACGGCATGACGCGACAGACGCTCAAGGAGAGACTTTCATGGCGATGGAAACCGGCCTTATCTTTCACCCCTATATGCGTCCAGGACGTACCGCGAGGCAGACTTTCGAATGGGGTGTCCAAAATAGCGTAGCCTGCGACAAGGCGGGCTTCACCTCCATGATGATCTCCGAACATGCGTCGCAGATATGGGAAAATATCCCCAACCCCGAACTGATCATGGCCGCCGCGGCGCTGCAGACGAGCCAGATCAAATTCGCGCCAATGGCGCATATTCTACCGCACCAGCATCCCGCAAAACTGGCCATCATGGTCGGCTGGCTCTCGCAGATTCTGGAAGGCCGCTATTTTCTGGGTATCGGCGCGGGCGCTTATCCGCAAGCATCCTATATCCATGGCATCAAGGATGCCGAACCGCAGATGCTGAACGATATGGTCCGCGAGTCGCTGAGCATCATGGAGAAGATCTGGAAGCGCGAGCCCTTCTTCTTCGAAGGCAAATATTGGGACGCGGGCTATCCCGAAGAGGCGCCTGCGGAAACCGAGGACGATGAGCAGCACATGCTCGCGAATTTCGCGCCCTATAACGGCGCGTTCCCGGAGATCGCCGTCACCGGGTTCAGCGCCAACTCCCCGTCGATGAAACTCGCCGGCGAAAAGAACTTCAAGCCCGTCTCGATCTACTCAGGGCTTGATGCGCTCAAGCGTCATTGGGAGATTTACGCGGAAGCCAATACCAAGGCGGGCTTCACCCCCATCCGCCAGCGTCATGCGGTATCGCAGACCGTATTCTGCGCCGATACCGATGCGGAAGCCAAGCGGCTCGTGATGGAAGGGCCGATCGGCTATTGCTTCAACAAATATTTGATCCCGATCTGGCATCGGTTCGGCATGATGGACGGCTTTGCCAAGGACGCGGGCATCGATCCGGCCGACGCCGACCTGGAATTCCTGGTGGATAACGTCTTTGTGGTCGGATCGCCCGATACGGTCGTCGACAAGCTCAACACGCTGTTCGAGGCGACCGGCGGCTGGGGCACGCTACAGGTCGAATCGCATGACTATTATGATGATCCCACGCCCTGGTGGAACTCGCTGGAACTGATCGCCAAGGAAGTGGCGCCGCGGGTCAAACTGCCCGGTGCCAAGGCAACCGCTGCGGAAACGGTGGCCGCCTGACAGGCAATAGGGAGGGGGGGATGAATTCTCCCCTTCCCATGCTTGTCCTAGACGGTCCCGCTGGCGAATCCATGTAGCAAAAGGTCGGCTGCCTGCTCGGCGATTTGCGCTGGTCCCAACTTGCCTGGCCGATACCAGGATGAACTGGAATCGAGCATCGCGATCAGAAATTTCCTGACCACGGTTGGGTCCAGTGCGGCGCTGGCGCTGCCGTCTGCCTGCGCAGCGACGATGAGGTCGCGCCAATAATTGTCGAAGCTGGAATAGGCGGCCAAAACCCGTCGACGCATTTCATCCGGCAAATCGTCGAACACGCGCGCTACGGCGGAGGAATAATCGTCGCCCGACAAAAGGAAGTCGATATGGGCCACGATCGCGGCGCGCAGGCGCACCAAGGGAGACGCTTCGAGTCCCAACACCTCGACACGGGCGACGATGTGGCGGCTGTTGCGGTAAATTCCTTCCATCATCACATCTTCGACCAGATGGTCCTTGGAAGGGAAATGATGATAGATGCTGGGCGCCAGCATCCCGGCGCCCTTGGCGATCTCACTGAGTTTCGCGCCCGCCAGCCCCTTTTGACGGAGGACTGTCGCGGCCGAGTCCAAAATGCGCGTTCGGCCATTATCTGCGTGTGCCATGGCGTCCCTTAGCAAAATCATAAGGGAAAGACAGCATCATGAAGCGTGGTTTCCGTCTACCCGGCATAAAGGGAATTAGGGACGCCTGGCGCGGGGGGAGCGAGAATTTCGAATAGGCCGCCAGCGAGCGGCTGTTCGGCAAATGTCGCGGCTGAAAAGCCCTGCGATCCAGTGATGAGGAAGAGCCGCTCATGGTCGCTGCCTCCAAAGGCAGGGCGAAGACCGCGCCGCACCGGCAGCCGTCGTTCCTCCAGCAATGTCGCGTCCGGCGCAAAGCGGCGCAACACCCAGCTTTCGTAAAAGGCCATCCAGATGCAGCCTTCGACATCGACAGCCATTCCGTCGGGATAGCCGTCTTGCGGCTTGAAGTTCAGGAAGTCGCGGCGGTTCGATAGCGTGCCATCGTCGGCGACGTCATAGGCCCAACTGACCAGCGGCATGGAGTCGTTCACATAGGCGGTCCGACCATCGGGACTGAAAGCCGGCCCATTGGCAGTGACGATATTGCGTTCCTGCGTGCTGACGCCGCCATCGGCGTCCAGGCGATAGAGTTCGCCGGTGTTGCGCACGTCGAGTTTGCCGAGCGTGCTTTCCTTGTCATCGGTGGTCGTGCTTTCGTCCCACTGGCTGGAATCGCACGAACCGGACCAGTACCGTCCCTTGCGATCGGTGACGCCATCGTTGAGCCGGGCGATCTTGGGGTTGGGTATCGGATGGATGAACGGCGCATAAATCTGTTTGTGGGGATCGACATGGGCAAAGCCGTCGGCACAGGAGGCGACGAAGCCGCCGCTGGCGCGCGGCGCGATCGCGCTGATCCAGGCCGGCGCGTCCCAGCGTCCCGTGCGGCCGCTGTCGAGATGAAACCAGTTGATGCTGGGGGCTTCGATATCGACCCAGTAGATGCAGCCGTCCCGATCGTCCCAGACCGTGCTTTCGCCCAATATCGCCTTGGCGTCCCACAGGCACCGCCAGCCTTCGCCTTCCATCATCGACTCATCCTGTCTGCTGTTATAGTTTGATCACCGGGTCGCCAAAGGGATCGTCGCGCTGGCGGACCGCCGCCTTCAATCCCTCGTTACGCACCGTTTCGTTGAACCGGGTGCGGCTGGCGGCCAGATGGCCACGCGCATCCATTTCGGCGGCCATGCGCTGCAAGGTGCGGGCGCCCATCAGTTCCAGACCAAGGTTCACGATCCGTTTGTTGGCGCTCAGCAGGTCGGCGTCGATCAGGGCAAGGCGCGCGGCGAGCGCGGCGACCTCCGCGTCGAGCTGGTCGGCAGGGACCGCTTTGAGCGCCAGCCCGATCTGCGCGGCGTCGTCTCCGCGGATCGAATCGCCGGTCAGAAGGAGCCGCTTGGCCCATTGCGGACCGACCAGATAGAGCCACATGTGGCTGGGGAGGGAACCCTGCGAACGGGCGGGCGGGAAACCGAACAGCGCATCGTCGGCGCAGATCACCATGTCGCACAAGAGCGCCAGGTCGGTGCCGCCAGCCAGGCAGCGGCCATGGACCTGGGCGATCACGGGCTTGTGCATGTCGAACAGCGCCATGCGCAGCCGCTGCGCTTTTTCCTGATGCCAGCTATCGTCGTCGAATTTCGCGCGCCCGCGCTTATGATCGACCTGACCCGGTATGGGCTGATCATATTTCTGGAGGTCGTAGCCGGAGCAGAAATCCGGGCCAGCCGCTTTGAGGACGGCGGCGTGAACGCGATTATCCTCATCGGCTTCCCATAGCAGAGCGCTCAGTTGCTCCTGCAACGGCTCGCTCAGCGCATTGCGCTTTTCGGGACGATTGAGGGTGATCCAGGCCGTTCCGTCACGGACCTCGTACAGCAGCAGCTGTGCGGCGTCTTCCATGTTCATCCTCTCTATCTTCCCCGTCGCGGCATCTGGCGCGCCGCGACGGATGGTAACAGCTCAGGCGACCGATTGCAGGGGGCTGGGCGCCACGGCCGGAGCGGACACGTCGATGTCCTTGAGATGCGGGAGAACCTTGCGGGCGAACAGCTCGTAATTGTCGCGGCCGACATCAAAGGGCATGTCGCCAAACTGGGTATAGATGATGAAGCTGCCGACATCGAATCGATCGACCATGGCTTTGAGCTTTTCCACCACCTCTTCCGGGCGGCCCCATATCTGGAGATCGGCCAGGAAATTGTTGAATTTCTCGATGCCATGCTTTTCGACGCTACTGGCCAGCGCGCCATAATATTCATAGCCCTCGATCTTCTCGAATTCCTTGTTCCCGAACTGGTAGAAGGACGATGTGGATCGGGCATATTCGACGAGATATTTGTCGCGCATCTCCTGCGCCTTGGCGGCATCCTCGTTCACCGCGACGAAGGCGACGACCACGGGCTTGGGCGCAGGGCGTCCCTGCATCGCGAAGAAGCGGTCGCGATAGCTTTTTACATCTTCGGCAACCCGGTCCCACGGCTTTTGCGCGATGATCATCAGGCCGACGTCGAGGTTCGCCATCAGCTTGACCGACTCCGGCGATACCGCCGACGCGAATACGCGGCCGCGATAGCTGGCATAGGGGCGCGGGCGCAGTTCGACGCGCGGTTGTTGCAGATATTTGCCGTCATATTCCATGACGCCCGTTTCCAGCGCGTTGAGCAGCGCTTCGGCATATTCGCGGAACCGGTGGCGCGCTTCGCCCATCGGCACCTGAAAGCCGTCAAACTCGCCTTTGCCCAGGCCACGGCCGATGCCCAATATGGCACGACCTTCGGATAATTGGTCCAAAAGCAAGAAGCTTTCGGCGATGCGGACAGGATTTTGCCACGGCAGTACGGTGACCGTGGTGCCCAGCTTGATCTTGCTGGTCTTGGCGGCGACCCAGGACAGGAATTGGGGGACGTTGGGCGTCATCATGTAGCCGGTGAAGTGATGCTCCGGGGTCCACACCGAGTCGAAGCCGCGATCCTCGGCCTCAGCCGCAAGCGCCAGTTCATGTCTGAAAACCTCGATATCGCTGACTTGATCCTTTAGATTTTGGAACGTCAGCCCCAAACCCACATCCATAAACGCCTCCAAAATATGCCGATGGAGATAAACTAATCAAAATTAGGCTACTTTGGCAAGCCCAAGATCAAATCTTTGGCGCTGGAACATCGCGATCGGGCCGGATGCTATCATCTTGAGGTATTCGTCTTTTTCAATAATATATAATATTATCAATGATTAATGACGATTTTCATCCCTCGCGACGAGGGCATGGCAGCCAACTCGTCCACTTTCTGGGGCAGGACGACGCTTGACGCAAATTGCCAATGTTGGCATATTAACCGCTATTAGGTAGAGGAGGAGAGCCGCGTTGAACGAGGCCATAGCGGAACGACGGCAGGCGATGTCGGATCGGCACCCCGTCTGGGAGGAGATGACGCTGGATGCCTATCTTGCGCGCGCGCAGCGCCATTTTGCGGCAAAACCTCTTGTCATCACCGATGACGAAACGCTCGACTATGCTGCAGTCCGCCAGCAGTCGGAGCGTCTCGCGGCGGCTCTTTGCGGCCTCGGTGTCTCTAGGGGCGATCGCGTAGGGCTGCTGCTGGCCAATTACCCGATAACGGTGTCATTGATGTTCGCCATCTGGCGCGCGGGCGGCGTCGCCGTTGCGATCAACACGCTCTATGCGGCCAAGGATCTGGAATATGCGGTGCGGGAAGCGGGCTGCAATGTCCTGATCAGCATGGCGCGCTTTGGGTCGCGCCGTTATGATCTGGAACTGGACGCCCAAATCCCCGGCTGGCGCACCGGCGATTGCGCCGCCCTGCCGGAACTGCGCGCGGGTCTGGTCTATGATGCGGAAGCGCCCCAGACCTTTTTCGACGCTCTGCCGGCAGGCGTGTTGCCGTCACAAGGGGCGGAGCCGCATGATCCCGCCGTCATCATGTTCACGTCGGGCACGACCGGATCGCCCAAGGGGGTCGTGCAGACCCATGATAATCTGCTGCGCGCGGCCTATGCGGGAGCCTATCATCAGGCATTCGACGAAGGGCGGCGCGCGGTCTTTTCGCTGCCCCTCTATCATGGCTTCGGACTGGTCGTGGGCCTGCTGTCCGGCATGATCGTTGGCGGGTCGATCGTCCCTCTGCTCCGTTTCGATGCCGACGCGCTGCTGGCCGCGACACAGCGTCACCGCGCGACCTATCTGATGGGCGTCCCCACCATGACGATCGCGATGATGGAGCGGGCGAAGGTCAAATCCTATGACCTTAGTTCGCTTACCGCCGTCCATAGCGCGGCGGCGCCAACCCCAAGCTGGGTCTGGCGGGACATTCAGGAAACCTTCGGGTGCGAGGAGATTTTCACCAGCTACGGCCAGACCGAAGCGACGGCGACGATCGTCTGTACCCAGCCGGGTGATCCGATCGAGGTCGTGGCAGAGACGCAGGGCTGTATCGTTCAAGCAGGCGTCGCCGGGATCGCCGCGCAGGATGGCCGTATCTGCGAATTCAAGACCATCGACCCCGTTACCGGCGCGGACCTGCCGCCCGGTGCCGCGGGCGAACTGTGCACGCGGGGACCAATGAACAGTCTTGGCTATTTCCGCCGACCGGAGGAAACGGCAAAGCTGTTTCTGCCGGGCGGATGGCTGCGCACCGGCGATCTGGGGCAGTTTCGGCCTGACGGCAACCTGTTCCTGACCGGGCGGTCGAAGGAATTGTACAAGAGCCGGGGCGAGTTGGTGTCGCCCAAGGAACTGGAACAGCTCGTCACCACCCACCCCGCTATCGGGCAGGCCTTCTTCATTGGTATGCCCGACGATCGCTGGGGCGAATGCGGCTGCGCGTGGATCGTCCGCGCCGAGGGCCATGCCGTGTCGGACGAGGATATTCTGGCCTGGTTGAAGCCGCAGGTGGCCGGATATAAATTGCCGCGCGACATCTGGTTCATCGCCGACGCCGATCTGCCGAAAACCGGGACGGGCAAGGTTCAGAAGAATATATTGAAAGAGATGGCGCTGGCCCACCTCGCCACGCAACGCGGCGCGGCCTGAAAGCAGCCAAGACATGAAAGACGGATCGATGAGTAGCGAAGGCATTTCGTCCATAGAGGACATTATTCACGACGCGATAAATGGGCTGCCCTATATATTGGTCGATGCCGACGATCGCGAAAATGAAGGCGATGTCATCATACCGGCCCAATTCGCGACCCCGCGCCAGATCAACTTCATGGCCAAACACGCGCGCGGACTGATCTGCCTGGCGATCACCAAGTCGCGGGCGGAACAGCTTAAATTGCCGCCCATGGCCATCAACAACCAGTCCGGTCATGGCACGGCCTTTACCATATCGATCGAAGCGCGCGAAGGCGTGACCACCGGCATATCGGCGCAGGACCGCGCGCACACGATCGCCGTGGCGGTCGATCCGACCAAGACATCGGCGGACATCGTGTCGCCGGGGCATGTGTTCCCCCTTACGGCGCGTGACGGTGGCGTATTGGTGCGGGCAGGCCACACCGAAGCGGCCGTGGACATATCCCGCCTGGCCGGTCTGACGCCCGCCGGCGTCATCTGCGAAGTCATGAACGACGATGGCAGCATGGCTCGGCTGCCCGAACTGCTGGTCTTCGCCAAGGAACATGGGTTGAAGGTCGGCACGATCGCGGACTTGATCGCCTATCGACGGCGGTTCGAAAAGCTGATCGAGCGGGTTGCGAGCGCGCCCTTCCACAGCTTCTATGGTGGCGATCTGACCATCCATGTCTATCGCAACCTGGTCGATGGCGGCGAGCATGTCGCACTGGTCAAGGGCGACATCCGCCCCGATCGCGACACGCTGGTCCGCGTGCATCAAGTCGACATGGCGACCGACATGCTCGGCTGGTCCCAGGCGCATCCCGATTATGTGCCGCAGGCTCTCAAAGCCATCGCCGCGCATGAGGGGCAGGCCGTCGCGGTGTTCGTGCGCGATCCCAGCCCGGATTCCATCTCCAAACGGATCGAGGGAGGACGCAAAACCTATCATGATGCCCATGCCACCCGCGACTATGGCATAGGCGCGCAGATACTCCTGGACCTGGGCGTGCGGCAGATGACCTTGCTGACATCAAGCAAGGCGAAGCTGGCGGCGCTCGAAGGCTTTGGCCTGACGGTGGGGGATCGCATTCCGTTGCGGGACGCCAACGTCGCGCCCGCGCCTATGTTGGCCGATTGAGGGGAGGGGCGAGATTGGTCCGCCCCTCGCTCCATATGGTTACAGCAAAGGCGACACTTTGCCGTAACGCCCCTTGTGGAACAGCAAGGGCGCGCCGGGATGGTGGATGTCGAGCGCGTGGACCTCGCCGATGGCGATATAATGGTCGCCCGCCTCATGGATCGCATGGAAGGAACAGTCGATCCATGCCAGCGCCCCGTCCAATATCGGTGCGCCGCGCGCCGACAGATGATGCGGCACGCCGTCGAACTTGGCAGGGTCTTTGGACGCCAGCGTCCGGCACAAACCCTCCTGATCGTCCGCCAGCACATTGACGCAAAACCCGTCACAGGCTTCGATCTTGGGCCAACTGGATGAAGCCTTGTCGGGGAAGAAGGCGACCAATGGCGGGTCGAGCGAGACGGAGGTGAACGACCCGACGATCATCGCGGCGGGGGTGCCGTCCGTCTGCGTGGCGGTGATGGCGCACACCCCGGTCGGATAATGGCCCAATATTTGCCGGAAAGTATCGGCGTCTGCGACGATGGACATGCTTTTCCTCAAACTTTCCAGACCAGCGGAATATCCTCCACCGCAGATACGATACCGGCGTGATAGACGGGTGCAGCCCCTTCTTTCAGGGCAAAGCGGGGGATGCGGGCCAGCCATTCCTGCAACATGACCAGCACTTCCATGCGCGCCAGGTGCATACCCGCGCAACGGTGCGGCCCCTGCGCAAAAGTCGAATGGGCGACATTGCGGCGGGACAGGTCAACCGTCATGGGGTCTTCATGCTGGCTATCGTCCAGGCCATGCAGCGCCGTTGGCAGCAGGATGAGGTCGCCAGCCTTGAGTTGCGTGCCATGATATTCCATGTCCGCCACCACATAACGCGCATCGGACACGACGGCGAAGCGACGGAACATTTCCTCCACGCCGCGTTGCAGCTTCATCGGATCGGCGATCATCTCGTCGACGGTTTCGGGATGGCGCGCGAGGTAGATCATCATGAAGCTGAGGAAATTGACGACGGTATCCAGGCCGCCCAGCAGCAAAAGCGACACCAGCCCAAGCATCTTGTCTTCGGGCATCGGTGCGCCGTTGATTTCACTGTTGACCATCTGCGTGATCAGGTCAGTGCCGGCGCCACCGCGTCGTTCCGCGATAATCGGCGCGACATAGGCGAAAAAGCCTGCATTCGCCTCTCTCAACGATCGTCCCTGCTCCTCCGGCGTATTGCCCGACGGCCGGGTCATTTCCTTGGCCAGCGCATTAAGGCCCGCCGCGTCCTCCATTGGCAGGCCCGCAAGCGCCAGGAAGACCTTCACCGGGAAGATATTGGCGAAATCTTTGGCGAAGTCGCAATGGCCCTGCGCCGCGAAACCTTCGATCAGGTCGATTGCAACCGCCCGCACATCGCTTTCGACCTTGCGAATCTGGGCCAGGTTCAGCCCCTTGTCGATCGCCTTGCGATAGGGCGTATGTTCGGGCGGGTCCATTTTGGTCGGGACCATGTCATAGGCCTCGCCCGCCTCGCGCGGCACCCAGATGACCCGGCTCGAAAAGCGATCGGGGCTGCGATAGATGTCATCGATCAGCGCGCCGCGCGTCGCGATCCAGTGGCCGCCGGTAAAGGGCGTCCAGACCAGCGGCGGGGTGTCGGGCTGCTGCACCTTCTTCCAGGCTTCATGCACGCCTTCCTCAATGCCATCCAGATCGTAGATGTCGATGTCGCGCACGAGTGACGCAGGCACATAATCGGGAATGGGCATACGGTGCTTGGCGGATGGCGGGGCGATCGTATCGACGTTCATGCCTACGTCCTCTCAGCTTATCGTGGGATCAATGACGGCTTTGGTGGCGACGCCATTCTTGGTGACGGTCAGCGCCTCTGCCGCCTGGCTGATGCCGAAGCGATGGCTGACTAGCGCGGCCAGCGGCACTTGATCCTGCACCCGCGCCGCGAACTGCATCCCCTGATAATAATTTTTGGGCGCCGGGAAGGATGCGCCGCCGATCGTCAGGTTTTTCAGCGTCAGGTCGCGCGGAGAGATGGGCTGCGTACCGATCGCGCCCCACAGGCCCAATATGATGTAACGGCTGTGGATGCCGCTAATGTCCACGCCCTCCGGAAATGCGGGCAGCGCGCCCGCCGCCTCGATCACGATGTCCGGTCCCTGCTTGCCGATCCGGTCATAGATCATGCGCTTGCGCTCGTCAGGGGACAGGCTGAGCGACACGGTGGATGTGGCGCCCAGCGTCATGGCGGCGTCCAGCCGGGCCTGCGCGCCGTCGATGACGATGATCTCGCGCGCGCCGGCCTGCGCCGCGACCAGGATGGCGGACAGGCCGACCGGTCCTGCGCCTTGCACGACGACGGAGTCGCCGAAACGCACCGGACCGCAGCGATCAAAGCCGCGCAACACCGTCGGCAGGGCGCAGCCGAGCGCAGCGATCGCTTCGGGCTGCGCGCCGTCGGGCAGGCGATAGAAGGGCATGTTGTTGGGTAGCCAGGCATAGTCGGCATAACTGCCCCAATTGGGCTTGGCCGCATCCTCGAAATATTGGCTGTTCTCGCACGGCGTCTGTTCCAGCACGGTGCAGGAATAGCAACGATGGCACAGGGCGATCGGCGACCAGATCACCAGATCGCCAGCCTTGACCGGCGTTCCGGCATAGTCGGTGGAAACGCCGGCACCCAACTGCGTGATTTCGCCGACGCCTTCATGCCCCAATATGATCGGGAAGGGCATTTCGCCGGCTTCGCCGGTCAGGATATGGACGTCGCTGCCGCAGACGCCACCCAAGATCGTGCGGACGAGCGCGCCGCCCGGTTCCGGCGCATGGACCTCGACATCCCATGTTTCCAAGCGGTTTTTTTCAACCAGTACTGCGGCTTTACCGTGCATGGCCCATCCTCTCGATGCCAACCCAATTTGGTCCCACCATCTCGCCGACCCAAAGATACCGCTGACATGGTGTCGCGCCCGCTTAACCCGGCGTTCGATTGATATAAAACTAATCAGAATTAGATAAAATATGCAACAGCAATCTCGACAGGGTGCCGATCCCAATGCGCAGGCCGCTCAATGTAATAACCGGATAATGGCATATATATCTGATATATAAGAAATATATTTCATTCCATGGGTCAATTTTCGGTCAGAACGATCCTGGCGGCTGCCCCGTCCTTGACTTTCCGATCAACTCGCGCTTTGTATAACTGTAATTAGGCTTAAACGGCCAAACACCCAGATATAGGAGAGAATATGGGCCGCCTCACAGGAAAAACCGCCATCATCACGGGCGCGGCGCGGGGCATGGGGGAATCGCACGCGCGCCTCTTCGTGCAGGAAGGCGCCAATGTCATCCTGACCGATCGCAATGTCGATGGCGGGCAGGCGCTGGCAGCCGAACTGGGCGCCGCTGCAACCTTCGTGGCCCATGATGTCACCCAGCCGGAATCCTGGGCCGATGTTGTCGCGGCGGCGGTGGGTTCCTTTGGCAAGATCGACATTCTGGTCAATAATGCGGGCATATTGGGTCCGATGGCGGCGACTGTCGACCTGACCGAAGAAGGCTATGATCAGGTCTGCGCCATCAACCAGCATAGCGTCTTCTACGGGATGAAGGCGGTCCTGCCAGTGATGGTCAAGGCCGGGCGCGGGTCCATTGTCAATATTTCGTCGATCGCGGGCATGGCCGCCAATTACGGCTTTCCCAGCCTGGCCTATGTGGCGAGCAAATTTGCCGTGCGCGGCATGACCAAGGCGACGGCGATGGAATATGGCAAGCATAATATCCGGGTCAATTCCGTCCATCCCGGCTTCATCCAGACGCCGATGATGGTCGAGGCGACCGACGAGGTGGGCGGCGATGCGCTTGCCCAAATTCCGCTCGGGCGGATCGCCGAGCCGATCGAGGTGTCGAACCTCGTTCTGTTCCTGGCGTCCGATGAATCCTCCTACATCACCGGGGCCGAACATTTGATCGATGCCGGCATGTTGGCGCACTAAGCGACAGACGGAGCCAAAACCCATGGCATCGATCGCGTTTGAGGTGCGGGGAAAGCTGGCGGAGGTCCGCCTCAATCGGCCTGCGGTCCTCAACGCCATCAACGCCGAGATGGACCGGGCGTTGGTCCAGGCATGGGCGCGGATCGATAGCGATCCCGATATTCGCGTCGCGATCCTGACTGGGGCGGGGGATCGGGCCTTTTGCGCAGGCGCGGATATGGCGGACCCGCCCGCTGGGGAGGACGGGCTGTCGTTCGGCGGCGGGCTGACGGGTATTGGCGGACGCCTCGTGCCGTTGCAAAAGCCTCTGATCGCCGTGGTGCACGGCCATGTCCTTGGCCTGGGCTTTGAAATGGCGATGTGCGCCGACATCCTGATCGCGGCCGACGACACGCAATTCCGCCTGCCAGAGGCGCGGGCGGGGGTCATCGACCATTGCGGCGTCGTGCATCGCGCCATCCGCCAACTGCCCCATCATGTGGCGATGGCGATGATCATCGCGAGCGAACCGCTCGACGCGGCCCGCGCTCTGCATTTCGGCCTGGTCAACGAAACCGCGCCAATGGCGGATCTTGCCGCAACGACTGAACGATGGACCCAGAAGATCCTCGCCTGCGCGCCCTTGGTATCCCAAGGCGGGAAGCAAGCCGCGCTGCTTGGTTTGGACCATGGCCTGAACGCGGCGCTCGATCGCCGCTATCCGCTGATCGATGCCTATGCGGCGACGGCCGACTGTGCCGAAGCCGCGTCGGCCTGGAAGGAAAGGCGCACGCCCAAATGGCAAGGCCGGTGAAAGTCAGCCACCCATGCGCCGCGTATGATCTTTAGTCGCGGGACATGATCCCGACAGAAAATCAGGTGCAGCCCAGCTGCGTGGAGAAAGGTACTACTGTCATGGAATTGCACGGCAAGAAGATCATCGTGACCGGCGCGGCGCAAGGTATCGGGGCATCCGCCCTGCGCGCCTATGTGGCGGCCGGCGCGCATGTCGCGGCGTTGGACATCGATGGGGCGCAGGGGGAGGCGATTGCCGCCGCCGCGACTGCCAAAGGGCCAGGGTCCGCCTTCTTTATCGCCTGCGATGTGGGCGATCGTGCCCAAGTGGACGCGGCCTTCGATGCGGCTGCCGTGCGCTTGGGTGGCCTTGACGTGCTGGCGCATATCGCGGGCGTCCATCGTCACGCCCCCACCCACGATGTCCCTGACGAAACGCTGGCCTGGCTTTTCAACGTCAATGTGAACGGCACCATCTATACCAATGGCGCCGCCTATCGGCACATGCCGGACGGCGGCTCGATCATCAATTTCGGGTCTGAATCCGGGCTGACCGCCGAAATCAACAATGCCGTCTATGGCGCGTCGAAGGCGGCGGTTCACGCCTGGACGCGCAGCGTCGCGCGCGAATGGGGCAAGCGCAATATCCGCATGAATGCGGTGCTGCCCTACATAGTAACGCCCATGTACGCGCGCTTTCGCGAAGCCCTGTCTCCGGAAGACCTGGCCGCGCATGACAAGGCGACCGCCGAACAGATCCCGCTGGGCGGAAAATTCGGTGACGCGGACACGGATCTCGCGCCCGTCCTGCTATTCCTGGCCAGCGATGGCGCCCGCTTCATCACCGGGCAACTCATCCCTGTCGATGGCGGGCTGATTTCCGTTCGGTGATCTGGACGGGCATCGCCAGCGGATAGGCTATCCCATCCGCTCGATGACCATGGCGATGCCCTGTCCGCCGCCGATGCACATGGTGATCAGACCGTATCGGCCTCCGATCCGCTCCAGTTCGTAGATCGCCTTGACGGTCAATATCGCCCCGGTCGCGCCAACCGGATGGCCCAGGGCTACGCCGGACCCGTTCGGATTGACCTTTTCTGCATCAAATCCCAGGACCTTGGCGACGGCGCAGGCCTGCGCCGCAAAGGCTTCGTTGGATTCGATGACATCCATCTGCTCAAGCGCAAGGCCCGCGCGCGCCAGGGCGATGGGAACCGCCTTGACCGGGCCGATGCCCATACGGTCCGGCTGCACGCCGGCATGACCCCAACTGACGATTCGGGCCAGCGGTTTCAGATTGGCCGCGTCCACCGCCGCCTGCGACGCCAGGACCAGGGCGGCCGCGCCGTCGTTGATCCCCGATGCGTTGCCAGCGGTGACGGAGCCATCCGTCTTGAAGGCGGGCTTCAGCCCGGCAAGCTGTTCCACGCTGGCATCGGCGCGCACATGCTCGTCGGTATCGAACAGTCTCGTCCCTTTCCGATCCTTGACCGCGATCGGCAGGATTTGCGACGAAAAGCGCCCTTCCTTTTGAGCCCGCGCCGCCCTTTGGTGGCTCTCGACGGCCAGACGATCCTGATCCGCGCGCGAAATGTCGTGATCGGCAGCCACATTTTCGGCGGTCACGCCCATATGAATGCCTTCGAAGGGATCGCTCAGCACCGCAATGAGCGCATCGACCATTTTGATGTCGCCCATCTTCTGCCCGAAACGGGCCGCCGCGACATGGTGCGGGGAACGGGTCATGGACTCCGCGCCACCGGCGACGGCGAAATCGCATTCGTCCAGCGCCAGCATCTGCGCGGCGGAAATGATCGCCTGGACACCCGAACCGCACAGGCGGTTCAGCGTAAGGGCGGGCACCTCGATCGGAATGCCTGCGTCGACCGCCGCGACCCGCGCCAGATAGGCGTCCTTGGGTTCGCTGGGGATGACATTGCCCATGACGACATGACCGATCTGATCGGCGGCGATGCCCGACCGTGCAATGGCTTCGGCGATGACCGCAGCGCCCAGTTTCGCTGGCGGATAGTCTTTAAGACTGCCGCCAAAGTCGCCTATCGCAGTACGAACGCCCGCCAGAATATATACAGATGTCATAGCCGCTCCTTGAACCGGGTAACGCAATACAGGCTGCCAATATCGCCTGATCGGTCGTGTTCGCTATCGCCGGGTGGATAGCTGTCGATGCGGCCTATGCGCAAGTCGCGACCGTCGCCGGGCATCACGCCAGTTCGAACCCCTCATAGCCGCCATAGGCGACCTCCTCGCATCGCTTGCGATATTCCGGGCCACCGCCGACATAGACCAGAGTGCGGCGCACGGTGGTCCCATCGGGCTTTTGCGTCACCTTGACCCACCACGCATTGGTGTCGGCCATCAGCGTCCTGGCAAAATCGGCATATACCGCGTCGGTCCACTGTTTTTCGGCCACCTGCGTCGGTTGCGCATAGCTATAATTGCCAGCCTTCATGTAACAAAGCATCTGCGTGACCCATTCAGCCTGAAGCGCGCCGCACACCCCGACATTACAAAATGCCGAGCCATTATGCGGTCCAACCAGCGTATAGAAGTTGGGAAAGCCGCGCGCCTGTAAGCCTAGATAGGTTGACGGACCATCGACCCAGGCGTCGATCAGTCGCACACCGTCATGGCCCCGGATGTCGATCCGGTCGAGCGATCCGGTGATGCCATCGAACCCGGTCGCAAAGATGATGACGTCCAGATCGTAAATCTCTTCGCCGATCTTCGCGCCTTGCGCCACGAATTCGTCGATCGGCGTCGTCTTTATATCGACCAGATGGACGTTGGGCTGGTTGTAGGTTTCATAATAGTTGGTTTCCATCGGCACGCGCTTCGCGCCGAATGGATGATCGACCGGTATCAGCTTTTCGGCGACCTCTGGATCATCGACCCGCTGCCTGATTTTGCCGGCGACGAAATCCGCCAGGATTTTATTCGATTCCTTGCTTAGCAGCAGGTCGCGGAAGGTACTTAGCCAGATTCCGTATCCAGGCTTGTCGTAAAGAGCCTCGAAAAATGCGTTTCGCTCCTTTTCCGGCACTTCGGATGTTTTGCGCGTATCGCGATGATAGGGGAAGGCGGTTGGCGTCGTCTTGACATATTCGAGGATGGTGGGGAAACGAGCCTTGATCAGGTCCATCTCCTCCTCGCCCAGCGCCGAATTGCCAAGTGGAGTGCACCAATTGGGCGTGCGCTGGAACACGAACAGATCCTGCGCGGTTTCCGCGACGATGGGGATGATCTGGACGCCGGTGGCGCCGGTGCCGATCACGCCCACGCGCTTGCCTGCAAAGTCGATATTCCTGGGCTTGCCGTCTGCATCCGTGGGCCAGCGCGACGAATGGAAAGCCTCGCCCTGGAACAGGTCCAGCCCTTTGTAATCGGGCATGGCGGATGCCGATAGCGGGCCGGTGGCCGATATCAGATAACGGCAGGTCAGGCAGGCGCCGTCGTCCAGCCTGATATCCCAGACATTGTCCGCTTCATTATAATGGGCCGATACGACCTTGGTCTTGAACTTGTACAGCCGCCTTATATCCATCCTGTCGGCCGCAGCGTTGACGTACCGCAGCATTTCGGGCTGGCCTGCGAAATTCTCGCTCCACCGCCATTCGGGGATGATGCCTTTCAGCGCGAAATAGCCATAGGCATAGCTTTCGGTATCGAGCCGGCAGCCCGGATAGCGGTTCCAATACCAGGTGCCCCCGACATCCTCGGCCGCATCGACGCCCAGCACGCTCATCCCATTCTGGTCGAGCAGATATGTTTGATAGATGCCGGTGACGCCCGCACCGATCACGACTGCGTCATAATCGGGGTTGATAATTGTCGGCATGTCCTGTGTCTTTCCTGACGCGATGCGCCTGTCCCGAACGGGAATAGACTATATGTCGCGCGCTTTGATGGGGTCAGCGGCGCCTGGAAGCTTAGAGGGGGGACAGGGACAAGACATGCCTGCCCCCCTTCAGATTGCGCCTTAGAAGCGGTAGGTCACTTCCGCGCCAAAGGTTTGGGGTTCCCCCAGATGGCCGTGTTGAAGCCGCCGCTGCCGCCTTCGACATAGCCCGAATTATAGTAGAATTCGTCGAGCAGGTTCTTGGCGTAGGCCGCGACCGAGAATTTGCTGCCCATGACGTCGTTCCAACTCAACCGAACATCGACGGTCGCATAGCCAGGCAATTTGGTGCGCGGCGTAATCGAGCCTTCGTTGTTCGAAAAATGGGTGGATGTCTGGCCGAACACATCGGTGCGCAGCTTCACCTTTCCGACGTCTTCCGACAGGGGCATGGTGATTTCGGCAAAGACAGAACCCGCCCATTTGGGCGCGTCGGCATAGGTGTCGAAGGGAATTATCGGCCCGCCCAGCGGGGCGAGGTCAACGATATTCTTGGTGAATTTCGCGTCGGTATAGGCGCCCGAAATGCCCAGTTCCAGCCAGGCGCTGGGTTTTACATTGGCGTCGAACTCGACGCCCTGGATGCGCTTTTCGGGCACGTTTACGGTGAACGCCGACGGGCCTGCGCCCAGATCGACGAACAGCGAATGCTGCGCATCCTTCACGATCTGGCGATAGATGGCCAGATTGATCCGGGTCGGCATGGCGCCGATATAGTCGTTGAACTTATAGCCCAGTTCGAAATCATAGGTATTTTCATTGTCGAAGAAATTGGCGTTGTTGAACGGGCCGACCGCGCCGTTGAAGCCGCCGGCGCGGAAGCTGCCGCGCTGCGCGAAATAGACCATGTTGCCCGAATTGATCTGATACTGGATATTGAACGTCCAGCTCGGATCATGGAGCTTGGCTTCCTGTTTGAATGGCGTGGAGCCGTTCAAATTGAAGAGGCTTCCTGCCTTTTGGCGAAGGCTCACCGTCTCCCAGCTATAGCGTCCGCCAGCGGTTACGCTCAGCTTGTCCGTCACCGCATAGGTCAGCTGGCCAAACACCGCCTTCGATTCGTTCCCGACTTCGTAATTATAAGCGATGTCGGCCAGCGGCGTCGGCAATTCCGCGCCGACGATGACCGGAATATATTCCTGCTTCGTCGTGTCGGAATAGAAGACGCCCAGGATATATTCGAGGCCGCCCGTTTTTCCTTGAAGTTGCAGTTCGTTCGAAATCCGCTCTGTGCTGAATTCCTCGCCGCCTGGAGGGCCGTTGCCCAGGCCGGATCGATTGTAGAGGCTCAGCGAGCCGAAGGGCGAACCGGTCAGAATACCTGGCGTGCGCGCGAAGGCGTCGGCATAGTTGAAGATGTTCTTCAGCACGACATCGTCGCCGATTTCCGCCTCGACAGTGTTGGTGATGAACGCGGTGTGAGCCTTGTGCGGCAGGTCATAGCTTAGCCAGACCTTATAGGGATTCGCCTGCTGCCAGGCCAGATAGCCCGCTACGGCGCCCGGCCATGTGCCGTCGCCCCGTGGCCCATCGCCGATCAAGGGAGCAAAAGGGCTGTTCACGCCATAAAGGGTATCGAGCGTGCTGTTGAGGACATAGCCGTTATTGACCTCTCCCGCCATATGATAGGAATAGAGACCGCCAGCGCCTTCCGATCCGCCGAAGTCGCTGTACTGCGCGACCGTCGTCATCTTGAAACCGTCCCTCGGTTCCAGGACGACCGTGATACGGCCTGACAGCGAATCCGTGTCGCCCAGCGTGTTGCCGGTCTTGATATTGCGGATATAGCCGTCCTGCTTGTTGTAATCGCCGGCGACACGAACCTTGATCATGTCGGATACTGGAATGTCCACGGCGCCCTGCACCTGGATATAATTACGCTGACCACCCTTGATAGTCAGGAACCCGCCAAAGTCGTCACCCGGCTTCGCCGTTTCGTACAAAATCGCGCCGCCCGTCGCATTGCGACCGAACAAAGTGCCCTGCGGTCCTTTGAGGACCTGCACAGAATTGAAGTCGAAAAAGGCCGTCGATGTGTTGCCTTCGGTCGCCGGCGCTTCGTTGATATAGGTCAGAACCGCGGGGCTTGAGCCGGAAAAGGGATCGAGTGTCTGGCCACGCAGGGTGAAGTTGAGTTGGTTGGAGTTCTGACCGCTCTTGACCACCAGTCCGGGAACTAGCGCCGCGAGATCCTGTTCGCTTGCCACATTGCGCGACTGAAGCGTGTCGGCATTGAAAGCCGACACGGCCACCGGAACCTTGGAAAGGGATTGTTCCCGCCTCTGGGCGGTGACAACGATGTCGGCCGGCGAAGCAATTTTTTCATTGCTCTGACTATCGTCCGCCGCCTGCGGGGCATCCTGGCCCAATGCGGGCATCGCAGCCAAAAGCCCAATAGTGGCAATGCCGCAAGCCAATTGTTGCTTCACATTCATAACACTCTCCCATCTTGGCGTGCCCCTGCAGGCATCTTTGAGAACATTAGACTAACTATGATTAGGCAAATGTCAATCGGGAACGCAGGTATCGCAACTGGTCGAACGCAAAAGGTTGCGACGGCAAGACGAGACTGGTTAAATCGCCGTATTTATATATAAATTACAGATAGATAGATTGTTTTTCGAATGTGAGGGTTTCACGTAAAATTCAGATTGTTTTGAGGCATTTTCAAAATTTCAAAACAAACTAAAATTAGGGTGAATTTGTGCCGCAAGGCGCCGGCGATTCTAATTCGCACGCGCACTCGCCACTCTGCGGCGCTCAGCGCGCGCATGTGCCGGTCAAATGCTATATGATCGGTCGTGTCCCACGGGGTGGTGTAGGAAGGTTTCCCTGAGAGGGTGGCCACCGTCGATCTTCTGGTAGGGTTCGGATGCGAACTCGAACCTGGAGAAGAAGACGATGACCGATGACAGAATGGCC
>NZ_SEOO01000040.1 GCF_004152865.1 Sphingobium cupriresistens | reverse complement strand
CATCAACCCACTCCCTATGATGGAGCGAACTGTCCTCTTCTATGATTTCCATCGTCAATACCGAATGCCACGTTCCCAAAACGTTCTCCGACTTGGCCAAAATCGCAGCTTGGGGCCGACTGGGCCTGTCCAATGTCGGCGTGCTGCAAATATTCGGCGTGAACGATCATGACAGTGCGAAACTCGTCTCCGATCTGCTCGGGCAGGAGACGGTCGTGTTCGAAACGATGAGCCGCGCGATCGACGCGGAGGAAACCGGCATATCCTTCGGCCAGCAGCATGTCGGCCGCCCGCTGCTCACCCCCGATGAGGTCCGCACGCTGCGCGAGGATTTGCAGCTCCTGTTCCTCGCGGGGCAACGGCCGATCGTAGCCGCCAAGCTCAAATATTACGGCGATCGTGAGTTCGCGGGCCGTTACGACAAGGCATGATGGCATTTAAACAGTCGCTCATCAAAACGCCATCGTTCCGATATACAATGAATATCGAAGGGATGTCGCTCTGCCGCACACCATGCTGTAGTGGAAGCGCTGGGAATCGCGCTCTGGCGCGCGAAAAGTGAGTTTTGGGGTATCGGCTCACCGTTCGCATATCGCACGGCGGTGAGTGATACCCCGAAGGGCCGTGGATCTCGCGCCGGAAAAATCTGACGCCTGGGAAGCCCGTAGAGCGTCATGGACGGTTGCGATGCCGAAACCCTGTTCAATGACCGCAATTGCGCTGGGCGGCCCGGAAATCGTCCCTGCCGGAAAAGTTTCTGCTTTCCCTGCCCCCCGATTGCAGGCTGCCCTATCCGCTTGGCTTTTCTGGAAAGCCATTTGCAACGGTTGGTTTAGGCGGTGTGCAGACGATAGGGGTGCGATGGTCGCCATCATTCCGATACGAATAAAGGGGTGCCGGTGGAGCCGGCTCATCATGGGGATGCCGGGTGGGAGGATCGCGTAGCGATCCGGGGCGGCCGAAGGTCGCGAGCCGGCGGGGCGAAGCCCCAAGAGGCGGCGCTTTTCTTCTTTTCGGGCGTACGGGTGCCGTTGGCGATGAGTTATCCACAGGCAGGGCTACCCCAAAACTCACCGTTCGCCTTCTGATTCAAAGATTCTTCTTAGATTCAAGATTCAGGGTGCCTCAAACCCGCAGAAAACTTAGAAAAATCTCCTCGAAAAGTGAGTGTTGGGGTCGATTCGCGTGAGTTTTGGGGTAGCCTTCGGTGAGTTTTGGGGTCGGTAAAAGTGAGTGTTGGGGCTGAGTCCGGTGAGCTTTGGGGTATCCGCCAAATTAACGGTGAGTTTTGGGGTATCACTCCCTGATCGCGATCGGCGAGCTTTAGAATTTGCCTAGCTCACCGTTGCTGTTAAGGTGAGGGCATGGCTTTAGCAAACTCACCAGTGAAGGACGGCAAGGCAAAGACTGCCTCGGGTAACGAAACCGCCCTCACCCTTACCCAAAAGGGGCGCGGAAACCCGTTCGATCCCGCCAACTACGGGGAAATCGTCAAACCTGGCGAATTGGTTGATATTGTCGAGCTATCGCCCCTCACCCTCGCCGATCGGCGAATCTACAATCTGCTGATCGCGAACGCCTGGGACCGGATCGGCGAGCCGGTTATTCACCGCATCGCCAAATCCGCGCTCAAGGGCACCCACCAGGGCAATGAGCGCATAGAAAGTTCGCTGCTGCGCCTGATGGGCACGATCGCGATTGTCACCATCCGCAAGGCTGGCAAGAGCTACAAGCGCCGCGTCCAGCTTCTCGGCCCCAGCGACGAAAGCCTCGAAAAAGACGGCTTCCTCCATTACCGGATTCCCGAAGAGCTGATCGAGATACTGCGTAACAGCGAGGTCTATGCCCGCCTCAAGACGCAAGTGATGTATTGCTTCGAGTCGAAATACGCGCTGTGTCTCTATGAAATGATCGAACGGCGGATCGGCCTCGAATATAAGCAAAGCGAAGAGTTCACGATTGCGGAGCTGCGCGGCCTGCTCAACGTGCCGGAAGGCAAGTTGGAACGCTTCGCCGATTTCAACAAATACTGCCTAAAGGTCGCGCAGGACGAAATCAACAAGCTCTGTCCCTTCTGGGTCGAGTTCACGCCGATCAAGAAAGGCCGCAAGGTCGAACGGGTTTCGATGATGTGGCTCCCGAAAACCATGAGCGGCCGGCGCGACGCGCAAAACCTGATCGACCAGCATAGCATCGTGCGGCGCGCGAAGCTGCGCGGCAACATACCCGAAATGCCGGTGCTGGTGGATTTCAGCGCGCCAGCCACCTAACGGTGAGGACCTACCCCAAAACTCACCTTTCGCGCCCCAGGACCGCCTAGCCTTCGCCAGCTCGGCCCGCGCCGGCCCTATCCTTCGCCGGCATCGAGCGCGCGGCTGACGGTGAACTGAATCCACGCGCTCCGGCTGATCCCGCGCCGCTTGGCCGTCGCATCGACCTTGGCGAGAAGCGCGCGATCGAACCGCAGCATCACCGGCGACTTGCGCGGCTCGGCCCCCTGCCCCACTTCGTCGGCCTCGACCGCGATCGGCGCGGCCTCCGGCTTCGCCGCGCCGGCAATGAAGGCATCGGCCGCCGCTTCGTCCATCGACGGCTTGGGCTTGCTGTTCGGTTTACGAGCGATAGCCATTAACACGCACTCCGATATTATCTTGATATACAAACCGCGCCGATCAGCGCTGTCAATTCGTCTATCGCCTTAGGGTCGCGCGGGCTTTGCTCGATAACCGCCCTGCCCTCGGCCGCCGCGTTCGGGAACGCCTTGCGCCGCACGATCGACGTGGGCAGCACTTCGATACCGTCGATATCGCCGATCATCTCCAAGGCGGCCTCATTGTCGGCCCCCTGCGCGTCCGCGCCGTTCAGCACGGCGATGGCGCGCAGGCCTTCATTGATCTCGCGCGCCTCGGCGATCAACGCCGACACCTGATCGAGCGCCCACACGTCGAAGCTGCGTGGCTGCACCGGCACCAGCAGCGTGTCGGCAACGGTGAGCGCGGCGCGCAGCGATCCGGTGTCGCGCCCGCCCACGTCGATGATGATATCGTCATATTTGCTGGCGAGCTGGCGGACCTGGCTGCGCAGCGCCGCGCCGGTCAGCGCGACGGCGGTATAGCCGGCCTCCCCAAGCCGCTCAGCGCGAAGCTGGGTGAAGGTAAGGGCGGTGCCCTGCTCGTCCCCGTCCACCAGCAAGAGGTCGCGGCCGGCGAGCGCCAGCGCGACCGCGAGATTGACGGCGAGGGTGGTCTTGCCAACGCCGCCTTTCGTGTTTCCGACTGCTAATATCATAATGCCCTCGTTCCGCGCGCCATCGTTAATCGTTTCGGCATGATCTGTCTATCGTTGTGATATACAGTCGCACTCAATCCTCCGACTCGGGATCGTCGTCGCCCAGCGGCTCATGCTCCATGACCCCATGCCCCTCGATCGGGCAAAGCGGCGCGCCGGCCTGTTCCAGCTATTTGCGCGCGGTCCTCACGGTATAGCCGCACTCGGCACACTCGCATTTGAGCATCCGGGTTTTTTGCTTCTTGGGCCCGGTCGACTCCCCATCCGTGTCGAGACGGGCATGGGGGAGGAGTCCGGCTGCATCCAAGATAGGCGCGATGGCCGTAAGGAACGCCTCGCCGGGGGTGATGGCGCGCATCGGCCCGACCAGGCCAAGACCAAGGGCGACCCGTTTAACGCCTTCCCATGCCCTGCCGGGATGCCGACGGCGGCATGGACCAGCGCATGCGCGAGGATGGCCGCGATCTGCGACGGCCTCGCGTCGGGCGCGTGCGCCAGGTCCGGGCGGATGAAAATTTCAAAATGCCCGTCCGCGCTAAGCCGGTTGTCCCAGCACTCGCCGATCGCCTTGCCCTTGCGGCCCGCGGGTGAAGCCGATCGCGACCCGCACGCGCGAGGGCAGAGGGCTTTCCAGCGCTTCGAACAGCGGAGCCATGCCCGCCGCCACCCGGTTGAGCCAGCTTTCGCGGTTGTCCTGCGTCATGCCTTCTACTCCCTTCAAATCGCCTGTCCGGCGATGACCATGCCATCGGCCGGAACACGGACGCCCAAGAACGCCGGCGAAAGGAGGGGGGCAGCGGGATTCGACGGGGGTGGAGCGGCCGTAGCGCAGCGAAGCACGGCCCCGTCTAATCCCGTTGCGGGGGAAAGGCGGCCGGGACCGCATAGGCGCTAACTTAAGGGTGGACGGAGGGAATCGGTCTGTGATTCATGGGGGAGATGGACAGACAGAACCATCTCGATACCACTCGGCAAGATTTGCTGGGGCGCTTGCCGGAATCACTGGACCTCGATGAAAGCGCCCGCGCTTATGGGGCGCTGAAGCGGCGCCGTGCGATACGGGACGGTGCAACGCTGCTCCGCCTGGCTTTGGCCTACGGGCCGGGAGGGATGAGCCTGCGATCAGCGGCGGCATGGGCGGGCGGCCATGACATCGCCGATCTTTCCGACGTGGGACTTCTGAAGCGCCTGCGCGGTGCATCGGACTGGCTGGGGCATGTCGCGGCGACGTTGCTGGACCGATCTCCCGGAAACATTGACGCCGCCGCAGGCAAGCGGAAGCTCCGGATCGTTGATGGGAGCATTATCCGGTCCCCAGGCGAGGGCCGCGTCGATTGGCGTCTGCACGCGACCTATGACGCGGCAACAGCTCGCTTCAGCGAGTTGGAGATCAGCGATATTCATGAAGGTGAGAGCCTGTCGCGGGCGTCCTTCGAGCCGGGTGATCTGGTTCTGGCGGATCGCGGTTACGCCCGCACTCCTGGGCTTCAGCATGTCATGGCGATGGGGGCGGATTTCATCACGCGCATCGGATGGTCAACCATCCGGCTGCTGACGATGGACGGCACGCCTGTTGATTGGGAAGCCATCTATGCGGACATGCAGCCCGGAGAATTTGCCGAACATCGGGTGCTCGTCGATCATTCCGGGCGGAAAGGAGAGCATCGTGGCAAATCTACATTTGCCGCCCGTCTTATAGTGCGCCGAAAGGATGACATCGACGCCGAGCATACCGTCAAGACCATCCATCGATCACACAGGAAGCGGCGGCGCATAGAGCGGGAACCGCGTCCCCTTACCATTGCATCAGCCGGCTTCATTCTCTTACTGACATCGGTTCCGGCCGAGGAAATGTCCGCCGAGGAGATCGGCGCAACCTATCGATTGCGGTGGCAAATCGAACTGGCTTTCAAACGCCTCAAGAGCGGCCTTGGCATCGATGCTCTTCCGGCCCGCGATCAGCACCTTGCCCGGGCATGGCTGACAGCCCACCTCATTCTAGGGCTGATGATTGACGAGGCTGTCGATGAGGGCTTCGCTTTTCCCCCCTGAGGCCAGCACCAAATCCGGGGGGCATCTATCGATCTGGCGTATCCAGCAAATAATACGAACCGTCTTGTTGGCCGCCATATTCGGGTCGCCGTTACTTTCTCAAGCGGGAAAGCTCATAGCAAAAGGTTACAGGAACATATGCTCCCCGCCACGGCAACGAGCCTCTCAATTCATGCAGATCCGTCAGCATCAATATTCTTAAGTTAGCGCCTATGCGGCCGGGACCGCCTTTCCCCCTTCAAACGAAGATCCACGCCAGAGCACGCCGGCACAGCAGGGCAGGGGTCTTGCCCCGGCCCTCACGCGAGGATCGTCACGCCTATGCGCCAAGACCGCTTGCGGGCTCGGTCGTAGCCTTCAGGCGGAGATAGAGCCGTGCCCGAAGGGAGGCGCCAATATGTCTATCTAATGGCTAACTGGTATCATAATGTCATCGTTTAGATATACATATAATAGCGGATTGCGCCGGATCGCCTCCGTCATGCAGTCCGGCTGAAAGCCCCTTCAGGTGAGAACGACCCTACGCTTGCGCCAGTGCAACAGTTGCACTATATTGAGACATGGTCACGATGTTTAGCGGTCCCCGCTGGAAGATTGCCGTCTATGGTCGCGATCATGGCGTGCCGCATTTTCACATCGAAGGCCCGGATTTCCGCTGCTCGGTGGCAATCGCGACGTTCGAGCTGATCGTCGGCACCGCGCCAACGGCGGTCCTGAAAGACGCTTTGGAATGGGCGGGGCCGAACCAGGCGCTGCTCATGCAGACATGGCAGGAGTTGAACGGATGAACGTCACCGACAAGACCCGCACCATTGCCGCCGTGCGCGCGATTGGTCCTTCGGTGCTGCATGTGTCGTGGTCGGATGGCACGGCCGCCGATATCGAGCTGGGCGCGAACCTCGATGATCGCGCCTTCGCCGCGCTGCGCGATCCCGGCGAGTTCGCCAAGGTCGAGCTAGGCGATTGGGGGCATAGCCTGACCTGGCCATCGGGGGTCGAGCTGGGCGCGGACATGCTGTGGCTCGAAACGCTCTCGGCAACCGGACATGGCGACGTGCGCGCCTTTCTCGAATGGCGGCTGCGCCATGCCCTGTCGCTGTCGAAGGCGGCCGACGCGTTGGGCGTCTCGCGCCGGATGGTCGCCTATTATTCCAATGGCAAAAAGAGAGTGCCCAAGCCGATCCTGCTGGCCTGTCGGGGCTGGGAGGTCAGCGACGGGCTGCATCAGGCGGCATAGGCGGAGCCATGCGAGCGATCTTCATCCGCCACGGCGAATCCACCGGCAACGCCGGCGTGCCCTGCCATGATCTCGCGACGATCGATTTGACGGAGCGCGGTCACGAACAGGCGAGGGCGGTCGCGGCGAGCTGGACACAAGCGCCCGCGCTCATCGTCACGTCGCCCTATACGCGCACCCGGCAGACGGCCGCGCCGACGATCGCGCGTTTTCCCAGCGTGCCGGTCGAAGTGTGGCCGATCGAAGAGTTCACCTATCTGCAACCGGCGCGCTGGAACGGCTCGCGCAGCGCGGAGCGGATGCCGCACCTTGAACGCTATTGGAGCGAGGCGGACCCGGACTATTGCGACGAGGAGTAGGCGGAGAGCTTCGCCACGCTGCTGCGGCGCCGTGAGGCAGCCCTGTCGCGGCTCGCCGCCATGCCTGCGGGATCGCTCGCCTATGTGTTCGGACATGGGCAGTTCATCCAGGCCGCGCGCGCGATCGTCGCCGACGCCCATCTGGACGAACGGGCCAAGATGCGGGCGTTCTGGTGCAAGGGCGAGC
Source organism: Sphingobium cupriresistens (assembly GCF_004152865.1). Lineage (GTDB taxonomy): Bacteria > Pseudomonadota > Alphaproteobacteria > Sphingomonadales > Sphingomonadaceae > Sphingobium > Sphingobium cupriresistens. The sequence continues at coordinate 19,681 of NZ_SEOO01000040.1, read as the reverse complement.
CGCCCGCGATCAGCAACGCGCAGCGGGTAGGCTTCTATTGGCAGGGCGGGCGCTGGGCATGTGCGCCGGCGCTCGCCGCGTGATAGCGGGAAATACCTGATTGTCACACAGTGGCGCAAAGCCGCCGCGCGGAGGCGGCCCGTCAGAGCGATATGGTGTCGGGAGGAATGTCAGTAACCGGAGCGACGTCGATCGCGGCCTCCTGCTCCGCTGCTCTAGCAGCGCATTCCAGCAATCGCGATCCGGTCTGTTTTGCGGCGGCAGGCGTCATTGAGGAAACTAGCCCGCCCGAGCCGTTAATCATCACCTCGCCATTCTCAGATGCGACGTCACAAGGCTCATGGTGGACGATGCCAACCATATCGCTCTCCTTCGAAAGGCGAACTAGCACTACTTTGGCAGTTTGGCTGTTGAGGGGTGGACAACAAGCGCATTGCAGTGTGGGCAGTGTATGGGTGGAGGCCGTGCGAAGAGCTCAAGGATCGCCTGTCGGATCGCTGGCATGCTGGGTTGTGGTGGCGGTCCCCCGACTCTTTTTTTTCCGTCCCGCTGCCTTGAGGCGACGGGACTGGAGGAAGAGGTAGGCTATCATCGTCATTAGGGCATGTCGGTGTAATCCGATCCAGGATCTGCCCTCAAAGTGGTCGAGGCCGAGCTCTTCCTTGAGTTGCTGATGCGCTTGTTCGCAGATCCACCTCGCTTTAATCGCAGTGGCGAGCATCTTCAGCGTGGCATCGGCCGGAAAGTTCGACACGTAGTATTTCTGCTCGCCGGTCGATCTGCGCTCGCCGACGAGCCAGACCTCGTCACCTGGCATGCATTGCATCCGGTCGTCGAGCATGCGGTGCTTGTGCCCTTCTGCGATGCGGACCCGGCGAGCCGCAAAGAGGCACGTCAGTCTGCCTTTGGTGCCGCGCCGCCAGCTGATCTTTCGCCATTTCTCGCCGGACATCATCGCTTCTGCGCAGACCGGTGGCCGGTCGGGCATGTGATACTGACGGCGCCTGCCGGTCTTGGCGACCGGAAAGACCAAGCCAACATCGGCCGGATAGACGTTCTGGCGGCGCGAAAGCCCGACCGCCCACAGCAGGCCGCGCTTGCTCAGCGCCTGACGGAAAGGACCGCTCGATCCATATCCCGCGTCGGCAAGCACGCAGCCGAACCGCACGCCTGAGGCAATGACGCGGTCGATCTCTTCGATCGCGATCTCGGGCTTCGTCAGAGCCTTCTGTCGATCCAACGGAACGCGCGCCCGTGTCATGCGCTCGACATCATTCGTCCAGCTTTCGGGTAGGAAGAGCCGAAGCCCGACCATGACCGGTACCTCGCGCGATGCCAGGGTGACCGAAACCAGCGACTGGCAGTTGGACATCTTGCCGAGCGATGAGGCGTACTGCGGCGCGACACCAACCGAGTGTTGGCCCTTCTTCGGCAATGCCGTGTCGTCGATGACCAGATACCCGGCCTCATCTCCTACCAAACGGTCGGCCTCCTTCAGGAGAACGGTCTCGAGTGGCGCGCTATCCCATACGCCATCGGCGACGAAATGATGCAACTGGTCATAGCCCGCCTCGTTGCCGCGAGCAGCCATCGGCTGCACACTCTTGCGATCACCAGGACCGATCAAACCCGCGATGTAGGCCGGGCACATCCGACGCCGGGTCTTGTGTCCAAGACGGCTTAGAAACGGCTCAAGCCAGCGCTCGAGATCCTCTCTCCAATCTGCATCCATCACCAGCCACTCCAGAAGCTGGCTGCCTATGAATCACCACGTCCCTCGCTTGGGAATCCCAAAAATCAGGAATCCGCCAAAGTAGTGCTAGTGGATTGACTCCAACGTTTGGAACCCTCGATTTCGAGCGGCGATGATGTCATCCGGATTGGCCTTCCAGATGAAGGGCTTGGGGTTATCGGCATTGTACTCCCGGATGAACCGGTTGATGGCAGCCTGGAGGTCGACGACGGAGTGGAAGACGCCGTGCTTGAGGCGCCGCCTGGTCAGCTTTGCGAAGAAGCCCTCGACGGCATTGAGCCATGAGGAAGAAGTTGGCGTGAAGTGGAAAGTCCAGCGCGGATGGCGGGCGAGCCACTCCTGGACCTTGTCCTTCTTGTGTGCGGCATAGTTGTCGAGGATCACGTGGATCGCCTTGTCCTTGGGCACTTCGCGCTCGATCCGATTGAGGAAGCGGATGAACTCCTGGTGGCGGTGACGCTGCATGTTCTGCCCGATGACGGTTCCGTCGAGTACGTTGAGTGCAGCAAACAGCGTAGTCGTGCCGTGGCGCTTGTAGTCATGGGTCAGGGTACCCGCGCGGCCCTTCTTCATCGGCAGGCCGGGCTGGGTGCGGTCGAGCGCCTGTATCTGCGATTTCTCGTCGATCGACAGGACCACCGCATGGGCGGGCGGATCGACATAGAGGCCGACGATCTCGGTGAGCTTTTCGGCGAAAGCCGGATCGTTCGACAGCTTGAAGCTGCGCCAGCGATGCGGAGCAAGCCCATGCGCCTTCCAGATCGACTGCACTGTCGAAACGGCAAGCCCGACCGCTTTGGCCATCGCGCGCGCCGTCCAGTGGGTTGCCTCATGCGGCGGCGGTTCCTGCGTCAGCCGGACAATCTCGGCCACGCGCTTGGGCAACACTGGCGCCTTGCCGGGCGGACGGGACTTGTCGCGAAGAAGACCATCTACACCTTCGTGCATGAAGCGCTCCTGCCAGCGCCACACGCAGGTCTTCGACTTGCCTGTGGCCGCCATGATCGCCGAGGTGCCCAGGCCATCGCTGCTCAAAAGCACGATACGGGCGCGCCAGACATGTTTCTGCGGGCTCAAGGGAGCCGACACGATGTCGTCCAGGCGTTGACGGTCGGAAGCCGAAACGGTGAAGCTGATCCCATCGCGCATCCTCCGAGACTGGCACGCCTGCAAGCCGGTGGGAATCCCCAGACGGACTCTTTCGTTCCGGTCAATCCACTAGCAAGATATTTGCCACAATCACTCTGTCACAGCTTCTCGGCGCTCTTCTTTGTCGACGGCCTGCCTCCAGCAGTCTTTTTGCCCTGTCCTGGCTTACGTCCAAGGCCGATCTTGACCGCCAGATCCTTGCGCTGCTGAGCATAATTGGGGGCGGTCATGGGATAGTCAGCGGGCAGTCCCCATTTGGCGCGATATTCATCCGGGGTCATCTGATAGCGCGTCATCAGGTGACGCTTGAGCATTTTGAGTTTTTTGCCATCTTCAAGACAGACGATGTAGTCAGGCTTTACCGATGACCGCACGGACACAGCGGGTTCCGGCTTCTCGACAGGAGCCTCTACGGGCTGATTTAGGGCTGAAAGAGCGCTATGCACGTTGGCAATGAGCGTAGCGACATCACCGACAGCCACGCTGTTGTTCGATACATGTGCGGCAACAATGTCGCTGGTCAAGGTGACGAGAAGTTCAGTCTGGTTAGCATTTTCGCTCATTAAAGTGCGTCCCGTTATGTTGATGCCCGAAATGTGATAAATTCACCTGATGCGATTGTCGATATGCGCCTTTTGGAATTTCACTCGTCATTATCCCATCAAAATTTCTGTATCTCCGCACTATTTTGAGTTTTAAACGAAGCAGCAATGCATAGCTGCGGCATCGCGCTCGTCTCTTGTTTGAAACGCTTAGTCAGATAGCATTTTGATAATAGGGTTTCAAAGTGCACAGGCGACTGCACTTGAGGAGAGCAAGTGCTAGATCAATATGCATATCTTTGGGGTATGAAAGCCGCCAGGTCCGGGCTGACCATCTCAGCCAATCCGTATCGCACGCAAAATTTACGCGCGGCATGGGTGAGCGGATTTAGTAGCGAGATTTTAAAACTAGCAGACATAATGGCATCGCGCGCGCCCGCTCCAGAGCCGCTGCTCATTGATGCTAATCGGCGCCTAGCTAGATGAGGACACGCTCAAGCTCATCGAGCGTCACCTCGTCGGATCGGCGATCATAGAGCTGGTTGTGCGGGTGGAGGCGTGGTTCGCCATGGCGGCAGCCTTTTCGAGCGTGCCGCCGTTTTTAAGATAGGCGGTGATCCCGGTCGCCCGAAAGCTGTGATTACCGATCGCTGCGGCATTGTCCGCCGCAGCGGCGTGACGACGTACCATCTGGAACGCGCTGGTCTGGGGAAGGGGGCTGTCGCTCAGACGCATGGTGCCCCGCGCAATTGTGCGAAACAGTGGGCTTTTGCGATCCTCCCGCAAGCTGCACCCATCGATATAGGCGGTGAGATACGCTTCAAGATTATGATGGCAGGACATTTCGTGACGCTTGCCGCCTTTCTCGTGCAAACGGACCCAGAGCCGCCGGTTCTGCACGAACACATCCTCGACCCGACAGGACAGGGCGGCGCCAACACGGGCAAAGCTATAGACCATTAGCCCGATCAGCGCGCGATCTCTCAGGCCACTTGGGTATTGACATCGATGCTGTCGGGCAACCGTCGCGCCTCCTTGGAGGCCAGCACCGGAGTCTTGCCCCATCGCTGGCTGTTGGGCCGGCCCGCGCACTGATCCGGCAGGACTGACCAGCACGACATGACCGATCACCAGCCATTCGAACAGGTGACGCATGGCGGCCAGCTGTTGTTTGACGCTAGGCGCGCTCATTTCGTGCGCCAACGCTACGACCCATCCCGCTACGTGCTGCGGCTGTACCCGCGAGCGACGACACACCGCGCGCGGCAACCCAGGCGAGGAAATTGCCAGTCGCCCGCATAGAGGCGCGGCGCGTATGCGGATTGCAAATGGTGACCGCGAAAAATTCCAGGAAGCGGGTCCGCGTCTGGTCGTCGGCCGATGCCACGATCGCAAGTAGCGCCCGCACGGGCGGTGAAGGCAGTAAAATCATACACCGCGTCTCCGGTTCACACGGCCGCGCCGCACATGCGCGGTGGGAGCAATGATCGACACCGCATCGGGCGCCAGATTTTCCACGGCCTCGCAAATCCCAAAAATCTCGACCCGTCCACCGTCATTATAGATGCGGCCCGAGACCGTGCCATGAATGAGGGCACGGCTGCCCGCTTTGACGGTGAGGTTGCCCGCAATCGTGCCGTGCAGGATGAACCGCACGCCTTCCTGCAGTGTCGCGTCGCCGACGATCGTCCCGTTAAGGGTGATGTCTTCCGCAATGGCGAAAGGCCCCTCGATGATATCATGCTCTGCACGCATTATGGCGCCATCTCAGTCAAAAGGGGATACAAGGATTGTCGGTGTCATTGCAGGCCTCCTGCTCTTTCATAGAGCGCGACTTTGCCGGAAGCGGCCAGTTGCGCGCCCCATATTTTGACAGAGGGTATGCCTGGGAGGATTTGAGACAGGATCGATACCAGCGGCGCCCAGAGCAGTTCGCTTTCCGCGACAATGAAGATTCGCTCGTCGGCGTCCAGCATGATCGCAATGACCAGTACAGCTATGCGCTGGTCGCCCGCCCAATCGACCAGCGCCAGAACAGCCTCAACCATCGTGATCGCAGACCAAGGGGCAATCTGCTCCTGTCCCTCGACGCTCAGCATCAGGCCGGCTTCGGCGATGCCAATGATCTCGCTTTCCGGGGCCTTGTCCATAGAAGCTCTGTATCCGATTTCTATCAATGATAAAGGACACTATCACATGTAGGCGGAGTGGAATCCCATGGCAGCAATCGCCTTGTGCCTGTAGGACACCGTTTCTGGCGGCAGGGCGCTGGCGTTGCCAGCTGTTACGGCAGGAGAATATCGAAACCCTCGCCAACTTGCCGCCGCACGCCATTTCCACGCCTATCGCGTCACCTGACATTCGTCAGTGCTCTTTTTTCAACAAATCCTGCCATTTTCCATCGATTGGCCGATCCCGTGCCGCGATGATGTCAGGATGGAGGGAGCGCTCTGGCGCCATTTCAGCGATTGTGCGTGCCATAATGCCAGTACGCGTCTTCCAACTCGGATGCGTACGGCTACGAAACAGGCTACCAGCATGCGCAGGACCGAAGGCCTGCCAGAAAAGCAGGGCGATTTTGGGGTCGTATCCAGCATTGGTAAGTAGCGATATAGACAGAATATCTGCTTCCAATTCGGTTTGCCTGAAAAACCGGACATTGCGGCCGATACCCGACAACAGGCCATAGCTCACGCCCTTTGCTTCTAACCGCTCGCGGTGACGCAGAATATTATGGGCCAACTCATGCGCTATCGGCACGGGCGCCCACTGTGGATAGTCGGTCAGGAAACGACTGCTGATCTGAACCAATTCACCATCCGCCTGAGCAAGAAAACTATTGCCAAAGGCCACTTCGAACCGCGAGCGACAGGCAGGAACCGGGATGACCCTGCGGATCTGATCGACGCCGCTCCGACGTATATGCAGCGTGATCGGACCATTAGGGGGAAGCGCCATGATCTGGTGGGTCGCTGCTATGAGAGAAGCGGTGCTCGAGCTGGCTTGGGGATCAGCAGGGCGGAAGCGCGTTTGTCCCACGCCAATAACTGTGTCATCCTCCCTGATATCCGCCGCTGCGGCAGGAGATTTGGCGATCACCGCTTCTACCCCAACGGGTCCATCAAAATGAAAATGACGGATCGCTGTCTCGCGTATGTCACGCGCATATTGATCGGGCGTATGAAGCAGCAAACCCAAGCCTGGTTCCTGCCGGTCGCACAAGGAGGCATTGGCGGTGGCGAGGCGATAGCCAATGCCGGCTATCTCTGCATCAAGCGCGCGAATGACCTCAAAGGGTGGCGCCTCTTGTGCTGGTGCTGGCGCAGCGGGAAAAAGTGACGCCGACGTAACGGCAACGCGGAACATCACATATTTCCAAAGCCTTGCGCGGCAAATCCTGTTAGGGTCGATCAGTGTCATTTCCAGTGCTTAAAGCCGTTAAGGGTTCGCATCCAACGATGCTTGCAAAAATTCTCTCTTGCCTCGGCCGCCGTCCCTCAACTGTCGCGCATGCCCCTGATGGCCGCCGCTTTTATGCCATTGGTGACATCCATGGCCATCTCGATCTGCTTGACGGCCTGCTATCGCAGATCCGCGACGACGAGTTGAAACGCGGTCAATCACAGGGCGAGTTGATCTTTCTCGGCGACCTTATCAACCGGGGGCCTCAATCAGCCCAGGTGATCGACCGCCTGATCAAGCTCAAGGCTGAACGTCCCGAAACGCGCTTTCTGCTCGGCAACCATGAGGAGCTTTTCCTGACCGCGCTTGGCGGAAGTCACGAAGCGATCCGCTTTTTTGATCGAATTGGAGGAGCAGAGACGATCCTAAGCTACGGCATAACGCGGCAAGCCTATGAAGCGGCCAATTATCTCGAGCTCGCTACGATGCTGCAAGCTGCCGTACCTCTCTCGCACAAGCGCTTCCTCGAAAGTTTCGAGGACATGATCGTTGAAGGCGACTATGTCTTCGTCCATGCTGGCGTCCGCCCCGGCGTACCACTCGAAAAGCAGCGTGCGGGTGATTTACGCTGGATTCGTGAAGAATTTCTCCGCGAATCTGAGAGGCATGCTTCGCCTGCAATTCCAGGAAGGGTGGTCGTCCATGGCCATACGATCTTTGAAAATATAGCCGAGTATCCTGGCCGTATTGGCTTGGATACGGGTGCCTATCGTTCCGGCATTTTGAGTGCGATGGCTTTCGAAGGGGATAAACGTTGGATCATTCAGGAAACTGCGGAACAGCGCCGCAGTAAGCGGTGTTCTGAGGATGAGGCAACGCAAGTCCGCCAATAATATTGCTTGCATGGTTGCAAAGCCAATGCTAATTGAAGCCAAATTTTGAGGATGCTTGATATGCGTTTGAAGCTTGTTCTTGCCGGTTTGATGGCGTCGTCGCTGATGGCCGCTCCTGTGATGGCAAACTCGGCATCCGCCCTTTCGGTTGCCAAGGCCAGCAATGTGAAGGCGGTTACCGCTCCCAAGAAGGCCAGCAAGCTGTCCTCGACTGCAGTTGGTGCCGGCGTATTACTGGCCGGTGCTCTGGTAGTCGTCGCAGTTACGTCGGATGACGATGATTCCGACAGTAACTAAGCATTGAGAAATAATTGAAATGGCGGCCGTCGAGCCGCCATTTTTCTGTATATCCGGGGGTGGGATAGGCAGCGCTTTGACAAGCCTTGCTTACGCTGGGGCTATTGAAGGCTCGTGCCGTCAGGAAATTCGCTTGTTGATTTCAAGCTAAGGTTGGCATGACCCCGCCAAATTGCCGGATTTATTTGGAATCGGATACGGGAGGCGCGTCCTGCTTCATCGGCGCCGGCTCACCTTCCGCCAGGGCCAGGACATTGACAGGGGTGGATGCTAGCTCCATCGGAACATAGTCCCACCCGTCGAACAGCATAGGCTTGCTATTATCGACCCGGCGCAATTCTCCATCCTGAAAGACCATCGCCCTCTCCCTGTTACTATCGCTTTGCGATAATATAAAGCAGCGTGACTTCAAACCTGCCGTTGGCAGCTCATCCCATTTAACAGTCGTTTAAACGATATATCAAAAGGTGCAGCCTCGGCGGTACATCCGATATTCGCAAATGCTCCACTCCAGATAATCATGGCTCCGCTTATTCCGTACCAGATTGATATCCCCAGAGAATATCATCGCCTCATCCTGTGGATCAGTGATAAAACGGGCCTTGCGGACAATCTTCTCCATATTCATAGCGGACTCGCGATATTCGTGCTGGCGCGGCTGATCACGCGCCGTCCTTATAGCAGCTTCATTCCGTTTCTGTGCGTCATCCTCGCCGAAGCCTGCAATGAAATTCTCGACTATCTCGCTTATGGGTGGCGATCGACGGGCACCTATTTCGATATCGCTAACACGCTGCTTTGGCCGTTGATGATCAGCCTCGCTGAACGGGTGAAGCCGGTGTCAAAGCGGAATAATATATGAGTCCCTTTAACTTGCCTTAACTTGCGCATTATGCCTAAGAGGAGCTCACAATTTCAGGGGCAGGATTTCCATGTGCGGGATAGTCGGCATTATTGGTCATGAAAGTGTCGCCGGACGGCTCCTCGATGGTCTCAAACGCCTTGAATATCGCGGCTATGATTCCGCTGGAATTGCTACGGTCCATAACAATGCGATCGTACGACGGAGAGCCTCCGGCAAGCTCGGCAATCTTGCCAATGTGCTCGAAACTGAGCCACTTTTCGGCGCTATCGGTATCGCCCATACGCGCTGGGCCACGCATGGCGGGCCAACTACCAACAATGCTCACCCCCATGCCACGGACAAGGTTGCCGTTGTCCACAATGGCATTATCGAGAATTTCAAACCGCTGCGCGAGGCGTTGATCGCACGTGGCCGCGCCTTCACAAGCGAAACCGACACCGAAGTCGTCGCTCATCTGATCAGTGAAAAGGTGGAAGCCGGTGTCGATCCCGTCGACGCGGTGCGCGACGTGCTGCCGCAGTTGCGCGGCGCCTTCGCGCTTGCCATCCTTTTCCGTGATCGGCCCGACCTTCTCATTGGAGCGCGGCTAGGCTCACCGCTGGTCGTGGGCGTCGGGGACGGGGAAACCTATCTTGGCTCGGATGCGCTTGCCCTGGCGTCGCTTACCCAACGGGTCGTCTATCTGGAAGAAGGCGACTGGGTCGTTTGCAGCCAGGAAGAAGTACAGGTTTTCGACCAGGCCAACCAACAGGTCGAGCGTGCGATTATCCAGTCGGGGGTTGACGGAGAATTGATCTCCAAAGGCAATCATCGCCACTATATGATCAAGGAAATTTATGAGCAGCCGATCGTGGTTGCCCAAACGCTGCGCTCTTATCTCCAGCGTATCGATGATACGCTGACACTGCCGATCCCCGATTTCGACCTGTCGGCGATCAGGCGGGTGACAATCGTCGCCTGCGGCACCAGCTTCTATGCCGGCATGATCGCGCGCTACTGGTTCGAGCAGTTCGCGCGCGTACCCGTCGATCTCGATGTTGCGTCAGAATTCCGCTATCGCGCACCGGTGATCGAGCCGGGCGGGCTGGCGCTCTTCATCAGCCAGTCGGGCGAGACCGCCGATACACTCGCGGCGTTGCGCCATGCGCGCGAGGAGGGGCAGAAGATCGCCGTCGTCGTCAACGTGCCGACCAGTAGCATGGCGCGCGAAGCCGATTTGTTGCTGCCGACCTATGCCGGCCCTGAAATCGGCGTTGCTTCGACCAAGGCCTTTACTTGCCAGCTCGCGGTCCTCGCCGCGCTCGCCGCCAATCTGGCGCGCGCCAAAGGACGATTGACGCCCGAAGACGAACATGCGGTCGTCAAACATCTCTCCGAAGCCCCCGCTGCGCTCAACGCCGCTCTCGCCTATGAAGACACGATCAAAGGCGTCGCCGCTGACGTCGCGATGGCACGCGACGTGCTCTATCTGGGACGCGGCACTGATTATCCGCTGGCGCTCGAAGGCGCGCTCAAGCTTAAGGAAATCAGCTATATCCATGCTGAAGGCTATGCCGCTGGTGAGATGAAGCATGGCCCCATCGCCCTTATCGACGAAAATGTCCCGGTCATCGTCATCGCGCCTTCAGGCCCTCTATTCGAAAAGACGGTCAGCAACATGCAGGAAGTGCAAGCGCGCGGCGGGAAGGTGGTACTGATCAGCGATTATGACGGGATTCAGGAGGCTGGCAGCGGTTGTCTGGCGACGATCACCATGCCAAAGGTCCATCCGCTGATCGCGCCTCTGGTCTACAGTGTGCCGGTGCAATTGCTGGCCTATCATGTGGCGGTCACAAAAGGCACCGATGTAGACCAGCCGCGTAACCTCGCGAAGTCGGTGACGGTGGAGTAAGGGACGCGATCGCCATTCGTCAGGCTAAGGTTGGTCGCATTAGCCTTTTTCAGAATATCTTAGGGCGCATTGGCCGCCACGATCATCAAGGACGCTCAAGGCAAATGACGAGGGAAACGCAAAGCGCCCTTCTTAACGCGCTCGAGGCATTAACCAGTCTGCCACGCTCGGCGCGTAAATGGATGGTCTTCGGCTTCGATTGCCTGCTCTGCCTGATCGCTGCCTGGGTCGCCTTGGCTCTGCGGCTAGGTGAATGGCCACATGATCTGCAGGCACTCCTGATCCTAACCGCAACGACGCTTTTATTCTGGACCGTTATCGCTTGGCCAACCGGACTTTATCGCAACCTCATACGCTTTTCGGGCGCCCGCGCATCGGGAAGGCTGTTCTACGCCTGCGCGCTGCTCGGAATGCCGCTGACGATCATCTTCGGTTTCATTCAGATAGATGACGTGCCCCGCACGATTGCCGTCCTGCATCCGATCATCTTCTTCCTGTTGATGCTTTTTATGCGCCTCAGCCTGCGCTTCGTTGTTAGCGACTATCTCCATCTTGCGCGTGGCAGGACCGAGGAGCGACGGCGGCTGCTCATCTATGGCGCGGGGCGGGGCGGGCAGCAGCTTGCCAATTCGCTGCGGCAGGAGCCGCATCTCCTGCTCGTAGGCTATATCGACGATGATGAGCGCCTCAGCAATCAGCAACTCGATGGTATCACCGTCTGGCATTCCTCCATCCTCGACAGCATCCTGGAAGAGCGGCGGGTGGACGAGGTTGTCCTGGCGATCCCTAGCGCGTTGCGCGTGCGCAGGCGTGAAATCGTGGAGGCGCTGCAGGCCCGCAAGATCCGCGTACGCATGCTGCCGGGCATCGGTCAGCTAATCGACGGCCATTTCGCCGTCAGCGACATTCGCGACGTCCAAGTCGAGGACCTGCTCGGCCGTGATGCGGTCGCACCCAATGAATTGCTGATGGGTCGATCGCTTTTGAGCAAAAACGTACTTGTGACGGGCGCAGGCGGGTCGATCGGCAGCGAGCTTTGCCGCCAGATCATCCATTCGCGACCCAAGCGGCTGATCCTTGTCGAACAGTCGGAGTATTTCCTCTACGCGATCGAGAGCGAATTGCGCAGACTGGCGCTGGCCGAAGGTTGCGAGGTCGAGCTGATTCCCGAGCTGGCCGACGTCGCTGATAAGGATTCCGTCTTCCGCATCTTCCGCCGTTGGCAACCCGAAACCGTCTATCATGCTGCCGCTTACAAGCATGTGCCTTTGGTCGAGAGCAATCCGATCGCGGGGATGCGCAACAATATCTTCAGCACCCTTTATTGCGCGCTCGCCGCCGAGGCCGTGGGCGTTCGGCGCTTCATACTGGTCAGCACTGACAAGGCGGTGCGCCCGACTAATGTCATGGGCGCGTCCAAGCGGGTGTGCGAACTCGTCCTCCAGGCACGAGCACAGGAGCAGGACAAGACGCTCTTCACCATGGTCCGTTTCGGCAATGTGCTGGGATCGAGCGGCTCGGTCGTCCCCCTTTTCAAGCAGCAGATTGCTGCGGGCGGCCCGGTGACGATCACGCACAGGGACGTCACCCGCTATTTCATGACCATCCCCGAAGCCTCGCAGCTGGTGATCCAGGCGGGCGGCATGGCCGAGGGTGGCGAGGTCTTCGTTCTCGACATGGGCCAGCCGGTGCTGATCCGCGATCTGGCTGAGACCATGGTGAAGTTATCGGGCCTGTCGGTGCGCGACGCGGCGACGCCGAAGGGTGACATCGAGATCGTAGAGGTCGGTTTGCGGCCCGGCGAAAAGCTTTATGAGGAGTTGCTTATCGGAGACAATCCGGCGCCGACCGTGCATTCTCGCATCATGCAAGCGCGCGAGGCGATCCATCCGTGGAATTCATTGTCGGATATATTGGATGACCTTAAAGATTATCTAAGGCAGGGAGATGTCCCGGAGGCGCTGTCTACCCTATACAAATTGGTTCCTGAATATAACCATCCGGCTTATGAAGCCGCTGCCCAATAATCCATCCATCTTACCATAGAGAACGGATCTATTTTCAATGCCAGGCTGAAGCGCATTTTCGTCGCCGAGACAGCGGGGTTTATCGGCTTCCATCTTTCCAAGATTCTGCTTGCCGAAGGATTCTTCGTAGCCGGATATGACGGGATGACCGACTATTATGACGTCAATCTCAAGCGCTCCCGGCATGCGCATCTTGGCGAAATCCCAATTTCGCCGGGACCGAGGGGATGCTCGAGGACCAGAAGTTGCTCGATGCGACGATCAACGCCTTCCAGCCCGATGTCATCGTTCATCTCGCCGCGCAGGCGGGCGTGCGCTACAGCCTGGAAACCCGCGCGCCTATCTCGACAGCAATGTCATCGGCACATTCAAGCGATTGTTCGTAAACGGATATCTGTGAGTATTGCGGTCAGAAACGCACTGGGTCTTGTCTTTGGACGACGCCAGGAGCAAGATCGAGGCGTAGCGGATGGACTGCAACAAGACCCGACCTCACACATCCCTGGGGTTCATGACGTCTGCCGAAGCGGAGGAACGCTACTACGCCATGCTGGACGAAACTCCCATTGCCGCATAATTTAAGCCGAATGGCCTCCGGCAATCCCGGGGCGGTTCAAGGGTCGCAATGCGTCAACCTGTTCGACCTATGGTTGCCAACGTACTTCTACAAATTCGACTGTGGCCATTTGCCAGATGGTTAACCGAAATAGTAACACACTTTACTAACTATATAATCTATACCGGGCAACCATCGGGATGCTCTCAAAGAAGCAATGTAAGAACAAGAGTGCTCTTTTAAATGTCTTTCCGACCTATCATGACGTTTAGCTGGAGTTGTTCCCTTTCATTGCTGGTGCTGCTGCTAGGTACTTTATGGTTAGCGGGCGGCGCTTCGCACGCCGATGTCACAGGGCAAGTGATAACACGGAGCACCGCATGGGCCTTGCTTGTGCTGGCGATCCTGTGCGGTGTGCGACCCGTAGGCAAAGGCGCGGGGCCGGTTTTCTGGCTGCTGCTGGCGACGGCGCTGCTCGTCCTGCTGCAACTTATCCCCCTGCCTCCCATCATTTGGACGGCGCTCCCGGGCCGGGAATTCCTGCTCAACGCGCCCTTCAGCGAGGAGACATGGCGTCCTTGGTCTCTCGCGCCCTCCAAGACGATCAACGCCGCTTCCTCGTTGATCGTGCCGGCCGTCACATTTTATTTCAGCAGCGCGATGCAGCAGGAGGAGAGGGCATGGCTGCCGGCGATCCTGCTTGGCGTCATTGTCCTCTCGATGCTGGTCGGGCTGCTCCAGTTCTCCGGCTTCATCATCGACAATCCATTCATCAATGACTCAAGGGGCAGCGTCGGCGGCACATTCGCCAACCGCAATCATTTCGCTCTGTTCCTGGCCATGGGCTGCCTGATCGCGCCTGTTTGGGCCTTTGCCGGAAAACAGAGCGCAAGGTGGCGCGCGCCGGTCGCGCTGGCGCTGATGACGCTCTTCGCGCTCACCATCCTGGCGACCGGATCACGCGCAGGCATCCTGACCGGCCTGCTGGCAGTGGTGCTTGGCCTTGCCTTATGCTGGCATGACGTCCGCCTCGCCTTGCACGGAGCGCCGCGCTGGGTATTCCCGACGCTGATCGCGGCGATCCTCGGCGTCATTGCCCTTTTCATCCTCGTGAGCATCGCCGCCGACAGGGCGGAGTCCGTGCGGCGCGCATTCGAGATGGACCCAGGCCAGGATATGCGCACGCGCGGCTTACCGACAGTGCTGTCGATGATCGCCGCCCATTTCCCCGCAGGTGCGGGTTTTGGCGGCTTCGATCCGATCTTTCGTCTGCACGAGCCTTTCCAATTGCTCAAACCAACCTATTTCAATCATGCCCATAATGATTTCCTGGAGATCATGCTCGATGGCGGCTTGCCTGCGCTGCTGCTCCTGTTCGTTGCAATCGGATGGTACGGAATAGCGAGCGTGAGGGCCTGGCGGGCAAGTGGAAGACATTCTGTCCTGCCCAAATTGGGGTCGGCCATGTTATTTCTTATCCTTGTCGCCAGCGGCTTCGACTATCCGGCGCGCACACCGATGATGATGGCGATGATGGTCATCGCTGCTCTATGGCTCTGCCGAATAGGACAGCCCCTAAAGAGGACTGACTTTACCTAATCGCGATCAGCATCTAAGGCGAAAGTCTCTTCAGCGGGAAGACTTAGAGCGCATGCGCAAAATTCTTGTTTCGATCATCATCACTGCCGGCCTTGCCGGCTGCGCTGGCACGCCGCCCCCCCAGTCCAGCGCACAACTGACAGTCATTCCCGACAGCCAGGGCCTCCCTGCACCCAACCGAGGTGATCTGGCGGCTGCCGACCGGCCGGCTTTGATCGGGCCGCTGGACACAATTTATATCGACATCTTCAATGTGCCTGAACTCAGCCGCGAAATGCAGGTGGATGCGAGTGGGCGCATTTCCATGTCGCTGATTGGCACCGTCGACGCGCGCAACAAGACGGCTGAGGAACTGGCGCGTACAATTGAAGAGGCGTTGCAGGGGCGTTATGTCCGCAACCCTCAGGTGACGGTCAATATTAAAAGTTCGGTCAGCCAGGTCGTAACGGTCGATGGCGAAGTGAAGGAGCCGGGGCTTTATCCGGTCACCAACCAGATGACGCTGATGCGTGTCATAGCCTCGGCCAAGGGCCTATCGGAATTCGCAAAACAGGAACAGGTGGTGATCCTACGCACCGTTGATAATCAACGGATGGCGGGTCTCTATGACATCAGCGCAATCCGTCGCGGGGCCTATGCCGATCCGCCGGTCTATACCAATGACGTGGTCATCATCGGAGACTCTCCTCAGCGTCGTCTTTTCCGCGACGTCGTTTCTCTAGCACCTCTCATCGCGGCACCCCTTGTCGCGGTCCTGCGCTGAGGCCTGCAGCCATATGAATGATATTGCTTTTAATCCGCGCGGCGATGCAGCTCAGACGGCTCTGCTACAGGCGCAGTTCGAGGATGCGGGACCTCCCCTGTTGCGCCAATATCTCCGCATCGCCATGCGGTGGCGCTATGTGATCCTTGGCGCGGTCGCATTGTGTTCCCTGATTGGCCTGATCGCCACCTTGCTGATGACGCCGCAATATACGGCATCGTCGACGATCGAGATTTCGCGCGAGGCAGACAAGGTCACGGATTTTCAGGGGGTCGAGCGCGAGGCCGGCATTGCCGACCAGGAATTTTACCAGACGCAATATGGCTTGCTGGAATCACGTGCGCTTTCCGAACGCGTAGCGACGCAGCTCAAGCTGACAGAATCCCAGAATTTCTTCGAGATGTTCGATTTTGACAGCGATGATCCGGCCTTCACCCTTGCCAATGGTCGATATCCTGCGTCGGGCCGCGCCACGCGGCAGCGTGTTGCCGGCGAAATATTGCGCAAGCATCTCAGCATCAGTCCCACGCGCATGTCCCGTCTGGTCGAGATCAAATTCACCAGCCCCGACCCAGTTTTTTCGGCCTTGGTCGCCAACACATGGGCTGATAATTTCATCCAGACCAATTTGGAACGCAAAATCCAGGCGACCTCCTATGGCCGCAATCTTCTCCAGAAACAGCTCGCGCAGTTGAAGCAACGGCTCGATGAATCGCAGCGGCAACTGGTCAATTATGCCTCTTCCGCCAAGATCATCAATCTGCCTTCTCAATCGAACAATGGGCAGTCCAGTTCGGAACGCTCGATCGTCGTCGACGATCTGGCCGCGATCAATGCCGCATTAGCGCAAGCGACCGCAAATCGTATCGAAGCGCAGGCGCGCTATCAACACAATGGGCGGGCCGGCGCGTCAGCGGAAGCACTAAGCAATTCGGCAATTAACAGTCTGCGCCAGCGCCGCGCGGAGTTGGCGGCCGAATATCGACGGCTAATGACGCAGTTCGAGCCGGGCTATCCTGCGGCGGAAGCGGTGCAAGCGCAGATCATTCAGCTCGACCGCAGTATCGCAAGCGAAGAAGGGCGCGTGACCTCGTCGTTGCTCGCCGATTACCGCCGCACGCAGGAACAGGAACAGGCGCTGCAAGCTAGGGTCGAGCAACTTAAAGGCGATTATCTCGACCTCCGTCGTCGCAGCATCCAATATAATATCTATCAGCAGGAAGTGGATACCAACCAGGCGCTCTACGATGGCCTGCTCCAGCGCTTCAAGGAAATTGGTGTCGCGGGCGGTGTTGGCGTTAACAATGTCTCGGTTGTCGATCCGGCTCAGGCTCCCAAAGCGCCTTCGAGTCCGAAATTGCTGATCAATCTCGCCATTGCCATATTGGCGGGCCTAGGTATCGGCGCGGCGCTTGCCTTTGGCCTTGAACAGATTGACGAAGGCATTACCGACCCGGCGCAAGCCAAGCGCGAGCTTGGCTTGCCGCTGCTCGGCTCGATCCCCAAGATCGAAGAGGCCCCCAAGGACATCCTGCTCGATCGCAAGTCCGATCTTGTCGATGCCTATCTGACGGTGCAGACCAATCTCGCCTTTTCCACCGAACACGGCATTCCGCGCTCCTTCTCCGTCACTTCGACGCGGCCGATGGAAGGCAAGTCAACTACCTGCCTTGCACTCGCCACGACGCTGGCGCGCAGCGGGAAGCGAGTTATCCTCATTGATGGCGATATGCGCAATCCGTCGGTTCATCATCTGGGCGGAGTCAGGCATGATCGAGGTCTCAGCAACTATCTGACCGGGGAAGATAATATTGATGGCCTGACCTTCCCGATGGAAAAACTGGGCTTCACCGCAATGTCGGCCGGACCACTTCCGCCCAACGCGGCGGAACTGCTGACCGGCAATCGTCTCTCAGAGCTCATCACACGACTGCTGGAAAGCCACGACCATGTCATCATTGACTCCCCACCAGTTATGGGGCTCGCCGACGCACCGCTTATCGCTACCAAAGTCGAGGGCGTCGTCTATGCCGTCGAATCCCATGGCATCCGCACCGGCCTAGTGAAGGAGGCGCTCGGCCGTCTCATCACCGCCAACGTCCGCATCATTGGCGGCGTGCTGACCAAGTTCGACGCAAAAAAGGCGCACTATGGCTATGGCTATGGCTATGAATATGGCTACCGCTATGGCCGCAAGGTAGAGACCGACGCCGCCTGATGAAGAATAAGCCCTCCCGGCAGCGACCTTCATCGCGCGAATGGGGTGCTCGCCTCATTCTGGCCGGGGTCGTCGGCTGGATTGGCTATTTTTCGGTCATACAGTCGCTCGCGCTGGTGTTGCCCGACAGCCGGATTGAGGAAGCCTATGCGCTGGCCCCTAATAATGGACGCATAGCGGGGCGCCTTTCACAGGCGCTTTATCGTCCGGATGCGAGCGAAGCGGATCGGATCCGTGCGGTCATCCTCGCGCGCAATGCGCTGCTGCACGATCCGACCGCCGTCGAAGCTGTGGCGACGCTTGCCACCGATGCCCTTGCGCGCGGTGACCAAGAGGATGGCGAGCGCCTGCTTGCCTATTCGCAAAGGCTGTCGAGGCGTGACCTGCGCACGCAGTTGATGGCGATCGAGTTGGCTGTGGCGCAGGATGACATTTCCGGCGCACTTCGGCATTATGATATCGCGCTACGTACCAAGAAGAATGCATCTGAGCTGCTTTTTCCCGTGCTGACTTCTGCGCTGTCCAATCCGTCGATCCGCACAGAGCTGGTCAAAACCCTTACCGGGCAACCTATTTGGGGCACCAAGTTCATATATCATGCTGCACGGAGCGAGCCTGACCCGGCGGCCAGCGCCGCCTTTTTCCGCGCCTTGCAAGCGGCACGCGTTCCCGTGCCAGAAGCTGCGGGCGTGATGCTCATCAACAAGTTGCTGGCAGCCAAGCTGTTCGATGATGCTTGGACCTATTATGCCATCACTCATCCCGACAGTGATCCGCGTCAGTCACGCGACCCCGCTTTCAAGACGCTACTCGAGGCGCGTAGCGCGTTTGACTGGGTGGCAGTTAACAGTCTCGGCGTATCGAACGCGATCCTGCCTGATGCCACCAATGGCCTGTTCGATTTCACCGTGTCGATGGGCAATGGCGGTCCCCTGCTGCAACAGCTCCAGATGCTTCCTCCCGGCGATTATGTTTTGGAAGGGCAGAGCGTCGGAATCGAACAGTCGGCGCGCTCACGGCCCTATTGGATTTTGCGCTGCCACACCGGGGGTGAGATCGGACGTGTGGAATTGCCTAATTCGTCGCAGGCCGGGGACCGGTTCCAGGGCAATATCAGCGTGCCCGCCGACTGCCCTGTGCAGATGCTGGCGCTGGTCGCGCGCTCAACCGATGAGATTGGCGGCGTGTCTGGGCAGATCAGCCACATCCAGATTCGCCCCGCCCGCGAGACAGCGCATGCAAGGACTGCGTCATGAGACTTTATGCGTTTAGCTTCGGCATGACGGTGGCGTTGTCGGCCTTTTCATCCGTCACGCAGGCGCAGGAGATCACCCGCCCCGGCCAAGTTGCGGAATCGGCGGTTGGTCAGGCGGGGCAGCGACAGACCATCGGCAATAGCCAGGCCAATATCGAGCCGATGGTCCGCCTAAACAATCGGATCGCCAATCGGGTGCAAAATCGGATCCGCAACCGGATCGACCGTACCTATGACCCGACCGCCAATACAACGTCTCCCTTCAAGGTCGCGGCCGAGCAGACGACACGCGGCCAACCGACCCAATAAAGCCAGCCCTTTCGAAGGTCAGGCAGCCGGCTATAGCGACGATCTGGATGAGAGGCCGTGTTGCCTCATTAAGCGATGTTCCCGAGCGGCATAGCCATTGCCTCACGTAAATGCTCCCTACAGGAGATCACCCTCACGGACTATTCCTTGCGCGACTGGGGG
>NZ_SEOO01000003.1 GCF_004152865.1 Sphingobium cupriresistens | reverse complement strand
AGCGCATCCTGAGGATCAACGGCCTGAACGCGATCACTGACGACGTGGTGGAAGCTGCACGCAGCACCCTCGTGATCGGTGTCACTTAGCGCTGACAGAACGGTGCCAATCAGCGCTGATATCTACAATAGATCACACCCTCCTTCTTGCCCTCTTCGCCCCAGGGCGCGAACACGCTGTCGTCGATGACGCGCACGTCGCCAGCGGGAGCAGCCACCTCGATATAGCCGGCCTTACGGACTTGCGGCGCGCTCGACGCGGGCACCAGCTTGGGGCTTTTGAGCTTCTCAAACTCTGGATCGCCGCCTTCCGGCAGCACATCGCCGGGTTCGCCCAGATAGATGCGCGCCGGCCCGGCGCCGTCGCGCTCCACCCATATTTCATGCGCCTGCGCCGTGGACGACAGGGCCACCAGCGCCACCAGCGCCATGGACAATCTCTTCATGCTCTCTCTCCTTATGATCGTCAGAAGCGGAAACCGACCGTGCCCATCACATTGCGCGGCGCACCGACGAAGCAGTCGCCACGCGCCAGGCAGGACGCATAATATTCGTTGTTGAGCAGATTGGTCGCGTTCAGCGCGAAGCGCCAGCTATTCCAGTTGATTTCCGCCAGCGCGTCGACCGTGGTGCGGGCCGGGGTGACGATCGACCAGAGCGAACTGGTCGATACGCTCTTGCCGCTATAGACGACGCCCCCGCCCAAGCGCAGTTGGGCTTCGTCCATCAGGCCGAAGGTCTTGGTCGTCCAGAAGGACGCCGTATGGCGCGGCATATAGTCGAGGCTGGTGTTGGTTTCGGACTTGAGCTTGGCATAGCCATAATTGGCCAGCAGTTCGAAATTACCGGGCAATGTGTGGCTGGCTTCGATCTCGAACCCCTTGGTGTCCAGCACGCCCGATTGGGCGGTGCCGCCAGCGGCAAGATAGAGGACCCGGTTGCGTTCCTTGATCTTGAAGACCGTGGCCGTGACCAGCGTGTTGATGTCGGGCTGCCACTTCACGCCCGCCTCATATTGCGTGCCGGTCTGCGGCCGGTAGGGCGCGCCGAACGTGCCATCGCCATTGTCGATGCGCCCCGCGACCGGCAGGAAGCTTTCGGTATAGCTGAAGAAGGGCGAGACGCCTGCGCCGATCTCGCCGATGATGCCGGCGCGGAAAGTGGTCGCATTGTCCTTCTGCCCCGACGAGCCGGTGACGCGGTCGCGGCGCGCGCCCAGCACGACCGAGACGCGGTCGTAGAGGCGGATCTGGTCCTGAACGTAGACGCCAAGCTGCTTCTGCGATTCATAAATATAGGGACCGCTGGGATCATAGGTGAGCAGCGCGTCAGTATCGATGTCGTATAGGTCGATGATCTCGTAACCGCCGGCATAGCGCTTGCCGACCTTGTTCCAGCTATAGTCGATGCCGACCAGCAGCTTGTGCTCGAGAGTGGCGCCGGTGTTGAAATTGAACTGGAAATTGTTGTCGGTCGAGAAGACGTTCATCTTCGCATCGCTGGCATCGGCATAAAGGCCGATGGTGCGCCCATCCGCCTCGAAGGGATTTTGGGGATTGGCGTAGCTGTTGGCATAATGGGTGTTATATTCTAGGTCGCTGTCGATGTAGCGCGCCTTCAGATTGACCTTGATAGCGTCGGAAAAACTGTGGGTGATGGAGCCGCCGCCTTGCAGCGAGCGACCATTATAGCGGTCCCAGCCGGGCTTGCCGACGAACGCATATTGACCCAGCTTGCCTTGCGGATAGGCCGTGTTCGGAAGGAAAGTGCCGACGATCGGCAGGAATTGCGACGTCGATCCCGTATCATCCTCCTGATAGAGGCCTGTCAGGACGATGTCGGTGTCGGGCGTCGGCTGCCAGCGGATCGACGGGGCGAACATCACCCGGTCATCAGGGACATGATCGACATAGGTTTCGGCGTCGCGGGCGCGGCCCACGAACCGCACCGCCAGATTATCGGCCAGCGCGACATTGACGTCGCCCATGATTTCCTTGCGGTCATAGCTGCCGTAAACAAGGTTCAGTTCGCCGCCGGTGCGAAATTCGGGTGTCTTGCTGACGAGGTTGACCAAGCCGCCGATTGACCCCTGACCAAATAGCACGGAAGCCGGGCCGCGCAGGATTTCCACCCGCGAGAAATTATAGGGGTCCGACGTGATGCTGGCATAATAGCTGAAAATGTCGCGCATCCCGTCGCGGAACTGGAGCGCATCCAGGCCGCGCACGTTGAAACCGTCGACGCGGGTGTCGCGGCCATAGGGGTTGGCGAGCACGCCGGCGGCATATTTGACCGTGTCGGAGATGCTGATCGCGCCCTGCGAGAGATATTGCTCGGACGTGATGACCTTGATCGGCTGGGGCAGTTCGACCAGCGCCGTGTCGGTCTTCGACCCGGTGGTGGCGGCGGTGACGATGATGCTGTCCTGATCCGTGTCCGCAATCATGGCGCCATCCGCAGCATAGGCAACCGTATGGCACGAAGCCATGATCGCTGCGCCACCCAATGCGATCCACTTTACCTTCATTTCAACGCCCCTTTTTCGACTCGATAGGGACGCGCCATAAGGATAATGCGACCTATTCGCAATTGCATTACGTGCCATTGCGGAAAAATCGCATTTTTATGTGTCGTTTAGCGCGCCTGCGCGGCCCGACGGTTTTGCGATAAGGCGCAATGAACTCAAAGGTTTGTAGCGCGTTATGGAAGAGCGACGGCGGGGATGGAGGCAGGCCATGACGATTTCTGTGCGATTCCCCGATGGCGGCTGGCGTGAAGTGCCCAGCGAACTACGCCCCATCGATCCCGTAACGACCGGCGCGCAGAGCCGCTTTCGCAACATCCCCATCAACTGCGATCCGCAATGGCGCTATCTGCGCATCGCGTCCGTCTGGCACGCACGGCCCCGCCATGGCAGCCTGGCGATTCTCAACCCTTGCATCGACGACTGGTGGCAGGACATCGCCGCGATGGCGGACATACCCGCCACCGCGGACAAGAAAGCCCAACCGCCCCGCGCCGCATGACGCGCCCGCGCGCGCCTGTGTCAGCGGCAGCGATCAGTGATGGCGCGATCCACCATTATGATCGTAACATATATGATCGTAACATAACGGGCGCGTAAGCGAAAACATCGACCTGCAAGGCAGGCGAGTTCAGCCCCTTTCGGTCAGCTCCATGAAGTTGCGCGCCGCATCCCGGTCCGCCGCATCCTTAAACGCCACGTCCAGGTCGGGCGCATCGCCGAGCAGGAACAACAGCGACCAAAGTGCGAACCGCCGCCCGCGATCCTTCTCCAGCCCCAGATCGACCCGCATCCGCTCGATCCCCGCTTCCACCGCTTCGGGCGGCAGGCTGTCTATCCCGGTTGTCCCGAAATAACGCTGGAGCTGATCGTCGAAATGCATGGCCGCCTGCCTACAGCAGCCTGCCCTTCATGCGCAACCCGCGCCGCCATCATCAAGCATGGCGCGCACCGCGGTCTCGGTCAGCGGCACATCGAATCGCACGCCAAAACGCTTGGCCCGGACCCAGACCACATGCGCCGCAGCCGAAAATTCCTGCAATTCGATGATGACGCTGTCGCCGATCCCTGGCGGTCGTTCGGCGTGCAGCAATGCGCCCGATACCGACAGGTCCAACATATGGGCGCGCAGCGGCACCCCGGCATGGCGCATCGCCAGGGGTTCGAACAGCTTGTGCCGCGCGGCGCCCCGCGGTCGCATCTCCCATGCCGTGAAAGACCCCTGATCGGTCATGCCGCAGCCTCCCTACACGATCTTTACGCCATCGGGCCATGCCGGCATCTCAACAAGAAGCATGAGGCAAAAATTAACCCTGCCGTTCAGCCGTGAAAGGCGCAGGGGACGATGCTGGCCGGGTCGGGCCGCGCGGCGATGCGGCGGAACCGCGCCAGATAGCCACCCGCCGTGGGCTTGGGGATTAGTTGCTCCATGCGGAATCCCATCGCCGCCAGTTCGCAGGCCAGCAGCCGCGGCGGCGCGCCATGCTGGTCGGTCGGCCGGTCGGCATCGACCACGATCAGTTCACCATCCTTTTTCAGCGCTGGGCTGAGATGCCAGAGGAAGGCGTAAGGCTCGGCGATCTCATGATACATATGGACCATCATGATCCGGTCGAAGCTGTTTTCGGGTAGTTTGGGGTCTTCCGGCGCACCCAGCTTCAGGCTGACATTATCCCATTTCTCGCGGGTGATGCGGCGCGACAGCGCCTCAATCACTTCGGGCATGATGTCTTCAGCCAGGACGCGACCCTTGGCCCCTACTCGTCGGGCAAGCCGCACGGTGTAATAGCCCTCGCCCGCGCCGATATCCGCGACGGTCATGCCGGAACGGATACCCGCCCGGTCCATGATATCCTCCGCTTCGTTGACCCGGTCGCGCGCTTCCTCGCTCGACCAGCGGGTCGATACGATCGGGGCCACCGGCCGGTCGGCCTGCGGAAAGGGCGCCGCCGCGGCGGAGCGATGCGAATCCTTGCCGCCGCCAATCTGGTCGCAGGCGGCCAGCAGGACAAATACGCCCGCCATGACCGCCCGGATCATCAGTCCACATCCTCCACATCGACCTTTTCGCCCGTCACCTTTTGGCTGAGGGCGGCGGCCATGAACGGGTCGAGCGCGCCGTCCAGCACATCGTCGGGCGCGGTCGAGGTGACGCCGGTGCGCAGATCCTTCACCAACTGATAGGGCTGGAGCACATAGGAACGGATCTGGTGGCCCCAGCCGATTTCGGTCTTGGCCTGATAGTCGGTGTTCGCCGCTTCCTCGCGCTTGCGCAGTTCCGCTTCGTACAGGCGCGCTTTCAGCATGTTCATCGCGGTGGCGCGGTTCTTGTGCTGCGACCGGTCATTTTGCGACGCCACGATGATGCCCGACGGGACGTGGGTGATGCGGACTGCGGAGTCGGTGGTGTTGACGTGCTGCCCGCCCGCGCCCGATGCGCGATAGGTATCGATCTTCAGGTCGCTTTCCTTGACCTCGATATCGATATTGTCGTCGATCACCGGATAGACCCAGACCGACGAGAAGCTGGTGTGCCGCCGCGCCGCGCTGTCATAGGGGCTGATGCGGACCAGGCGGTGAACGCCGCTTTCGGTCTTGGCATAGCCATAGGCGTTCTCGCCCTTGATCAGGAAGGTGGCCGACTTGATGCCCGCGGTTTCGCCCGCCTGATAATCGACCAGATCGACCTTGTAGCCGCGCCGTTCCGCCCAGCGCCGATACATGCGGGAGAGGATTTCGGCCCAGTCCTGGCTTTCGGTGCCGCCAGCCCCGGCGTGGACTTCCAGATAGGTGTCGCTGGCGTCGGCCTCGCCGGCGAGCAGCGCCTTGATCTTGTCCTCGTCCGCGCGGTCGGCCAGCGCCTTGAGCGACGCGATGGCTTCGGTCACCATCTCCTCGTCGCCTTCGGCCTCGGCCATCTCGATAAGTTCGGCATTGTCGGTCTTGCCGCCTTCGATCGCGCGGGTGGCGCCGATCGCGCTTTCCAACCGGGTGCGCTCACGCATCACCTCCTGCGCCAGCTTCGCATTGTCCCACAGGGTCGGGTCCTCGACGCGCGCATTCAGCTCGTCAAGCCGGCGCAGCGCGCGGTCCCAGTCGAGGAAGCGGCGCAGCAATTCCAGCGCGGCGTCGATACGGTCGATATATTGCTGCGCTTCGGCGCGCATGGGGAGTCTCCAGAAATGTCGTGGCGTCTCAACGCATCAGGCGACTGCCCCTATCCGAGGGCGGGAGATTTGGGAAGGGCGAGGATTTATGTGCTACATTTAATTTGCAACTCACGTTTTGTGTGCTACAAAAAATATGCCGCTTCGTGCGGCCATAGATGGAGGACCGTGATGACCAGCCAACCGGGCGCTTTTGCCCATAAGGAAGCACGCCGCCATGAAGATCGAGTACGACCCGAATAAGCGCCAGCGCACCCTTGAGGAGCGCGGCCTCGATTTTGAATCTATTGCTGAAGTTTTTGACGGTTTTTATCTGGTCCGAATGGACGATCGAAAGGATTATGGCGAGGTTCGCCATATCATGCTGGGTGCGCTGAAAGAGCGCCCTGTCGTCTGTGTCTGGACCCAACGAGATGATGCAGTTCGCGTCATCTCCATGAGGATTGCAGATGATGAAGAACGCGAAATCTACCGGCGCGAGTTGGAGCGATCCGGATGACGCGCCTAAATTGGCGCAAGACTGGGCTAATGGCGCCGACGCCTATCACGGCAAGGCGCTGATACGTCGCGGCCGGCCGACACTGGCGCAGACCAAGCAGCATGTCTCGTTGCGCTTGGACCCGGATGTCATCGAAAGCTTCAAGGCGGATGGCCCTGGTTGGCAGGGGCGGATCAACGAAGCCTTGCGCAAGGCGGCGGGACTCTAACCTCAATAAATCCCGCCCTGCCCTTCCAGAAAGTCGGCGTCGCTGCGCTGGCGGGTACGGCCGGTCACCGTCCTTGCGGCGGCGACCTTGGCCTGTTCCTCCGCTTCCTCCTTGCGGATCGTGCGGCGCGGTTCGGATTCGGGCTTGAACGCTTCCCAGATCACCGCGGCCTTCGGCTCGCTGGTCGGCCAGGCGCCATAGACGCGCTTGCCCGACCGGCGATCGATCGCGACCATGCGCACGCCCGCAGGCGCAACAAATGGTGTCTTGGGCATGGTTTCCAGGATGGGCGCCATCGCCGCCTTCCAGATCGGCGCGGCGATCCTCCCGCCCTGCGCCCAGCCGCCCAGGCTGCGCGGCTGGTCGTAGCCGATATAGACGCCAGCGACGAGATCGGGCGATCCGCCCACGAACCAGACGTTGGTCGGGCCGTTGGTGGTGCCGGTCTTGCCGAACAGAGGGCGCTTGAGGTCCGCCAGCACCGTCGCGGTGCCGCGCTGCACCACGCCTTCGGCGATGTGGACGACCTGATAGGCGGTCATCGGGTTCATGACCTGCTTGCCCTCCATGCCGAAGCGGGGCATCGGCTTGCCGTCCCAATTGGCCATGTTGCACCCGTCGCAGGCGCGCCAGCGCTCCGGCCAGATCACCTTGCCGCGCCGGTCCTGCACATAATCCATCACCTTGGACGGGAATTGCCGCCCTTGGTTGGCGAGCGTGGCATAGGCGTTGACCATCCGTTCCACCGTCGTCTCGCCCGCGCCCAGCGCGAAGGAGAGATAGGGCTGATAATCGCCGATCCCCATATTCTTGATGGTGCGCACGACCCGGTCCATGCCGGTCTGGCTGGCGGCGCGCACGGTCATCAGGTTGCGCGACTGCTCCACGCCCCAGCGCATCGTCTGCGGCCCGGCGCTGCCGCCGGAGAAGTTGCGGAAGCATTTCTGGCCCAGGCCCGCGCCCTGATAAACGCACAAGGGGCCATCGACGATGATCGATGCCGGGGTCATGCCATTGTCGAGCGCGGCGGCATAGACGAACGGCTTGATGGTGGAGCCGGGCTGGCGCATCGCCTGCGTCGCGCGGTTGTAGGAGGACAGGCGCGAATCGAAGCCGCCCTGCATCGCGCGGATGCGGCCCGAATGGACTTCTTCGGCCACCATGCCGCCCGACACTTCGGGAATGGAGCGCAGCGCCCAACTCGCCCCGTTGCGCGCCACGACGATCAGGTCGCCGGGCTTCATCGCGGAAAAGGCCGGCCCGCCGACCTTGCGATAGGGCATTTGCGCCGATCCGGCGGGCAGCGCGCCGGTGCTGCCGTCGGCAAAGCCGATCTGCGCCTCGGACGAGGTCCGGCTGATGACGACGGCGACGCGCCATTGCGCATAATCGACGTCGATATAGCTGGCCGCCAGTTCGCGTTCCCAGCCATTGTCGATATTGATGTGGCCGACCGGACCGGACCAGCCGCGTCCGGCGTCGAAGCGGAGCAGGCCGTTGCGCAGCGCGGTGGCGACGCCGTCCTGCACCACCGGATCATAGGGGCTGCGCACCCACAGGCCGCCGGCATAGACGCTGTTGGGGCCATCATCGGCCTTTTCGCCGAACAGCCCGATCAGGCGACGGCGGACCTCCTCCATATAATAGCCGCCGGCGCGGGCGTCGAAGCTGGAGCCATGGGCTGCGACGGTGCCGAGCGGCTGGGCGATCGCCGCGTCGCGCTGCGCTGCGGTGATCCAGCCATTCTTCTCCATCTCGCCCAGAGACCAGTTGCGCCGGTCGAGCGCACGGGCGTGACCGGTTTCGCTTTCGGGGCGGTAATTGGCCGGCCCCTTGGGCAGGATCGACAGATAGGCCATTTCATGCAGTTGAAGGTCGGCGACATCCTTGTCGAAATAGGCGCGCGCGGCGGCCTGGACGCCATAGGCGTTCCGGCCGAGGAAAATCTGGTTGAGATAGAGTTCGAGGATCTGCTGCTTGCTCAGCACATTTTCCATGCGGTAGGCGAGGATCATCTCCTTCACCTTGCGCGTGGGCGAATATTCGTCACCGATCAGCAGGTTCTTGGCCACCTGCTGGGTGATGGTGGAGCCGCCGCGCGCGCGCTGGCCAGAGCCGAGCTTGCTGGCGTAATCCACGACCGCGCCGGCGAAGCCGGGAATATCGACGCCATGATGTTCGAAGAAGGTCTTGTCCTCCGCCGCCAGATAGGCGCGGATGAGCAGCGGGGGATAATCGCTATATTGCAGTTGGACGCGGCGTTCGCGGGCATAGCTGTGGACCGGCTGGCCATTGATGTCGCGCACGATGGTCGGCAGCGGCGGCTCATATTCCAGCAGCGTCGCCGCGTCAGGCAGGCCGCGCGCGAAAATCAGCCAGAACAAGGCGCAGAACAGCGCGAAGCCGCCCAGCAAAATCGACGCCCACCGCACCCAGCGGCGTTGCCACAAGGGACGCAGACGGCCGAAAAAGCCCCCCGCGTCGCGGCGCAGGCGATAGGCGAAGGACGACGGGGCGGGTTCGGAACGGGCCTCTTCCATAGGGAAGAGGCTCTAGGGTCAAATTATCGCCAAGACCAGTGGGCATGACGCGATCCGCCGCAACTCTTGCCCCCACCCTCCGACATCCGTTCGCCCTGAGCCTGTCGAAGGGCGCGCGCAACGCCCTTCGACAGGCTCAGGGCGAACGGTCTTTGCGCTTTTATGGCTGCGTTCAGCCCCCCGCAGCCCCGTCGCGCATCGCCAGCTTGCGGGCGAAATGCACCTCGATCGCGCGGGCGACGCCGCGGGCGATCTTGCCCTGCCCCTCGCTCGAGGAAAGGAAGGCGCTGTCGTCGGCGTTGCTGATATAGCCGGTTTCGAACAGGATCGACGGCGTGTCCGGGGCCTTGAGCACCATCAGCGAGGCGAAACGGTGATAGGCGCTGCGGAACGGCACATAGGGCGCGGCCTCCCGTTGCAACAGTCGCGCGAAATTGGCCGATATGTTCATCGATTCGCGCTGGGTCAGGTCGATCAGGATGGACGAGACATCTCCCGACTGGCCGCCCAGATTGACGCCGTTGATGATGTCCGCCTTATTCTCTCGCGCCGCCAGCCGCGCCGCTTCACGGTCTGATGCGGTTTCGGACAGGGTGTAGACGGTCGCGCCGTGCGCTTCGGTATTTTCCGCCGCGTCGGCATGGACGGAAATGAACAGGTCCGCCCCCAGCTTGCGGGCGATGCCATAGCGTTCCTGCAACACCAGGAATTTGTCGTCGTCGCGGGTCAGCGCCACGCGCACCCGGCCCGACTTGACCAACTGGTCGCGAATCGCCTGGGCGATGGCCAGCGTAACGTCCTTCTCGCGCTTGCCATTCTCCTTGTTGATCGCGCCGGGATCATGACCGCCATGGCCCGCGTCGATCACCACCAGCGGCCGGGCGCCGTCATGCGCCCCCTCCACCTGCGGCAGCGACACCCCGCGCGCCGCGGCGGGGATCGGCACGGTGATCGAATGGATGCGCTTTTGCGGACGCGCCGCCATGTCGGCAGGGCCGTCAAAGCGCGTGCGCCCCTTGCCCACTTCGGCGCGGAACCGGCTGTCGCTCACGCCCTGCAGCGAGAAGCTGAGCGACTTTCCGTCCTGCGCCAGCCGCGCATTGCCCAGCGTCGCGGGGGTGGAGAGGTCCAGCACCACGCGCGCCGTGTCGCCGCTCAACTGGCCCTGGCGCACCGCGGCGATCGCGCCGTTGCCCGGCGTGAACCGTCCCCTGCCCATTTGCGCGCCGTTGATGTCGAGCGCGATGCGGCGCGGCGAATCCAGCAGAAAGGCCGAAGCCCCGTCCACACGGTCGTCGAAGCGCACGACGACGATATCGTCCTGCACGTCCACGCCGGATATGCCGCCGGCGCTGCCAGGGACCGCCATCAATATCGTGCCTGCCAGGGCAATGCTTTGGAGCATACGTCGCTTGTGCGACGCGCGCCTGTCGGCCGTCCAGCCAAATTTCATTTGGGCTAATCCGTTCAGCGTCCCCACGCTAAATTCCGGATTAAGCATCGCTCCTTGTGGCCCGGTAAAATGAGAGGGTTAACCCGTCCTTCACGATGAATTGGGCATCGACAACCCGACCGGCGGACAAGGCATTATATTTCAGGCGGCCGTTGCCCCGTCGGTATTTGACTGCTACCCATTCATATTCCCGAAAGACTTGCCGATATCATGGCAGCCTTGCGGGGCAATGAGACAGGCACCGGCGGAGGCAGTATTTGCCCCCCGCAGTGTCGCAAACAGGTTGACGCTGCATGAGGCATGATTTCCATTCCACGCTTGCCCCGGTAACGGGCGATGCGGCGTGGATGGTCCGGCCCGGCGATTTGTCCGGCCCTGCCGACGCAGCAGACGCGCATAATTTCCTTCAAACCTGGACGATGCCGACATCCGCGCCCTTAACGGAGCGCGCCCGGCCGTCCCTTCACTATCGCGTGGCGGCGCGGCCCTGTGCCGCAGCCCGTCCACGCCGGAGACATGTAAATGACAATGCGTATGCTGATCGACGCGCGCCACCGGGAAGAAACCCGGGTCGCGGTCGTCAAGGGTAACCGGATCGAGGAATTCGACTTCGAGTCCGCTGAGCACAAGCAGCTCAAGGGCAATATCTATCTGGCCAAGGTCACCCGCGTAGAGCCTTCGCTCCAGGCGGCCTTCGTGGATTATGGCGGCAACCGCCATGGCTTCCTCGCTTTCAGCGAAATCCACCCGGATTATTATCAAATCCCGCGTGAAGACCGCGAGGCATTGCTGCGCGAAGAACGCGCCCATGCCGAGGAAGAAGCCGCGCTGCGCGCCGATTTCGACGATGACGATCATGATCTGGACCACGACTCCATCGCGCCCGAAGGCGGCGTGGAATATGTCGAAGCGAGCCATCATCATGACGATGAAGAGCCGGGCGAAGACGCCGAGCAGACCGAAGGCGAAGGCGCAAACGACGGGACCAACAGCGCGCCGAACGGCCGTCGCGGCGGACGCGGTCGTGGCCGCGGGGGCGACGAAGCCGCCGACGAACTGCGCCGCAAGCGCATGGCCCTGCGCCGCCGGTACAAGATTCAGGACGTCATCAAGCGCCGCCAGGTGCTGCTGGTCCAGGTCGTCAAGGAGGAACGCGGCAACAAGGGCGCCGCGCTGACCACCTATTTGTCGCTCGCCGGCCGCTATTGCGTGCTGATGCCCAACACCAGCCATGGCGGCGGCATTTCGCGCAAGATCAGCAATGCGGCCGACCGCAAGCGGTTGAAGACGATCATCGCCGAAATGGCGCTGCCTTCTTCCATGGGCTGCATCGTGCGCACCGCGGGCCTCCAGCGCACCAAGCCGGAAATCAAGCGCGACTTCGACTATCTCGCCCGCCTGTGGGACGAGATTCGCGAAAAGACGCTGAGCGCCGCCGCGCCCGCGCTGATCCATAATGACAGCGACCTCATCAAGCGGGCGATCCGCGACATCTACAACAAGGATATCGAAGAGGTCATCGTCGAGGGCGAGCATGGCTATCGCGCCGCCAAGGACTTCATGCGCCTGCTGATGCCCAGCCATGTGCGTCGCGTGAAGCAATATGCCGATCCGGTGTCGCTGTTCCAGCGCGCCAGCGTCGAGGAACAGCTGGCGGCGATGTACAACCCCGTCGTCCAGCTCAAGTCCGGCGGCTATCTGGTCATCAACCCGACCGAGGCTCTGGTGTCGATCGACATCAACTCAGGGCGCTCGACCCGCGAACATGGCATAGAACAGACGGCCGTGGCGACCAACCTGGAAGCTGCGCGTGAAATCGCGCGTCAGCTGCGCCTGCGCGACATGGCCGGCCTCGTCGTCATCGACTTTATCGACATGGAGGTGAACTCCAACATCCGTAAGGTCGAGAAGGCGATGAAGGAGGCGCTGAAGGACGATCGCGCCCGCATCCAGGTCGGCCGCATCTCCGGCTTCGGCCTGATGGAAATGAGCCGCCAGCGCCTGCGCACCGGCGTTCTGGAAGCGTCCACCCGCCAGTGCCCGCATTGCGAAGGCACCGGCCTGGTCCGCACCGCATCGTCGGCGGGCCTGGGCGCGCTGCGCATGTTGGAAGAGGAAGCGGCGCGCGGTCGCGGCAACCTCATCACGTTGCGGGCCAGCCAGGAAGCGGCCTTCTATGTCCTCAACAACAAGCGCGCCGAGCTGGACGAGATCGAGCAGCGCTATGGCGTGCGCATCGAAATCCTGCCCGATGGCGAGATCGAAGGCGCGCGCATGTCGGTCGAGGCCAGCGGCCCGCGGCCTGAGCGTGTCGTCAGCTATGCGCCGCTGCCGGAAGAGGACGACGATCTGGACGTCATCGAGGAAGAGGAAGAGGAAGAGGTCGAGGAAGCCGAAGCCGAAACCGAGCAGGAGGACCGCAGCAACCGAGGCGAGCGCGCGGACGAAGATCGCGATGGCGGACGCCGTCGTCGCCGTCGCCGTCGCCGTCGTGGGGGTCAGCGCGAGGAGAATCGTGCCGGTGAAGACGCCAGCGACAATGGCGACGCGGAATCGGAGGATGAAGACGAGGACGTCGTCATCGCCGAAGACGCCAACGACGCACCGGTGGAAGCCGCTGCTGCCGCCGATGACGAAGAGGGTAGCGCACGCCGCCGCGGTCGTCGCGGTCGCCGTGGTGGTCGTCGCCGTCGCGAAGGTGGCGAAGACGCTGCGACGCTCGAAACCGACACAGGCGAATCGGAAGAGTCCGTTGGCGAGGTCGCCGAGCCGGTGGTCGAGGCCCCAGCTACCGAAGCCGTGGTCGAGGAAGCGCCCGCCGAGGACGCGCCCAAGACCCGTCGCCGCCCCCGCGCGCGCAAAGCCAATGCGGATGTTGTTCCGGTAGCCGAAACCGTGGCCGAGCCGGTGGCGGAAGTCGCCGCCGAGGCCGCGCCGGTCGAAGCCGTTGCCGAGGAGGTCCCGGCCAAGCCCAAGCGCACCCGTCGCAAGAAGCCTGTCGCAGCGGAAGCGGATGTCGTTGCCGAGGAAGCCGCCCCTGTCGCCGAGGCGCCCGTTGCCGAGGAGGCGCCGGCCAAGCCCAAGCGTCCGCGCCGCAAGAAGGCCGTCGTCGCCGAAGCGGAGGCTGAAGACGCCGCACCCGCGGTCGAAGCCGCTGCCGAAGCCGCCGCGCCTCAGACGCCAGTCGCCGAAACCGCCGACGCCGGCAATGGCGAGGATGGCGTAGGCGAAGATGGCGAACCGCGCCGTGGCTGGTGGCAGCGCACCTTCGGCCAATAAGGTCGGACTTAGGCTGTTATGAACAAGCGCCGCTGCCCATCCGGTTCCGACCGGTGCGCAGCGGCGCTTTTCGTTGCGCCCCCTGCTTCACGGCAGGTTCAGCCCGGCCTTGGCACGACGCCGCTGTGACCGTCTGCTTCTCCCTGCCAACGGCCCGCTCCTGATGCGGCGGCTTAAATTTTGCGCGCTGGCGATCGCCGCGCTCGCCTGCATGGCGCGCCCGGCCCTCGCCCAGCAGATATTGCGCGATGCCGAAACCGAATCCTTCATGGCCGACATGTCGGGCCAGTTGGTCAAGGCAGCCGGCATGGAGCCGAAAAACGTCCAGGTCATGGTCATCAACGACCCGGAGATCAACGCCTTCGTCGCGGGCGGCCAATATGTCTGGGTCCATAGCGGACTGATCGCCCAGGCCGACAATGTGAACCAGTTGCAGGGCGTGGTCGCGCATGAACTGGGCCATATAGAGGGCGGCCATATCATCCGTTCGGGCGAGGGGATCAAGGAAGCCACCAGCGTCACCCTGCTCAGCCTGGTGCTGGGCGCCGCGGCGATCGCGGCGGGCGGCGCGGAAGCAGGCATGGGCATCATGGGCCTGGGCCAGCAAGCGGCGATGACCAAATTCCTGGCATTCTCCCGTGGGCAGGAAAGCTCGGCGGATTTGGCCGGCGCGCGCTACCTGTCGAAGGCGGGCCTGAGCGGCAAAGGCAGCCTGGAATTTTTCAAGAAGCTGCAGAATCAGGAATATCGGCTCGCCATCCCGCAGGACAATAGTTACGGCCGCACCCACCCTCTGTCAGGCGAACGCATCAATGTGCTGCGCGAAGTCTATAGCGTCGATCCGGCCTGGGAGCGGCCGGTCGACCTGGCGCTCGAACAAAGGTTCGAACGGATCAAGGCCAAGCTGATCGGCTTCGTGTCCGAACCCACCCAGACCTTGCAGAAATATCCCGAAACCGACCAGTCGATGCCGGCCCATTATGCCCGCGCCTATGCCTGGCATAAGAGCGCCTATCCGCAAAAGGCGCTGGCCGAAGCCGACGCCCTGCTCGCCGCCGCGCCGGACGACCCCTATTTCCTGGAACTCAAGGGCCAGATCCTGCTCGAAAGCGGTCGCCCCAAGGACGCGGTGGCGCCGCTGCGCGAAGCGGTGAAGATTACCAACCAGCCGCTTATTTCCGTGCTGCTGTCCCACGCCCTGATCGCGACCGAGGATGAGGCGAATTTCGCCGAGGCCGAACAGGTGCTGCGCCTGGCCGTGCAACGCGATCGGGAAAACCCCTTCGCCTGGTATCAACTGGGCGTCGTCTATGAACGGCGCGGCGACACGCCCCGCGCGGCGCTGGCGACCGCGGAACGCTACGCCATGATGGGCGAACATCCCATGGCGCTGCGCAGCGCCGACGGCGCGATGCAGGGGTTGAAGCCCGGCACGGTTGACTATCTGCGGGCGCAGGATATCGCGATGACATCCCGCGCGGCGATCGAGCAGCAGCGCAAGAAAAGATAGACATGACAGACCAGACCCGGCCCAGCTTTCGCACGACCCTTTCCAACAGGACCATTCAAATGACCCTTGGCGCACTCGCCCTGACCGCCGTTGCCGGCATCGCGCTGGCTGCCCAGGCGCCTGCCAGCGTCAACGCCCAGGATAAGGCGGCGATCGAAAAGATCGTCCATGATTACATCCTGGAGCATCCCGAAATCATCCCGCAGGCGGTGGAGAAGTTGCAGGCCAAGCGCATGTCGGGCATGATCGACGCCAGTCGCAGCACGCTCGAAACCCCCTATGCCGGGGCGTGGGAAGGCGCCACCAACGCCGACGTCACCGTGGTCGAGTTTTTCGACTATGCCTGCGGCTATTGCCGCGCCTCGCTGCCCGACCTGGCCAAGCTGGTCGCCGGCGACGCGAAGGTGAAGGTGGTCTATCGCGAACTGCCCATCCTGTCGGACGAAAGCAGCGCCGCGGCCAAGGTATCGCTGCTGGCGGCCGAACGCGGCCAATATATGCCCTATCACAAGGCGCTTTATGACGCGGGCAAGGTCACGCGCGACACCATCGTCGCGGCGGCGGCGAAAGCGGGCATCACCAAATCCGAAGCCGATTCGGCGATCGCATCGACCAAATATGATGCTGAAATCCAGTCCAACATCGCCCTGGCCCAGAAACTCCAGGCCAGCGGCACCCCGACCTTCGTGATCGGCGGCCAGGTGCTGGGCGGCGCGGTCGGCTATGACGCACTCAAGGCGGCCGTGGCGACGGCGCGGGGGAAGTAAGCGTTCCAAGGACGCCGTTCGCCCTGAGCGAAGTCGAAGGGTTCTGCTGGGAGTGAAGCCACTGCGCTCCGCCCAGCGATGGACTTCGACAGGCTCAGCCCGAACGGACGGGAGGTCCGCCGTGAACCGCTTCCGCCATTGACTTCCCACCCCCTTTTGCCTATCGGACGCCCCCTGACTGGTGGCCGCTGTTTTGGCGGCCCTTTTTTGTCACGCCCGATTCTCTAGTTGTTTTTTGAGGAATGAACGATGAAGCGCACTTTTCAGCCGAGCAATCTGGTTCGGAAGCGCCGTCACGGTTTTCGCGCTCGCATGGCGACCCCCGGCGGCCGCAATGTGATTCGCGCGCGCCGGTCGCGCGGCCGCAAGAGCCTGAGCGCCTGATCGACGCGCCGCCGTCCGCCGCGCCTGCCGTCATGAGCAGGCGTGCGGATTTTCTGGCGGCGAACCGTGGACGCCGCGCGCCCATGCCGGGTTTCGTCCTGCTGGTGCGCGAACGCGGCGATGGCGACCCGGCGATGCGGATCGGCATCACGGTCACGAAAAAGATTGGCGGCGCCGTCATCCGCAACCGGATGAAGCGCCGCTTTCGCGTTCTGGCGCGCGCGTTGCTGCCGGCCCATGGCATTGCCGGCGCGGATCATGTGCTGATCGGCCGCGAAGGCGGGATCGAACGCGATTTTGCGCTGTTGCACGCCGAACTGGGCAAGGCGTTGGGCAAGATCATGACGCGCCCGATCGACCCGCAGCGCGGCCCGCCGCGTCCGCGCAAGGGCAAGACCGCCAGAAAGAGCGACACGCCCGCGGCGCGTTCAAGCGAACAGCCGTGATCGGCCGCCTGCTGATCCTGATCGCGCGCTTCTGGCAACTCGGCCCTTCGCGCGTCCTGCCCCCCACCTGCCGCTACGCCCCCTCCTGTTCGGAATATGCGATTCAGGCGATCCGCAAATATGGCGCGATCAAGGGTAGCTGGCTGGGGTTCAAGCGGCTAATGCGATGCCACCCTTGGGGCGGGTCGGGCTACGACCCGGTCCCCTGACACAGATATAAGACGGCGGAGCCGAACAACGTGGACGACAAGAAGAATATCATTCTGGCGGTGCTGCTGACCGCGGCGATCCTGTTCGGCTGGCCCTATGTCTCGCATTATTTCTTCCCGGCGGCCAATCCGCCCGCGACGAAGATCGAAGGCGGCAAGACCACCCCGGTCGCCGCCCCCGGCACCGACACCGCCGACGGTCCGGCCACGATTCGCGATCGCGCCATCGTGCTGAAGGAAAGCCCGCGCGTGCCGATCCGCACGCCCAAGCTGACCGGATCGATCAACCTGCGCGGCGCGCGCATCGACGATATCGTGCTGCCAACCTATCGCGAGACGATCGACAAGGATTCGCCCGCCGTTCGCCTATATAGCCCCAGCGGCACGCAGGACGCCTATTTCGCCGGCTTCGGCTGGCAGGGCGAAGGATTGAAGACGCCGAACAAGAACACGGTCTGGACCGCTCAAGGCAGCGCGTTGACGCCGACGAGTCCCGTCACGCTGACCTGGAACAACGGTGCGGGCCAGTTGTTCGAAATCCGCCTGAGCGTCGATCAAAATTACATGATTTCCGCCGCGCAGAAGGTGTCGAATAGCGGCGAGGGTGCCGTCGGCGTCAAGCCCTACAGCTATATCAGCCGCACCGGCATCCCCAAGGACCCCGACACCTGGACCATCCATGTCGGCCCCATGGGCGTGTTCAACGGCGCGGCCAATTATGACGTGAATTATAAAAATCTGGACGAGGGTCCATCGACCCAAAGCTTCCAGTCCAAGGGCGGCTGGATCGGCTTTACCGACAAATATTGGCTCTCCGCGCTCGTCCCCGGCGCTGACGCCGATTTCGCGGGCCAGTTCCGTAAGGGCGCAGGCACGCAATATCAGGCCGACGCCGCGCTCGGTTCAACCATGCTCGCGCCCGGCAAGGCCGCAACCCAGACCATTCGCCTCTATGTCGGCGCAAAGGAAGTCAAGACGCTCCAGGCCTATGAGCGCGACGGCGTGAAGCTGTTCGACCGCGCGATCGACTGGGGCTGGTTCTACTGGTTCGAACAGCCGATCTTCGCGCTGCTCCACTGGCTGTTCGAAACGCTCGGCAATTTCGGCGTGGCGATCATCTGCCTGACCTTCGTCGTTCGCGCGATCATGTTTCCGGTCGCCCAGCGCCAGTTCGCCAGCATGGCGGCGATGCGCGCGGTGCAGCCCAAGATGAAGGCGCTGCAGGAGAAATATAAGGACGACAAGCCGCGCCTCCAGCAGGAGATGATGGCGCTGTACAAGACAGAAAAGGTCAACCCGCTCGCCGGCTGCCTGCCCATCTTCATCCAGATCCCGATCTTCTTCGCGCTCTACAAGGTGCTGATGCTGACGATCGAAATGCGCCACCAGCCCTTCGTGCTGTGGATCAAGGACCTGTCCGCGCCCGACCCGCTGCATATCTTCAACCTGTTCGGCCTGCTGCCCTTCACCCCGCCGTCCTTCCTGGCGATCGGCGTGCTGGCGCTGCTGCTGGGCATCAGCATGTATTTCCAGTTCAAGCTGAACCCCGCGCAGATGGACCCGATGCAGCAGCAAATCTTCTCGATCATGCCATGGATGATGATGTTCATCATGGCGCCCTTCGCGGCGGGCCTCCTGGTCTACTGGATCACCAACAACTGCCTGTCGATGGCGCAGCAATGGTGGCTGTATCGCAAGCATCCCGTGCTGAGCACGGCGAGCGCGACGAAGTGAATAACCCTACCAAGTCCCCGTTCGTGCTGAGTAGGGACTGAGCCCTTCGACTGCCCGCTTGCAGCAGGCGCTCAGGATAAACTTCACCGAAGGTGAAGTCGAAGGCCCGTATCGAAGCATCGCGCGCCTTCGGCCCTTCGATACACCGCTTCGACAAGCTCAGGGCGAACGGAGAAGAACGTGACAGAAGAAGAAAATACTGACCTGATCGAGGAAGCGCGCAAGCTGTTCAGCGGCCCGATCGCCTTCCTCAAATCCGCGCCCACGCTGGACTTCCTGCCCGACATGGACGTCAACGAAGTCGCGTTCGCGGGCCGCTCCAATGTCGGCAAATCCTCGCTGCTCAATGCGCTGACCAATCGCAATGGCCTGGCCCGCACATCCAACACGCCGGGCCGCACGCAGGAATTGAACTTCTTTGACGTGGGCGTGCCGCTTCAGTTCCGGCTGGTCGATATGCCGGGCTATGGCTATGCCAAGGCGCCCAAGGATGTTGTGCGCAAATGGAAGTTCCTGGTGAACGACTATCTGCGCGGGCGCGCCTCGCTCAAGCGGGCGCTGGTGCTGATCGACAGCCGCCATGGCGTCAAGGACGTCGATAATGACATGCTCGACATGCTGGATGGCGCGGCGGTCAGCTATCGCATCGTCCTGACCAAGGCCGACAAGATCAAGGCGAGCGAACTGGCGGCGGTGACCCAGGCCACCGCCGACGCGATCCGCAAGCGCCCCGCCGCCCATCCCGACATCATCGTCACGTCGAGCGAGAAAGGCATGGGCATCCCGCAATTGCGCGCCGCCGTGCTGCAAAGCGTGACCCAGGGATAGATCGCCATGGACGACGACGATTATGTCTATGACGAAGCCAGCGGCGAATGGATCAGCGCGGCGAACGCCGTAGCCGCAAATGATGGTGACGCCGTCGAAGTCCGCGATTCGGTCGGCAACCTGCTGGCCGACGGCGATCAGGTTACGCTGATCAAGGATTTGACGGTCAAGGGCGCAGGCCAGACGCTCAAGCGCGGCACGCTCATCAAGTCGATCCGCCTGACCGGCGATGCTCAGGAAATCGACTGCCGCTATGACGGGATCAAGGGCCTGGTGCTGCGCGCGGAATTCGTCCGCAAACGCTGAATATTGTAACCCGTGTTCCCGCGCAGGCGGGAACATGACGCGACCAAGTCAAGCGAGGCTCTAAAACAGCCGATATTGCGCATCGCCCCTGAGCGGCCAACGGCCCATAATCTCATGCCGGGTGCGGCCCACATGGCTGCACACCAAGACCACCTCCTCCACCCGCCATCCGAACCCGTCGATGCGCTGCTGCCTGGGCCGGCCGTCGCGGTAGAACAGGGTTTGGTGCGGGCTGAAGCTCCAGCCTGGACGCGGCGTCGCCCCGGCCCGCGCCATCGCGGCGGCGACCTGCTGCTGCACCGTTTTCAACCCGGCGATGCTGCGCGAAGGCCGCAACGCCGCCGACCGGCCGCCAAAGTTCACACCGTCCATCAGCAGGTCGAACGGCTCCGCCATGATCCCCGCGCCCGCCCGGCGCAGCGCCTTGATCAGTTCATAGGGATAGTCGGGCCAGTCGGTCGTGATGCCCAGCGTGACATGCTGATGTTCGGGCAGGATACGATCCGCCCCCGGCGCCAGCGTCGCGGCGAAATGATCGATCTGCCGCGCGACGACCGGCGGCGGCTTCAGCGCGAAGAAGGGGCGGTAAAGCGGCGTGGTGCGGCTTTCCATGACGGCGACTCCCGAATCATATCTATTATGTTCATGATATGTTCTTATCGATCGAGAGTCGAATCCGATCGATGGAACCCGACTCGGCCCATCCTGCGTTAACAGCGGATCGAGTAGAGGAGACTCCCATGGTGCAGCACACGATGGCCAGCCTGGCCGAAAAGATGCAGCATATCGATTTTGCCATGCTGTCCACCCATACGGAGGATGGCCATATCGGCGCCCGTCCGATGAGCAACAATCAGGATGTGGCCCATGGCGGCGACAGCTATTATTTCACCACCGAAGACACGCTGATGGTCCGGGATATCGAGCGTGACCCGCGCGTCAGCCTGTCCTTCCACGGCAAGAGCGGCCTGTTCGGCCAGCGCCCGCTGTTCATCGCGCTGGAAGGGCGCGCCGACCTGATCCGCGACCGCGCCCAGTTCGACGCGCATTGGAACCCCGATCTGGAACTCTGGTTCGAGGATGGCGCCGACACGCCGGGGCTGGTGATGATAAAGGTCCATGCCGAGCGCGCCCATTATTGGGATGGGCAGGATGAGGGCGAGCTGGAAATCGACGTGATGCATTGACCGCGATGCGCGGCCGGACAATCGGCCGACTGGTTCTGGCCGCCGCCTACGCCTTTGCCGGTATTGCGCATCTGTCGCGGCCGGCCGGTTTTCTGGCGATCACGCCGCATTGGGTGCCCATGCCCGAACTGGTTGTGGCCCTGACCGGCGTGGCCGAACTGGCCGGCGCGATCGGGCTGATGATCCCGCGCCTGCGCCCCGCGGCGGGCATGGGCCTTGCGCTCTACGCTCTGTGCGTCTGGCCGGCCAATATCAACCACGCCATCAACGACATTCCCCTGGGCGGGGTGCATCTGAGCTGGTGGTATCATGGCCCGCGACTGGCGCTACAGCCCGTCATCATCTGGTGGGCGCTCTGGGCCAGCGGCGTCACAGACTGGCCGTTCCGGCAGCGCCGCTAGGCGGTTGTGTTTCGGTTGGGGGGGATTAGGGTGCCGACGTCCCCCCAACCGCTCTGGAGCACATGTGACCCGGCACCTACCCTGGATTTTGACAGCGATCATCGGTGCAATCGCCCTTACCGTCGTCGCGGTGTCGCGTGGCGAAGCGGTCAACGCACTGTGGATCGTGGTCGCGGCGGTTAGCTGCTTCCTGGTCGCCTACCGCTATTACGCCCTCTTCATCGCCCGCCATGTGATGCGGCTGGACCCGGCGCGGCCCACCCCGGCGATCCTCCGCGCCGATGGCCTGGACTATGTCGCGACCGACAAGGCCGTCCTGTTCGGCCATCATTTCGCGGCGATCGCGGGCGCAGGGCCGCTGGTGGGACCAGTTCTGGCGGCGCAGATGGGCTATCTCCCCGGCACGCTATGGATCATCGTCGGCGTCGTACTGGCGGGGGCGGTGCAGGATTTCATGATCCTGTTCATCTCCATGCGGCGCGACGGCAAGTCGCTGGGCGAACTGATCCGCATGGAAATGGGGCAGGTCGCAGGCACCATCGCCCTGTTCGGCGCCTTCATGATCATGGTCATCATCCTGGCCGTGCTGGCGCTGATCGTGGTGAAGGCGCTGGCGGAAAGCCCCTGGGGCATGTTCACCGTCGCCGCCACCGTGCCGCTGGCGATGGCGATGGGCGCCTATACGCGCTGGATCAGGCCCGGCCGCATCGGGGAAGTGTCTCTGCTGGGCCTGATCGGCCTGCTGGCGGCGATCGTCTATGGCCAGGCGGTATCGCTGTCGCCGGTCTGGGGTCCGATCTTCACCTTCACCCCGGTCCAGCTCTGCTGGATATTGATCGGCTACGGCGCAGTCGCCTCCGTCCTGCCGGTCTGGCTGCTGCTCGCGCCGCGCGATTATCTCTCCACCTTCCTCAAGATCGGCGCGATCGCGGCGCTGGCGATCGGCATCGTCATCATGGCCCCGCCGCTCAAGATGCCGGCGCTGACGCAATTCGTCGGCGGCAACGGCCCGGTCTGGTCGGGCGGCCTCTTCCCCTTCCTGTTCATCACCATCGCCTGCGGGGCGGTGTCGGGCTTCCACGCGCTGATCGC
Organism: Sphingobium cupriresistens; assembly: GCF_004152865.1. Lineage (GTDB taxonomy): Bacteria > Pseudomonadota > Alphaproteobacteria > Sphingomonadales > Sphingomonadaceae > Sphingobium > Sphingobium cupriresistens. The sequence goes on along the minus strand of NZ_SEOO01000003.1, from coordinate 187,534 downwards.
CAGCGGCACCACCCCCAAGCTGATCGCCAGCGAAGCCCATGCGCCGATGATCGGCTATGGCGCGATGCTGATGGAGGCGTTCGTGGCGATCATGGCGCTGGTCGGCGCATCGATCCTGGACCCCGGCATCTATTTTACGATGAACAGCCCGGCCGCGCTGATCGGCACGGACGCGGCCAGCGCGTCGGCCGCCGTCACCGCCATGGGCTTCCCGATCTCGCCCGACCTCATCGCCCAGACGGCGAAGGATGTCGGCGAACATAGCGTCATCAGCCGCGCGGGCGGCGCGCCGACGCTGGCGGTGGCGATGGCGGAGATTTTCAGCCATGTCGTAGGCGGCCCGGCGATGAAAGCCTTCTGGTATCATTTCGCGATCCTGTTCGAAGCCTTGTTCATACTGACGGCCGTCGATGCCGGCACCCGCGCCGGGCGCTTCATGTTGCAGGATCTGATCGCGCTGGCCGTGCCCAGTTTCAAGGATACGAAAAGCCATGTCCCCGGCATCGTCGCCACCGCGCTAACGGTCGCGGCCTGGGGCTTTTTCCTCTATCAGGGCGTCACCGATCCGCTCGGCGGCGTGAATACGCTTTGGCCCGTGTTCGGCATTTCCAACCAGATGCTCGCGGCGATCGCACTGATGCTGGGCACCGCCGTCCTGTTCCGCTTGAAGCGCGACCGGTTCGCCTGGGTGACTTTGGTCCCCACCGCCTGGCTGCTGATCTGCACCCTGTCCGCGGGCTGGCTCAAGCTCTTCTCGGCCGACGTCAAGGTCGGCTTCCTCGCTCATGCCGCGAAATTCAGCGCAGCGGCGGATGCGGGCACGGTGCTGGCCCCCGCCAAATCCATGGCGGAGATGCAGCGCATCATCTTCAACGACCGGATCGACGCCGCGCTGGTGGCGCTGTTCCTAGCGGTCGTGCTGGCGCTGCTCTTCTTCACCATTCGCACCTGTGTCGCCGCCCGGCGGACCGCCGCGCCCACGGCGCGCGAAATCCCCTCCCAGTTGGCGCCAGCGGAATGAGCGGGCTGTTCGCCACGCTGCGCCAGACCGCGCGACTCATGGTCGGCCTGCCCGACTATGACGCCTATCTGCGCCACATGGCCGCGCATCATCCCGACCGGCCAGCCATGGACCGTACGCAATTTTTTCGGGACCGGCAGGAAGCGCGCTACGGCGGCAGGAATGGCGGCCGCTGCTGCTGAAAAATATCCTGCCGCAACAAAGTGGATAACGGCTCTCGCTGGAGTCGTTCCCTGCCGAACATGACAGCGCCTGTAATATTACGATTGTATAACGGCACTTGGCGACAAGAAATTTCTCCAATACGTCCATTGGGGTATTGATCCATCCCGTCGCTTTGTTAGGGCGCGCCATCCTTTGTGCCCGACAGCGTGGGGGATGTGTCCCCTGCCCATCTCTTGCGGCAGGGGGCACGCATGACGGTCAACGTCGCGCGTTAAACCCCGCGACCATCCCCGCCGTGATCGACAGCGCGATTTCCGCCGCGCCGATCGCGCCGATATCCAGCCCCGCCGGCCCATCGATACGGGCCAGGTCATCGGCCCCGAAGCCCAGCGCCCCCAGTCGCTCCAGCCGCGCCGCATGGCTCTTGCGCGATCCCAGCGCCGCGACATAACCCGTCGATGCGCGGAGCGCCGCCACCAGCGCAGGGTCGTCGATCTTGATGTCATGGCTCAATGTCACCACCGCGGTCGATTCGCCGGGGAAGCGCGCCGCGATCGCCTCGTCGGGCCAGCGGTCGTCCAGCTCCACGCCGGGGAAACGCTCCGCCGTCAGGAAGCGGCCGCGCGGGTCGATCACCACCGGCGTCACCCCGATCGCCTGCGCCAGCGGCACCACGCTCTGGGCGATCTGCACCGCACCGACGATCAGCAGACGGCGCGGCGGATCGTAGCGATTGAGGAAATCCCCTTCTCCCGCCGCCTCGCGCGTCACGCCGCTGTCCAGGTCGGTCGCCAGCGTCAGCGCCCGGCCGCGCGCGCTGGCGGCGGCGATCCGGTCGAACAATCCGGGCGCGAAGCCGGCCTCGCTCACCGGCTGGACCAGCACCGCGATCTCGCCGCCGCACGGCAGGCCGACTTCCCAGGCATCGCCATCGGCCACGCCATAGCTTTCGACATGGGCGTTGCGCCCGCCGATCACTTCCGCCGCGCGTTGCAACACGTCGCTTTCCACGCAGCCGCCCGAAATACTGCCCTCGAACCGGCCATCGGCATGGACGATCATATGGCTGCCGCGCGGCCGCGGCGCCGATCCCCAGGTCGACACCACCGTCGCCAGCGCCATGGGCGCGCCGCGCCATTCCTGTCCCTTGCGGATCACCGCGCCATTATCGTTCAATCGACACTCCTCTGGCGCAGCCACGCCATCGCCTCAACGGCAGCATAACACCGTGCCGACCCCGCCTATCCCGACCCAGTCGGAAAACATCCACTTGACGGATTGGGAGGCGGACACCGCTAATGCAAGCGCCTGCCGCTCCAGACGACCCGGCCGACAATATCCACCAGCGCCGGATCGATATCCGCCCAGTCGGGATAATGCGGATTATCGCTCACCACGCTGAACCAACCGCGCCGCGGCCCCATGGCGACGCGCTTGACCATCAGCACGCCGTCCAGCCGCAGCACATAGACGCCGTCGCGCAGGCGGCCCGCATCATCGTCATGATCGACCATGATATCGTCGCCGTCGTTCAGCGTCGGCGCCATCGATTCGCCATCGACCCGGATGATCGACACCCGTTGCGGTCGCACGCCCAGATGGCGCAGCCAGCGCGCATCGAACGCCATCACGCCCGCCGCCTGCTCATCCTCGTCCAGCGATCCCAGCCCCGCCGACGCGCCCAGCGCCAGCCGCGGCACCGCGACCACTGCGGGCATCCCGCGCATCCGGGCGGGGGCCGCGACCGGCGCCGTCGCGCCGCCCAGCATCTGTTCGGGCACGCCGAAATAGCGCGCCAGCACGCGCCGATCCTCCTCGTCCAGCTTGCGTGGCGTGCCGCGCTTGATGAACTGCTGAATATAAGCGGGATTGCGGCCGATCAGCCGGGACAGATCGGCATAATTCTCCCCCCGTTCGGCAATCAGCCGATCAAGCGCAATCCGGGTATGTTCCGATTCATCCATATCCAATCCATAATGATAGGAATTTTCCTAGACAAGTAGGAAATTGCGTTAGAGATAGGAATAAACCTATCGACTTGCAGCGGGCGAGTCGTGCTGACTGGGGAGAAAAAGGCCAATGTTGCTGCGCATGATCGAACAATTTCTTCGCGAATTTAAGATGCGGCCAACCGCTTTCGGACGCCGCTGCGCACGCGATCCGCGCCTGGTTTTCGACCTGCGCCTGGGTCGGCAACCCGGCGATCGCATAAGGAGACGAGTAGAACATTTCATGAACACTTATCGCAGGAGCATCAGCCAATGACAAGTCTGGATCATGAGTTCGGCGTGGCCAACCTCATCCGAAATAAAGGAATAGGAAGGAAAAGGGCCAGCCCGCTGCCGCCCTTGCTGGCGCAACTGCTTGCCCGCGCGGGCGAACCCGCCATCGTCGAACGGGCGGTCAGCCGCCCCTCGGCCAGCGCCCTGTTCGAAGGGCAGCGCCATATGGTGCGGCTGCGCCTGAGCGGCGAGGATTTCCCTGAACGCGGCAGCGCCTTCATGGCAGGCCTGACCGATGCCGAATGGGTGCTGCCGGGCCATTTCGTCGCTGACATCAGCGTCGATGATGGCGATGCGGATATGGAGAGCGTCTGGCTGGAACTGTCCGCCCTGACGATCGAAGACTGGTAAGACCTGCGCCGGGCGGCGGCTGTCACCGTCGCCCGGTCATGGAACGCAGCGCGCCCAGCGCGGCGCGCAGCGCTTCGTCGGCATCCTGCTCCACCGTCTTGCGCACCGGCACGGCCGAGGCCACCGGCATGTCGGCGATCATACCGCCACCGGCCCCGGCCGACGACATTTTCCGCGACCTGTGCTTAAGCCCGCGTTCCAATCGCTCGGTCAGTTCGCTGATCGACAGGCCATGGGTGGAGGGCATGGGCAGCGGCGCGGGACGGATTGTTTCGGCGGGCTGGGCGACGCTGGCGGGCATCGCAGGCGCGGTCCATTCGGCCGCGACCGGCGCTGCTTCAAACGTGGCATAATCTTCGTCCGCGCCATCATCGTCGATATCATCTTCGACCAGGGTCGGAACGGCAAAGAGACCGGCCGGCCGCAGGAAGGCGGGTTGCGGCAGCTCTGCGTCCGTCAGCGGCATCGGCGCGCTGGGCATGGGCAGCTTGCCGAGCGGGACGATCGTGTCGCGCTCCGGGTCGCGACGCGCCACCAGCGATCGGCGGCCCGATTCGGCGCGCGGGAAAATGTCGATCCCGTCAAAGTCCCGGCTCGCGAAGATCGGCGGGCGGGACGGCGCATCAGGATGCGCGTCGGCGCGCCGCAGGATCGGCGCGTCCGGTTCGATGCCCGATGCAGCACGGCCCCGCGCCAGCGCGGTCAGCTTGGAGAATGCGAAACCCATTTTACGTGCTCCCTGGACGCGATGGGCGCGTCCTTTCCCATCTTCTTGTTCCGGCGCATCCGCATCGCGGCGCGCCAGGCCGACCAGGCCGATCGCCATGACTCCGGCGAAACCCGCCATCATCAGCCGCGCCTTCCATCCCAACGGCGGCGCCGCGGCCGGCCACGCTTCGCTGAGGCCGCTCGACGCCACGATCATCTCGACCAGGCCGACCGGCATCCACAACACCAGCAATGCAGCCGCCAGACCGGCCAGTGCGGCTATCGCCATGCTCCGCCTGCTGATGACTCCCGCCGCCACCTTATGTTCAACCCTTGCTCATGCGGCCGCGCGCGTCCGTGCGGGACGCGCCAGCAGCCGCTGGTAAACGGGTTCATAACGCACAATGTTTGACGACCAGTTACGCTCGCGCTCGACGAACGCGCGGGCCACGGCCCGGCGTTCATCCCATCCGTCGCGATTGGCGAACAGGTCCGCCAGCGCCGCGGCGATCGCCGCCGGATCGTCGGGCGCGAACAGGGCGCCGGTGACGCCATCCTCGATCAGTTCGCGATGCCCGCCGACGCTCGACGCCGCGACCAGACGCCCTTGCGCCATCGCCTCCAGCGGCTTTAGCGGCGTGACCAGATCGGTCAGCCGCATCGCCTTGCGCGGGTAAGCCAATATATCGACCTGCGCATAATAATGTTCGACCTGGTCGTGCGGCACCCGGCCGACGAATACGATATGGTCGGCGAAGGGCGACGCCATCGCCTGGTCGCGTAGCGCCTGTTCGCGCGGGCCGCCGCCGACCAGCAGCAGCTTCGCCCTGGGCCGGGCGCGCACGAGTCGCGGCATCGCGGCGATCAGGTCGTCCAGCCCCTCATAATCATAGAAGCTGCCGATGAAGCCGACCACGTCGGCCCCCTCCAGGCCCAACTTCGCGGTCAGCGCCGGGTCGCGATCGACCGGCGTGCCGAACTGGTCCATATCGACGCCATTGGGCGACACCACGATCTTGTCCGCATCCACACCGCGCGCGATCAGGTCGCCGCGCAGCCCTTCGCAGATCACCGCCACGGCATCGGCCGCGCGCACCGCATGGGTTTCAAGCTGGCGGGTCAGCCAATAGCGGGGATTGCCCTCGACCCCGGTGCCGTTGCCGACCGCCGCATCTTCCCAGAAGGCGCGGATTTCGTAGATCATCGGCAGGCCGTGGCGCCTGGCCACGCGCTGCGCCGCGATGGCGTTCAACACCGGCGAATGGGCATGGATCACGTCCGGCCGCCAGGCCCGCACCAGCGCGTCGATCGCATCGGCATGGGCCGATATGTCGCGCCATTCGCGAATCAGCGGATTGCCGCTGGCCGGTTCGCCCGGCGTGCGATGGAAGGTCAGGCCGTCGACCATCTCCTGCTCCGGCCCCTGCGCCGCATGGCGATGGCCGGTGATGCCGCGCACCTCCCACCCCTTTGCCATTTGCGCGCGCAGAATCGCGCGGGTGCGAAATGTGTAGCCGCTATGGAGCGGCAGACTGTGGTCCAGGACATGGAGAATACGAGTCATAGCCCGATCTGTTTGCCGGAAAAGGTTTAACGGCCCGTCAACTCTGTCTCGCTAGTGGGGACAAGTGCCGAACGGAATCACTCAGCCCCCTATGATCGACGCGCGATGATCGACGCCCTGTCCCTGCTGATCAGCCATGGCGTGATCCTGCTCGCCGCCTGGCGGCTGTTGCCGCGCGCCGATCTGGATCGCGACCCGCCCGCGCAGCTTCCTTCGGCGCCGGAACCGCATACCGATGCGTGACCTCTTCTTCATCGCCTTTCTCGGCATCTTCGGCCTGATGGGCCTGAAACGGCCGTTCCTGCTGGTCGCGGTCTATGCCTATATCGACATCGTCTCGCCCCAGCGCCTGTCCTATTTCCTGCTCAACACCATCCCCATCTCCGCCATGGCCTTTGCCGCCATGGTCGGGGCCTGGCTGGTCATGGACGACAAGAAGGATTGCCGATTCTCGGTGCGGCAGGGGCTGATGCTCGTGCTGGTGGCCTATTGCGGCTATACCACCATGACCGCCGATTTCCCGGCCGAAGCGCTCACCAAATGGAATTGGGTGTGGAAGGCGATCATCGCGGGCATCTTCCTGCCGCTCGTCCTGCGCACCCGGTTGCGGATCGAGGCGCTGACCCTCTTCATGATTCTTTGCGCCAGCACCATCATCATCAATGGCGGCATGAAGACCGCGCTGTCGGGCGGCGGCTATGGCGTGCTCAACCTGATGGTCGAAAATAACAGCGGCCTCTATGAAGGCAGCATCATCAGTTGCGTCGCTATCTCGCTGATGCCGCTCATCCTCTGGCTGTCCAACCATGGCACCATCTTCCCGCCGGACTGGCGCGTGAAGACCTTCTGCTACGCCCTGTGCCTCGCCTGCATGTTGATGCCGATCGGCACGGAGGCGCGCACGGGCCTCGTCTGCCTCGTCATCCTCTTCGGCATGATGCTGGTGCGGTCGAAGAAGAAGTTCGTCTATGGCCCTCTGCTGGCCGTGGCCGCGCTGGCGTCCATCCCCTTCCTGCCCGCCAGCTTCACCCAGCGGATGGAGACGATCGAGAATCACCAGGGCGACGAAAGCGCCGCCACCCGAGTCGCGGTGTGGATGTGGACGCTCGACTATGTGAAGCAGCATCCAGGCGGCGGCGGCTTCGACAATTATCTCCAGAACAGCTTCACCTATTTCGCCCAGAGCACCGTCGTCGACAGCGGCGGCGCACGGATCGAGCGGCGCATCGTCACCGACAAGGGCCGCGCCTATCACAGCGCCTATTTCGAGATGCTGGGCGAACAGGGCTATTTCGGCTTCTTCATCTGGGCGCTGATCCACGGCATTTGCTTCATCCGCACCGAGATGATCCGCCGCCTGTATCGCAAGAGAGATGGCCCGGACGAGGCCTGGATCTCGCCCTTCGCCTCGGCCCTGCAACAGGGCCATGTCGTCTACATGATCGGATCGCTGTTCGTGGGCATCGCCTATCAACCCTTCATCTTCATGATGCTCGCGCTTCAGATCGGCCTCGACACCTATCTGACGCGGCTGCGCAAGGCGGCGGCGCGCGACGATCTTGCCGCGACGCTCGGTGCGGGACGGAGCGTCCCGGCATGATCGGAGAATTGCGCCTTTTGGGCCTGGCCCACGGCCTGCTGCTCGGCCTGTTGCTCGCCTGTTCATGGCAGGTGCCGGACTTGCTGCCCTGGGGCATCGATGCGCTGCTGCTTGTCGGCGGCTTCCAGCTACGCCTCGCCGATCGTCGCATCATCCCGCGTCCCGGCGCGCGGGAGTGGATCAGCCATATCCGCATGGCCCCGACCCGCCTCATCCGCTGGGGCGCCGCCGCGGTGATCGCCCTGATCGCCGGTCATGCCGACCTGGCTATCGCTATTCTACTCGCCGCGCTGACCTGCGAATTGCTGGCCTATCCGCTGACAACGCGGCTGCTGGGCCGGGTTCCGCTGGCGCCAGCGGCGGCGATCCTCATGCTGCTGGTCGCCGCGCTTGGCCTGCCCGGCCCGGCCACGCTGCATTTCATACTAGGCTTCCTGACAGGCGTCACCGCCGCCATAGTCTGGCTGCGCGGCCCCGATGGGGAGCCGCGCGCCCTGGCGGCCGTGCTGGGCGGCAGCGCCGCCGCTGTCGCCACAGCCGTCATCTTCCCCGGCATCCTGGCTTTCGCCGCGCCGACGCTGACCGTCTGCGCGGCGTGGACGCTGGCCTATCTGTCGCTGCTCCGCCGCCCGGTCACGCCCTGGCGCCTGGGCGCCCCGCCGCTCAGGCTGCGACCGTCTGCGATTCGCCGACCGCTTTCTTGAACGCGGCGACGAACGCGGGGATATCGTCCGGCTTGCGGCTGGTGATGATGTTCCCGTCGATCACGACTGGCTGATCGACCACCTGCGCGCCGGCATTGGCGAGGTCCGTGCGCACCGACGGCCAGGATGTTACGGTCTTGCCGCGCACGACATCGGCCTCCACCAGCAGCCATGGCGCGTGACAGATCGCCGCCAAGGGCTTGCCCGTTTCGGCAAAGGCGCGAATGAGCGCCACCGCTTTCTCGTCCATCCGCAACGTATCGGGATTGGCCACCCCGCCCGGCAGGATCAGGCCGTCATATTCGGCGATCTTCACCGCCTCCAGCATGATATCGGGCGTGATCCTGTCGCCCTTCTCGTCATGCTTCATGCCCTGAATGGGCTTCGTATCGGGCGACGCGAGCACGACCTGCGCCCCCGCGTCGATCAGGGCCTGACGCGGATCGAACAGTTCGGACTGTTCGAAGCCGTCGGTGGCGATGATCAGGATTCGGCTTTCTTCAAGGGCAGGCATGATCGTCTCCTCTATGGCGAAGCAGCCTCAACGGCCATCCGCTGGGGAAGTTGCGGAACGAAGCGACGAACGGCGGGTTTTCGGCCATGAGAAGGATAAGATGGCCAACACCTCCATCGTCCATGCGGACGACTCCATTCCCGGCATTACGCGACGCGCGCTCAAGCACGGATGGGCCTATTATGACGCCCACGGCACGCGCATCGCCGACCGCGACGAAATAGACCGGCTGAACGCGATCGCGCTGCCGCCGGCCTATGTCGACTGCTGGTACTGCCCCTCGCCCTGGGGCCATATCCAGGCGATCGGTTATGATGATCGCGGTCGCAAACAATATCGCTATCACCCCGACTTCCGCGCCGCGCGGGAGGCGCAGAAATATGCCGGCTGCCCCGATTTCGGCCGCGCCCTGCCCAAATTGCGCGAACGGCTGGAGGCCGACCTGTTGCGCCGCGGCCTGCGCAAGGACCGCACGCTGGCCGCCGTGATCCGCCTGCTCGACTTGGCCAAGCTGCGCGTGGGCAACGAACATTATGCCACCACCAACAAGAGTTTCGGCGCCACCACGCTGCGCCGCCGCCATGTCGACCTGTCCGGCAAGTCGTTGACGCTGCGCTACCGCGCCAAGTCGGGCAAGCAACAGCAACTCACCGTCACCGACACTCGCCTGCTGCGCTTCGTGCGGCAGGTGCAGGATCTGCCCGGCCAGCATCTCTTCCAATATCTGGATGAGGATGGCGACGCCCGGCCGATCACCTCGAACGACGTCAACGCCTATATCGCGCAGGCCATGGACGGCCCCTTCACCGCCAAGCATTTCCGCACCTGGGGGGCGTCCACCATCGCGTTCGAAACATTGGCGGCCGGCCATGTCTCGCTTAAGGACCTACTCGAACCGGTGTCGCGGGCGCTGGGCAATACTCCCGCGATCAGCCGCAAATCCTATGTCCACCCTGCTTTGCTGGCTTTGTGCAAGGATGGGCAGGATGCGTGGCGCGAAGGGCTTCGCTTGCCGCGCCGGACGCGCTATCTGTCGCGCGGGGAGCGCGGCCTGATTGCGTTTCTCGACGGGATCGCGGATTGCGAGCCGCTCGCAGCGGCGGCCTGATCCGCCCCTTATGTTTTACGCGATTTGCCAGTCATCAGATGATTCCATCTGATTGGAACTCGCTCTCATTCAGACGGAACAGCATGGCCGACAAAAAAGACCCCGCCCTCCCCGCCATCGACGTGCAGGCCCCCAATCTACGCGAAATGTGGGATTCCACCATCACCTGGTTCCAGGTCCATTATGTCCAGATCCTGATCGCGCTCGGCGCGGCCGTGCTGATCTATCTGGCGCTCACCGCGCTGCGCGAATTTGGCAAGCGCAACCGGGGAACGCGCGGCGATCCGCTGGGCTATGCCAATGTGCTGGGCCGCGCGGCGGCGCGCACCACCCATTATTTCATGGTGCTGGTCGCCGCCCGTCTGGTCGTGGGCTATGCCGACGCGCCGGCTTCGCTGACGAAGACCGTCGCTTTCCTCTTCACCATCGCCACCGTGTTGCAGGTCGCGCTCTGGGCGCGGGAGATCATCCTGGGCCTGATCGAGCGCAAAACGCTGGCGCAGGATGGCGGCGGCGAGACGCTGGCCAACGCCATGGGCCTGATTCGCGTGCTGGTCAGCTTCGCCCTGTTCGCGATCGCCACCATCGTCGTGCTCGACAATCTGGGCGTCAACGTCACGGGGCTGGTCGCGGGTCTGGGCATTGGCGGCATCGCCATAGGCCTGGCCGCGCAGGGCATCTTCTCCGACCTGTTCGCCGCGCTCTCGATCATCTTCGACAAGCCATTCCGCCGGGGCGAGACGATCAACTATGACGCTACGACGGCCACAGTCGAAAAAATCGGGCTGAAATCCACCCGCCTGCGCGCGGTTACCGGCGAAAAGAAGGTCATTTCGAACGCCAATCTGCTGCAAAAGGAAATCACCAGCTATTTCACGCTGGACCATCGACGGATCAAATTCGCCATCGGCGTCATATATCAGACGGCGCCCGACGTCGCCGAACAGATACCCGACATATTGAAGGCGATCATCACCGATCTGGGCGGCAATTTCGTCCGGTCCGGTTTTATTGGATTTGGCGCGTCGAGCCTGGATTTCGAGGTGGAGTTCGACGTCTATCTGCCGGACTGGGACGCGATCTACATCGTGCGGCACAAGGTTGGCCTGGCCATCCTGCGGCAATTCAACGATCGCGGGATCGAATTCGCCTATCCCACGCAAACCACTTTCACATCGGCGCCGGATGGGCGGATGATCATGCCGTATGCCGAGGTGCAGCCGGTCAAGCGGGTCGATCTGGAAGGATGAAGGCGGGCCGACGCGCGGACGAGTCGGTTCGTCCCGCGCCGGCTTGTGGCGGCGCCCCTCCGCGCCTAGCGGGGCGCGATGACGATATCGCGCCTCGCCCTTGCCGCCTCGGCGCTCGCCGCCATCCTGTCCGCCACCATTCCCGCAACGGTCCAGGCCGAAGGGTTGGGCGCGGAAATCAACTATGGCCGCGCCGATGGTCATTGGGGGACGGAAATCGGCGCGGGCTACGCGCTGAATATGGCCGGGTTCAGCCTGACGCCGGGCGCCGGCGTCTACCTACGCGATGGCGACACGAAACTTTATGGCCGGGTCGAGGCCGCCTATACCATCCCGCTGTCCGCCACGATCGGCGCGGGTGCGCGCTTCAGCGGCGATCATATCCGCCCCTATGCGACGCTGGCGATGCCGATCATCCCCAAGCTGCGGGCCAAGGCCAATGTCGGTCCCCGATATTATGCGGTCGGCCTGACGCTCGGCTACTGACCGCCGCCCCACAACATACCCGGCTGCAAAAGCCCCTCACGCAGCGCCCATCCACCGTCCCGGTCCTTCGCCAGCAGCAGCGCGCCGTCCAGGTCGATCCAGTCCGCCCCCTGCGCCACCAGCGCAGCCGGCGCGATGCCCAGCGAGGTGCCGAGCATACAGCCGACCATGATGCGAAAACCACGCGCCCGCGCGTCCTTCGCCAGCGCCAGCGCCTCGGTCAGCCCGCCCGCCTTGTCCAGCTTGATATTGACCGCGTCGAAATCGCCCAGCCGGTCGAGATCGGCGCGCGTATGGCAACTTTCGTCGGCGCACAGCGGCAATGGCGCGCGCACCCCCGCCAACCGCGCTTCCTGCCCATGGATCACCGGCTGTTCGACCATTTCAACCCCCAGCATGGCCAGCGCCGCCGCTTCCGCCGCAATGTCCATGGCGTGCCAGCTTTCATTGGCGTCGACGATCAGCCGGGCGTCCGGCGCGCCTGCGCGCACCGCTGCGATGCGCGCCTGGTCGCCTTCGCCGGTCAGCTTGCATTTCAGCAGCGCAAAGCCCCGCGCCGCCGCCGCCCCGGCATCCGCCTCCATCTTCGCCGGTTCGCCCAGACTGATGGTGAAGGCGCTGGGCAGGGGCGCGGGCGCGTCAAGACTGGCCAGTTGCCACACCGGAACTCCGGCCTGCTTCGCCTCCAGATCCCACAGCGCACAGTCCAGCGCGTTGCGCGCCGCGCCGCGCGGCATATGGGTCAGCAACGCCGTCCGCTCCAGCGGCCCGGCATAGGCCTGAAGCGCCGCGACGCAGCCCTCCGCGCTCTCGCCCTCATAATAGATGGCCGTCCCTTCGCCCCGCCCTTCGTGCACGCCGTCGCTCACGGTGCACACGATGACATCGACATGGGTCTTGGCCCCGCGGCTGATGACGAAGGCGCCCGCCACCGGCCACCGTTCGACTGTCGCGGAAATTATACGGGTCATCGGCCTTCCCTGCGTCATCCATTGACGATCTGTGACGCTGTCATATGCGCGAAACAGGATGAGCGGCATAGTCCGGCGATTCCATAAGGAGCATGTTTTTACAGTGACATCCCGTGACCTCACCGGCCTTCTCCCCCTGACCGAAGCGGGCCATGCCGACAGCGACCTGCCCCGCCGCCTGTCGGACATGGCCTGGCGCATTGGTTTCGGCGCGATCGGCTGGCCCTGGCTGCTCGCCAGCCTGTCGGGTGGTCGCCCGGCGGACAAGCGCGCCCTGCTCGACGAATTGCGCCTGCCGCACGACGCCCTGCCGCATCTGGGCAGTTGGAAGGCCGATGTCGGGTTCCTGCGCCATATCGTGCGTGAAATCGCAAGGACGCGCCCCGCCCATGTGGTGGAACTGGGCGCGGGCGCCTCCTCGCTCATCGCCGCCCGCGCGTTGCAATTGCATGGCGGCGGCCGGCTGCACAGTTTCGACCAGCATGGCGGCTTTGTCGATGCGACCCGGCAATGGCTGGCCGACCATGCGCTCGACGTCGATATCCGCCACGCCCCGCTGACCCATGACAGCGCCGACTGGCCGGGCCGCTGGTATGCGATCGATGCGCTGCCCGACCAGATCGATCTCATCATCATCGACGGGCCGCCCTGGAGCGTCCACCCGCTGGTCCGCGGCGCGGCCGACAGCCTGTTCGCGCGCCTGTCCCCCGACGGCGTGGTCCTGCTGGACGATGCCGCCCGACCCGGCGAACGACTGGTGGCGCGGCGCTGGCGGCAACGCTGGCCGCATATCGATTTCCGCCTGGTCAAGGACGGGACCAAGGGGACGCTGGTCGGCCGCCGCCGCGATACCCGCCTGCCGGTCGCCAATGACAATGACGCCGGCCGCAGCTGGCGCCATGTCGGGCGCGCCGCCGCCATCGCCGCTTTGCTCGCCACCGGCTGGATAGCGCGCGGCGCACTGGGCGAATTTCCGCAGACAGCGCAGGCGAGCAGTTTCCTCGACGAAGCCGCCGCCTCCCGCCGCGCCGGCCTGTTGCGCCAGGCCATGGCCTCCCAAGTCGAAAGCGCGACGTTCGACGCGCGGGAGATCGAACAGTCCACCGGCATCGTGCTGCCCGTTTTGCCCGCAGGCTGGCGCGTGACCGATGTCCAGCTCTTCCCGACCCCCGACAGTCCGGCCATCGCCATGTCGATGCTGACGCCACAGGGCGAGGCGCTCTCCTTCTTCGCCGACCGCGCGGAAACCCCGGCGGAGGGCACGCCGCTGATCGCCCGGCAGCAGGGCGAGGTCGTCGCTTATTGGGAAGCCGGCGCGATGGCCTATGCCCTGACCGGCAAGGCCGACACTCGCCGTGTGCTGCAATTGGCGGGGGAAATGGCGGGCGATAGCTGACAGGCTGTCGAAGCGGGTGGGACGGACTGGCCCCAGGCGACGCATTGCTCCGTGCTCAACGCCGCGATTTTCCGGACCTGAAGCGATTTCGGGGCGGTCGGATATTTCCTATCCCGTGAAATCCCTCTAAGCGCCGCATCCATGGAGGATGCCCTGCAACCCGCCGCCCGCGCCGATGCGCGCCCCGCCCTTGGCAGCCTGTCGATGCTATGGGGTTTCGCCCGTCGCTATCCGGGGCGCATCGCCGGCGCGGTGCTGGCGCTGATCGTGTCGTCGGCCGCAACGCTGGGCATCCCCAGCGGCTTCCGGCTAGTGATCGACAAGGGCTTCATGGGCGGCGGCGACATCAGCCGCTGGTTTGAATATCTGCTGCTGATCGTCATCATCCTGGCGATCGCCAGCGCGCTGCGCTTCTATTTCGTGTCCTGGCTGGGCGAGCGTGTCGTCGCCGACATTCGCAGCGCCACCCAGGCCAATCTGCTGCGCCAGGCGCCACGTTTCTTCGAGGAAAACCGCCCGTCCGAAATCGCGTCCCGCATGACCGCGGACACCGCGATCGTCGAGCAGGTGGTCGGATCGACAGTCTCGGTCGCGCTGCGCAACCTCGTCACCGGGATGGGTGGGCTGATCTACCTCTTCGCGCTCGCGCCCAAGCTCGCGGCGATGCTGCTGCTAGGCATCCCCGTCATCCTGCTCGTGCTGATTGGGCTGGGCCGCCGGGTCCGCGGCCTGTCGCGCGCCAGCCAGGATCGGCTGGCCGACATCGGCAGCGTCACCAGCGAAGTGCTGGGCGCGATGAAGATCGTGCAGGCCTTCGGCCAAGAGGGGCGCGAGGCTGCTCGCTTCGATGCGACCGTGGAAAGCGGCTTCGCCACCGCGCGACGGCGGATCGGCCTGCGCGCGCTCATGACCGCGGTGGTGATCGGGCTCGTCTTTGGATCGATCACCGCCGTCATGTGGCAGGGAGCGCTTGATGTCGCAGCCGGTAAGCTGTCCGGCGGCAGCATCGCCGCTTTCGTCCTGACCGGCGGCCTGGTCGCCGGCGCGTTCGGATCGCTGTCCGAAAGCTGGGGCGACCTGTTGCGTGGCGCGGGCGCGGCCAGTCGCTTGCATGAGTTGATGACGGCCGCGCCGGACATCCTGCCTCCAGCCCACCCGGCCCCGCTGCCCAGCGGTTTGCAGGGCGCGCATCTGCGTTTCGAGGATGTGCATTTCCACTATCCGACGCGCCCCGATCAGGCGGCGCTGCATGGCGTCTCCTTCGCCGTCGCGCCGGGCGAGACGATCGCGGTCGTCGGCCCTTCCGGCGCGGGCAAGTCGACCCTTATCCAACTCGCGCTACGCTTCTACGATCCAGGTTCCGGCGCGATTCGGCTGAACGGCGTCGCCCTGCCTGATGCCGATCCCGCCGCATTGCGCGCCATGATGGCGATCGTGCCGCAAGACAGCGTGATCTTCGCCGCATCGGCCCGCGACAATCTGCGCTACGGCCGCTGGGACGCGACCGACGAGCAAATTTGGGAGGCCGCCCGCGCCGCCAATGCCGAAGCCTTTCTCCGCGCGCTGCCACAGGGGCTGGACAGCCAGATGGGTGAAGGCGGCGCACGCCTGTCGGGCGGCCAGCGCCAGCGCCTGTCGATCGCGCGCGCCCTGCTGCGCGATGCGCCGATCCTGCTGCTGGACGAGGCGACCTCTGCGCTCGACGCCGAATCCGAACGGCTGGTGCAGGATGCGCTCGGTCGGCTGATGCAGGCGCGCACGACCATCGTCATCGCTCATCGACTGGCCACTGTGCGCGCCGCCGATCGCATTCTTGTGATGGATGAGGGCCGCATCGTCGAACAGGGCGATCACGCCGCCTTGGTGGCGCAGGATGGCCTTTACGCCCGCTTGGCGAGTCTCCAGTTCCAGGATGCTCCGACCGTCTGAACCGCCGTCGCTCTAAATGCCCTAGCGATGTCCTGCCCGCCGCGTCAGTAGGAGCCGGCGGCCGCGTTCAAGCGCACGATATGGTCGAGGATCGCGGGGTGAAGCGGCCGTTCGAAGGTGCAGCCCGATTCGGGACCACGAGTCCATAACACGCGGGCGCGCCGCCCCTCGAAACCCGGCAGCATGACCCAGAGGTCTCTACCGACCGTCAGCTTCATGAAGCTCTGCAGACGAAATCCGGTGGTGGATACGTCGGTGATCCGGCTGGTGAACCAGGTTTCACCCGGTCGCCGGACCTTGACCGCGATCTGGACGTGGCGACGCTCCGCCGCACGGTCCTTGCGGTCATATTCTGATTTCCGTTCCGCACTCATGATCGATACCGCGCCACCTCTGACCCACCATCGACGATCGAAGTAAGCAAAAGGTTAAGCCGGCCTGTCGTGACTGCCGCAAAAGTCGCCGGAGCAATTGCATGTCCAGAAGCCACGTCCCGCCATGGGTTTGTGCTTGGCCCTATCACGCCCTTTCCAAGCATGGCGCAGAGCCGCTCGGTCCCTTTTTTTGCCTTCGCTCGCCGGCATTCGCCCGGCATGGACGACACACAAAAAAGGGCCGCCCGAAGGCGACCCTTGAATAGCGGCAATCATCTGATGCCTGGTCCGGCATGGCCGATCCGCAAAAACGGGAAGTCTTGCGCGGATGGCCGTTGCCGGAAGTCAGCGGTCAGAAATTGCCATATTGCTCGTTGCCGACGAAGCCCAGCTTCGTCACGCCGGCGCGCTTGATCTCGGCCAATACTTCATCAACCGTCACATAGCGGGTCTGCGCGTTGGGCTGGAACTGGAGTTCCGGCTCGACGGGCAAACGCAGCGACTGCTGGAGGTACTGACGCAGAGTCAGCAGGTCGATCGGCGATCCATTCCAGGTAATGATCCCGGCGGGGTCGATCGCAACCTTGTTCTTGACCGGGTCGATCACGCTGTCCGTCGGCGGCGCGTTCTGCGGCAGGTCGATCTTCACCGCGTGGGTCTGGATCGGGATGGTGATGATGAACATGATGAGGAGAACGAGCATGACGTCGATCAACGGCGTCGTGTTCATTTCCATCATCGGTTCGCCTTCATCGGAACCCATGCTCATGGCCATAGCGAAATCTCCTTAATCAGCTGGTCAGAGGCGCTGCGTCGTCGAACCGGGTTCCGGCTCGGAGATGAAGCCCACCTTGGGGAAACCAGCGCGCTGCATCGTATAGATGGTTCCGCCGATGCAACGATAGGGGGTATTGATGTCGCCGCGGATGTGCACTTCGGGCAGATCCTCCGGCGTCATATTCTCAACGCCGCCCACCTTCTTGATGTCCGCTTCCAGCTTGGCGACCGCACGATCCAGCAGTTCGCTGGAACTGACAGGCGCCATGCCCCAGAACACCGCGCATTTGCCATCGGAAGCCTGGGTAACGGAAAGCGACACATTTTCCGGCTTCGTCGTGGTCGGCTCGAAAGCCACCTTGGGAAGCTGGAGATCGACCGTCTGGACGACGACCGGGACCGCGATGAGAAAGATGATGAGCAACACCAGCATGACGTCGACGAGCGGCGTCGTGTTGATGTCGGACAAGGGCTTGTCGTCACCGCCGCCGGGGCCAACACTCATTGCCATTGATACTATCCTAACCTTGGTGTCGATGGCGCCCCGTCGAGCGGGGCCCACGTCCGGTGGGAAACCGGGCGGTCGCAGCCGCCACCCGGTCCCCGAACCGGAATATTAAGGCAATCAGGCCTTGGTCGGCGCAACAGCCGGCTTGGCGACCGGAGCAGCCGGGGCCGGACCGACGGTCGGCTTCACGGCGCCGTCCGAAACCAGATAGGCGAGCAGATCGACGGTGAAACCGTTGAGCTGTTCGGCGATCGACTTGTTGCGACGCTGCAGGAAGTTGTAGGCGAGCACCGCGGGAACGGCGACGGCCAGACCCAGGGCGGTCATGATCAGCGCTTCACCGACCGGGCCGGCGACGGCGTCGATCGAAGCCTGACCGGCAGCGCCGATCTTGATGAGGGCGCGGTAGATGCCGATAACGGTACCGAACAGACCGATGAACGGCGAGGTCGAACCGACCGTCGCGAGGAAGGCGAGGCCGCCACCGAGCGACGAGTTGATCGCGGCTTCCGAACGAGCCAGCGAGCCGTGCAGCCAGTCATGCGCTTCGACCGGATCCTTCAGCTTGCTGTGCTCTTCCTGGGCCTTGATGCCGTCGTCGACGATCTGCTTGTAGGCCGAGTTCTTTTCGAGCTTGGCCGAGGCTTCCTTGAGCGAACCGGCGCGCCAGAAGGTCGCACGGACCTTCTTGCCCTGATTGATCACCTTCTGCTGTTCGATCAGCTTGGTGAAGAGGACGTAGAAAGTACCGACCGACATGGCGCACAGGATGAGGAACACGGTCCAGGCGATCGTGCCGCCCTGTTCCAGAGCTTCCATAAGGCCATAGGGGTTTTCCGGCTTGGGAGCCGCAGCTGCGAGATACATCAACATGTTCAAGACTTCCCTCTCAATGAGATCAAGCTAGGGCGAGGCGGCGCCGAGCGCGCGCCTGCCCGATCAGGATTATTCCGGCAGACGCCAGGTGATACGCCCGTTGTAGGTATCGGGCATCTCCGCGCCATCAGAACCCTTCGCCGGCTTGAAGCGCGCACGCCTCGGCAGCAGACGGCAGGTCGCCTCGTCGAGATCGGCATGGCCGGTCGACTGAGTGATGGTGCAGTTGGTCACCCGACCATCAGCGCCGATTTCCAGCCGGAAACCGGCCGTTCCAGAGCGTTCTTCGCGCTGGGCGCGGCTCGGATAGTCGGCATCGCTGAGCCAACCGCCCGGCGAGCTACGCGGCGAAGCGCGCGTTGCAGCCTGAGGCGGCGGCGGCGGTGCAGCCGGCGGCGGCGGCGGCGCAGCGACCGGAACCGGATTGAACACCGGCGGGGGCGTCCGAACGGTCTGAATCGGCGGCGCAGGCGCTGGGGTCTGCACAATCGGCGGCGGGGCCACGACCGGCGGCGGCTCGACCGGCTGGTCTGGCGGCGGCGGTGGCGGCTCCTCGTCCGGTGGTGGCGGTTCCTCCTTCACGTCGATCACGTTCAGCTGTTCTGCCGCCTTTTTGACATATTTCATGCCAAGACCGGTGACGAAGGCATAGCCAAGAACAGCGTGAATCAGGGCGACGATGACGATCGAGACAGTCCGACTCGATCCTTGCGAGTGGTCAGCATAGGCCATTCGGCAACGACACTCCTTAACTCATCTTACCAGTGGTTTATACAAAATCAGCCAAAAACGACCCAAGCCGACCGAGCTACCCCAATCGCCTTTGGCCCCTGCCCGTTCATTTGCTACCGCGCAAACTCCTATCGCGACGCATCGTGGCACGCAAACGCTTTATCGATTTGTTCATTTGCGGTTACCATTTCATATCGGAATGACTTGCCTGTGACATCCTTGCCACTGGCCAAAAACATAGGACGAAGCTGACGATGAAATCCGCCATCCGCCTGCGCCATTTGGGATTGCTCTGCCTCATTTCCGCCGCATCTCCCGCGGTTTTTCCCGCCTTTGCTCAAAGCGGGAAGATGGTAACGCAATCACCCACCGCCCGCTCCGGCCTGTCCTATGCCGACATTGTGGACCTGGCGGACAGAGCGCCGCTAGTGGCCAATGTGCGTATTCGCAACATCATCGCACTCAAGTCAGAACAGGCCGGATCGGTCCCGGCGGGCCATAAAAGGCTGTATGTCGAGGCCGATGTGACGGGGCTGATTCGTGGTGAAGCGGGGATCGCGCCGCTTGTAACCTATCTCTACGACGCCCCGCTCGACGCGCGGGGCAAGATCGCCAAGCTCAAAAAGGCGCAGGTCATCCTCTTCGCCCGTCCAGGCGGGCGCCCCGGCGAAATCCAGTTGATCGCGCCCGATGCCCAAATTCCCGCCACCCCCGCCGAAGTCGACCGGGTCAAGGCGGTGCTGTCGGCGCTGGTCGCGCCCCATACGCCGCCGCGGATTCTGGGCCTGGGCGACGCCTTCCATGTCGCCGGCACGGTCGCGGGCGAAGGCGAGACGCAGATTTTCCTGCGCACCGAAAATGGCGATCCGGTATCCCTGTCGATTCTGCGTCGTCCGGGCCAGGCCCCGCATTGGGCGGTGGCCCTGGGCGAGATTATGGATGAAGCCGCCCGCGCGCCGGAACCGGGCACCCTGCTCTGGTATCGGCTGGCCTGCACATTGCCCGCCACCCTGCCTCCTCGCGCTGTCCGCAGCCTGTCGGTTCAGGACGCCGAGGCCGCACGCGCGGACTATGGCGTGGTGATCGCCGCGCTTGGCCCCTGCGGGCGGACGCGCGCCACGTCGTGATTCGGGGAAGGCGCGAGCGACGCCGCGCTTTTCCTTGGACAGTTTCGCGCGGGCGGCTATCAGCGCGGCGTTCATCAGCCGCAAAAAGGAAGATACGCCGCCATGACCAATCTGCACCGCCATGCCCCGCTGCGCGTCGCGCTTGTCGGCCTCGGCACGGTGGGCGGAGGGGTGATTCGGCTGCTCAACACCAATGGCGACCTGATTGCGCGCCGCGCCGGCTGCCCGATTCAGATCGTCGCCATCTCCGCGCGCGACCGGAACAAGGATCGTGGCGTCGATCTGTCGCCCTATGAATGGGTGGACGACATGACGACGCTCGCCACGCGCGACGATGTCGATGTCGTCGTGGAACTGATCGGCGGCGCGGATGGCCCCGCCCTCACCTTGGCGCGCCAGTGCCTGACCTTGGGCAAGCCCTTCGTCACCGCCAACAAGGCGATGCTGGCGCATCATGGCCTGGACCTCGCCCGGCTCGCCGAGACGGGCGGCACCGCGCTGAAATATGAGGCCGCAGTCGCCGGCGGCATCCCTGTCATCAAGGGGATGCGCGAAGGTGCCGCCGCCAATGAGATCAGCCGCGTATACGGCATCCTCAACGGCACCTGCAATTATATCCTGACCACGATGGAGAAGGAAGGCCGGGGGTTCGACGAGGTGCTGAAGGAAGCGCAGGATCTGGGCTATGCCGAGGCCGATCCGAGCTTCGACATCGACGGCGTCGATGCCGCGCACAAGCTGACCATCCTCGCCAGCCTCGCCTTCGGCACCGAACTGGATTTCGACGCGGTCGCGACCACCGGCATACGCCACGTCATCGCCGCCGACATCGCCGAAGCCGCTGCGCTGGGCTTCCGCATCCGCCTGGTCGGCATGGCGCAGAATGGGGACACCCGTAGACCAGGGGGAGGCCTGTTCCAGCGCGTCCACCCGATGCTGGTGCCGCTCGATCATCCGCTCGCCCATGTCGATGGATCGCTGAACGCCGTGGTGGCGGAAGGCAATTTCGTCGGCCGCCTGTTCTTCCAGGGCCGGGGCGCGGGCGATGGTCCGACCGCTTCCGCCGTGGTCGCCGACCTGATCGACGTCGCCCGCGACGAATATGGCGACGCCTTCGCCATGCCGGTCGCCGCCCTGACGCCGCAGAACAGCGCAGACGCCGGCGCGCGAATCGGTCGCAGCTATCTGCGCTTCAAGGTGCAGGATCGCCCAGGCGTGCTGGCCGAGATCGCCGCCGCCACCCGCGACGCGGGCGTATCGATCGAAAGCATGATCCAGCGTGGCGCCAATCAGGACGATGGCGTTCTGGTCGCCATCGTCACCCATGCCGGCGAAGAGCGCTGCGTGCACGAGACGCTGGAGCGACTGGCGGGGTCCGACAGCCTGCTCGACACGCCCATGGTCATGCATATTCTCGACTGATATGCCTAATGCCGCCCGGCGCCCTGGATGCGTTCGGGCGGCGGTGGCGACAGGTCGGCATCGGGATCGACGATCGCCTGCACGCCCCTGGCCAGCGCGCCGATCATCTGGAACACCGGCAAGCCGCCAGTGCAGCCGGCGCCCTGTCCGCCGACCACGCCGCAACTGCCCTGTCGTACGGCGACGGCCGAGGCGCGCGGCGCTTCTCCCCGCAACGGCGCGGCGCCGCCATCGCTGGCACGGGGTAAAGGCAGCCGCTCGCGCGCATTGCGCTCCGCCCGCGTGCCGCACACCACGATCGCATCACCGCTGCGGTCGCACGGACGGACTGCCTGCGTCTTGGCCCGGTAGGCGGCCATCAGCGCATCCTCGCCTGTATCCTGCGCATGAGCGGACGATGCCATCGCCAGCGGGGCGAAAAGGAGGAACCGGGTCATGATGCCAGAAAAGCAGCCAATCATGGCCGCATCATGTCGCGGCCAATCGTTGCGCCATGGATCATGGCTCCGGCCTCCTCGCTCGACAAGAACCGACGAGACGCCTATCGGATCGATCGATAAAAAAGGCAGAGGAAAATGATGGTGCAGGCAAGCTCGACTCTGGATCGCGTCCTGGTGCTCGAAATGGTCCGCGTCACCGAAGCGGCCGCGATCGCCGCATCGAAGCTGATCGGCCGCGGCGACGAAAAAGCGGCCGACGCCGCCGCCGTGGAAGCGATGCGCCTCGCCTTCAACGACCTTTATATGGACGGCACCGTCGTCATCGGCGAAGGCGAGCGGGACGAAGCGCCTATGCTTTATATCGGCGAGAAGGTCGGCAACGCCATCGGCACCGGGCCGCGGATCGACATCGCGCTCGATCCGCTCGAAGGGACCACTATCACCGCCAAGGCCGGTCCGAACGCCCTGGCCGTGCTGGCCATTTCGGAAGAAGGCGGCCTGCTCAACGCGCCCGATGTCTATATGGAAAAGCTGGCGATCGGCCCCGGCTATCCCGACGGCACGATCGACCTCAAACAGTCGGTGCGGGAGAATGTCGAATCGGTCGCCCGCGCCAAGGGCGTCGATCCGCACGAAATCATCGTCTGCGTGCTGGACCGGCCCCGCCACGAAAAGCTGATCGGCGAACTGCGCGCTATCGGTTGCGGCATCATGCTGATCCCCGACGGCGACGTCGCCGGGGTCATCGCCACCACCGACCCGGAAACCACGATCGACATCTATATGGGATCGGGCGGCGCGCCAGAAGGGGTGCTCGCCTGCGCCGCGCTGCGCTGTGTCGGCGGCCAGTTCAAGGGCAAGCTGCTGTTCCGCAACGAGGATGAGAAAGGGCGCGCCCGCAAATGGGGCATCACCGATCTCGAAAAAATCTATGACCTCAATGAACTGGCGAAGGGCGACTGCATCTTCGCCGCGACCGGCGTGACCGACGGCTCGCTGCTCGACGGAGTCAAGCGCCTGCCCGGCGGCAAGCTGACCACCGAGAGCGTGGTGATGCGCGCCAGCACCGGCACCGTGCGCTGGGTGAAGGGCGAGCATCGGATCGACACAAAAGCCGCTGAACGAAAAAAGGGAGCCATTCAGACTCCCTGACCTCACATATTGCAGCCGATTCTAACGGCCGGCGCGATGGTTGAGGTCGTGGCCCAGCGCCAGGATGCCGACGCCGATCAGCGTATAGACGCCTTCCTGCAACCCATGGTCCATGGTGAGCGCGCCGGCCATCACCCCCAGCCCCAGCGATCCGATCGCCGCGGGCATCATATAGCCATGGACCAGCGCGCCATGGCCCAGCGCCACCGCGCCCAGCAGGATCGCCAGCACCAGCCCGGCTTCGTGGAATATAGGGCTGTCGAACATGCCCCCCGCCGATGCCAGCAGGCCCAATATCACCGCCGTGGCGAAGCAATGGGCGACGCACAGCCCCGACAGCGCGATCGCGATGCGATCGATCCGGCCGCTCAACAGGGCATGGCGCAAGGTCAACTTCATGGTCGCGATTACATAGGCCAGCCGACCGTAAGTTACAACATAACATTGTAATTTTTCCGCGGGATCGCGCGGCCGATCAGGCCGCCAGACGCAGGCAGTTGCGGCCGCTATGCTTGGCGCGATAGAGCGCCTTGTCCGCCGCCTCCAGCAGCGTCGAACGGTCCGACGCGCCATCGAGCGCGACCAGCCCGGCGCTGAATGTCACGCTGATCGCCAGCGACGCGCCAACGGCGATCGGCTCGTCCAAGATGGCGCGCAGCCGTTCGCACATCATGCTGGAGCGGTCGATGTCGCTGTCGAGCAGCAGGATGGCGAATTCCTCGCCGCCCAACCGGCCGATGCTGTCGCCCGCCCGCAGGCCGGGCCGCAGCCGTTCGACGAAGGCGCTCAGCACCCGGTCGCCCGCGCCATGGCCGTAGCGGTCGTTGACCGATTTGAAATGGTCGATGTCGATCAGCAGCAAAGACGAACGGGCGCCGGAGGCGGCGCGCGCGATCTCGTGATCCAGCTTGTCCAGAAACGCCCGGCGGCTATCCGCCCCGGTCAGCGAATCGCGCGCCGCGACCTGTTGCAGCGCGCGTTGGCGCGCCTTGTGCCGCGACATGTCGCGGATCATGCTGACGACGCCACTTGGCAGGCCGCGCTCGTCGATCATGGCGCGGCTCACCATTTCGCACCATTCCAGCCCGTCGGTCGTCACCAATGGCCGGAATTCGACCTTCTGCGCCGTACCCGGCTGCTCCAGCGCGCGCCGATGGGTGGCGATCACCACGGCCCGATCCTGCGGATCGACCAGGTTGGCGGCGGCCTGTCCCAACAGCAATTCGGGCGCGCAACCAATCTGCTCGGCGGCGGACAGCGATGCATATTGGATGACGCCATCGATGCTGATGTTGAGCACCACGTCGCCGCTATATTCGGCCATCGCGCGATAGCGCGCCTCGCTCTGCTGCAACATCTGGAACAGCCGCTTGCGCGCCGCCAGCTCTACCGCGACGGGCATACACAGCAGGAAGCTGAGCGCGAGATAGAATTGGAAGAACTGAATGCGCTCGCCGGGCGACCCGACGACCCATGTCAGCGGGCCGATCCCGGCCATCGTGGCGCCACCGCCGATCGCCGCCAGCAGGATGACCGCCGCCGCCGATCCCATATGACCGACGCGGAACGCGATCAGCATCAGCGGCAGGAGCGGCGCGAACAGCAAGGGATAACGCGCCCAGAAAAAAACATGCACGGTCGTAAGCGCGAACAGGCCGAGCAGTAGCACCGCTTCCAGCTTGGCGCGGGACGATGCCTCATCCATCCACCGCCGAAATTCGCCCTGAAACGCCATGATCAGGATCGGCGCGCAGGTCAGCCCTCCCAGCACATGGCCGGTATACCATTGCACGAAGGAGGGCCAGAAGGACACCGACGTCAGGGCCGAGGCGACCAGCGCCGCGGCCAGACCAGCGACGATATTGGCCACGCCGCACAGCGAGACGACGAAGACGATCAGCGGCCGGATGGCGCCGATCACCAGCCGGTCGATGACGAACCAGCGACACATGACCGCCACGATCAGCGATTCGGCGATATTGATCGCCGCCATGGGCACGGCCGCCGCCGGTCCCATGCCTACCCAGGCGGTCGCCGCCGCGCTGGCGACCCCGCAGGCGATGACGGCACGAGGCCAATGCGCGACCCGCGAAGTCAGCAACTGCGCCATCAGAAAAGCATTGGCGCACCAGATAAACGCCAATCCGCCCTCGAATCGGGACAGCATCAGGGCCAGCGACGCCACGACGAAATAAACGCAGCCGGTCACGACCGGTGCGATCCATAAGGAAGGTTGGCGAAGGGCGGTATGCGGCATGTCGCTGGCGATGCTAGGCGTTCATCGTTAATATTTGCTCACGATCGCCGTGTCGCCATGGAGGAAAACAGCCGCTAATCCGTAGCGGCTCCCTGCGCCGCCTGCGCCAATAACGCGCGCCACCCCGCCAGCCTTTGCGCCCGTACCGGCGCGGCGAGAACGGGCGCGAATCGCATCCCTGTCGCCGCCATGCCAGCCGCCGCGGCCAGCGAGGGGAACAGGCCGGCCCCGACCCCCGCCAGCATGGCCGCGCCCCGCGCCGTCGTCTCCACATCGCCAGGCCGTTCGACGGTCAGGTCCAGCATGTCGGCCACGTCCTGCGCGATCCAGTCATTGGCGCTCATTCCGCCATCGATCCGCAGCGACCGCCAGGGCGCGCCATCAGCGGCAAAGGCGGCAGCGAGGTCATGCAGCTGATGCGCCATCGATTCGAGCGCTGCCCGGACGATATGCGCCCGGCCGGCGCCATGGGTCAGCCCGACGATCATGCCGGTCGCCTCCGGCCGCCAGTGCGGCGCGCCCAGGCCGGACAAAGCGGGCAGCAGGAAGACGCCGCCATTGTCGGGCACGGAACGGGCGATCGCATCGGTATCGGCCGCCGCCGCGATCAGGCCGATCCGGTCGCGCAGCCACTGGATCAGACTGCCCGCGACGAAGATCGATCCCTCCAAGGCATAGTGGCGCCGCCCCGCTATCTGATACAATATCGTGCCCAGCAGCCGCTGGGCGGACGTCGGCGCCGCCTCCCCCACCGGCGCCAGCACGAAAGCGCCAGTGCCCAAAGTCGCCTTGACCGCGCCCGGCGCCAGGCATCCTTGCCCGATGGTCGCCGCCTGCTGGTCCCCCGCCAGCCCGCAGACCCGGATCGGCCCACCCAGCCATTCCGGCAGGGTCGCGCCGAAATCGCCCGCATTATCGACGATCTCCGGCAACGCCGCCTGCGGGACGCCGAACAGGGCGCACAGATCCCTATCCCATCCCGCCCCGTCAAGCGCCATCAACTGCGTCCGGCTGGCATTGCCGGCGTCGCTGATATGCAGCCCGCCGGTCAGCTTCCACACCAGCCAGCTTTCGACCGTGCCCAGCGCCAATCCGTCCCCGGCCGCCGCGACATCGGGGCGGTGGTCGATCATCCAGCGCATCTTGGTCGCGGAGAAATAGGGGTCGATGACCAGGCCGGTGCGCCGCTGGACCAGCGGCTCATGACCCGCTTCCCGCAAGGCCGCACAGTGATCGGCCGTGCGCCGGTCCTGCCACACGATCGCCCGGCCGATCGGATCGCCCGTCCGCCGGTTCCAGGCGACCGTCGTTTCGCGCTGGTTCGCGATGCCGATCGCGGCGACCCGGTCCGCGCCACCGGCCCGATCCACCATCCGCCGGGCGCAGGCCAGCGTGCGGGTCCAGATTTCCGCCGCATCATGCTCGACCCAGCCGGGCTGCGGATAATATTGGGTCAGGTCCGCCTGCGCGGTCGCAATCCGCGCGCCGTCGGGGGCATAGAGCATGGCGCGGGTCGATGTCGTGCCCGCGTCCAGCACCAGCAACAGCCGCTCGCTCATAGCCTCTCCTCCAGCCACCGCTCCAGCCGATCGACCTGCGCCCGGTCCAGCCGCAGCCCCAGCTTGCTGCGCCGCCACAGCATGTCCTCACTGGTCTGCGCCCATTCACGGGTCACCATATGCGCCGCCTCCGCTTCCGTGAAGCCATGGCCGAAGTCCAAACCCAGCGCCGATGCATTGCGGGCCGCCCCCAGCCAGACCCGCGCCTGGGTGCCGTAGGCGCGTGCGATCCGGTCAACCGTGGCGGACGCCAGAAAGGGATAGTCGCGCGCCAGACCGGCGGTCAGGTCCGCAAGGCCGGTCATGGGAAAGTCGCCGCCGGGCAAGGGCGCATGGGCGGTCCAGTCGCCACCCTGCAACATCGGCAGATGGGGCTTGAGTAGATTGACCGCCTCCGCCGCCAGATGACGATAGGTGGTGATCTTGCCGCCGAAGACGCTCAGCAGCGCTGGCGCGCCAGCCCCCCCGTCCAGTTCCAGGCGATAGCCGCGCGTCGCCGCTTCGGGCCTCGCCGATCCGTCATCGACCAGCGGCCGCACCCCGGCATAGGACCAGACGACATCGGCCGGCGCGATCGATCGCGCGAAATAGCGATTCGCGCCCTCGCACAGATAGGCGATCTCCTCGGCGCTTGCGGCCACATGGTCCAGCCCGCCGTCATGATCGCGGTCGGTCGTGCCGATCAGCGTGAAGTCGCGTTCATAGGGGATGGCGAAGAAGATGCGGCCATCGGGCAGTTGGAAGAAATAGGCGAAGCCGTGATCGAACAGGCGCGGCACGACGATATGCGATCCGCGCACCAGCCGCATATGCCGGTCGGTCGGCCGTTCGGCGCGGTGGAGCAGGTCCAGCACGGCCGGCCCGGTGGCGTTGACCGCCGCGCGGGCGTGGACAGTCTCTTCCCCGCGCTTCGACCGCGTCACGATCCGCCAATGGCCATCGGCGCGCGCCAGGCGGATGACGGTCGTCCGGGTGCGCACGTCCACGCCTCGATCAGCGGCATCGCGCGCATTGAGCACGACCAGCCGGGCGTCGTCGACCCATCCGTCGGAATAGCAATAGCCCGGCCCGAATCGGGCCTTCAACGCCACGCCCGCCGGATGGCGACGCAGGTCGATCGCCTGCGTCGCGGGCAAAGCGCGACGGCCGCCTATATGGTCGTAGAGGAACAGGCCCAGCCGCAGCATCCAGCGCGGCCGCAGCCCCTTGGTCCAAGGCAGGACGAAACGCATCGGATGGATGATATGCGGCGCGATGGCCCAGAGCCGCTCGCGCTCGGCCAGCGATTCGCGCACCAGAGCGAACTCGCGATGCTCCAGATAGCGCAGGCCGCCATGGATCAGCTTGGTGGATGCCGACGATGTGCCGCTGGCAAGGTCGCCCTGTTCCAGCAACAGCACGCGCGCGCCGCGCCCGGCCGCGTCGCGGGCGATGCCACAGCCATTCACCCCGCCGCCAATGACGGCCAGGTCATAGATGTCGGCTCTTGGCGCGTCGCTCACGCCTGCCGGTGTAGGATGGGCAGGCGCGCGAGGGAACCGCGAAAACTATGCCCGCTCAAGAACCGATTAACGCTTGGCCCCGGTCAGGCCTTTTCCAGCGTGCATTGCAACGGATGCTGGTTTTGCCGGGCGAAATCCATCACCTGGTTCACCTTCGTCTCGGCGACCTCATAGCTGAAAATGCCGCATACGCCGACGCCCCGCTGGTGGACATGCAACATCACCCGCGTCGCTTCCTCCATGTCCATGCGGAAGAAGCTTTGCAGCACATGCACGACGAACTCCATCGGGGTATAGTCGTCATTGAGCAGCAACACCTTGTAGAGCGAAGGCTTTTTGGTGCGGGTGCGCGTCCGGGTGGCGATTCCGACGCTGGGACCGCCTGGCCCCTCGCCCTGATCGTCCGGATGCTGGCCGGCCATCGCAACGGGGCCTGCATGGGATGTGGTAAGGCTGTTCATGATGCTCAAGGATATGGCGATTTGCCGCGCCATGGCAAGGGGCCGAAAAGCCCATCCGGCCGGTAGGACGATATTTCAGCGTTATGGCAAAGGGGCGCCGCTTCCGTGATGGAAGTGACGCCCCTTTGCTACGATAGGGAAAGCGTGGCCGATCAGGCGGCCAGCGACTTCACCTTGTCGGTCACCAGCGTCACGCGCGCGGTCAGCGGCTGAGCGATGTCACCGGCCAGCTTCATCATCGCTTCGCTGCTCTTGGCGGCTTCCTTGGTGAACTCGTCGAAGCTGCTCGAAAACATCTGGCTCTGCAACTGGAAGAATTCGGTCGGCGTCTTGACGGTCGAGAAGGTCTTGAACGACGCGGTCGCCTTTTCAAAATTCTTGCGGCTGTAATCGACGGCTTCCTGGCCCATGGTCTCCATGGCCTTGGCGGCGATCTTGCCGGACTCGACCAGCGCTTCGACATTGCCCTTGGCGATGTCGCTCAGCTCTTCAATCGCCTTGGTCGATTTCTCGACGCTGGCCTTGGCCTTCTCGTTCATGTCGGCATAGGCCGTTTCGAACTTGGCTTTGGTGTCTTCGGCGAACTTCTTACCGGTTTCGATGACATCGTTCATGATCTTGGTTCCTTCTGCGGGCAGCGGCTGGGTCGCAATGGTTTCGGCCTTGGCCAGGCTCTCTGTAATTTCGGGTTCGGGCGCGGCGTCCACCGCCGTCGACGCGGCGGCGATCGCGACGGGATCAACCTGTTCGGTCGGGATCTCGGCAGTTGACGAAGGCGTCGGAGCGGGCGTCGGCGTCGGCGTGGGGGCAGGCGTCGGCGTGGGCTCTTTCTGCGGATTGGTGTCAATCGGCTTCACCGCGGCCGAAACCGCTTTTTTGGGCGCGGGCTTCTTTTCAGCCGCGCCACCGATCGCCGCTTCCGCCGCCTTGAGCGCCTCGCTCGCCGACAGGGTCGACGAACCGGGCTTGGCAAGCGGGCTGCTCTTCGGGGTCTTTGGGGTAACAGCCATGACCATCCTCCGTTTGTTGCAGTGCACAATAAGGGTTTTGAAAGCGCCTTGCAAGGCTTATTGTGCACCGCAACAAAATTGAAACGGACGGTTGGACGGCTTTTCGGCACTATTGGCCGAAAAGCTTATATTATGGAACTTAGCGCGCCTTTACGTAGCGTCCGGGCGCATCTTCGATCGCCTTGAGACGGCCTTTCCCCGGCTGCCGCGCGCCCTTGGCCGGCACCGTGCGCGAATCACCCCGTTCGATCCAGGCGCGCCAATCCGGCCACCAGCTTCCCTTGGTTTCCTTCGCCATCGCCAGGAAATCCTCCAGCGTCGGCTGCGCCTCGTCCGCCACCCAATATTGATATTTGTTCGCTGCGGGCGGATTGATGACCCCGGCGATATGTCCAGACCCCGCCAGCAGGAACCGCACCGGGCCGGACAGATTTTCCGTCAGCTTCCATACGCTTTCCAGCGGGGCGATATGGTCCTCCCGTCCGGCCTGCACATAAGCGGGGGTCTGGATCGTCTTGAGGTCGATCGGCGTACCGTCCACGCTGATGGCGCCGGGCGCGACCAGCAGATTGTCGCGATACAGCCGGGTCAGATAATCCTTGTGCCAGCGCGCCGGCAGGTTGGTCGTGTCGCCATTCCAATAAAGCAGGTCGAAGGGCGGATAATCCATGCCCAGCAGATAATTGTTGACGACATAGTTCCAGATCAAGTCGCGCCCGCGCAGCAGGTTGAACGTGACGGCCATATAGCGCCCGTCCAGAAATCCGCCCGACGATAGCTGATCCACCAGCTTCATTTGCTCGTCGTCGATGAACAAGGTCAGGTCGCCGGCCTTGCTGAAATCCACCTGCGCGGTGAAGAAGGTCGCGCTCGCCACCTTGTCCGCCTGCCCCCGCGCCGCCAGCAGCGCCAGCGTCGCGGCCAGCGTCGTCCCCGCGACGCAATAGCCGATGGTGTGGACGCTCTTCACCTTCAGCAGGTTGCGCACCGTATCGATCGCATCGACCTGGCCCTTAAGGATATAATCGTCCCAGACCAGATCCTTCATGGAGGCGTCGGCCGACTTCCACGATACCAGGAACACGCTGATCCCCTGATCCACCGCCCATTTGACGAAACTCTTTTCCGGCGACAGGTCGAGAATGTAGAAACGGTTGATCCAGGGCGGGAAGATGATGAGCGGGGTTTCCAGCACCGTCGCGGTCGAAGGGGCATAATGGATCAGCTGGTAGAGCGGGGTTTCGTGAATGACCTTGCCTGGCGTCGCGGCGATGTTGCGCCCCAACTCGAATTGCGTGCCGTCGGTATGGGTCAGTTGCCCCTTTTCCATGTCGGCCAGCATGTGCTTGAGGCCCTTGACCAGATTCTCGCCGCCGCTCTCGATCGTCTTCTGCACGACGGTCGGATTGGTGAGCGGGAAATTGGCGGGCGAGAGCGCGTCCAGCATCCCGCTGGTGGCGAAACGCAGCTTGGCCTTGGCCTTGGGATCGACGCCATCCACCGCGTCCGCCAGCCGGGTCAGATAGTCCGACACAAGCAGATAGCTTTGCCGGATCAGGTCGTAAAAGGGATGCTGCGTCCAGGCCGGGTCGGCAAAGCGTCGGTCCTTGGCGGCCGCCGGGCTGTCCGCCGGCGCCGGGTCGGGCTGATCGCGCAGCAATCCGCCCGAATCGAGGAAACGCTGCCACAGCGCCAACCCTTCATCCGCGAAGCTGGTCTGGATGCGCGCCACGGTTTCCGGGTCGAAGGGCAGCACGCGGCCCGTCGCGCCCGCCGCCTGTTCCAGCATCAACTGCTGGGCGCGGCCGATCACCTCGGTCCATTGCTGCATCTGCTGGAGCGTGGGCAGGTGAGGTTCCATGACGTCGGCTTTATCCATGGCCACCTTGCTCCTCCTGGCATCATTGCGTCGCGCCGCTTTCGCTGGCGCGTCGCAATCGGGCGAGTTATAGCCAGATTGTGACATGCCAGCGGCGCGTTGCGCACTATTCCCTACAGAGAGCTTTCAGGAAAGCCCCTATAATGTCCGAAGAATTTTACCGCATGAAGCGCCTGCCGCCCTATGTCATCGCCGAAGTCAATGCGATGCGAGCGGCCGCCCGTGCGGCGGGAGAGGATATTATCGACCTGGGCATGGGCAATCCCGACCTGCCGCCGCCGCCGCACGTCATCGCCAAGCTGATCGAGGTGGCGCAGAAGCCAGACGCCCATGGCTATTCCCAGTCGAAGGGCATTCCCGGCCTTCGCAAGGCGCAGGCCAATTATTACGGCCGCCGCTTCGGCGTCGATGTCGACCCGGAAACCGAAGTCGTCGTGACCATGGGGTCGAAGGAAGGGCTGGCCAGCCTCGCCACCGCGATCACCGCGCCGGGCGACGTCGTGCTGGCCCCCAATCCCAGCTACCCGATCCACATGTTCGGCTTCATCCTGGCGGGCGCCACGATCCGGTCCGTGCCAACGACCGCGGACGAAAATTATTTCCGCGCGCTCGACCGCGCCATGGCCTTCACCGTGCCGCGCCCGTCGATCCTCGTCGTCAACTATCCGTCCAACCCGACGGCCGAGACGGTCGACCTCGCCTTCTACGAACGGCTGGTCGCCTGGGCGAAGGAGAATAAGGTCTGGGTGCTGAGCGACCTGGCCTATTCCGAATTATATTATGACGGCAATCCGACGCCCTCCATCCTTCAGGTGCCGGGCGCGAAGGATGTCGCGATCGAATTCACCTCGCTGTCCAAGACCTACAGCATGGCCGGATGGCGCATGGGTTTCGCCGTGGGCAACCGCAAACTGATCGCGGCGATGACGCGGGTGAAATCCTATCTCGACTATGGCGCCTTCACGCCGATCCAGGCGGCCGCCTGCGCCGCGCTCAACGGGCCGCAGGACATCGTCGAGAAGAACCGCCTTCTCTATCACAAGCGCCGCGACGTGCTGGTGGAGAGCTTCGGCCGCGCCGGATGGGACATTCCGCCTGCGCGCGCATCGATGTTCTGCTGGGCGCCGTTGCCGCCGGCCTTGAAGGAGATGGGGTCGCTGGAATTCTCCAAACAGTTGCTCACCCATGCCAAGGTCGCGGTCGCTCCGGGCGTTGGCTATGGCGAGGATGGCGAAGGCTTCGTCCGCATCGCCATGGTCGAGAATGAACAGCGACTGCGGCAGGCGGCGCGCAACATCAAGCAATATCTGAAATCCATGGGCGTCAATGCGCCCTCGTCCAAGGGCGTGGCCTGATTGCAGGACGCGGCGTGTTCCCGCGAAGCGGGAATCCAGTTCAGACGACAGGACTGGGTTCCCGCCGTCGCGGGAACACCTGCTTCGTCTAAACAGGGCGTGCAATGGCATTCCGTCATGCTCTTGCCCCGTCTTCCGCGATGAAGGATAGCTGCGTCGTGAGAGGTGCCGCGCAATGATCCCCCTGCCCCAGGTCAGTCAGGTCGCCCAGACCATCCAATTGGCGCTTGCACCCGTCTTCCTGCTGGCGGGCATCGGCGCGTTCCTGAACGTCTGCGTCAGTCGCCTCGCCCGCATCATTGATCGGGCGCGCTCGGTGGAGGCCGCGATCCTGACCTCGCGCGGCAAGGAACATGACCGGATGGTCGCGGAAATCCGCGTGCTCGACCGGCGGATGAGCGTCGTCAACAGCGCCATCTTCCTGTCGGTCGCGTCCGCCTGCGCGGTCTGCCTGGTCGTCATCCTGCTGTTCGCGGGCAATCTGTTCGACGCGCATCTGGGCACGCCGATCGCCGCCCTGTTCAGCTTGGCGATGCTGTTGCAGGCGGGCGGTTTCGCCACTTTCATCCAGGAAATCCGGCTCGCGTCGCAGATCATCCATATCCGCAACGAAGTCCTCTATCACAAAGCGGAAGAGGCGGATGCGGCGATCGAAGCGCTGCCATGACCCGCTTCACCGTCAACGACCGGCCTGTCCAATATCGCATGGACCCCGAAACGCCGCTGCTCTGGGCGTTGCGCGATGCATCGAACCTGACTGGCGCCAAATATGGCTGCGGCACCGGCGATTGCGGCGCCTGCACCGTGGATATCGATGGCGAGGCGGTACGATCCTGCCAGGTGACGATCGGCAAGACCGAGGGCCGCTTCGTCACCACGATCGAGGCGCTGTCGCCCGATCGCGGCCACCCGCTGCAACAGGCGTTCGCGGCCGACAATGTGTCGCAATGCGGCTATTGCATCCCCGGCATGATCATGGCCGCGTCGGTGCTGCTGCGGCGGACCAACGACCCGTCCGACGAAGAGATCGACGGGGCGATCACCAATATCTGCCGCTGCGGCATCTACCCCCGGCTGCGCGGCGCGATCAAGCGGGCCGGCCGGATCATGCGCGGGGAAGATCAGGTGGCGGCCGCGCCACCGCCGGGCATCACCCCGGAGGATGCGGCCCGGACCGTCCCGGCGCTCGGCCGCCCGCCGACTCAGCCGAAACGGTAGCCCGACACCGACCAGCCCATGACCGAACTGCGATGGTCGCAGGTGGCGGCATCGTCGCCGCCCGCGCCCAGCGCCACCATCAACGGCAACAGATGCTCCTCGCGCGGATGGGCGAAACGGGCCTGCGGCAATGCCTCCCAGGCGGCGACGCGGGCCGCCCTGCTCTGCGGATCGGTATCGGTCACCGCGGCGGTCAGGGCATAGTCCCAGGATGTGGACGGCCCGATCGCCTGCGGCCCGCGCACGCGCAGATTGTGAAAGCTCATGCCCGACCCGACGATCAGCACGCCTTCGTCACGCAAAGGAGCAAGCGCACGCCCGGCCGCGATATGAGCGGCCGGATCGAGATCATGGCGCAATGACAACTGGGCGACCGGAATGTCGGCATCGGGCAGCGCGACCTTCAGGGGCACGAAGACGCCATGGTCCCAGCCGCGCGCTTCTTCCTCCGCCGTGGCGAAGCCCGCATCCGCCAGGAGGCTGGCGGCGCGGCGCGCCAGATCGGGCGCACCCGGCGCGTCCCAGCGCAGCGTATAGGTGTGCGACGGAAAGCCATAATAATCGAAGAGCAGGGATGGGCGTTCCCCTGCATGGACGGTGAAGGCCTGCTCTTCCCAATGGCCCGACACCAGCAGGATCGCGCGCGGCCGTTCGGGCAGGGTTGCGATCAGCCCGGCGAGATAATCCTGCATCGGCCGCCATATCGGGTCGCTATGCGCATGGTCGGAATCGGCCGGGTCCATGAAGAAACAGGGACCGCCGCCATGGGGGATGAAAAGGGTAGGCTGTGTGGACATGGCGCATAGATCGGCAAGCGCGGGGCGGGCCGCAATCGACGATGCGGAAACTGTCCGTTTCGTTGTCTCAGGTCAGCCCGCTGCGCCGACGACCGGCGTCAGCGCCTGCGCCAGAGTCGCGCCGGAATAAGGCTTTTTGAGCAGCGTAACTCCTTCGAATCGCGCCGGCAGTTCCAGCCCGTCGCCATAGCCAGTCGCAAAGATGAAGGGGACGCCACGCTCCGCCAGCAATTCCGCGATCGGCAGGCTGTTTTCATGACCCAGGTTGAAGTCGAGCACCGCCAGATCGACCGGCTGGATCGCGATCGCCTCGCGCGCGCGACCCACGCTTGCGACGGTCATCACCTCCGCGCCCAAGTCGCGCAGCGCATCCTCGCCATCCATGGCGATAATCATATTATCCTCGACCAGCAGAACATTGCGCCCTTTCAGCAGGCCGGGCTCGACCGCGGCGACCGGCTTTGCGCGATCGCTTCCCACCACGTCGGGCAGCACCGACACGACATGGGTGGACGGAATGCAGAAATTCGCCTCGATCCCCGCGAGTCGATAGTTGATTTCGGCATGGCCACCCAGATCATAGGGAATGGACCGTTCTATCACCGTCGAACCGAAGCCGCGCCGCGTTGGCGCGACCACCGCCGGGCCGCCGCTTTCGGTCCAGTCGATCAGCAGGCTGCCATCCCCGTCCACTCGCCAGGCGATCTTGACCGACCCATTGTCCGACAGCGCGCCATATTTGGCGGCATTGGTCAGCATTTCGTGGATCACCAGCGCCAGCACGGTGAAACAGCCCGGCGTCAACAGCACATTGGGACCAGACAGCTTTACCCGGTCGCTGCGTTCGCCCAGATAAGCGCCTGATTCGACCTCGATCAGATCATAGAGGCGCGCCGGGCTCCAGCGATCGGCCGTGATCTGGTCATGGGCGCGGGCCAGCGCATGGACCCGACTTTCCAGCGTACCGATAAATTCGTCGACCGATTGCGCGCTGTCGCGCGTCTGCGACAACAGCCCGCGGATCAGCGACAGGATGTTGCGGACGCGGTGGTTGAGTTCGGCGATCAACAGTTCCTGCTTCTCATGCGCCCGTCGCCGTTCGGCATCGGCCGAATCGGACAGGCGCAGGATCACCTCCAGCAGCGCGGTGCGCAGCGCTTCGGCCACCCGCAGTTCCGCCGGGGTGAAGGCCAGCGCGGTGCCCTTCACCAGTTGCGACCATTGTTCGAAACTTTTGCGCGGCGTCAGCCGCGGCCCGTTGGGACCATATTCGATGGCTTTTTCGGGATTGCCGGCCCAGCGCACCGATCGCAACTGCTCGGCCCGGAACAACACGACATAGTCGCGCGGTCGGCGCGACAGCGGGATCGCCAACAGGCCCGATACGCGGTCGGCATAGGCGGCCGCGTCGGGCAATACCGCCGACAGATTGGCGGTAGTATAGACCTGACTGGCGGCCACGCGGTTCATCATCGACACGATCGCGGCGAAGGCAGGCTCGTCGGGGGCAAGGCCCGAAAAGGTCATCTGCCCGTCAATATAGACGCCCACGCCATCGGCGGGGATCGTGTCGAAGATGATGTCGCCCAGCCAACGGGCGTTGGACAGCAGATCATGGTCCTGCGCCACCGCCGACAGCAGCCGGTCGGCCACCTGCCGCGCCTTGCCTTCATAGGCGGCGGTTTCGCCACGCTCGCGACTTTCCAGCATCATCGAGAATATCTGGCCGAACAGTTCGGCCGCGCTGCGCTGTGCGAAGGTCGGCAGGCGCGGCGCATAATGGTGGCAGGCGAACAACCCCCACAATTTGCCTTCGACGATGATGGAGATGGAGAGCGACGCGCCCACCCCCATATTGCGAAGATATTCAATATGGATCGGCGACACGGCGCGGGTCAGGCACAGCGACATGTCGAGCGCCGCACCATTGGGGTCGAGTTGCGGAACGATCCGCACCGGCGGCGCTTTCACGTCGGCGATCACGCGAAAAATATTGCGCATATAGAGCGCACGCGCCTGCGCGGGAATGTCGGACGCAGGATAGTGAAGGCCAAAAAAGCTGTCGATACCCGGTTTCAAAGCTTCGGCGACCACTTCGCCGTCCCCGGCATCGGCGAAACGATAGACCATCACACGATCGAAGCCGGTCAGCGCCCGCACCTGCCGCGCACCGTCGCGCAGGAAGGCGGCCATGCCATCGGCCTGGGCCAATCGCGCCACCATCGAACGGACGGTGCTGCTCGCCTCCATCTCGCCATGCGCCGCCGGCTCCGCCTCCACCACCACCAACGGGCCGGAAAAATGGACCGCGACGTCGAAAGCCGGGCCGCCCGCCATCAAGGGAATCGAAAACAGGCGTTCGACCGAATCGGGGCCGCGCAGCAGGGTGATGCGATTACGCAGCGCGTGGATCGCCTCCCCATCCAACAGGGCGTGGATGGGCTTGCCCAACATGTCGTCGGGCGACAGGCCGATAAACTCCGCGCTGTTGGCCGATACGCGCGACACCAGCCAGTCGGCGGTCAGCGCGATCAGGAAGCCGAACGGCTGAACCGCCCCCAGCACATGGATCGGTTCCCGATCGCAATTGGTGAGATCGACCGCGAAGGTCGCGTTGGTCGCTTCGCGATCAGCCATGGCCAACCACCTGAGAGGCTCGGCCCGCCTGCGCGAAAAGGGCGAAGGCGGCCTGCGCGCCCTGCACGGCGTCGTCCAGCCAGCCTTCGCCGCCTTCCATCGCGGCGCTGTCGAGCGCCTGCTGGAAGGCTATCCATTCGCCCTTGCCATGCGCGGCCGACAGATAGGCCTTGGGCAGGCCGGGCGCGACCTGGCGCGACAACATGGCGCCGCCCAGCCGCGATCCTTCCAGCGCATAGCGCAAGCCCCAATGAAAGCCATCGGTACGGCTTTGCGCCAACGGCAAAGGGTCGGGAACGGGCAGGTCGAGCGCCGCGAGGTCCTGCGCCAATAGCGGCAACCGTGGCGCGTCGGGGCGTGCGGCTGGCTCCAAGCCGCCGAGCGCCCTGGCGTGCGCAGTCAAAAAAGCGCGATAATCGACAGCCGAATCGAGCGCAAAGCCGGCATAGATCGCGTCAACCACCTGATGGGATTCCATCGTCGCGGCGCGCAGGGCCTGGCGGGTCTGGCCAGCTTCGGGAATTCTCGTCACTCGTCAGTCCTATAGGCAGTTACGCGGCGGCGCACTGATCTGGATCAGCTTTTGGCAGGGTTCCGGGAGTTCGTCGCCAATGCGACACGCACCAACGGACACTGGTCGCATGAATGGACCCTCTCTATCGTCTCCGGCCGATTCTTTCAAATCGCTGTCTGACGGGTTCAGCATCACGACATCGCGGCGGTTCTAAATGAGGATTATGAGGGAGCGTAGTGCCCCCCGGCCAACGAAAGTCACGACGATGTTGAGGAAGATGATGCTGGCGGGTCTGATGACCGCAACGCTGCTGAGCGGCGTCGCCCCGGCCTATGCGCAAAGTAACCAGGAGCAGCGCGGCAACCGCGGTGGCGAGCGCGCCGGCCGCGTGGAAAGCGGCGGCGGCATGTCGCGCGGCAACCGCATGAACCAGCGTGGCGAGGCGCAGGTGCGACGCGGGCAGCAGCGCGCGGCCGTGCGGCCCGCGCCCCAGATGGCGGCGCCGCGCCCGGAAGTCCGCCCTGAGCGCCGCATCGATCAGCGCCCTCAACAGCGCGCCAATCCGCAATGGCGCAGCGACCAGAACCGCCCCGGCGCCCTGGCGCAACGCGAAGCGCGGCAGGACCGGCGCGACGATCGCCAGCAAAACTGGCAGGATCGCCGCAACGACCAGCGCGAAAACCAGCAAGACTGGCGCAATGACCGCCGCGATGCGCGACAGGACTGGCGCAGCGATCGGCGCGATGATCGCAGGGACGACAGGCGTGACGATCGCCGTTGGACCGACAATCGAGGCCAGAATGGCGCGAACTGGAATAATGGCCGCCGTTATGACGACCGCACCCGCTGGAGCAACCAGCGGCGCTGGGACAATGGCTGGCGCCAGGATCGGCGTTATGACTGGAACAGCTATCGCAACCGCTATGGCGACCGCTACCGCATGGGCCGCTATTACGCGCCGCGCGGCTGGGATTATGGCTATCGCCGTTTTTCGGTCGGCATCGTGCTGAGCAGCCTGCTCTATTCCAACAGCTACTGGCTGAATGATCCCTATAGCTACCGCCTGCCGCCCGCCTACGGCACGCTGCGCTGGGTTCGCTATTATGACGACGCGATGCTGGTCGATATTCGCGACGGCTATGTCGTCGATGTGATCCACGACTTCTTCTGGTGACGCCGCGGCGGCCGCCGCGTTGATATCAGAACCCCCTCCCTGAAGTGGCCTTCAGGAAAACTGGCCCCGGCGCGGAAACGCGCCGGGGTCTTTTCAGGACGGTCGCCTCTGTGGCAGGACGCGGACATGAGCCAGGAAAAGGATGATGACGGCATCGCGTCGCTGCTGCGCGCCGGGATTGGCGACGATGTGCGCAAGCGGCTGGACCGCAACCCCATGGTGCATCGCATCGACGCCCCGCTGCTCGACATCTATGGCCGCCAGGATTTCCTGAGCGCGGAAGAATGTGCAGGCCTGCGCGCGATGATCGACGCGGACG
The DNA here is from genome assembly GCF_004152865.1 of Sphingobium cupriresistens. Lineage (GTDB taxonomy): Bacteria > Pseudomonadota > Alphaproteobacteria > Sphingomonadales > Sphingomonadaceae > Sphingobium > Sphingobium cupriresistens. The sequence goes on along the minus strand of NZ_SEOO01000003.1, from coordinate 147,395 downwards.
CCAAGCCGTCCACGCTCTTTTCGGGCAGCGCGAACGCGGACTATCGCACCAGCCATAGCTGCAACCTCAATCCCTGGGACAAGCTGGTGCTGGCGGTGAGCGACCGTATCTGCGCGCTGACCGGCCTGTCCGCCCGCCATGGCGAAACGCTCCAGGGGCAGCGCTATGCGCCGGGACAGGAATATAAGGTCCATTGCGACTATTTCCCGGTCACCGCCAGCTATTGGCCGCAGATGCGCGCCAGCGGCGGGCAGCGGACTTGGACCGCGATGATCTATCTGTCGCCGGTGGAGGCGGGCGGCGAAACCCACTTCCCGCAATGCGAATTCATGGTGCCGCCGGTCGAGGGCATGATCCTGATCTGGAACAATATGGACCGCGACGGGGCGCCCAACCGCTTGAGCCTGCATGCCGCACGCCCGGTCGAACGGGGCGCCAAATATGTCGTCACCAAATGGTTTCGCGAGCATCCCTGGGGCTGAACCTTGTCGGTGGCCGGTTACACTTTGCGACATAAATGACTGAAAACTGACAGCTTCATTTCCGCGCCGTTCAGGCGCCGGGCCGCATAACCCCTTTCCAGGCGATGGAACCCGATCTTGCCGGACAGGTTCAACCGCCACAGAATATGGGAGAATTTCTATGCGTAAACTCATCATTCTTGGTCTGCTTGCCGCCACAGTTGCACCCAGCGTCGCGTCGGCCCAATCCTATGGCGAAGCCCGCCGCAGCGAACGCAATCTGCGCGAGGAAAAGCGCGATCTGCGCCAGGCGCAACGCTATGGCGACCGTCGCGATGTGCGCGAACAACGACGCGATGTGCGCGACGCCCGCCAGGAAGCGCGCGAAGACTGGCGCGACTATCGCCGCACCCATCGCAGCGTCTATCGCGGCGGCAACTGGCGCGCGCCCTTCCGCTACAGCCAGTGGAACGCCGGTGCGCAGCTGCGTCCGGCCTATTATAATTCGCGCTATTATATCGCCAATCCCTACCGCTATCGCCTGCCTCGTCCGGGCGTGAACCAGCGCTGGGTCCGCCATTATAACGACGTGCTGCTGGTCAACGTCCGTACCGGCCGCGTGATCACGGCCCACCGCAGTTTCTTCTGGTAAAAGCCAAGGGCATAAAAACGGCCCCGGACGGATCGTTCGGGGCTGTTTTTTTATATTCCCCCGCTTGGCCGCGCCGCCCGTTTCCAGGCGCACGCGGCCGATGATGCGCGCAAGGCGCATCACCAGTCCGAAAGGGGGGTGGACCGATGCGCAGAACGCCCCATGATGGCAGAATGTTCCGCGTCGCCAGCCTCAGGCGGCAAGCGCCTGCGCGATCAGCTTGCGGCTGTTTTCTATGCCGTACAGCGCAATGAAACTGCCCATGCGCGGTCCCTGATCCGCGCCCAGCAACGTCTGGTAGAGCGCCTTGAACCAGTCGCGCAGTTCGGCAAAACCAAACGTCTCGTCCTTGCCGATGGCATAGACGATATTCTGGATATCTTCGGCCGATGCGCTTGTCGGCAGCGCGGCCAGTTCCTTGTCCAGTTGGCGCAACGCCGCTGCCTCATTGACGTCTGGCGCGCGACGTCGGAGGGTCGGCGCGACGAAATCGCGGTGATAGGCCAGCGCATGGCCGATCAGCGCGTCCAGTTCGGGATAGGTTTGCGCGCTGGCGCCGGGCGCGTAATTTTGCAGATAGGACCACACCTGTTCGCGGCTGGCATCGCCCATCACGCCGACCAGGTTCAACAGCAGGCCGAAAGTCACCGGCAATTCGCCCTGCGGCAACTGGCCATTATGGATATGATGCACCGGGTTGCCCAGTTGCTGTTCGACCGCCTGCTTCGCGTAATTGCCGCGGAACTGCCAATATTCGTCCACCGCGCGCGGGATGACGCCCATGTGGAGCTGCTTCGCCTTCTTCGGCTCGCGATAGGCGTAGAAGGCCAGACTTTCCTGCGGGCCGTAGGTCAGCCATTGTTCGAGGCTGAGGCCATTGCCCTTGGACTTGGAGATTTTCTCGCCCTTTTCGTCGAGGAACATCTCATAGTTGAAGCCTTCGGGCGGGCGGCCGCCCAGCGCACGGCAAATCTTGGACGACTGGGTCACCGAATCGATCAGGTCCTTGCCCGCCATTTCATAATCGACGCCCAGCGCATACCAGCGCATCGCCCAATCGACCTTCCATTGCAGCTTGGCCGCGCCGCCCAGAATCGACTGTTCGATCGCCTCGCCGTCATCGACGAAGCGCACGATGCCCGCTTCGGCGTCGATCACCTCGACCGGCACCTGCAACACGATACCGCTCTTTGGGCTGATCGGCAGGACGGGCGAATAGGTCGCCTGCCGTTCCTTGCGCAGGGTCGGCAGCATGATGTCCATGATCGCCTGATAGCGACGCAGCACCTGGCGCAGCGCCCCATCGAACGCACCGGCCTGATACCGCTCCGTCGCCGACACGAATTCATAGTCGAAACCGAAACTGTCGAGGAACGCCCGCAGCCTCGCATTATTGTGATGGGCGAAGCTTTCATACTTCTCGAACGGATCGGGCACCTGCGTCAGCGGCTTGCCCAGATATTCGGCGAGCATCGCCTGGTTCGGCACATTGTCAGGCACCTTGCGGAACCCATCCAGATCGTCGCTGAACGCCACCAGCCGGGTGGGAATATCCGACAGCGCATGGAAGGCGTTGCGGACCATGGTCGTGCGCAACACTTCGTTGAAAGTGCCGATGTGCGGCAGGCCCGATGGGCCATAGCCGGTTTCGAACAGGATATGCCCCTTGTCCGGCGCGCCGCCCTCTTTCTCGTCAAGCTTGTAGCGCTTCACAAGCTTGCGGGCTTCTTCATAAGGCCAGGCCTTGGATGCGGTCGCGGCGGTACGGAGGATGTCGGACATGGTCATGCAACGCCCCCTAAACCCGGAAAGGGCGAAAGAAAACGGATATTGGCGGCAAATCCACGTTAAGAATCGTTCTCAATTTAAGATTTCATTAACCTTGCGGGTCGATAATTGACGAGATTTGGAGGCGATATGCAGATACAGCGCAGCCGCGAACGCATTGCCGTGGACATTCCCATCGTCGTCACGACGGTGCTGGACAGTCTGGAAGGCATGATCGTCGATCTGAGCGAAGGCGGGGCGCAAGTCGTGGGCTGCACCTTGCCGGCGCGCTCGCAATGTCAACTCGATCTGGATGGCTTCATCGTCTTCGGCACGGTCCGCTGGGCCGAGGAGGACCGGATGGGCATTCGCTTCCCCTATGAGCTGAGCGACGGCCCGCTTTACGAACGGCTTGAAATGGCCCGCGCCGCCAAGCGCGCGCCGGTCGCCTTCCAGCCGCGTGCCCAGACCGGTTTCGGTTCCGCCAGCCTGGGCGGCGGCGGTTTTGGCCGGCGCACGGGCTGAACCGTCCCATATTTCAGGTTTTCCTTTTGTTCCTGTTCGCCTAAGCCCGGACAGGTGATCGATCCCGCCACCCTGCCCGCGCTCCACGCCAGCCATGGCGGCATCTGGTTGCGCGAAGGCGACCGCACCCAGGCGCTGGCCAAGGGGCAGGCGATCGCGCGCACCGCCGAAACCCCGGTACTGCTGCTGAACGCGCCCCTCACCGGCCAACGGCTCGGCTATCCCGAACTCAATGGGCTCGACCTGCTCGAACTCTGGGCCTTTCTCCATCCCGCGCGCTTCCTCGTGCCCACGCCCAAGGGGCTGGCCGCGGCGCTCGGCTTGCCCGCGCCGGCCAGCGAGTCGGACATCCCGGCACTGTTGCAGCAGGGGGCAGCGTTGCTGCTGGGCCGACTGGACGCGGCCGACTGGACCGAGCGGGAGGGCGGCTGGACGGCGGCGCAGGCGCTGCATCGACTGCGCTGGCCCTGGTCGCCGCTGGTCGCGCCGCGCATCGCCCGGCCTAGGCAAGCGGAGCGCTGGCTCTTTTCCAAACTGCCCGAATGGGAGGAGGCGCAGCCCCGCCCCGCCCCGCGCACCGTCAGCCTGAACGAGGAGCAGATATTAGCGCGACTGGACGCGCTGACCGGCGCGGGGGCGGAACCGCGCCCCGGCCAGCGCGCCTATGCCGCCGCCGCCAGCACCGCTTTCTTGCCCCGCAAGCATCGCGACCAGCCCAATATGCTGCTGGCCGAAGCGGGCACCGGCATCGGCAAGACATTGGGCTATCTCGCCCCCGCCTCCCTCTGGGCAATGCAAGCGCAGGGCACGGTCTGGGTGTCCACCTATACCAAGGCGCTGCAACGCCAGCTCGACCGCGAATCGCTCCGTCTCTTTCCCGATCCCGCGGTCGCGGCGAAGCGGGTAGTGGTGCGCAAGGGGCGGGAAAATTATCTCTGCCTGCTCAATCTGGAAGATGCGTTGCAGGGCGGCTTTGCCGGTCGCGCGGCGATCCTGGCCCAGTTGGTGGCGCGCTGGGCCGCGTTCAGCAAGGATGGCGACATGGTCGGCGGCGACCTGCCCGGATGGCTGCCCACCCTGTTCCGGCGCAACGGCTCCACGGCCCTCACCGACCGGCGCGGCGAGTGCATCTATGCCGGCTGCCCCCATTATCGCAAATGCTTCATCGAGCGGTCGGCCCGCGCATCGGCCGACGCGGACATCGTCATCGCCAACCATGCGCTGGTGATGATCAACGCCGCGCGCGGCCGCGAAACCGGCCAGCGCCCGCAACGCATCATCTTCGACGAAGGCCATCATCTGTTCGACGCCGCCGATTCGACCTTCTCCGTCGTCCTGTCGGGTCAGGAGGCGATCGAACTGCGCCGCTGGATCATGGGACCGGAGGGCGGATCGCGCGGACGGCGGCGCGGGCTGGCGGCGCGCCTGTCCGACCTCGCCAGCTATGACGAGGAAGGCGGCCAGGCGATTCGCGCGGCGGTAGACGCGGCGCAGGCGCTGCCCGCCGACGACTGGTTGAAGCGGGTGGTGGCGGCCGAGCCGTTCGGACCATTGGAAACGCTGCTCGCCGCGGTGCGCGGCACCGTCTATACCCGCGCGGAAGCGGCGGGCGAGGCGGATGCCGGCTATGGGCTGGAAACCGAACTGGCCGAACCCGACGGCGCGCTGGTCGAGGCGGCACAGGAGGCCGCACTGGCGCTCGACGCGCTGATCAAGCCGCTGGTGCGTCTGTCCCGACGGCTGGAGGCGGTGATCGAGGATGCGCCCGACTGGCTGGACGGCGCGGCGCGCGCGCGGGTCGAGGGCGCGATCGCCTCGCTCGGCTGGCGGCGCGACCTGATCGCGGCCTGGCTGGCGCTGCTCGCGCGCGTTGGGGGGCCGGCCGACCCCGACTATGTCGACTGGATGACGGTGGACCGGGTCGAAGGGCGCGAGTTCGATATCGGCATCCATCGCCACTGGCTCGATCCCACCCGCCCGCTCGCCGAAACCGTGCTGAAGCCCGCACAGGGCGTGCTGTTGACCTCCGCCACGCTCAAGGGCGGCGGTGACTGGTCCAATGCGGAGGAGCGCAGCGGCGCAACGCATCTGCCCTATGGCGCGGAACGGTTCGAGGCGGCCAGCCCGTTCGACTATCCCGGCCGCGCCGAAGTGCTGATCGTCACCGACATCAAGCGCGGCGATATAGCGGCGCTGTCCGGCGCCTATGGCCGGCTGGTCGAGGCGGCGGGCGGCGGGACGCTGGGGCTGTTCACCGCGATCCGGCGGCTGCGCGCGGTCCATGCGCGTATCGCCGACCGGTTGGCGCGCGCGGGCCTGCCCCTCTACGCCCAGCATGTCGACCCGATGGATACCGGTACGCTGGTCGATATCTTCCGCGACGATCCGCGCGCCTCGCTGCTGGGCACAGATGCTTTACGGGACGGCGTTGACGTGCCGGGGCATTCGCTGCGGCTGGTGGTGATGGAGGGCGTGCCCTGGTCCAAGCCCACCGTGCTGCACGCCGCCCGCAGACTGGCGGGCGGCGGCAGCGCCTATGACGACCGGCTGATCCGCGCGCGGCTGGCGCAGGCCTTTGGCCGCCTGATCCGACGGGCCGAGGACAAGGGCCATTTCGTCATCCTGTCCGCCGCCATGCCCAGCCGCTTGCTGAGCGCCTTCCCGCCCGGAACGCCGATCCGCCGCCTGACGCTGGACGAGGCGATCATCGCCGTCAGCGGGGCGTCGCATCGCGAAACGCTTGGCGAAACCGGCCTGTTCGGGCATCAGGGGGGCGAATCCGGCCTGCCCCGATCAGGGACTCCCGAACAGGAGAGACAATGAAGCGCCTGACCCTGTTGCGCCACGCCAAATCGGACTGGGACGATCCGGTGGCGCGCGATTTCGACCGGCCCTTGAATCGCCGCGGCGAAAAGGCCGCGATGTTGATGGGCCAGTTCGCCGCCCAGCGGAAGATGCAGTTCGACCTGCTGGTCGCCTCCCCCGCGGTGCGGGTGATGCAGACGCTGGAAACCTTCTTCGCGGGCTATGGCCAGACGCTCGACGCGCGCTGGGACCGGCGCATCTACCTGGCGTCCGCGCCCACCCTGTTCGACGTCGTGCGCGACCTGCCCGACAGCGCCGACAGCGCGCTGTTGGCCGGGCATAATCCGGGGCTGGAGGAGCTGATCCTCGACCTCGTCCCCGACGACGGCGTCAATCCGCTGCGCGAGGATGTGGAGGTCAAATTCCCGACCGCCAGCATCGCCGTGCTCGACTTCGCCATCGACCGCTGGGGGCAAGCAGGCGAGAAGTGCGCGACGCTGAGCAGCTTCACCCGCCCCCGCGACCTCGATCCCGCCTTGGGGCCGGGCACGCGCTAGGCTGCAAAGCCGTCGGTCGCGCGGATCAGCGCGTCCATTATGCCCGGTTCATTATAGGCGTGCCCCGCCCCCTCGATCATTTCGAAGCGCGCCTGCGGCCAGGCGCGATGCAGCGCCCAGGCGGTTTCCGCCGGGCAGGCCATGTCGTAGCGGCCCTGCACGATGACGCCGGGAATGTCCGCCAGCTTGCCCGCGTCGCGGATCAGCTGCCCGTCCTCCAGCCAGCCGCCATGAACAAAATAATGATTTTCGATGCGGGCGAAGGCGAGCGCGAAATCGTCGGCGTCATGGGTCGCCGACAGCGCCGGGTCGGGCAGCAGGCGGATCGTCTCCCCCTCCCACACGCTCCACGCCCGCGCGGCCGCGATCTGCGCCGCCCGGTCCGTGCCGGTCAGCAGGCGGCGATAGGCCGCCACCAGATCGCCCCGTTCCGCCTCCGCTATCGGCGCGACGAACCGCTCCCACTTGTCGGGATAGATGCGGCTCGCGCCCGCCTGATAATACCAGTCGATCTCGCTCTGCCGGATCGTGAAGATGCCGCGCAGCACCAGTTCGGTGACTCGCTCGACATGCGCCTGCGCATAGGCCAGCGCCAGCGTCGATCCCCAACTGCCGCCGAACACCAGCCACCGCTCCACGCCCATCATCACCCGCAGCCGCTCGATATCGGCGACCAGATCCCAGGTCGTGTTGGCGGTCAGATCGGCATGGGGCGTCGATCGGCCGCAGCCGCGCTGGTCGAACAGCAGCACATCGTAGCGCGCCGGGTCGAACAGGCGGCGATGATCGGGCGATATGCCGCCGCCCGGCCCGCCATGCAGGAACACGGCCGGCTTCGCGCCGGGCGTGCCGGCCCGCTCCCAATAGATATGATGGCGGTCGCCCACGTCGAGATGGCCGGAGGCGAAGGGAGCGATCGGGGGATAAAGGGTGCGCATCCCGCCATCCTAGAAAGCCGCAGCGGCGAAGAAAAGCTTTGACCGCAAGCCATGGGATGACGCCCCGCTGCGATAGGCTCATCCTGGCACCCATGGACCTCACAGATCTCGACCGCCATGGCGCCGCGCGCCTGCCTGCGCTCCTCACCCCCGACCAATGCGCCGCGATCGTCGCGCTATGGGACGATCCCGCCGCTTTTCGCAAGGAAGTGGTGATGGCGCGCCATGGCTATGGGCGTGGGCGCTATCGCTATTGCGCCTATCCGCTGCCCGATCCGGTCGCGGCGCTGCGGGACAGCCTCTATCCCGTACTGGCGGCGCAGGCCAATCGCTGGGCGGCGATGCTGGGGACCGGCGACGTCTATCCGGCGCGCCATGCCGATTTCCTGGTCCGCTGCGCGCTGGCCGGGCAGGACAAGCCGACCCCGCTGCTGCTCCGCTACGAGGCAGGCGACTGGAATGCGCTGCACCAGGATGTCTATGGCCCGCATATCTTTCCATTGCAGGTCGCGATCCTTCTGTCGCAGCCGGAGCGCGACTTTACCGGCGGCGCCTTCGTCCTGACCGAGCAGCGGCCGCGGATGCAGTCGCGTCCCGAAGTGGTGCCGCTGGGCCAGGGCGATGCGGTGATCTTCCCGGTGCGCGACCGGCCGGTGACGGGCGCGCGCGGCGTGCATCGGGTGCAGATGCGGCACGGCGTCAGCCGCTTGCTGTCGGGCGTGCGCTATACGCTGGGCATCATCTTCCACGACGCGGCCTGACATTGCAGGGTCAAGACCCCGGCCTCAGCCCACGTTCAGCCGGCCCCATTACATCTTGCGACAAATATCGCTGGTCGTTGCCAATATCTTGCGACAAGCGGCTGCTAGTCCGGGAATCAGGTTCGGTTTTTCTGTGGGGGTTTTCGTGCGTTTTTCCGCTTGCCTATTCAGTGTCGCGCTCATGGCCGGCGTCGCGCCCGGCGCGCTGATGGCCCAGGAGGAGAAGAAGGCCGCACCCCCCGTCGAAATGGACGAGGGCGAAGAAATCGTCGTTACCGGCCAGCCGCAGCGCGGATCGGTGATCGGCGACGTCCAGCCCGAACAGCAATTGTCGGCCGCCGACGTGCGTGCTCTGGGCGTCACCTCCATTGCCGAACTGATCAGCGAATTGTCGCCGCAGACCAACGGATCGCCGGTCATCCTGCTCAATGGCAAGCGCATCTCCAGCTTTTCCGAGATTCAGGACATCCCGTCCGAAGCGGTGGCGCGGGTCGACATCTTGCCCGAACAGGTCGCCCTCTCCTACGGCTATGCGCCGACGCAGAAGGTGGTGAACATCGTCCTGCGCCAGCGCTTCCGCGCCGAAACGGCCGAAGGACGCGCGGGCACGACGACCCAGGGCGGGCGGGAAAATGGCAAGGTGGAGGCCGGGCTGCTGCGCATCCAGGGCGACAATCGCTTCACCCTGAACCTGCAATATAGCCGCGCGGCCGCGCTGCTGGAAAGCGAGCGGGGCATCACCGCCACAGCGCCGGGCCGCCCCTATGCGCTGACGGGCAATATCGTCGGCACGGGCACGAATGGCGAAATCGATCCCTCGCTGTCCGCGCTGGCGGGGCAGAGCGTCACCGTGGCCAGCGTACCCGGCAGCGCGGCGGCGGGCGCGCCGACGCTCGGCGATTTCGTCGCGGGCGCGAACGCCGCCAGCGTCAGCGACCTAACCCGCTATCGCACGCTCAGCCCGGAGACGGAGAGTTTTTCCGCCAACGCCACCCTGGCCCGCGCGCTGGGCGGGGTGTCGGCGACGCTGAACGGACGGCTGGAACTGTCGGACAGCGATTCGCTTCAGGGCCTCTCGCAGGGCGCGTTCGATCTGGCGACGGGCAGCCCCTTCTCGCCCTTTGCCAATGACGTTATCCTCTATCGCTATCTGGCGCAGGGCGGCGCGTTGCAGCAGCAGACCAAGGGCACGACCGGCCATATCGGGCTGACCCTGAGCGGGCGGCTAGGCGGGAGCTGGCAATGGTCCTTCACCGGCAATGGCGACCTGTCGATCACCCGCACCCGCACCGATCGCGGCATAGACACCGGCGCGATCCAGACGGCGCTCGATGCCGGCGACGCCAGCGTCAATCCCTATGGCAGCTTCGCCCCCGCGCTGACCGCCACCCGCCTGACCGACCGCGCCCGCGCGGAAAGCCGGGCGGTGCAGGGCGACCTGCTGGTCAGCGGGTCGCTGTTCGACCTGCCGGCGGGCGATGTCATGACATCGATCCGGCTCGGCGCATCGGCCAATGGCTTTGAAAGCCGGTCGGTCCGGTCGGGCGTGGCAAGCGGCAATGACTATAGCCGGGAGATCGGCAGCGGGCAGATCAGCATCGACCTGCCGCTGACCAGCCGGTCGAAGGGCGTGTTGGGCGCGGTGGGCGACATCGGCGTCAATGTCAACGCCGCGGCGCAACGCTATTCGGACTTCGGCACGCTCTCGACGCTGGGCTACGGCCTGCGCTGGGAGCCGGTCAAGGCGGTGCAATTGTTGCTGTCCGCCAATCAGGATCGCGCCGCGCCCACCGGCACGCAGATCACCGATCCGCAGATCGTGACGCCCAACGTGTCGGTGTTCGACTATGCGACCGGGCAGACGGTGTTCGTGTCGCAACTGTCGGGCGGCAACGCCAGCCTGCGCGAAAGTGTGCGCGATCAGTTCCGCCTGAGCGCCCGGATCAAGCCGTTCGAAAAGCCCAATCTGACGCTGACCGCCACTTATCTCAACAGCCGCACCAGCAACCCGATCGCCGCTTTCCCCACGCCCACCCCGGCGCTGGAGGCGGCCTATCCGCAGCGCTTCGTGCGCGACGCCGACGGCAATCTGCTCCAGATCGACGCACGGCCGATCAACTTCCTGTCGTCGCAGAGCGAGCAGCTGCGCTGGGGCTTCGACCTGTCGATCCCGATCAAGTCGCATGTCCAGAAGCTGGTGGAGGCGTGGCGCGCATCGGGCGGCAAGCCGGAGGACCGGCCGCCCGAATTGCAGGCGCTGTTCGGCAACCGCGGCCCGCGCGCACCCGGACAGGAAGGCGGCGGCGACCGGCCGCGCGGTGAGGGCAACAATGCGGGGCCGGGCGGCGGTGGGCGGCCGGGTGGCGGTGGCCCCCGTGGCGGTTTTGGCGGGGGTCGTGGCGGCGGCCAGGGCGGCGGGCGCATGACGTTCAGCCTCTATCATACCTGGCATCTGACCGAGAGCATCGCCATCGCGCCGGGCGTGCCGCAGCTTAACCTGCTGGACGGCGACGCCACCGGATCGTCGGGCGGCCAGCCCCGGCACGAGATAGAGGCGCGGGTCGGCTATATGAACAACGGCATCGGCGCGCGGCTGGGCATCGACTGGGAAAGCGGCACCCATGTTGATGGCGCGTTGACGGGCACGGCAGGCGGCAGTTCGCGGCTGAACTTCGGCAGCCTCGCCACCGCGAACCTGCGCCTCTTCGCCAATCTGGGGCAGGTTCAGGGGCTGGAGCGCAAAATCCCCTTCCTGCGCGGTGCGCGGGTGTCGTTCAACATCGACAATATCTTCAACCAGCGACGCGAGGTTACCGACGCGACCGGGGCGACGCCGCTGCGTTACCAGCCGGGCTATCTCGACCCGCTGGGCCGGACCGTGTCGATCAGCTTCCGCAAATTGTTCTTCCCCAATTTCGCGGCGGGCAACCGGCCGCGTAGTTAAACCCGCATTAGGGACGTTAAAGGCTGTCGTTCCCCGGCCGTTATGAGGAGGTGTAACGGTTTGGGGAGACGCCTGTGATGAAGCCCGTCAGGATAGTGGTGGTCGACGATTCGCTCACCATCCGCGCAATGATCGAGACGCTGCTGGAGCGCGACCGGCGGATCGAGGTGGTCGGCATCGCCCGCAATGGCGAGGAGGCGATCGACATGATCCGGCTGGAAAAGCCCGATGTCGTGACGCTGGACATCGCCATGCCGGGCAAGGATGGCCTGGCGATATTGGACGAGATCATGGACATGGAGCCATGCCCCGTCATCATGCTCTCCAGCCTGATGCGCGACGGCGCGCCGATCGTCGCCGAAGCGATGGACCGGGGCGCGGCCGCCTGTTTCAACAAGGCGATGATCGTGCGCGAAGCCACCCGCTTCATCGGCCTGATTCGCGACCTGGGTCGCGGGATGATCGTGGCGGACGCCGCGATGGAGCCGGTGGCGATCGCCGCCTGATCGCGCGCTTCGAACAATGAGCAACGACGAAGGGGAGGCGCATCATCTGCGCCTCCCCTTCGTCATTTCATCATGCCGGACAGGCCCGGCGTGCCGAGGGTGGATCAACGCGATGGTTTGGAACCCGCCAGCGCCATCGCCTGCGCCGATCCGCTCGCCGGTTTGACCGGTGCGTCCTTGCCGGAAATGACATAGGCGCTCAGGGCCGCGACCCCCAAAATCATCGCCATGCCCAAGATGGCAAGATTGCCGACGCCACGACGGCGAGCCGGTGTTTTGAGATTCTGATCATCGAAATTGCGCATCGACCGTCCTCATGCTGACATTGCGTCGAGCATACTCGCTGGACAGTTGCGACGTTCCCGTCGGGCACTGTGACATTTTGTTGCCAAGCGGCGCTGGCATACCGCCGTCACCCTCACCCCGCCATCGACTTGGGCGCATTGCGCAGGGTGCTTATATCGACCGACCCGGCGAACTCCACGCCCATCCGATCATCCTTCGACCAGCGGCTGGTCGCATTGACGAACTGATTTTCGGCCAGTTCGATCGCGAACAACGTGCCTGCGGGCACATTCCACAATCCTTCGATCAGCGCGCCGGTGGCGGAGATGTTGCGAACGCGGCCGGTATAGACATGACCGTCATGATGGATCGCGATGGTGCGCAGCATCGTCTTGCGTTCGGGCCGGCTGGACTGGAAGCCGTTGGCGCTGGCTGCGGTGCCCTTGCGGCGCTGCCCCGCCAGCACATCGGCGGCGGACATCGGCCGGCCGTAGATATAGCCCTGGATATGGCTGCACCCAAGCTGGCGGATCAGCGCCAGTTCGTCCTGCGTTTCCGCGCCCTCTGCCGTCGTATCCATGCCCAGCGCTTCGGCCAGGCTGACGATCGCCTTGATGATCGCGCTGTTGCGGCTGCCCTTGGTCGCGGCGCCGCGCACGAAGCTCTGGTCGATCTTGATCTTGTCGAACGGCGCCTTCTTCAGATAGCCGAGCGAGGAATAACCGGTGCCGAAATCATCCAGCGCCAACCGGACGCCGATCGCCTTCAACCGCGTGAACATCGCGTCGGTCCCGTCGTCGTCGTTCAGGAACACGCTCTCGGTGATCTCCAGCTCCAGCCGTTCGGGCGCCAGTTGCGCGCCCGCCAGCGCGTTCATCACCGTGGACGGGAAGCCGGGGTTGGCGAACTGGCTGGGCGAGACGTTGACGGCGACGCGGATGCCGTCCTGCCAATCGGCCGCGTCGCGGCAGGCGGTGTGCATCACCCATTCGCCGATCTGGCCGATCAGCCCGCTATCCTCCGCGATCGGGATGAACAGCGCCGGGGAAATCGGCCCGCGCACCGGATGGTTCCAGCGCAGCAGCGCTTCATAACCGGTAATCTGCTCGGTCTTGGACGACACCACCGGCTGATAGACCAGATGCAGGCCGTCGGCGGCGAGCGCCCGGCGCAGATCCTCCTCCAGCGCGCGGCGATCCTCCGCATCGGCATGCATGTCCGACGAATAGAAGCGATGGACGCCGCGGCCATTGCCCTTGGCCGCATAGAGGGCGAGGTCGGCGTTGCGGATCAGCGCATCGGCGGTGACGCCGTCCTGCGGGCAGCAACTGATGCCGATAGATACGCCGATGACCACGGCGGTCCCTTCGATCATATAGGGTTGCGAGATCGACGCGATGATCGCTTGCGCCAGCTGGGCCAGCGCTGCCTGATCGTGGCGGCCGGGCAGCAGCAGCTTGAATTCGTCGCCACCCTGACGCCCCACCAGCCCCTTGTCGCCAACCACGCGCTGCAACCGCTGGCCGACCTGCCGCAACAGCGTGTCGCCGGCCGGATGGCCCAGCGTGTCGTTGACGATCTTGAACCGGTCGAGGTCCAGCATCATCAATGCGCATTCGCCCTGTTTGCCGCGGCGGTCGACTACCGCCTGCTCCAGCGAGCTGAGCATCTGGATGCGGTTGGCCAGGCCCGTCAGCGAATCGAACTGGGCCAGGCGCGTCACTTCCGCCTGGCTGCGGCGCATTTCGGTCAGGTCGGTGCCCGACCCACGGAAGCCGTGAAACTGACCATATTCGTTGAACACCGGCTGGCCGGAAATCGACCACCACCGTTCTTCCTTGGCAAGCGCAGCGCAGACGGGCAGTTCGGAAAAGCCGGTGCGGGCGGACAAATGAAAGCCCAGCGTGCGTTCGCCGTCGCCCTGCTTCTTGTCGCCGGGCCGGACGATTTCCGTGATCGGTCGACCGATCAGTTCATCACCGGGCGCATCCAGCGTCTTGGCCAGCGTGTCGGATATATAGGTGAGGCAGCCCAGCCGGTCGGTTTCCCAGAACCAGCCGCGCCCGCTGCGCTCATATTCCTGCAACAACCGGTCGGAACGCTGGGCACGCAGATCCTGGCTGTGCCGAGCGATCGCCTGGTCGCGATCCGCGGTCGCCTGCCGCAGCGTCGCGACCAGCATGACGATGACGCAACTGCATAGCAGGCCGATCTGGACGACCCCGGCCTTTTCCGCGACCGACACCAGCAATGCGCCCAGGAAATAGCTGATCCCCAGCAACCGCCGGTCGCCGAAGATACACACCGCCAGCAGCGCCACCGCCAATTCGGGCACCGCCGCCAGGAACAGCGCATCGGTCGCCGCCTTGGCCTCATATCCCAGCCACAAGCTGAAGGTCAGACCCGACAGGAACACAAGTGGGAGCATCATCCAGTTCTGGACATGCGGCATCTGGCGCTGAAACCAGGATCGGCGCGGCGCAAGCATCAGGGCCCCGTCGATCGCCAACATGGAAGCCATCAGGCCGACCTGCACGACGTCGCCGGAGTAGAAGGGCAGATTGAGCAGCGCGATGACGCAGATCTTGGCCAGCAGGATCAGCGGCCATAGTCGCGCGATATGGATGAACGCGCCGGAAATCCAGGACGCCGACACCTCGGTCCCGCTTTCAGACAGGCCGAGCGCGACCATCAGAGTCATCGGGCGGGACGGACTATCGGTAAGGGATGCGCGCAACAGGGCCATGCGCTTGTTGGTAACCCAAACTCCTTGCCAGAGAATTACTTCCGGCCCGTCATGACGATCCATAATCGTGCAGGCCTAAACCTGCACCAAAAGGAAAGTCAGACGCGCATGGGCATCAGCACATAAAGTGCCGGGCTGGCGTCATTTTCACGAATCAGCGTCGGCGCAGCCGCATCGGCCAGATGCAGTTCGACAAGATCGCTATCGATCTGCCCCAATATATCGAGCAGATAGCGCGCGTTAAAGCCGATATCGAAGCCCTCGCCCTGAAAAGCGCCGGGCACTTCCTCGGCCGCGGTGCCATTTTCGGGGCTGGTGACGGACAGGGTGATCTTGTCCTTGTCCAGGCTCATCTTCACCGCGCGGGTCTTTTCGGTGGCGATGGTGGCGACGCGATCGACGCCCTCCTCGAAGCTGCGCGGGTCGATCTTGAGCAGTTTGTCATTCGCGGTAGGGATGACGCGGCTATAATCGGGGAATGTGCCGTCGATCAGCTTGCTGGTCAGGATCGCGCTGCCCAGGCCGAAGCGGATTTTGCTTGCGGACAAGGCGATGCCGACCGAACCGTCCACCTCGTCGAGCAGCTTGCGCAGTTCGCCGATGCACTTACGCGGGATGATGATGCCGGGCATCCCCTCCGCGCCGTCGGGACGGGTCACGGTGACGCGGGCCAGGCGGTGGCCGTCGGTCGCCGCGGCCTTCAGCACCGGCTGGTCGTCATCCGTCACATGAAAATAGATGCCGTTCAGATAATAGCGCGTTTCTTCGGTCGAGATGGCGAAGCGCGTCTTATCAATGATCTGCTTGAGCGTCTCGGCCGGCAGTTCGAAGCGGGTCGGCAGGTCGCCCTCCGCGATCACCGGGAAATCGTCGCGCGGCAGGGTGGACAGGTTGAAACGGGCGCGACCAGCCTGGATCAGCATCTTGCCTTCGGCCGCCGCAAGCGACACCTGGCTGCCTTCGGGCAGTTTGCGCGCAATGTCGAACAGGGTGTGGGCCGAAATGGTGGTTGCCCCGGCCTGTTCCACCTGCGCCGACACGCTTTCGACGATCTGCAGATCGAGATCGGTCGCCATCAGCTTGATCGCGCCATCGGCCGACGCCTCGATCAGCACGTTTGACAGGATGGGGATGGTATTGCGCCGCTCGACCACCGACTGGACGTGGCTCAGGCTCTTGAGGAGCGTTGCGCGTTCGATGGTGGCCTTCATGTCCCTGTTCTGTCCGTTTCTTTTTAAGCCGATAGCCGGAGATTCGGTCGAATCCCGGCGACAATGATGGATGCTTCTTCATAACCGCTATGACGGGTTGGGCAAGCACCGCCTTCGCGCTTTTGATCGGGCCGGGGTTGCAAATGGGGACAGCATGGGCTTTGCCCGCATCATGCCTCGCGTCATCGCCCTGCTGATCCTGTCGCTGCTGGCGGCTTCACCGGCCATAGCGCGCGATTCGCTGGGTATTTTCGAGGGTTGGGGCGCTTTTCGCGATCCCGGCGCGGGGCAGAACGGGCCGCGCTGCTATGCCATCGCCCAGCCCGCCGCGCGACGGGGCCAGATGCCCAAGGGGTTCGCCTCGATCGGCACATGGCCGCGCCGGCGGGTGCGCGGGCAACTGCATATCCGCCTCAGCCGGGCGCTGGCGGCCAAGGCGCGGGTGACGCTGACCGTGGGCGAGCGCCGCTTTGCGCTGGTCGCCGGGCAGATGGATGCCTGGGCGCCCGACGCCCGCGGCGACGCGCAGATCGTCGCGGCCATGCGATCGGCCAGCAGCATGAGCGTCGCGGGCGTGGGCGCGGACGGGCGCGGTTTCGCTGACAGCTATGCGCTGCGCGGCGCAGCGACGGCGATGGACGCGGCGGCGCTGGGATGCGCCAGACTGCGTTAGGCGCGCGCCACTTCCAAAATCGGCAAAAATCGGTTAGAGGCGCGCGATGCAATCAGCCGCCAGCCCGCTCATGCCGATTCCCGGCCTTATCGACCCTGTGCCCGTGCCGCGCGCGGTGACGCCGCGTGAAGACGGGCGTATCGACCTGATGGGCCTGTCGCGCCCGCAGATCAAAGCCGTGCTGGAAGAGGCCGGACTGGACGTAAAGGCCGCCAAGCTGCGCTCCAAGCAGCTGTTCCACTGGCTCTATCATCGCGGCACCACCGAATTCGACGCCATGACCGACCTGGCCAAGCCGATGCGCGGCTGGATGGCCGAACGCTTCGTCGTCGGCCGCCCGCAGGTGGTCGAGGCGCAGGTGTCAAGCGACGGCACGCGCAAATGGCTGCTGCGGTCGGACGACGGCCAGGACTATGAAATGGTCTTCATCCCCGATGCGGATCGCGGCACGCTCTGCGTATCCAGCCAGGTCGGCTGCACGCTCAATTGCAGCTTCTGCCACACCGGCACGATGCGGCTGGTGCGCAACCTGACGCCGGGCGAGATCGTCGGCCAGGTCATGCTGGCCCGCGATTCGCTGGGCGAATGGCCCAAGGGCAATATGGCCGTAGCGAACGACGTCGATGAGGACGAGGACGCGCCGCAATATACATCCGACGGGCGGATGCTGACCAACATCGTCATGATGGGCATGGGTGAGCCGCTCTATAATTTCGACCATGTCCGCGATGCGCTCAAGCTCGTCATGGACGGCGATGGCCTGGCCTTGTCGAAGCGGCGCATCACCCTGTCGACGTCAGGCGTGGTGCCGATGATGGCGCGCGCGGCCGAGGAGATCGGCGTCAACCTGGCCGTCTCGCTCCATGGCGTGACCAAGGCCGTGCGCGACGAACTGGTGCCCTTGAACCGCAAATATGGCATCGAGGAACTGCTCCAGGCCTGCGCCGACTATCCCAAGGCGAACAATGCCCGGCGCATCACCTTCGAATATGTGATGATCCGCGACAAGAATGACAGCGATGACGATGCGCGCGAGTTGGTCCGGCTGATCCGCAAATATAAGCTGCCGGCCAAGGTCAACCTGATCCCGTTCAATCCTTGGCCGGGCACCGATTATGAATGTTCGACGCCCGACCGCATCCGCGCGTTCAGTTCCATCGTGTTCGAAGGCGGCATCAGCGCGCCGGTGCGCACCCCGCGCGGCCGCGACATCATGGCCGCGTGCGGCCAGCTCAAATCGGCGAGCGAGAAGAAGAGCAAGGCGGAAATAAAGCGCTTGGCCGAAGAGAAGCAAGCCGCGCTAGGATGATCGCGGGACGATAGAATGCGCCACGGGTGCAGGACAAGAAGCCCCGCCAGCGATGGTGGGGCTTTTCTTTTGCGGGAAGACGATGACCGATGACGAAATCGATGCGCTGGCGCAGGGCTTTTGCGCCTGCGCGCTGCCGAAGGAGCGCTGGACCCATCACGCGCATTTCGCGACCGCCCTGTGGCTGATCCGCACGCGCCCGGATGTGCAGCCCGAACGGGACATGCCCGACATGATCCGCCGCTATAATGAGAGTGTCGGCGGCGTGAACAGTGACAGCAGCGGCTATCATGAGACGATTACCCTGGCCTCCCTGCACATGGCGCGCCGCCTGCTGGCCGGGCTGCCGGACGATGTGACGCCGGCGACCGCCTATTCCGCGCTGATGTGCTCGCCGCTGAAGAACAAGGAATGGCCATTTTCTTACTGGTCACGCGATCTATTGATGGCATCGCCAGCCCGACTGACATGGGTGGAACCCGACATCCGACCGCTTCCTGCATAACAGGTCATATAGAAAAAGGGCGGCCCTTTACAGGACCGCCCTTCCTTGATTCCGACCTTTTGAGAGGGATCAGAAACGGAAGCCGATGCCGACCACCGCGGCGTCGCGGCCGCCGATGTTCTGCTCATATTCGGTGCGCTGATATTCAGCCGAGATATAGGTGTTCGGGGTCGCCGCGAACTCCAGGCCGCCACCGTAGCGCACGCCTTCCAGGCCAACGCCGTCGCCGTCGACTTCGAAGCGGGTCGACGTGTAGCCGACCTTGCCGAAGGCAAGGACGCGGGGCGTCACGACATAACCGGCGCGCAGCGAGGCGGTGATGTCACGGCTGACGTCCAGGTCGCTGTCGTCGACCGTGGTGTCGCCCAGGCTGACTTCGACACCGCCGACGATGCGGGGCGCGAGCGCGAGGTCGTAGCCGGCGTTGACGCCGTAGGAGAAGCCTTCTTCGCCGCCGATCTTGTCATAACCCAAGGTGACGCCCGCGCGCGGCCCGGTGAAGGGCGCTGCGTCCTGAGCGAAAGCAGGAGCGGAAACAACGGTGGCAGCAGCAATGGCTGCGAAAATCACAGTCTTCATAAAGTCCTCATTTATTATCTAGTCGCCGTGATTGAGACATTCATCCGGCGTTCAGGTTCGATGCAAAGCAATCATGAACTTATTCTCACGACAACTCCTGCGACTCTTCTCTCCATTATCGGGAGATCAAGAACATGATCTGCATCATGATCACGCAGCCGCCATCTAGGATCGCAAGATTGAGTTGCAAAGGGGGTCAGACTTTATTTCAATCAATTTCAGGACTTGTGTTGCAAAAGTGTGACAACGCCCGCGCTGCCCGGTCGAGCGATCCCGATGCGGCCATTCGCGACGGGTTGTAACCAAAACGAGCCACGGACCGAATATTGGACTATTGCGACAGATGGGATAGGATCATCATCATGGACAGACCGACCCCCATGGAAGCCGGTGTCGTCAAACGCCACCGCCTGTCCACCCGCTTATGGCATTGGCTCAATGCGCTGCTGCTCTATGTGCTGTTCACCAGTGGCCTTGGCATTTTCAACGCCCATCCCCGCCTCTATTGGGGGCAATATGGCGCGAATTTCGATGTGGCCTGGCTGACGTTGGAACGCTTCCCCGGCTGGATCACCCTGCCGGGCCATTACAGCCTCGCCCTGTCGCGCCACTGGCATCTGGCCGCCGCGCCGCTTTTCGCCTTCGCCTTGCTCGCTTACATGCTCTGGAGCCTCGCCAATCGGCACAT
Organism: Sphingobium cupriresistens; assembly: GCF_004152865.1. Taxonomy (GTDB): domain Bacteria; phylum Pseudomonadota; class Alphaproteobacteria; order Sphingomonadales; family Sphingomonadaceae; genus Sphingobium; species Sphingobium cupriresistens. Next base: position 127,483 of record NZ_SEOO01000003.1, on the reverse strand, counting down.
CGCCCGCGACCTCGCCTTTCGCCGCGGGGAACTGGCCCCGCGCCATGTGTGGCAGGATATCAAGGACCATGCCCGGCTGCGCTTCCCCACCGGCCAGGCGGCGCTGCGCTACAACGTGCTGCAAAAGGCGAGCTATATCGGTGTGATCTTCGTCATGCTGCCGGTCATCATCCTGACCGGCCTCACCATGTCGCCAGGCATGAATGCGGCCTGGCCCTGGCTGCTGGACCTGTTCGGAGGACGGCAGTCGGCGCGATCGATCCATTTCATCACCGCCTTCGCGCTCATCGCCTTCTTCCTGGTTCACATATTGATGGTCGTCCTCGCCGGACCGCTGAACGAGGTGCGCTCGATGATCACCGGCCGCTATCGCGTGCCGGAGGATCGGCCATGATCCTGACCCGCCGCCATCTGCTGCTCGGCGCGACCGCAACGCTGTCCGGCTGCGACCGGCTGGCGCGCAACGAGTCGTTTCGCGAGACGCTCTTTTCCGCCGAGAATTTCCATAAATGGGCGCAGCGCGGCCTGATGGCGCCCGACGCGCTGGCGCGCGAATTCCGGCCCGACCAGATTTCCCCCGTCTTCCGCGCCAACGGCACCGCCAATCCCAATACGCCCGCCTATAAGGCGCTGTGGCGTGGCGGCTTTGCGGACTGGCGGCTGAACGTCACCGGCCTTGTATCGCGCGACCTGTCGCTGTCGTTGTCGCAGTTGCGCACGCTGCCCCACCGCGAACAGATCACCCGCCATGATTGCGTCGAGGGCTGGAGCGCGATCGGCAAGTGGCGCGGGGTTCGCCTGAAGACGATCCTAGATGGCGCGGGGCTGCGCAGCAACGCGCGCTATATCGTCTTTCGCTGCGCCGACGACATGGGTGGCGGGCGGCCCTATTATGAAAGCATCGACCTGGCCGATGCTTTCCATCCCCAGACCATATTGGCCTTCGCGCTCAACGACCGGCCGCTGTCGGTCGCCAATGGCGCGCCGCTGCGGCTGCGGGTCGAACGCCAGCTGGGCTATAAACAGGCCAAATATCTGATGGGGATTGAAGCGGTCGACAGCCTGGCCGCAATCGGCAAAGGCAAGGGTGGTTTTTGGGAGGACCATGCCGACTATGATTGGTATGCCGGCATTTGACGTTTGCGTAACGACATGACAAGGTCGCGGAATGAAACTGTTTGAATTGGTTCTCAAGCGGTTGGTCTCACGCGGTCGCCTGACCGTCTACTACGCCAACGGCAAAACGATCACCGTGGGTCAGCCCGACCCCGCCTTTCCCGACCTCGCGCTGCGCTTCAAGGACGGCCGGGTGCCTTTCGACATCGTCAAGGATCCGCGGCTGGGCATGGCCGAAGCCTGGATCGACGGACGGGTGGCGATCGAAGGCGGCGGCATCATGGAATTCCTGTCCATGATCCGCGCGAACAATCCTTGGGAACAGGGCAAGTCGATCGAAACCAAGAACCTGCTCAAGCGCAGCGTCGGCAGCGTGCGGCAAAAGCTGTGGCGCGCCAACCACAAGGCGCGGTCCAAGGCCAATGTTGCTCATCATTACGACCTGTCGGGCGCTCTCTACGCCCTCTTCCTGGACCGCGATCGCCAATATAGCTGCGCCTATTATCCCGATGCGGACAATGAGGCCGGGATCGGGCTGGAACAGGCGCAGGAAGACAAGAAGGCGCATATCGCCGCCAAGCTGCACCTGAAACCGGGCATGACGGTGCTGGACATAGGCTGCGGCTGGGGCGGCATGGCGCTCTACCTGCACCGCACCTGCGGCGTCGATGTGACCGGCATCACCCTGTCGGAAGAGCAGCTCAAGGTCGCGCGCCAGCGGGCCGCCGATGCGGGCGTCGCCGACCATGTCCGCTTCGAACTGATCGACTATCGCGACATGAAGGGGCCGTTCGACCGGATCGTGTCGGTGGGCATGTTCGAACATGTAGGCACCGCCCATTTCCGCACCTTCTTCGACACCTGCCGCAACCTGCTGACGCCGGACGGGGTGATGCTGGTCCACACCATCGGCCGCATGGGCGGGCCGGGGGTGACCGACGCCTTCACCCAGAAATATATCTTCCCCGGCGGCTATATCCCGGCCCTGTCGGAAATGATCGCGGGCAGCGAGGGCACTAGGCTGATGGTGACGGATGTGGAGGTGCTGCGCATCCATTATGGCCTTACCATCCGCGAATGGTATCGGCGGACCATGGCGCACAAGGCCGACATCGTCGCCCTCTATGACGAGCGCTTCTTCCGCCTGTGGACCTTCTACCTGGCCGGGGCGGCGACCGTGTTCGAACATGGCGGCATGGTGAATTTCCAGGTCCAGTATAGCCGCGACCGCCGCGCGCTGCCGATCACCCGCGACTATATGCAGGAAGCCGAGGCGGCGCTGCGGGGGCGCTGAAAAGCCTGAACCGTCGCTGACATGTCCATTCGCGGACGGTTCAGTCGGCGCGATGCATTCTCCCTTTCATGCTCCCTCCCGTGACGGGCGGGATCTGTGAGGAGAGAAAGACATGAACCTGTTCTGGAAGGGCGCGGCCGCGTTAAGCCTCGCCATCACCGGCCTTGGCGCAGCAGCGGCCCCGGCCCAGGCGCAATATTATGGCGGGTCCGGCTGGCGCGGCGACCGTGATGGCCGCTGGGACAACAGGCGCTGGGACGATCGCCGCCACTGGCGCGGCGACCGGCGCGATTGGCGCGGGCATCGCGGCCATTATCGGACCGCCTATCGCTATCGCACGCGCTGCTGGACCGAATGGCGCTACGACTATTATCGCGACCGCGACGTGCGCGTGCGCATCTGCCGATAACGCCAGCGGCTATATTTCACCCGTGACCCGCCCCGATTGAACCTTGGGGCGGGTTACGGCATTGGGGACGGCATGACCGATCCCATGCCCGTGATTCAAAGCCTGTTGTCGGGCCTTCCCATCCTGTTGCTGCATCTGGGCAGCGCGACGCTGGTCTGGCTGGCGGCGCTGGGCCTCTATATGTGGATCACCCCGCATGACGAATTCGCGCTGATCCGCGGCGGCAACGAAGCCGCAGCGATCTCGCTCGGCGGCGCCGCGATCGGGCTGGCGGCGCCGTTGGGCTTCTGCCTCGCCGGGTCGGTCAATGTCTGGGACATCGTCATCTGGGGCAGCGTGACATTGGTGCTGCAACTCGTCGCCTTCCGCCTGGTCGATTTCCTGCTCGGCACGCTGTCGGCGCGAATCGAGGCCAACGAGCGATCGGCCGCGATCTTCCTGGCGATGATGAAAGCCGCGATCGCCTGCCTGACCGCCGCCGCGGTCGCGGGCTGAGGCGATGGCGAAGCGCGGCTGCGGCTGCCTGCCCTTCGCGTTCGGGGGCCTGTTGCTGGTCGCGTGGCTCGGTCAGGACATGGCCGTGCCGCCGCTTAAGGTCGAACAGTTCGACCCGCGATCGCCGCGCCGGCCGATGCCCGACTGGAGCGATGAACAGTTCGTGATCGAGGATAATCCCAACGGGCCAGCCGATTCGATGGGCACCGCCTTTGCCGTCGACCGCGACGGCGCCTGGCTGACCGCCCAGCATGTCACCCATGGCTGCACCCGCGTGGGCCTTGAGGATGGCCGTTTCGCGCGACCGGTGTCGCGCGTGATCGAAAGCGTGGAGGCGGACGCCGCGCTGGTGCGTGACGGCATAACCAGTCCCGCCGCCCTGCCGCTGTCCAGCCGCATCCCGCAACCCGGCACGCCGGGCTTTCATATGGGCTTTCCAGCCGGCCGACCGACATTGGTCATGTCAGAACTAATCGGCGAGGCGAGCGCGCGGCGTGGGCGCAGCGACCTGACCCAGCCGATCCTGGCCTGGGCCGAAAAGGGCCGTATCCCTGACGGAGACGGCACCTTGTCGGGGATAAGCGGCGGGCCGGTTTTTGCCGAAGACGGCCATGTCGTGGGGGTCAACAGCGCCTCGACCGACCGGCGCGGGCGCATCCTGACCACCGCGCCCGACGCCATCGCCCGGCTGACGGCGGCCAGCCGCGCGGTGGATGATCGCCCGGTCGCCTATCCCTTCGCGGGCCTCGCCGACGCGGAAAACCGCTTCACCGCCTGGCTGGACGCGGGCGTCATTCGCCGCATCTTCTGTGACGTCGATGAAAAGCGCGGCGGTTGACGGACGGCGACCCCAGGCGCTAGGCGCGAACAAACTTTCCAGGGAATATCACCATGAGCGACACGCCCCCCGATCATCTGTCCACCAATCCCAAAAGCCCCCATTTCGACATGGAGGTGCTGCAACGCGGCATCGGCATCCGGTTCAAGGGCCGCGAGCGCAAGGATGTGGAGGAATATTCGATCTCAGAGGGCTGGATTCGCGTCGCCGCCGGCAAGAGCCGCGACCGTCACGGCAATCCGCTGACGATCAAGCTGACCGGCGAAGTCGAAGCCTGGTTCGAAAATCCTGCCGAGGGTATCGAAGACAAGTCTACCGAAGACAAGCCGACCGAGGCCGAATAAACAAAAAGGGGCGCCGACGAGAGCGCCCCTTTTTTGTATCAGTTCATCACCGCCTCGCGCCGCACATCGGCGATGATCGCGCTCAGCGTCCGTTGCGACGGAACCGCGTCGGCATATTCAACGACGAAGGGATCGGCCTCCAGCCGCGGTACGGCCTTGCGCGCCCAGGGCGCTGGCCTGGCCTGCGCGACCTGGATCATGCGCGGGCTGGCCATGACCGGCGTTACGCGCGGCTCCCGCAACATCCGCGGCAGCCCCTGTTCGTCCCACATATCCGAATCGACCTTGGCGAAACGCACGCTCGCGCCCAGTATCGGGTCGGGGGTGAAATCATGCAGCCGGGCCTTGGCCGGATAGATGAAACCGAAGGTCGGGTTGGTGCGCGCGCCCATTTGGCCCGTCGGGCTATGCCACACCCTCACCTGACTCCAGTCGCCATCCTCCGACACGTCGATCGCCAGCACATCCTCCTCGATCGCGCCGGGGACGGACCAGTTGGCGTGACGGATCAGTACGCGGCGGTCGTCCAGCACCTTGCTGATGACCGCGACATGGCCCAGCAGCATCGGACCATTGGGCCGAAAAGCCAGCACCGCACCCTTTTTCGGCTTGGTCCCGCGCTTATATTGACCATCCGCCTGATCCCACCAAGTCAGCGCATCGCCCTTGATCGCCACGCCCGATACGATCCGGGCATAGGGCACACATTGCAGCACCGCCGCCCCCCAGGAGGGCGCGGCCGCCAGACCGGACAACAGCAGCCATGCCGCAGTCCGGCGTATCGCTCGAAACATCTTATGCGATCCCGATAACAAGAATCGCCCCACCAAGGATGACCCTAGGCCGCCATGGTTTGAGAAGAGGTTAAGCCTGCATCAGCGATGTAAGGGTTTGGAAAAAAGCGATCGATCCGCGCCGCAGGCGTTGTCGATCGCGCGCCGCGATCAGAAAGCGGCGCGCACCGCAGCGCCGCCGGTCGCGTCGGCCGACGCGATCTGGACGGGCTGATCGATGGTCTTGGACGGCTGGGCGTAGATGAAGCCGCGCGCCGGGTTGGAACGCAGGCCCAGGTCGCCGATCGGACCATACCATACCCGGACATCGGTCCAGTCGTTATTGGCCGACACGTCGATGGCGCGAACGTTGCGCTCGATGCCGCCGCGATAGGACCAGTTGGCGTGGGTCAGCAGCACTTCGCGGCCGCTGACCACCTTGCTGACCATGGCGACATGGCCGACCGGCATCGAACGGCTGGCGGCGAAGGCCAGGACGGCACCGACGCGGGGTTCATGACCACGGTCGTAGCGCCCTTCGGCCTGGCCCCACCAGGTATTGGCGTTGCCGTGGATGTCGATGCCGGAAACCTGCCGGGCGAAAGGAACGCACTGGAGTGTGCCGGCGGTGGCGGGAACAGCGAAAAGGGTCGAGAGCGCAAGAATAGACGCCGCGAAAAACGCGCGAAAACCAACGACCATGTGATTGCGACCCCGACTTATTTTGTAGGCTTGAACCCCGATGCCGGTCTTAGGGCAGACGCCGGACGGATGGACAAGCGTGGGGCGACGAGTCGTTTCGTCGATGCGTTATGCTGCGGAACGAAAAACCTGCCCGGCCGTTACCGTCAATCGGGTTGCATCATCCAGATCGTTGAAAAGACTGGATTCTGTACCCGTCATCCACACCTGCCCCCCGGTTTCCCGCAATCGTTGGAATAATGCGCTGCGGCGGGACGGGTCGAGATGAGCCGCAACCTCATCCAGCAGCAGCACGGGCGGCTGGCCGCGCGTGGCCGCCACCAGCGCGGCATGGGCCAGCAGGATCGAGAGCAGCAGCGCCTTCTGCTCGCCGGTCGAACAGAGCGCAGCGGGCTGATCCTTGGCGATATGGGTGACGGCCAGGTCGTGGCGATGCGGGCCGGACAGGGTGCGCCCCGCCGCCGCATCGCGCCGCCGCTCGCGCGCCAGCCGATCCGCCAGCGCGTCGTCGCCGGCATCCTCGCCTTCGATCGCGATCCGCGGCCGGGCGAAGGGTTCGTCGGGCTGGTCCGCCAGCATCGCGTTCAACCGCGCCACCAGATCGGCGCGCGCACCCGCCAGCGCTGCACCATGCTCGCCCATTTGCGCCTCCAACGCCGACAACCAGGCCGGGTCGGCTCGGCGCGGGTCGGTGAGCAGCCGGTTGCGCGCCCGCATCGCCGCGTCATAGCGGGCGCTGTGCATCGCATGGCCCGAATGCAGCGCCAGCGTCAGCCGGTCGAGGAAGCGCCGTCGCCCGCCGGGACTGTCGAGGAACAGCCGGTCCATCGCCGGGGTGAGCCAGACGATCGCCAGATGGTCGGCCAGCGCGTTGGCGGAGGAGGCCACGCCGCCGATCCGCACCTGTCGCCGTTCCGGGCTGGCGGCGGCGACGCCGGTGCCCAACACCACGCCGTCCACTTCCGCCGCGATGCCGAAGCCTCCGCTCCCCTCCTGCCGCGCCATGGCGGACAGCGGCGCGCCGCGCAGCCCGCGACCGGGCGCCAGCATCGACACCGCTTCCAATATGTTGGTCTTGCCCGCGCCATTGTCGCCGGTCAGCAGGACGAAGCTATGGTCGGGCAGGATCAGCGCGTCCGCATGATTGCGGAAATCGCTCAAGGTAAGGCGGCCGATCATCGCGTGGCTGTAGCGGGCAGAAGGCGGAGGGGGAAGGGGCGGGTGTCAAAGCAACGCCTCGCCCTTCAACAACGCTTGCGCGTAACCGCCGTCCCGTCATTGACGATGGTCAGCGCCTTGCCGTCCGGCGACGTGCGCAACGCCAGGGTGCGGGTCCAGCTCTGGCCTTCGCCGGTGAAGGCCGCTTCCACAGCGGCGCGGCCATCCTCGCCTGCCGTCACGCTCTGCACCGTCCCGACGCTTTCGTGGAACAACAGCCGGTCGGGGGTGACGGTCAGTTCCAGATCGGCGCTGCGATCGCCGCATCGATCCTGCGTGCCGGTCCAGTTGCCCTGCATGGCGGCGGGGATCAGGCCGACGGGAGCCGCTTCGGGCGGGGGCGTGTCGATCTTCGGCGGCGATTCCACCGGCGTAATCGCATTGGCGGCAGGCGGCGCTTCCTCCACATTGGGCAGCGTCTGGTCCAATATGTTGGCGACGACGCCGGGCTGGTCGGCGCTCTTGTCCGACGCCTGGTTGCAGCCGGCGGCCAGCAACAGGGACAGAAGCGTCACGGGTGGACATGATTTCCGCATGTAAGGAGGAACCGGCCAGCGCGCCGCCGGTTCCCATGCATGACTCGGCCCTGCCCGCATGATAGCGTCCGGGCGTTCACATAATGGGGAGTCGATGCCATGCCGGTGCTGGGAATGGGAGGCCTGTTCTTTCGCGCGCGCGATCCCGATGCGCTGGGGGCGTGGTATCGCACCCACCTGAATGTCGGCGGCGGCTGCGTGGTCGATCCGGCGGACACGCCCAATGAATGGATCTGGCAGCCGCGCGGCGGGCCGATGGTGTTCGCCCCGTTCAAGGCGGACAGCGACTATTTCGCCGCCGACAAGGCCTTCATGCTGAATTTCCGCGTGTCCGATCTCGATTCCCTTCTGGACCGCTTGCGCGCCGCAGGCGTTGCGATCATCACCAAGCCCGAATGGGACGATCCCGTCCTCGGCCGTTTCGCCCGCATTCATGATCCGGAGGGCAATGCGATCGAATTATGGGAACAGCCCGATCACCGTCCGACCCAAGGAACCGACCTATGAAGCGCCTGTCTCTTCTCCTCGCCGCCGCCGCCGCCCTGAGTTCCAGCGGCGCGATGGCCGCCCTTGCCGTCGGCGCCAAGGCGCCCGACTTCACCACCCGCGGCGCGCAGGCGGGCAAGACCTTCACCCTGACCCTGTCGCACCAGTTGAAGCGCGGGCCGGTGGTGCTCTATTTCTTCCCCAAGGCGTTCACGCCGGGCTGTTCGGCCGAAGCGCGCGAATTTGCCGAGAATATCGACAAGTTCAAGGCGGCCGGCGCGACGGTCATCGGCATGTCGGCCGACCCCGTGGACGATCTCGTCGCCTTTTCGACCAAGGAATGCGCGGGCAAGTTCGCCGTGGCGTCGGCCGGGCCGGCGATCGTGACCGGCTATGACGTGGCGCTCAAGATGCGGCCGGGCATGACCGATCGCACCTCCTATGTCATCGCGCCGTCGGGCCGGGTGGCCTTCGTCCATAGCGAAATGAACTATGCCGAGCATGTGAAGACCACGCTCGCCGCGGTCGAGGCGATGAAGCAGAAATAATAGGGCCGGGCTCCTGCGAACACAGGAGCCCGGTTTTTCTCACCGCTTCACATATGTTCCAAACCAGTCAAGCGTCGCGTCCCACGCGGCCTTGGCGGCGGCTTCGTTATAGCTGGGGCGATAATCGGCCATGAAGCCATGGTCCGCGCCCTCATGGACGGTGATGGCGTCGGGCGGCGACTTGCCCGCCTTGACCAGCGCCGCGCGCATCGCCTCCACGTCCGTCAGCGGTATGCCCTTGTCCAGTGCGCCATATTGGCCCAGCACCGGCGCCTTGAGCTTGCCGACCTCCTCGATCGCGCTCAGCGGCTGCAAGGGCGTCTTGTCCGTCACCAGCCGCCCATAATAAGCGACGCCCGCATCCAGATCGGCGCTATGCGCGGCATAGAGCCAGACGACCCGCCCGCCCCAGCAGAAGCCGGTGATGCCGCGCCGCGTCGCATCGCCGCCATGTTTTCCGGCCCAGCCATAGGTGGTGTCGATATCGGCCAGCACCTGCGCGTCGGGTGCTTTGGACACGATGGTGCCGATCAATTGCTTGAAATCAGCGACCTTGGTCGCGTCGCCGTGGCGGGCGAACAGGTCGGGCGCGATGGCGTAATAGCCCGCCTTGGCGAAACGGCGGCAGATGTCGCGAATCCATTCATGCACGCCGAAAATCTCATGCACCACGGCGATGACGGGCGCGGCCTTGCCGCCCGCCGGGCGCGCGACGAAGGCGGGCATGGCAAAGCCGTCGCTGGCGGGAATCGAGACATTCTCTTCCGTCAGCCCTTCGGCGGAGGTCTGCACCGCGCTGCTGGCGATGGGGCGGCAGGCGGCGGCGAAACCGGCCGCGAAGGCTCCGCCCGCCAATATGTGCCGACGCTGGAAGCCGGTGGTGCCGACCCAGTTGCGGTCTTCCGCCAGCCGCTCCGCGGGGGCCGCGTCATCCTGTTTGCGATCGGTCGTCATCGGCGCCTGTCTCCTGTGCATCCCCCGACGCGGCAGACTAGTCGTCCGGGGTCTGCGCGCAAGACAGGAAGTCGCCATCGGCGACAGGGGGCAGGCCAGCTGTGTCGCGCGTGTAGAGATAGACCCAGGCCTCCACCGGCCCGTCCGCCGCCTGCACCGTCATCGCCTCGCGGCGATATTCATGGGGCTGGGGGTGATGGGGCGCGCATTCCTCATAATCGTCCAGCACGACCAGGATCGCCGCGGCGTCGCTCAGTGCGAAGAGGTCGCCCCGCACCCTGCCCGTCGGCCCGGCCACCAGCCCCGGATAGTCGGCGACCCGGTAGAGCGCGCCGCCGACCGTAGCCGGGCCGACCAGCCGCGCCACCTGCCGCAACCAGCGCGCCATCTCCCCGTCAAAGGCAGCCCGCAGCGTGCCATACACGAATAAAAAAGCAGGTCCCGCCACAGCGTCAGGCATATTTCACCAACCTGCGGGAAAATATCCCAATAGCGAGTCTATTCGCCAGCCTAGCATGATGCCTTATTGGCAAAGAATCTGGGATTTCCGCCAAAAATCGAAACTGGCACGGCATCTGCTAGTCCTGTGGGCATCAAGGTCGGAATGATCCGGCCATCACATCAGGGAGTATCCACCATGTCCATCGCCAAGATCCAGCACGCCGCTGTCGCCCTTATCGGCGCTTTCATCGTCGCCAGCCTGTTCGTCAGCGCGGCGATCCCGGTGTCGCCGATCGCCTGATCGCGCGCGCCCTTCCCATCATTTCAGCAGAAGGCCAGACAGATGAGCAACAGCTTCACCCTCGACCGCAACAACGGCAAGATTATGGGCGTATGCGCCGGCGTCGCCAACCGCACCGGACTGGACGTGACGCTGCTCCGCGTCGGACTGGTCCTGCTGACGCTCTGCGCATTGGGACCGATCGGCGTCGTGGCCTATCTGCTCGCGGGCTGGCTGGCGGAGGGCTGATGATCGCCCGTGATCGGTTCACGACATCGCCAAATAGAGAGCAAATAAAAAGGCCGCTCCGGTCAAACCGGGAGCGGCCTTTTCGCATCCTGACGAGTCGGGATGCAGTGCGCGCGCAACGCGCAATCAGGCATATAGCACCGAATAGAAAGTCAGCATCTGAACGCCGACCGCAATGGCCAGCACAGCGCCCTGAAAGGCCTGCCGCATATTTTGCTCCATCTTTGCAAGAATTGTCACCCATCTGGGTGTGAGCGGGCCAATAAGCCCGTCATATTCTTGTAACAATCGCAAAGCACGGCATACCGATTGCACTAAATGCAACAGGCCTGTTACTGCAAAGCCACGATCATCGCCTGCGCCGCCGCCGGGTTGCGCTCCTTGGCGCCGCTAATGAAGAAGGCGAAGACATCGCCCTGCCCCGCGGCCGCCCTGGCCCGCCCGGCCCAGTCCGCGATCGCCGCAGGCGGATAGCCGGTCGCTTCGTCCGCCTGCGCCCGCATCAGCCGCATATAGGCAAAGCCGACATCATGGCCGGCGATCGCGGGATAGTCGTCATGGTCCGCCAGCACCACCGCGGCCCCGGCGTCGCGCGCCATCGCCAGGAAGGCCGGGTCGTCGAAACTCTCGTGCCGCACCTCCAATGCGTGGCGCAATGGCACCCCATCGACGCTCGGCGGCAGTAAGTGCAGGAAGGCGCCGAAATCGTCCGGGTCGAAGCGCTTGGTCGGCATGAACTGCCACAGGATCGGCCCCAGCCGGTCGCCAAGTTCGGCGATCCCCTGGCTGGTGAACTTGGCGATGGAATCACCCGCCTGCGCCAGCAGCTTGCGATTGGTGCAATAGCGCGACGCCTTGACCGCAAACCGGAAGCCGTCCGGCACCGCCTTCGCCCAGCCGGCAAAGGTCGCGGGCTTCTGGCTGCTATAATAAGTCGCGTTGATCTCGGTCGCGGTCAGATGTTCGCCGACATAGGCCAGCTCGTCCTTCTGCCGCAGTCCCACCGGGTAGAAATTCCCGCGCCACGGCTCGTAGACCCAGCCGCCAATGCCCACCCTGATCCGTCCAGCCATGCGCCCTCTCCTCCGTCGCCGTCCTGATCGCGGCAGCCTGATCGTCCGGGGCGATCAGAGCCAGCGGAAAAAGCCATTGGCCGTTGTTGCGAACGACTCTTAACTAGGTCGCGACCAAGGAGACGCCCATGTCGCTCGACCTCATCAAGACCGGCACCTATCTGTCCATCCACCTGACCGTTGGCTTCACCGTCGCCTATGCCATGACCGGGTCGATCGCGCTCGCCGGCGGAATCGCGCTGGTGGAGCCGGTGATCAACGCCGTCGCCTTCTTCTTCCACGAACAGGCGTGGAAGAGGGTTCAGGCCCGGCCGCCGCGCGAGGGCGGCAGGCGATGGGTGCGCGATCGGGCGGTGTTCGCGTAGAGATGTCTACTTCGCTGTCCGTTTGTTGAGGCCGATCAGCCACGGCTTCACCCCGCGCGTGGGCTTGGGCGCGCCGTCCAGTCGCCGGGCGCGCAGGATGCGGATCGGCTTGACGATCATCTGCCCGCGCATCGGCCCCGACCCGCAACAGGTCGGCACCGACAGAATTTTGCGCACCACATCCATGCCGCCGACGACATGGCCGAAGGCGGCATAGCCGATATAGTCGCCGCGCGCGTCCATGTTGGGCGTCGCACCGATGGTGATGAAGAAATTGCCCATCGCCGAATTGGGCCGGTTGGGCCGCGCCATGGAAAGGGTCGCATCGCGATGCAGGATGCCGGTCCGGCTGGTCGGCTCATGCGGGATCGGCGGCAGCGAGCGACGGGCGTCGGTGTCGATCCCGCCCTGGATCAGGCCATAATGGGGATCGCTCTTGCGCCGCGCCGCCCGATAGAAGGTGACGCCGTCGAAGCGGCCGTCATCGACATAGGTCAGGAAATTGGCCGAGGTGCGCGGCGCCCGCTTCTGGTCCACCGCGACGGTGATCGTGCCGGCCGAGGTTTCGATCGCGACGCGGGTGAAGCCGGGGGTGGGCTGATTGGCCGGCAGCGCGACGGAGAGGACAGGCCACAGGCCGAGGATCAAACCAAGGACGCACAAGACAAAAGAACGCATCGGGCAATATATACTCGGCAAGGACGGCGGGCGTCCAAGGCTAAAGCCGACGCACGCACCCCGCAACCGCTGGGCGAAGGATTTGTCGATGAAGGGAGGTGAAAAGCCCCTCCGCCGGAGCGGAGGTGGTGATCCCAACGGGATTCGAACCCGTATCGCTGCCGTGAAAGGGCAGTGTCCTAACCGTTAGACGATGGGACCTCATGCAGCGACTGACCGGGCAGCGCTGCGAAGCGAGGGCGCAATTAGGCGGGGACGGCAAAAGGGTCAACCCCCAAAAGGCAAGAAAATGACAATCCTGCTTAATCCGCCCAGGCGGCGTCCTCCAGATGCAGTTCGGCGGCCGGGCGGCTGCCCCAGTCATCGATCTTGGCCTTGCCCGCGACCCACAATTTGCGGTCGCGCGGCGCGCCCAATATCGCCTGGCCCAGATCGGTTTCGGCCTGGCGGAAGGCGATCGTCTTGATCGACCGGCCGTCCTCCCCGCTCATGATCGCGCGCAAATGGCCGTTGCCCACGACATCGGCCTTGATAACGCGCATAGGCCCTGCGGCGATCAGCGGAGCAGGCCAGCCCGCGCCATAGGGGCCACCCTGCTCGATCGCCGCGACGAAGTCCGGGTTCACCCCGGCAGGCGCCAGCACCGCGTCGATCAGCAGCGCCCGGTTGTCGCGCGCCTTGGCGACCGCGGCGGACAGCCGGTCGTCCAGAAAGTCGGCGAGCGCATCGACCCGGTCGGCCGCGACCGTCAGCCCCGCCGCCATGGCATGGCCGCCGCCCGCGACCAGCAGGCCGCTATCCTTGGCCGCCATCACCGCCGCGCCCAGGTCCACCCCGGAGACGGAGCGGCCCGACCCCTTGCCCATGCCGTCTTCATCGATGGCGATGACGATGGCGGGCCGGCCGGCCTTTTCCTTGATCCGGCCCGCAACGATGCCGATGACGCCGGGGTGCCAGCCCTGGCCGGATATGACCGCCACGGCGCGATTGCCCTGCGCGGCCAGCAAGGCTTCGGCCTGTTCCTGCACCGTCGATTCGATGGCGCGGCGTTCCTCATTATACTGGTCGAGCTGCGCGGCGATGCTTGCCGCTTCCACCGGGTCTTCCGTTGTGAGCAACCGCACGCCCAGATCCGCCTGCCCGACCCGACCGCCCGCATTGATGCGCGGGCCGAGCGCGAAGCCCAGATCGTGGCACAGCGGCGCACGGGTCAGGCGGCTGGCGTCGATCAGGGCGGCAAGGCCGATATTATGGCGCTTGGCCATCACCTTCAGCCCCTGCGCCACGAAGGCGCGGTTGAGGCCCTTCAATTGCGCGACGTCCGCCACCGTGCCGAGCGCGACGATGTCGAGCAATTCCATCAGCGCCGGCTCGCTGCGGCTGGCGAACCAGCCGCGCGCCCGCAGCACCCGCACCAGCGCCGCGCCGAGCAGGAAGGCGACGCCGACCGCGGCGAGATGGCCATGCACCGCCGCGCCGTCATTCTCGTCCAGCCGGTTGGGGTTCACCAGGGCAAAGGCTTCGGGCAGCGAGGTCGAGCATTTATGATGATCGACCACGACGACATCGACGCCGGTCGCCCTGGCCATCGACAGCGCCTCGAACGCCTGCGCGCCGCAATCGACGGTGACGATCAGCGTCGCGCCCTCCCCCGCCAGCCGCACCAGCGCCTCGCCCGACGGGCCATAGCCTTCCATCAGACGGTCGGGGATATAGGGTTTCGCGTGCAGCCCCAGATCGCGCAGCAACCGGATCAGCAGCGCCGCGCTGGTCGCACCGTCGACGTCATAATCGCCGAAGATACGGACATCCTCGCCGCGCTGCACCGCGTCGGCCAGCCGATCGGCGGCGGCGTCCATGTCACGGAACAGGCTGGGGTCGGGCATGAACTGACGGATGGTGGGATTGCGGTGCGCCTCGACTGCGTCGCGCGGACACCCCCGCGCCAGCAGCAATTGCGTCACCAGATCGTCGGGCAGATAGGTGGCGTCGCGCCCGTCGGCGTTGCCGCCCCGCCAGCGCCAGGGCTGGCCCGAAATCGATCGCGAGATATTGAGCGCAAATGTCATGCAAAGCCTCTAGCCTTCCGCGAGTCCCGTGGGAAGCGCGGCAAATCCTGTTGTAGGTGGAACCGAGGCAACTTGTTGAGCGTATTGCCTCTTTACCGCGCGTGTGGAATGCACGGTGCAAAGGGGGCATCGTAGGTTCATGACGAGACGACAGGCATATCATGTCCGGCGCATAATGGCCGTGGCGCTGATGACAGCCTCGTCCCTGCCGCTGATGGCCCAAGCCCAGTCGACGCCCGTACCCGATCCCAGCCTTCCTTATGAAGCGACCCAGGGCGAAGAGCCGATCCTGCCCGACGACCAGTTCGAGGCGCGGTTGCCCAAGGCAGGGACTCCGGACCAGGCCAATCCCGACGCGCCCCTGCCCTCGATCGAGAGCTGGATCGACCAGCAGATGCCGCAGTCATCGAACGCGCCAACCGAATTGCCACCGGCGATCGATCCAGCCGAGGAACAGGAACTGGCCCAGCCGCTGCCGCCGCTCGACAGCGTGACCGTGCCGACCAATGTCGCGGACAATAATAATGCAAACGCGAAGCAGCCCGACATACGCTACGCCACCAGCATAGAAGGCTTTGGCAAGACGGGTCTGGAGGACGAATTCCGCGCCGAATCCGCGCTGATCGACGGCAAGGGCAAGGCTGAAACCGCAGCCATGGTGCAGGCGCGCGCGCAAGAGGATGAGAAGCTCGCGACGCGCCTCTTCTATTCGCAGGGCTATTATGACGCGACGGCGCTCGCCAGCCTGGACCAGGCCGGTGACGGGACGCTGAAGGCGGTGATCTCCGTAACGCCGGGCAAACGCTACAAGATCGGCGACATCGTCATCAATGCCGGGCCGACGGTGCCGCCCGGCCTGGTCCGCGACAGCCTGCCGCTCAAGACCGGCGATTATATCGTCGCGACCCTGGTCGAAGGCGCGGAGGCCAATATCGCGTTGAAGCTGCCCGAAAATGGCTATCCTTTCGCAAAGGTCGGGGACCGCGACATATTGCTCGATCCCGCGACAGTGACGGGCGACTATACGCTGCCGGTGGATACCGGCCCGCGCGGCACGTTCCGCAAGATCATCACCAGCGGCGACAAACAGGCGTTTGGCGCCGATCATATGGAGGTCATCAAGCGCTACAAGCCGGGCGAACTCTATGACAGCCGCAAGGTGGACGATCTGCGCAAGGCGCTGGTCGCGACGTCGCTATTTTCCAGCGTGTCGGTGGAGCCGGTGCAGACCGGCGAGGCGGGGCCGGACGGCACCGAATATGTCGATCTGGCCGTCGCGCAGGAAGCCGGGCCACCCCGCACGCTGGCGGGCGAAGCGGGCTATGGCACCGGCCAGGGCTTCCGCGCCGAGGCGACATGGACTCATCGCAATCTGTTTCCGCCAGAAGGCGCGCTGATCCTGGGCGCGATCGCAGGCACGCAGGAACAGGGCGCATCGGCGACCTTCCGCCGGTCCAATGCGGGGAAGCGCGACAAGACGTTCCAGACCGGCATCACGCTCAACCATCAAAATTACGACGCCTATGAAGCATTCACCGCCGGGCTCAACATCGGCTGGGCGCGCCAATCGACGCCGATCTTCCAGAAGCGCTGGACCTACAGCTATGGCGCGGAAATCCTGCTGACCAACGAGCAGGTGGTGATCGACCCGGCCACCGCGGACAAGACGCGGCGCACCTATTTCATCGGCGGTCTGCCGGTGCAGATCGGCTATGATCGCTCCAACGACCTGCTCAACCCGACCAAGGGCTTCCGCGCCAATCTGCGCGCCGAACCGGAAGGGTCGTTGCAGGGGAATTTCTCGCCCTATCTGCGCGCCAGTTTCGACCTGACCGGCTATTATCCGGTGTCGGACAATCTGGTCATTGCGGGACGGGCCAAGGTCGGCACCATCACCGGGGTCAGCCGCGGCGATGTCGCGCCATCGCGGCGCATCTATGCGGGCGGCGGCGGATCGGTACGCGGTTTCGGCTATCAGGAACTGGGGCCGAAGGACGCGAACAACGATCCGATCGGCGGCCGGTCGGTCAATGAATTTGCGGTCGAGGGGCGTTATCGCTTCGGCAATTATGGCGTCGTCGCCTTCGTGGACGCCGGTCAGGTCTATGAAAGCTCCATGCCGCAATTTTCCGACATGCGCTACGGCGTCGGCCTGGGCGGCCGCTTCTATACCAATTTCGGTCCGTTCCGCGCGGACATCGCCATGCCGATCAACCGGCAGCCCGGCGAGTCTAAATTCGCCCTCTACATCGGCATCGGGCAGGCTTTCTGATGGCGCAGGACGACATCATGCCCGCCGTTGACGACGCGACCCAGACGATCGTCATCCGCGAAAAGCGTCCGCTGTGGCAAAAGATCGCGATCGGCGTCGTCGGCCTCGTCATCGCGCTGGGGCTGTTGGCCGGCGGGCTGCTGCTGGGCCTCAATACCCAGCCGGGCAAGAAATTCCTGATCCAGCAGATCGCCGCGCTCCAGATGGAATCCGGCATGAAGATCGAGGTCGGGCGGATTGACGGGTCGATCTACAGCGACATGACGATCCACGATCTGGTGCTGCGCGATCCCAAGGGCGTGTTCGCAGTCAGCCCAAAGGTGCATGTGATCTGGCGCCCGTTCCGCTACGTGAATAATCATATCTCGGTCAGCCTGCTGGAAACGCCGCTGGTCGTGCTGGCGCGCAGCCCGCAGTTCAACGTCGTCGCCAGCGATCCCAACGCCCCGATCCTGCCCGACCTGGACATCGACGTCGACCGGATGAAGATCGGCAAGTTCATCCTGGCCAAGCCGGTGATCGGCCAGAAGCGCGAGATCGCGATCGACGGCGTCACCCATATTGCCGATGGCCGGGCCATCCTGTCCGCCGATGCAGTCGTCGACAGCGGCGACCGGCTGCAGGCGAAGCTGGACGCGGTGCCCGACCAGAACCGCCTGGCGATGAGCGGCACGCTGACCGCGCCCAAGGGCGGCGTGATCGCCGCCATGACCGGCCTGACCGACGGCGTCACCGCGACGCTCGACGGCAAGGGGACATGGCAGGCGTGGGACGGGCGGGTCGTCGCGACCTCGCCCAAAGGTGAATTGGCCAACATCGTCTTGTCGGCGCGGGACGGCAATTTCACCGCCAAAGGCCCGTTGCGTCCAGGCCTCGTCTTCGCCGGCACGGTCGATCGCCTGACCGCGCCGCAACTGGACGTCGATCTGTTCGCCGGGCTGAACGAGCGGCGCGTCAATATCAAGGGCACGTTGCGCTCGCCCGCCATGAGCGCCGACGCGCAGGGGCTGATCGACCTCGGCAAAAGCCAGTTCAGCGCGCTCAGGATCAACGCCGCGCTGCTGACGCCCGGCGCGATCATGGAGAAGGTGAAGGGTCGTGACGTGCGCGCCTCCATCATCCTCGACGGGCCGATGGCGACGCCGTTCATCGATTATGACATTACCGCCAAGAGCCTGGCGTTCGACGCCACCGGCATCGAGAATCTGAAGGCCAGCGGCCGGGCGGTGATCGACAGCGATCGCATCCGCATTCCGATCAGCGCCACCGCCACCCGCGTCACCGGCCTCAATGCCGCAGCGGGCGGCCTGCTGCAAAATCTGCGGGTGAAGGGCGATTTCGCCTATGCCGCAGGCAAGCTGATCAGCGACAATCTGAAGATCGACAGCGACCGGGTGGACGCCACCGCCATCGTGCTGGCCGACCTCGACAATGCGCTCTATCGCGGGGCGCTCAAAGGTCGGGTCAACGATTATAAGATCGACGGAGTCGGCATCGTCAACCTCAATACCGATGTCGAACTGGTGCCCGGCCCCAAGGGCGGCTTTGGCCTGTCGGGCCGCTTCGGCGTGCGCACCGCGCGCTGGGAGAATGCCTCGGTCCGCGATTTCCTGGGCGGCAATGCGGTCGCCAGCGGCAAGATCGGCATGACGCCGGAGGGCAAGTTCACCCTCGCCGGCCTGAAAGGCGCAGCGCCCAACTTCACGATCCACAGCGGCTCCGGCAGCTATGACACCGACGGGCAGGTCGCGTTCGATGCGACGGCGTCCTCCAAACAATATGGGCCGCTCGCGCTGACCGTTCGGGGCACGATGGAACGGCCGCAGGCGGTGTTGCGCGCGGCGCGGCCCAATGTCGGCGTGCAACTGACCGACGTGGTGGCCAAGCTGAATGGCGAGGCGGCAGGATACCGGCTGGAAGCCACCGGCGGGTCGCCCTATGGGCCATTCTTCGCCAATGTGTTGATCCGCACGGCGAAAGGCCCGCTGACCATCGACGTCACCAAGGCGCGCTTCGCCGGGGTCGACATGAACGGCCGCATCCAGCAAAGCACCGCCGGCCCCTTCACCGGGCAGCTCGCCATGAACGGCTCCGGCGTCACCGGCGCGATCCGGCTGGCCGCCGTGGGCAAGGTGCAGGGCGTGGACGTCAACGCCACCGCCAGCAACGCCAAACTGCCGGGCGAGGCCGATGTCGTGATCGGCCGGGCGATCGTCACCGCCTCCATGCTGCTGACCGATCAGCCCCAGATCAAGGCGGATGCGCAGATCGCCAACGCCGCCTATGGCGCCTATGTGGTGCGAAAGGCGCGGGCGCGGATCGACTATCAGGGCGGACGCGGACGCGCGCAACTGGTCGCCGACGGCTCCAGCGGCGTGCCCTTCTCGATCGCCGCCAACGCCGCGCTGCGCCCCAACCTCTATGCCGTGGCGTTGCAGGGCAAGGCGGCGAACATCGACTTCCGCCTGGCCCAGCCGGCCATCATCCGCAGCGAGCCGGGCGGCTATCGCCTGGAACCGGCGACTTTGGTGCTGCCGCAGGGCAAGGTCGATCTGGCCGGGCGCTTCGGCGACACGACCGTGGCGCAGGCCCGGTTCAAGGATTTCGACTTGGCCATCGCGAACATTGCCGCGCCGGGCCTAGGCATTGGCGGCCGAATGACCGGCACACTGGACTATGCGCAAAAGGGCAGCGCCTTCCCGACCGCAACCACCCGGTTGGCGATCAACGATTTCCGCCGCTCCAGCCTGACCGCCGTGTCCGACCCGGTGTCGATGAATGTCGAAGGCAAGCTGTCTTCGGCCGGTGGCGACCTGCGCGGCCTGATTCGCGAAGGCAGCAGCACGCTGGGCCGCTTCACCGCCACGCTGGCGCCGCCGGGCGCGGGCGCAAGCTGGGCCGAGCAGTTGCAGAATGCCCCGCTGGGCGGCGGCATCCGCTATGCCGGGCCGGCCGATGTCCTGTTCTCCTTCGCCGGGCTGGCCGATCAGCAGTTGACCGGCGGCCTCGCCGTGGCGGCCGACTTTAGCGGGCGGCTGAGCGATCCGCGGCTGAACGGCGTGGTCCGCGCCAATGCGCTGACCTATGAAAATGAGACGTTCGGCACGCGCGTTACCCAGATGAAGCTGGATGGCCGTTTCACCAACGATCATCTGGAGATTCGCGATTTCTCCGGCCGGGCGGGCGAGGGTACGGTGCAGGCGTCGGGCAATGTCGGGCTGGCCGCCGCGAGCGGCTTCCCGATGGATATCGCGGTCAAGTTGAACCGCGCGCGGCTGGCGCGCAGCGAAGCGATCACCAGCGTCGTCAGCGGGACCATCAATATCAGCAACAGCCCGGCCAATGGTGGCCTGATCAAGGGCGACCTGAGCCTGCCCGAAACCCGGTACAAGGTCGCCTGGCAGGGCGGGACCGAGATCCGCCAGCTTGCCGGCGTGCGGCGCAAGGGCGCAGGCGGCGACGCGCTCGACCAGCGACTGGCGGCGCGCAAGGCGGCGGCCAAGCCCGCCGACTGGAAGCTGGATATCCGGGTGAAGGCGGACAACGAAATCTACGTCACCGGCATGGGGCTGGATTCCGAATGGAAGACCAACATGCGCGTCACCGGAACGACCGCCAATCCGCGCGTCGTCGGCAGGATCGAATCGATCCGCGGCCGCTACAGCTTTTCGGGTCACCAGTTCGATCTGGAACAGGGCGTGATCACCTTCAACGGGCCGATGTTCAATCCCATCCTGGCGATCAAGGCGCAGACCCGGATCGACACGGTGACCGCGGGCATCCAAGTGACGGGGTCGGCGCAGCAGCCGGACATAGCCTTCATCTCCACGCCCACCTTGCCGCAGGACGAAATTCTCTCGCGCATATTGTTCGGCGACAATGTCGCCAACCTCTCGCCGATGCAGGCGGTGCAACTGGCGGCGGCGCTCAACGGCTTGCGTGGCGGCAGCGGCGGATTGAACCCGATGGGCAAGTTGCAGGGCGCGTCGGGCATCGACCGGATCGGCATCGTTGGCGGCGACGACACGACCGGGCGCGGCACCTCGCTCGCAGTCGGCCAGCATATCTCCAACAATATCTATGTGGAGGTCATCACCGACTCCAAGGGCTTCACCGCCACCCAGTTGGAGATCGCGCTGTCGAAAACGCTGAGCCTGTTGTCGAAGACCGGCACCAATGCCGGGTCGTCGGCAAACCTGCGCTATTCGAAGGACTATTGAGCGTAGCGCGACGGACGATCGTCAAGGTGAAACGGCAGTCGCCGTTGATCAGGGCAGCGTCCGGGGGACACCCAGCCTTGTCCATGCTTCACGCGCATCGAGCAGTTCGCGATCGCTGGCGGGCGTGTAGAAGCGTCGATCGAACCAGAAGGCGCGCTGCGCTTCCGGCTTGCCGGAGCGGGTTCCCGGATCACGCACCATATGTTGCCGGATTTCGTCCAGTGACAGGAGATAGCAAGTTGGGCTGCGCGATAGCGCGTCCGCAATTAAGACCCACCATGGCGTAACGATCGCTTCGGGCTGAAGCCCCAGGCGCACATCGTTGGGCGTGGGGCTATGGGCCTTTACCTGAATGGAATGAACGATCCGCTCACATTGCGAGACGGCGTAGAGATCGGCCTCACGGGCGTTGCGGACGGTGAGCATCACGTTCCAACCATGTCGCGACAGTTCGCGCGCGACATGATGGACGCCGGCGTTGCCCGTCAATTGGCGTTCGTTGCTCATGCCCGGTCCCTAACAGGCATATCTTTTTCAAATATATAACCGCCTTTCAACCCGATGGCCGAGGCGAGCGGACGGTCTATGCTGCCGTTACCGTGATCGACTGGGCGTTCATCATCGCGCCGCCGAAGACGGTCATGAAAGCGATGTCGGTGGCGTCGCGGCCGACGGCGATGCGGACCATGGTTTCGACCGGCGCGAGGCCGGTAGAATCGACGATGCGCCAGGCGCCGTCGAGCCAGACTTCGACTACCGCATGGAAGTCCGGCGGATCAAGGCCCAGCGCATAGACCGATACCAGCCGGGCGGGAATGTCGCGCGATCGGATCAGCGCGGCGGTCAGATGGGCGAAATCGCGGCAGACGCCCTGCTGGGCGACGAAGGTGTCGGCCGCAGTGGTCGTAATGTCCGAACTGCCCGGCACATAGACGAGATTCTCGTGCACCCAATCGACCAGCGCCTGCACCAGCGCACCGCCCTCCATATCCGGGAAATGGCTGCTGACGAAGCTGCCGAAACGGTCGGCCTCGCAATAGCGGCTGGGCCAGATGAAGGGCAGCACCTCTTCGGGCAGGCTGGGCAGCGGGCTTTTGGAGAGGTTGGCGATATCGACTGGCGCGCGATCGACCTCCACCGTGGCGCGATAGGTGCTGAGCATCCGGCCGGTGCCGGTGCGGGTCCAGGTGCGGCGGCCGATGCCGCTGCCGCCTACCTTGTTGGTCAGCGGCCCGGCATTGTCGATGATGTGCGACTGGGAAACGACCCGCTGGTCGGGCAGCCCGGCCGCCTCGACCGCGAGCAGCACGTCGGTCGGTTCGGCAAAGTCATAGTCGAGGATCGCTTCAA
This sequence comes from Sphingobium cupriresistens, assembly GCF_004152865.1. Taxonomy (GTDB): domain Bacteria; phylum Pseudomonadota; class Alphaproteobacteria; order Sphingomonadales; family Sphingomonadaceae; genus Sphingobium; species Sphingobium cupriresistens. The sequence continues at coordinate 104,773 of NZ_SEOO01000003.1, read as the reverse complement.
TGGCGACGCGCATGGAATGGGTTCCGGTGTGAGAGGGGACGGGTCGAATCGGCGCGTCCGGGACAGCATCGGGAGGCTGCACGGCGTTAGCAAGAAGTCTTGAACGGCCGCAGGATGGGACAAGCAGAATGGGGCGGCCTTGGTGGATTGATATAGCGGTGGCCAGATGGCCTGGCCTGAAAAACCTGCCTGCGCTTTATGTTCCGCCGCCTGGACGGAATTCATGTGCCGGGAGATGACGGAAGCGAGGGCACGTCCCCCTTTCGTCTGCGCGGTCACGGTAAAAGGCCCGTCGCGCGCGGACGCGGCGGGCCTTTTCAGAGCGTGATGCGCAAGGCGAGCGAGAGCCGGTGAACCGCGCCCCGGCTGATCCGGCCGGGGTTGTTTCAGGGCTTATTCGCCATCATCCTCCGCATCGGGTCCGGTGATCATCTTTTCGGCGACTTCTTCGGTCTTACCGCGGATGGCGTTTTCCAGCTTGTCCGCCAGTTCGGGATGTTCCTTGAGGAAAGTCTTGGAATTTTCACGGCCCTGACCGATGCGGATCGAGTCGTAGGAGAACCAGGCGCCCGACTTCTCCACGATCCCGGCCTTGACGCCGAGGTCGAGAATTTCGCCGATCTTGGAGATGCCTTCGCCATACATGATGTCGAATTCGACCTGCTTGAAGGGCGGGGCGACCTTGTTCTTGACCACTTTCACGCGGGTCGCGTTGCCGACGATATCGTCGCGATCCTTGATCTGGCCGGTGCGCCGGATGTCGAGGCGGACCGAGGCGTAGAATTTGAGCGCGTTGCCGCCGGTCGTGGTTTCCGGGTTGCCATACATCACGCCGATCTTCATGCGCACCTGGTTGATGAAGATCACCATGCATTTGGAGCGCGAGATCGAGCCGGTCAGTTTGCGCAACGCCTGGGACATGAGGCGCGCCTGTAGGCCGACATGGCTGTCGCCCATCTCACCCTCGATTTCCGCGCGCGGCACCAACGCCGCGACGGAGTCGATCACCAATATGTCGATCGCGTTGGAGCGCACCAGCGTATCGACGATCTCCAGCGCCTGTTCGCCGGTATCGGGCTGCGACACGATCAGTTCGTCGATATCGACGCCCAGCTTCTTGGCATAGCCCGGATCGAGCGCATGTTCCGCGTCCACGAAGGCGGCGGTCCCGCCCGCCTTCTGCGCTTCGGCGATGGCATGGAGCGCCAGCGTGGTCTTGCCCGAACTTTCCGGGCCGTAAATCTCGATGATGCGGCCCTTGGGCAGGCCGCCGATGCCGAGCGCAATGTCGAGGCCGAGCGAGCCGGTAGAGATCGCTTCGATCTCCAGCTTCTCGCGGCTGCCCAGTTTCATGGCCGAGCCTTTGCCGAAGGCGCGGTCGATCTGCGCAAGCGCCGCGTCCAATGCTTTCTGTCTGTCCATTGTCCCGTTCTTCTTGGAATCGATGAGTGAGAGCATTGCGGTCATCGGCCAGTCCTCTGTCAAGCGGAACGCATGGGTTCCGTGCGCCTGGACGATGATGTATCCTGTTTGTTCTTAAAGAACAAGAGGGGAACGGAAATTTCCTATCCCGCCGCAATCCAGCCAAGCTTATGCGCCCAAAACCTTGCCCAAGGCACGCTCGACCGCCCCGATGGTGAAAGGCTTGGCCAGGGTCGGCCGATCGGCGTGGCTGGGCGGCAGATCATCGGCCATGCCGCCGGTCGCGAAGATGAAGGGAATGTCCATCTCCACCAGGATATCAGCCACAGGCCAGCTTTTTTCACCCTGGAGATTGCAGTCCACCAGCGCCGCGTCGAACCCGCCCTCGCGCGCATGGGCGCAGGCTTCGTCGACGGAGGCCGCAACGGCGTGCAGCCGATAACCCAGCGCGTCGAGATAATCCTCCAGCATCATGCCGATCATCGCTTCATCTTCGACAATCAATATGCTCTTGCCGTCCGACACGCTGCGTAATCCCCGTTGATGCAGCCGACTCGCTAACCGATCACCACCCACTTGCCCAGCATATTCACCTTGATCCCGCGCAAGGTCATTTTGGCGCCGGATGCATGGCCAGCGCGTCGCGTGCGGCCTCCGCCAACTGGCTGACCGAGAAAGGCTTTGGCAGGAAGGCGACATTGGCGATGTCGATCGATTTGCGCAGCTGTTCCTCGGCATAGCCCGACATGAACAGCACCGGCAGGTCGGGATAGGCGCGGCGGGCCTGGGCGACCATCGCGGGGCCGTCCATATTGGGCATGACGACGTCGGAGATGAGCAGGTCGATCTTCTCCGGGCCGTTCAGCACCTCCAGCCCCTGTTCGCCGTCATTGGCGGTCAGCACCTTATAGCCCTGCCGCGTCAGCGCGCGCTCGGCGACGGCGCGGACCATATCTTCGTCCTCCACCAGCAGGACGGTGCCGGTGCCCCAGGTTTCGGGCCGGGGCGCGGGCGCCTTCACCGGGGCCGGCTGCTGCGCGTCGGCGCCGGCATAGACCGGCAGGTAGATGACGAAGCTGGCGCCGCGGCCCAGTTCGGATTCGGCGAAGATATAGCCGCCCGATTGCTTAACGATGCCATAGACAGTGGAGAGGCCCAGCCCCGTACCCTTACCCAGTTCCTTGGTGGTGAAGAACGGTTCAAAGATCTTCGCCAATATGTCGGGCGGGATGCCGAGACCCGTGTCGGACACGCGCAGCGCGGTATAATCGCCCGCCGGCAAAATCTGCTGGCGCATTTCGCGCACCTTGATCGCAGGGACGGCATAGGTCTGGATATTGACGGTGCCGCCTTCGGGCATGGCGTCGCGGGCGTTGACCGCCAGATTGACGATCACCTGCTCCAACTGGCCCGGATCGGCGCGGATCGCGCCCAGATTGCGGCCATGGGTCACGTCCAGCTTCACATTTTCGCCGAGCAGGCGTTTGAGCAGATTGGACACGTCGGCGACGATATCGGGCAGCTGCAAGATTTGCGGCCGCAACGTCTGCTGACGCGAGAAGGCCAGCAACTGGCGGGTGAGGCCCGCCGCGCGATTGCTGTTCGACTTGACCTGCTGGATATCGTCATAGTCGCTGTCGCCCGGCGTATGGCGCATCAGCATCAGGTCGCAATGGCCGATGATCGCGGTCAGGATATTGTTGAAATCATGCGCGACGCCGCCGGCGAGCTGACCGATCGCCTGCATCTTGGTCGCCTGCGCGACCTGGCGCTTGAGTTTGGATTCCTCGCTATTGTCCTTGAGGCTGAGCAGCACCGCCGCTTCGCCCAGCCCCCGCACCCCCGCCAGGCTGAGCGCGATCGGATCATCGGGCGTGTCGCGCATCCGCACCGCGATGTCGCCGGACATTTGCGGGCCGACGGCGAAGCGGCGCACCGCGTCGGCGACCGCCGCCTGATCCTCCCGCACGACCAGATCGCCGGGATAGCTGGGCTTGTCGCCAGACTTCAATCCCGCGACCCGCGCAAAGGCGTTGTTGACGAACAGGACGCGCCCGTCCCGATCGGCCATGGCGAGGCCGAAGGGCAGCAGCGACAACAGGGTTTCGATATAGGACAGCGCGGACGTGCCGCCGCCGCCCGCCGGCTCGTCGATCAACAGCAGCAGCATCGGCCCATCCTGCATCGACGCTTGCGCGCCATTGGGCTGGGCCGCGCGCTTCAACGGCACCTGGAGCAGGCGCAGCGGCAGGCCGCCCTGCTCCTCGCGCGCCAGGAACAGCCGTCCCTTGTCGTCCACCCGCATATGGGCGGCGAAGTCGCGCCCGACGATATTGGCGTCGATCCGCCCGGCGGCACGCAGCAGGAAGGCGCCATTGGCGGCGCGGATGCGCCCCTCCCCGCCGATCAGCACCGCCATGATGCCTGCTTCGCCAAGCTGGCGGCCCGCTTCCCCGGTGAGGAAGCGGTTGACGTCATCGAGCGCGCTGGGCTGCCGCACCGGCGAAAAGCGCCAGAGCAGATAATCTTCCGACCGGCCGGTGCGGGCGACATCGACGTCGAGGCGCAGCGCGCCCTGCGCCACGCCCTCATGCCTGGCCTCGCCATCGCGCCAGGCGGCGCGGGCGGCGGCGGAGAGGGCGTCGTTGAGCGCCGCGTCGGCAGTGACGGCGGGCGGGGTCGGGTAGCCGGGAAACCATTCGCCGAACAGGTCGCTGGCGCAGACCAGCCGTCCGCCCCGGTCGGTGACGGCGATCGCCATGCTCGACGCATCGGCCGCGGCGCGGGCCACGGTCCAGTCGGGCGTAGCCTCCCGGTCCGAAATCTGGGGCGGATAGAGATGCTGATACCAGGTCAGCAGCGCTGCTGCGGTCAGGATCGTCGCGGCGAAACCGGCGGCAAGCGGCCAGCTGCCCACCGCGTAGAGGACGAGCGCGGCGGAGGCCAGGGCGGCGAGGATCAGCAGCGGCAGCGCCAAGCGCGAGCGCGGCTGCATCAGCCAAGCCTCTTCACCTCTTTTCAACCCGACACCTCTGACACGAAACTGGACCTGAATGTTCCGCCGATCAGACGCCGGCGGCCTTCTCCAATGCGCCGCTTTGATGGACCTTGCCAATCCTCAATTTGCGCGCCTGCCATTTCCGCCCCATGCGGCGGCGCCAGAACCAGTCTGCGATGACATAGCCGATGACGGCGCTGGCGAGCGAGATCAGGAAGAGGCCGAGCAGCATCGCGGGCGCCGCTTCGGACAGGAGCCATGTGGTCCACTGACTGACGGTGGCATGGCCATCGACCAGCGCCATGAAGCCGGTCGCGTCGGCGCTGCGGCCCAGCATCCAGTTGCCCAGCCAGACCGACACCATCAGGATCAGCGGCGTGGTGGCGGGATTGGAGAGGAAAGTCATCGCGGCGGCGACCGGGATATTGGCGCGGAACGGCAGCGCCAGCAACGCCGCGCCGGCGATCTGCACGCCGGGGATCAGCAGGAAGATGCCAACGAACAGGCCCAGCGCCACGCCGCGCGGCACCGACCGGCGGGTGAAGCGCCAGAGCGAGGGTTCCAACACGCGATGGGCGACGGGGGCCAGGACGCGGCTCTGTTCCAGCGATTCGCGGGTCGGGCAATTGGCGTGCCACCAGCGGGTCAGGCGGCTCATCAGCCCTTGTCCCGCATGATGCGCTGCTGGTCGCGCTTCCAGTCACGATCCTTGATCGTCTCGCGCTTGTCGTGATTCTGCTTGCCCTTGGCCAGCGCCAGCTCGATCTTGGCGCGGCCGGTGCTGTTGAAATAGATCATCAGCGGCACCAAAGTCATGCCCTTGCGCGACACGGCGCTGTGCATCTTCTCGATCTCGCGCTCGTGCAGCAACAGCTTGCGCGGCCGCTTGGGCTCGTGATTCTCGCGGTTGCCATGGCTATATTCGGGGATGTTGCTGTTCACCAGAAACACCTGGTTGCCCTTCACCTCGGCATAGCTTTCGGCGATATTGCCCTCGCCCCCGCGCAGGGCCTTCACCTCGGTCCCCTGCAGAGCGATGCCGGCCTCGAACACGTCCTCGATGAAATAGTCGAAGCGCGCGCGCCGGTTTTCGGCGACGATCTTCTTCTTGTCGAAGGTTGCGGGACGGGGGCGGGCCATGACTGTCTAACTACTCATTTCATCAAAGGGGGCCACATCATATGGGCCACCAGCCGCAACTTTACACCAGGCCCGCAATTTCCAGCGCGCGATCGACCGCGGCCCGGCTCGATTCCGACGGCCAGGTGATCGGCAGGCGGACGTCGCTGGGCATATCTGCGCGAACGCGCGTGAGCGCATATTTAACCGGGCCGGGTGAAGAATCGCTGAACAGGGCGTCGTGCAAGGGATAGAGACGATCCTGCAACGCCAGGGCGCCATCCCAATCATGCGCTGCGCAGGCCGCCTGGAAATCGGCGCACAGACGCGGCGCGACATTGGCGGTGACGCTGATGCACCCCTTGCCGCCCATCGCGTTGAAACCCAGCGCCGTTTCGTCATTGCCCGAAAGCTGGCAGAAGTCGGGACCGCAAGCCAGCCGCTGGGCGGTGACCCGCCCCAGATTTCCGGTCGCGTCCTTGATCCCGACAATCGACTGATATTCCTCGGCCAGACGATACATGACCGGCACGCCGATGTCGGTGATGGTGCGGCCGGGCACGTTATAGAGGACGATCGGCAGGTCGCAGCGTTCGGCCAGCCAGGCGAAATGCTGATAGACGCCATCCTGATTAGGCTTGTTATAATAAGGCGCGACGACCAGCGCGGCGTTCGCGCCAGCGCCCTGCGCCGCATACATATGTTCCAGCGCGATTCGGGTGTCGTTGGACCCGCAACCCGCGATCACCGGCACGCGCCCGGCGGCCTGATCGACGCAGATGGCTATAACGCGATTATGCTCCTCGACCGTCATCGTGGCGCTTTCGCCGGTGGTGCCGCAGGGGACGAGCGCGCTGGATCCTTCCGCTATCTGCCAGTCCACCAGCGCGCGAAACGCCGCCTCATCGACCAGCCCGTCGCGAAACGGGGTCACCAGAGCCGGAATCGAGCCCGAAAACATGATTAAACTCCTTCAAATCTCCGGGCGGCCGGGGCATGATCGTTCGAGCCGGGCGCTATAGCGCGTCATTCAGGGCCTGATAAGGATGCAATTGCGATTATGTCCAGCATGCGCGCCACAACCCATGTCGAAAGTTATCTGATCCGCATGCCCATCATCGCCCTGTTGCTCATGACCGCCGGCGCCGGCGCCCAGACCGAGACGGTCCAGCGCGTGCCGCCCGAATATCCGACGCAGGGGCCGGTCGTGCAGCCGCTGCCCGCGCAGGACGGTCAGGGGTTAGGGGGCCCCAGCCCCTGGCAACAGGCGCAGGGCCGGATCGGCGTGGCGCAGGATGGCGGCATCGCAAGCACGATCAGCCAGTGGCGCGCGCTGCAACAGAGCGATGGCCTGGGCTTTTCCACCTATGCCAGCTTCATCGTCGCCAATCCCGGCTGGCCGGGCGAGGACCGAATGCGGCGGCTGGCGGAGACGGGGATCAATCCCGACAGTTTCGATCCCAGCCAGGTGGCGGGCTTCTTCGCACGCTTCCCGGCGCGCACCGCGACCGGTCATGCCCGCAACGCCGTGGCGCTGATGCAGCTCGGCCGGATGGACGAAGCCCGGATCGCCGCCCGCAACGCCTGGGTCGGCGGATCGCTCAGCCCCACCGACGAGGCGCGGCTGCTGTCGCTGTTCGGCTCCACCCTGACGCCCGCGGATCATGACCAGCGCGCCGATGCGCTGCTCTGGGCCAATGACAGCAATGGCGCGGCGCGGATGATCGCCTATGTCAGTCCCGCCCGGCGGCCGGTGTTCCAGGCGCGAATCGCGTTCCGGCGCAAGGCGCCCGACGCGGCGATGCTGATGCAAGCGGCCGAAGCCATGGGCGCAAGCGATGCGGGCTTCATCGCCGACAAGGCGGTGTGGTTGCGCGACAGCGGCAATTGGGTCGCGGCACGGCAATATCTGGCGAACCGCAACGCCGTCACCTACCGGCCGAGCAAGCCGGAGGAATTTTACGAAGTCCTGCTGGGGCAAGCCCGCGCCGCCGCCAACGACAGCCAGTGGAGCTTCGCCTACGGCATCGCCAGCAAGATCGACGATGCGGTGCCGCCCGGCGCAGACGTCAGCGACCAACCGATCGGCGTGCGCGACGATTATACCAGCCTGGCCTGGCTGGCGGGCAGCACCGCCTTCTACAACCTCAATCGCCCGACCGACGCGGTGACGATGTTCCGCCGCTATGCCGATGCGGCCAAATCGCCCCAGACCAAGTCAAAGGGCTATTATTGGGCCGGTCGCGCCGCGCTCCAGTCCGGTGACGCGGCCAGCGCCAACAGCTATTTCAATCAGGCGGGCGTCTATCCCGACCAGTTTTACGGGCAATTGGCGCTGGAGCGGCTGGGCCGAACGATCCCCGCCCCCGCCACGGTCGAGCGGCCGGTGCCGATTTCTGCGGCCGAGCGCGCCGCGTTCGACAATCGGACGGTGGTGCGCGCGGTGCAGGCGCTGGGCCAGATGGGTTATTGGGAGGATCAGAGCAAATTCGCCCGCGCCATCGCCAACAATGCCGATAGCGACACCGACCATTATCTGGCGGCCGAACTGGCGCAGAAGATCGGCCGTCCCGACATGGGCGTGATGGTCGGCCGCCGCGCCGTGTCCAGCGGCCTGAGCGGTTACGGCCAGAGCGCCTTCCCGCGCGTGCCCGTGCCGGCGCAAGCCCAATATAGCTGGACCATGATCCACGCCATCGCGCGGCAGGAAAGCCAGTTCGACAAGCAGATCGTGTCCCATGCGGGCGCTCGCGGCCTCATGCAGTTGATGCCCGGCACCGCGCGCGAGCAGGCAGGCAAGATGGGCATGAGCTACGCACCCGCCTCGCTGAACGATCCAAGTTACAACATCATGCTGGGGTCGGGCTATTTCCAGCGAATGCTGGACTATTATGGCGGCAGCTATCCGCTGGCGGTGGCGGCCTATAATGCCGGGCCGGGCAATGTGAACAAATGGGTCCGCGCCAATGGCGACCCGCGGATGCCGGGCGCGGACATGCTGCGCTGGATCGAGCAGATCCCGATTTTCGAGACGCGCAACTATGTGCAGCGCGTGCTGGAAAACGCCGTGGTCTATGAGGCGATGAACCCGGAGCGGGCGAAGTTCCGGGGGACCAATGCGGTGCTGAGCCGTTATCTGGGCAAGCAGACGCCGGGGTGATTTTTGGTTCGCGCGGAGACGCGGAGTCGCGGAGGGTTTTGAGGCCGCTGCGCGGCGGTTTCTTCGGCAGAAGGCCGCTCCCCAAAATCTCCGCGCCTGCGCGTCTCCGCGCCAATCCGTTTCTCTGCCATCTCTGCGCCTCTGCGCGAACAAAATTGCGCAACCACCCCGGCAACGGATAAGGCTGCGCCATGACCGTCCCCTATCCCAACTATATCTCGCCCGAAGGCTTCGCAAAGCTGCGCGCCGAATATGACCATTTGCTGGGCACCGAACGGCCGCGCATCGTCGAGGTGGTCAGCTGGGCCGCGGGCAATGGCGACCGCAGCGAGAATGGCGATTATCTCTATGGCCGCAAGCGGATGCGCGAGATCGATTTTCAGCTGAAACGCCTGTCGAAGAAGATGAAGGACGCCAAGGTCGTCGATGCCCGGCAACAGCCCGACAAGGGACGGGTCTATTTCGGCGCGACCGTCACCATCGCAGACGAGGACGACAATCACCGCACCGTCACCATCGTCGGCAATGACGAGACGGATGTGGACGCGGGGCGGATCGGCTGGGGATCGCCCATATCGCGCGCGCTGCGCGGGGCGGCGGTGGGCGACCTGCGCCGCGTGCGCCTGCCGGCGGGGGAGAAGGAATATGAGGTGATGGCGATCGCCTATCCCGCGTGATTGAGACAACAAGTTGGACAGTTGTGGCGGTTTTGCGCTTTTCGTGATTGCATGGAAGCAATCGGCTATTTCATGGTCGCCAGGCACGAATAGAGCATAGCGATCCCGTCAAACCATCCATTGCATTCTCTGCGCCTATGCGCGAACGATCAGACCCCGGCCGCGGCGATCAGCCAGCGCCGGAAATCCGCCATCGCTGGACTGTCCGGGCGCGACATCAGGCGGGTGAGCCAATAGCCGCCCAGATCGACCGCCGTGGCGAAGGGCTGGACCAGGCGACCGGCGCGCAGATCCGCGTCGAACATAGCGGGCGGGGCGAGGGCGACGCCCAGTCCGCGCAGGGCCGCCTGCACCATCAGGATCGAACTGTCGAACAGCGGCCCGCGCAGCGGCGGACAGAGGGCGCTGGCCGCCGCGAACCAGCGCGGCCATTCGTCGGCGCGATAGGAACGCAGCAGGGTTTCACGCGCGAGCGCGGCCGGATCGGGCAGGCGCGCTGCGACGTCAGGCGTGCAGAGCGGGGCGAGCGGCGCGCGCAGGACCGGGTCGGCATGGGTGCCATGCCAGGCGCCGTCGCCGAAGCGGATGGCGAGGTCCAGCCCCTCCCCCGCCAGATCGACGCGGTTGTTATTGGTCATGATGCGCAGATCGACATGGGGGCAGGCCCGTTCGAAATCCGCCAGCCGATCCAGCAGCCAGCCGGAGGCGAAGGTGCCGACGACGCCCAGATTGAGGATTTCGCGCGGGCGGCCGCCCTCGATCCGGTCCAGCGTCGCGCCGATCCGGTCGAGCGCGTCGCCCATGACCGGCAGCAGCGCGCGGCCTTCGTCGGTCAGCATCAGGCCGCGGGGCAGGCGGCGGAACAGCGGCGCGCCCAGTCGCGCCTCCAGCCCCGCCACCTGCTGGCTGACCGCGCCCTGGCTGACGCACAGTTCGATGGCGGCTTTGGTGAAGTTGAGATGGCGCGCCGACGCCTCGAAGGCGCGCAGGGCGTTCAGGGGCAGTTGAGCGCGGTCCATGGGGCAAGAGCCATAAGCCTGGCTCATGGCTCTGTCGAGAAATGTTGCTTTGCGAGCGGCCGTCCGACAGGGCAACTTCGCCTTCAAGAAGCAATGGAGGCAGGATCATGCGGAAAACGGTGGCATTCGCTATCAGCCTGGCTGGGATGGCGACCATGGGTGCGGGCAATCCCGGCGGCGCCGCATCGCCGCCGGTCGCGCCCGATCATGCCAAGTGGATGGAACCGCAATCGCCCGCCCGACTCTACGGATCGACCTATCTGGTCGGGTTCGGCGACCTGAACGTCGCGATGATCCGCACCAGCGCGGGGCTGATCCTGATCGATGGCGGCGTTCCGGAAGGGGTGCCGGAGATTGCGGCGCATCTCCGCCAGCTCGGCCTGTCGATCAAACAGGTGAAACTGATCCTCTCCACCGAGCCCCATTATGACCATGCCGGCGGCATCGCCGGGCTGGCGCGGGGCAGCGGCGCGACCGTGATCGCCAGCGCGGCCGGGGCGGCGGTGCTGCGGACGGGGGGCGGCGACCCCGACGATCCGCAGGCGGCGTGGCTGGATCGCTTTCCCGGCGTCGCGAAGGTGCGGCGCGTGCGCGATGGGGAAGGGATCCGGCTGGGCGATACCGCGGTCACCGCCCATGCCACGCCAGGCCATACGCTGGGCAGCATGAGCTGGAGCTGGAAGAGTTGCGAGGGGAAGGATTGCCGGACGATCGTCTTCGGTTCCAGCCTCAATCCCATCGCGCCCGATGGCTGGCGCTTCGCCGATCCGGCGCACCGGCCGTTCGTCGACGCCTTTCGCACCAGCTTCGCGCGGGTGAAGGCGATGCGGTGCGACCTGCTGATCCCGTCCCACCCGGCCGACGACCAAGCCGACAGGCTGGCGCGACTGGCCAGGGCGCGCACGCCCAATCCGTTTCTCGATCCCCGCGCCTGCCGCGCCTATGCGCAGCGCGCGGAGGACGCGCTGGCGAAGAAGCTGGCGGAATAGAGACGCTCGAACTCCTGCGAAAACAGGAGCGCAACCGCTCTTTCATTCGTGCGGGCGCAGCGCCTGGTTGAGACTGTCGAGCACGGCATCGATCGGTTCGGTCACGGTGACGCTGCGCCCTTCGCCGAAGCGGATGCGGGTGCCGTTGCTGACCGAGGAAACGAAGGTGACCTGCGCAGGGTTGATCGCGGTCTGGGTGCGATCAGTGCCGACGAACATCACGAGCATGGCGTCCTCTCCTTATTATGGAACCATAGCCTAGCGCGTTTCGGCGCAGACGCCAGAGGGATCGTTCAGGCGGCGCGAATGGCCGCGATGAAGCCGCCCGCGCGCCGTTCCAGCCGATGCGCTTCGTCGGCCAGGGCGTCGGCGACGTCGCGCATCCCCCGCGCCGCCAGGACGGTGGCCTGGGCATTGTCGCTGATCTGGCGCGCGCCGGTGCGGATATGGGCGCTGGACGATCCCGCCTCCGCCACACTGTCCGCCATGGTCCGGCTGAAAAGACTCTGCCGCGCCACCGCCTCGAACACCGCCGCCGACAGCCGGTCGGCGCGGGCCATGGTGGCGTCCATATGGGCGTGACCGGCCGCCACTTCGCCGATGGCGGTGCGGATATGGTCGATCCGCCCGGCTATGCCGGCCGCGGCGTCGCGGGTCTGCTGGGCAAGCGACTTCACCTCTCGCGCGACCACGGCGAAGCCCTGCCCCGCCTCCCCCGCACGCGCCGCCTCAATCCCCGCATTGAGCGCCAGCATGGCGGTCGCGCGGGCGATGCTGTCAATCAGCGCAATGACCTCGCCGATGCCGTCGGCCTCGACTCGCAGCGCCGTGCTGCGTTCGACCCCGGACCGGCTGCGCGCCGCCGCCTCCGCTATCGCTGCGCCCGCCGCCTGGGCCTCGGCCTCCATCGCCCGGAACAACTGCCCCAATTCCGCGCCGCCCGACGCCAGGTCGGCCAGCCGCTCGGCCGTCTGCGCCGCGGCGACGGCCATGGCGGCCGAATCGGCGCCGTCGCCTGCGGCCCGCTCCGCCGCCTGCCCCGCCAGCGCGGACAGCCGCTGCGCCATCGCCGCCATGTCGGCGATCATCGTGGCGATATCCTGACGGAAGGCGGCGCTTTCCTGCGTGATCTGCTCAACCCGCGCGGTCCGCGCCAGCGCCAGTCGCGCGTCGCGATCGGCCGCCAGCCGCAGCAGCAGCCCGCCGCCGAGCACGCCGCTATAGACGCCAGCGTCGGTGACGATCAACCCGTCGCAGCCCGCGCCCTGCGCCGCGAACAGATCGACCAGCGCCTCGACGCTGGCGGTGCGATCGACGGTGGCGCAGGGGCGGACATGATCGTCCAGCCGCCCGCCGAAACTGGGATTGCGCAGCAGCGCGTGACCGAAGGGGTTGAACAGGATACGGCGCATGTCGCGCTCGTAGATCGCGCCCACCGGCCGGTCGCGCGTATCCAGCACCGGCAGCAGGCGCAGGCCCGAATCGCGCTGGAACCAGTCAACCGCTTCACTGAGCGGCTGGCCCAGGCGCACGACCGGCGTCCGCTCCGCCAGGGGCAGACCGGGGACGACGGACGGATCGGGCATGGCGATGGGCGCAGCTAACATGGACAGCGGCTTAGACGGTCAATGGTAAATGCGCGGTTAGAATTTCATGACAATTTTGTTACAAGTAGCTGATTTCATTTGGATTTATAGCCAAATGCGTCCTGCGCCAGTTTGACCACGGCAGGGTCCGCATCGGGGAAATCCATCGGCACCAGCTTTTCCAGCCGATCGGCAACATAGGTCAGGGCCGCGATCCGGCCGGCCTTGCGGTGGTTATTGTCGATTACCTGCCAGGGGGCGTGCTTGCTGTCGGTTTTCTTGAACATGGCGTGCATCGCGTCGAGATAGTCGGCCCGCCGGGCGCGGTTGCGATAATCGTCCGCGCCGGTCTTCCACCGCTTCCACGGCGTATCGAGCCGCTGGGCGAGCTGTTCGTCCTGGGTTTCCTGGGTGATATGGACGAAGAGTTTGACGAAATTGACGCCATCCTGCGCCAGTTGCTTTTCGAAGGCGTTGATCTCGTCATAGCCGCGCTTCCAGTCGGCCTTGCTGCAAAAGCCCTCGACCCGCTCAACCAGCACGCGGCCGTACCAGCTACGGTCGAAAATGCCGATATTGCGGCTGGCGGGCAGGCGCGTCCAGAAGCGCCAGAGGAAATGATGGTCGCGCTCCTCCTCATTGGGGGCTGCGATCGGGTGGACCTGATAATAGCGCGGGTCCCAGTCGGCGCTCATCCGCTTGATAATGCCGCCCTTGCCCGCGGCGTCCCAGCCCTCCAGCAGGACGACGCTGCGCTTGCCGTGCAGGATGTGCGCGACCTGAATCTTGGCGAGGCGCCGCTGGACCGCTAGGAGGTCGGCGTCATAGTCGCCTTTATATTTCGCGCCCTTTTCGTAGTCGGCAAGGTCGATGGTCAATGCTCCACTCCCGTTCGGTTCGAGCTTGTCGAGAAACTTGTTCTTGATACGCCTTCTCGGCTTCGCTCGAAGGCTACTCGAACCGAACGGAACTGGAAAGTATAGGGATCAGGCCTTCGCCTGCGGCTCCACGACGCGGACATGGAGTTCGCGCAGCTGCTTGAATTCGGCGGCGCTGGGGGCGCCCATCAGCAGGTCTTCGGCGCGCTGGTTCATCGGGAACAGCGTGATTTCGCGCAGATTCTGCGCGCCGCACAGCAGCATCACGATGCGATCGACGCCCGCCGCCATGCCGCCATGGGGCGGCGCGCCGTACTGGAAGGCGCGGTAGAGGCCGCCGAAGCGATCCTCCACATCCTGCTGGCTGAGGCCCACCAGTTCGAACGCCTTGACCATCAGTTCGGGCGACTGGTTGCGGATCGAGCCGGAAGCGATTTCATAGCCGTTGCAGACCATGTCATATTGATAGGCGTTGATCGTCAGCGGGTCCTGATTGTTCAGCGCGTCCAGCCCGCCCTGCGGCATGGAGAAGGGATTGTGCGCGAAATCGACCGACTTGGTGTCTTCGTCATATTCGTAGAAGGGGAAGTCCACGATCCAGCACAGGTCGAAGCGGTCCTTGTCGATCAGGTCCAGCGTTTCGCCGACGCGGGTGCGCGCCAGGCCCGCCAGCTTGGCGGCCTGCGATTCCTTGCCCGCTGCGAAGAACACGCCGTCATTGGGGCCGAGGCCGAGCGCTGCGATCAGCTTGCCGGTCGCTTCCTCGCCGTGATTCTTGGCGATCGGGCCACCGGGAACGCCATCCTTGATGTTGATATAGCCAAGGCCCGAATAGCCCTCGCCCCGCGCCCAATTGTTCATCTCGTCGAAGAATTTGCGGCTGCCAGCCCCTGCGCCGGGCGCCGGGATCGCGCGGATCACGCTGCCGCTGTCGACCAGCGATGCGAAAATACCGAAGCCGGACCCCACGAAATGTTCGGTCACGTCGGTGATGAGGATGGGGTTGCGCAGGTCGGGCTTGTCGCTGCCGTACTTCAGCAGCGCCTCGGCGTGCGGGATGCGCGGGAAGCTGCCTGCCGGGGTGACGGGCTTGCCGTCGGCGAACTGTTCGAACACCTGGGCGATGACCGGCTCCATCGTGTTCCAGACATCTTCCTGGGTCACGAAGCTCATTTCGAGGTCGAGCTGGTAGAATTCGCCGGGCAGACGATCAGCGCGCGGATCTTCGTCGCGGAAGCAGGGGGCGATCTGGAAATAACGGTCGAAGCCCGCGACCATCAGCAACTGCTTATATTGCTGGGGCGCCTGCGGCAGGGCGTAGAATTTGCCAGCATGGATGCGGCTGGGCACCAGGAAGTCGCGCGCGCCTTCGGGGCTGCTCGCCGTCAGGATCGGCGTCGAATATTCGGTGAAGCCGATGCCTTCCATGCGGCGGCGCATGTCGGAGATGATCTTCGTGCGCTTGACGATATTGGCGTGCAGCGTTTCGCGGCGCAGGTCGAGGAAGCGGTAGCGCAGGCGGATATCTTCGGGATAGTCCTGTTCGCCCGCGACCGGCAGCGGCAGTTCGGCGGCGGTGGACAGGATGGTGACGCTGTCGGCCACGATCTCGATCTCGCCGGTCGCCATGCGCGGGTTGATGGCTTCGGCGGCGCGGGCGACCACATGACCGTCGATCGTCACGACGGATTCGAGGCGGAGCGATTCCAGCGTACGGAGCGGATCGCTGTCGGCCTTCGCCACCACCTGCGTAATGCCATAATGATCGCGCAGATCGACGAACAAAACGCCGCCATGGTCGCGCTTGCGATGCACCCAGCCCGACACGCGGACCTCAGTCCCGACATCGGCCGTGGTCAGGGCGCCGCAGGTGTGGGTGCGATAGGCGTGCATGGCGTTTTGGTCTTTCAGCTTCGTTTTACGGAAATGACAAAGTGTTGCAGTCCCGCTATGGCCTATGCTGTCAAGCATTGACCAGTCCGCCGGACGCGGGCCAGCCCATAATAAGATCGAAGACCATATGCAAATTCATCCGCTGATTACCGACAGCAAGACGCTTTCCGATTTCTGCGCCCGCATCGCCAAATCGCCCTATATCGCCGTCGATACCGAGTTCATGCGGGAAAACAGCTATTGGCCCGAACTGTGTCTGGTCCAGGTTGCCGACCCGAACGAGGCCGCCGCGATCGATCCCAAGGCGCCCGGCATCGACCTGAAGCCCCTGCTCGACCTGATGTGCGAGAATGAGGATGTTCTGAAGGTCTTCCATGCCGGCGGGCAGGATATCGAGATCGTCCACAACCTGACCGGCAAGACGCCGCACCCGATGTTCGACACCCAGATCGCGGCGATGGCGCTGGGGCTGGGCGAGCAGATCGGTTACGGCAATCTGGTCGATGCGTGGATGGGCGTGGTGCTGGACAAGGGCGCGCGCTTTACCGATTGGGCGCGGCGGCCGCTGGACAAAAGGCAGATCGACTATGCGATCGGCGACGTCACTTACCTGATCCAGATCTTCCCCAAGATGCTGGAAGAATTGCGCAAGACCGGGCGCGGCGACTGGCTGGACCAGGAAATGGAGCGGATCAGCGATCCGTCCCATTATGAAAACGACCCGCAACAGGCGTGGCAGCGGGTGCGGATCGCCAGCAAGAAGGCAGACGTACTGGGACGGCTCAAGGCGCTGGCCGCCTGGCGCGAGATCGAGGCGCAGGACAAGAATCTGCCGCGCGGCCGCATCGTCAAGGACGAAACGCTGGCCGACATCGCCAGCCATCCGCCGCGCACCCAGGAAGAATTGGGCAAGGTGCGCGGACTGAGCGCGACCTGGCGGACCAACGATATCGGCGCGCGGCTGATGAACGCGCTGGCCAAGCACCAGCCGCTGGGCAAAGACGAGATGCCGGAGCGCGATCCCAAGCGGCCGGGGCTGGGCAAGGACGGCGCGCTGGTGGCCGACCTGCTCAAGCTGCTGCTGAAAATCCGCTCGCGCGACATCAATGTCGCGTCGCGGCTGATCGCGCGGACCGACGATATCGACGCGCTGGCCGCGGGCGTGCGCGAGGGGCTCTCGATATTGGAGGGCTGGCGTTATGAACAATTTGGCCGCGACGCGGTTGACCTGGTCGAAGGCCGCATGGCCTTTGCGGTCAAAAATGGCCGGTTGAAGATGACGCGCACGGAATAGGAGAGCGGCGATGAAGCGGGCTGGGCGGATGGTGATTGCAAGCCTGATGGCTCTGTCCCTGGTCGCGTGCGCCGGGGCGAACGGGCCGGGACCGGCCACCCCGCCCGTCAGCGCCGAAGGACCATGCCGCAATGATGGCCTGGACAGCTTCGTCGGACAGAAGGCGAGCGCCGAGGTTGGCGCGGCTTTGCTCAAGGCGTCGGGCGCGAAGACATTGCGCTGGGGCGGGCCGGGCATGGCGATGACGATGGATTATCGCGCCGATCGGCTGACCGTGAGTTATGACGCGGCGATGGCGATTATGTCGGCCCGTTGCGGGTAATCAAGCCACGTTCGCTTCGAGAGCTTTATCTGGAAATGACCCCCACCGCCGATCTCGCCATCCGCCTGGCGCGCGCGTCCTTCAACCGGGCGCTGGCCGAGGCGGATCTGACCGCCATCGGGCCGCTGCTGGCGATGGATGTCGTCATGGTGACGGGCACCGACAGCGCGGTCATTGCCGGACGCAAGGCGCAGTTGATGGCGTGGAAGCGCGAGTTCGCTGCCAAGCCGCGCATGATCTATACCCGCACGCCCGAAACCATCGTCGCGTCGCCCGTGGAGCCGATCGCGATGGAGCATGGCGTCTGGCAGGGCGTCGTGCATGGTGCAGCCCAAGCATCGGGGAGCTACAGCGCCAAATGGCGTGAAGTCGGCGGCGCTTGGGTGATCGAGGCGGAAATCTATCTGACGCTGGCCTGAGCCAACCGCACATAGCTTACCGTTTCCAGCGCGCCCAGATCGCCGTGGGCAGCGCGATGCCGCGCGCTTCTTCCCGCACAGCCAGTTCGCCCGCCTCGACCGTGCCGGGCAGGTCTGCGAAGGCCTGGCGCAGCAATTCGCCGATCGCCAGCGCCGACATGCGCACCGCATAGACGGTCAGGAACAGGAAACGGCTGTCCGCGTCCAGCAGCGCCCGGCAATTGGCGATCAGACCGGGCAGGTCTTCCTCCAGCCGCCACACTTCGCCGTCGGGACCGCGGCCATATTTGGGCGGGTCGAGCAATATGCCGTCATAGCGGCGATTGCGGCGCACTTCGCGGGCGACGAATTTGGCGGCGTCCTCCACGATCCAGCGGACCGGCTTGTCCGCCATGCCCGACAGGTCGGCATTGGCGCGGGCCTGCGCCACCGATTTCTTGGACGCATCGACATGGACCATGCGCGCGCCGCCGGCCGACAGGGCCAGCGTGCCGACGCCGGTATAGCCGAACAGGTTCATGACCTCGGCATCGGGTTTATCCGCATAGGTGGCGCGCAGATCGTCCCAGATCGGCGCCATGTCGGGGAAGAAGCCGAGATGGCGGAATGGGGTGCAGCTCGACTGGAAGGTGACTTCGCGCCAGTGGAGCGGCCAGCCTTCGGCCGGGACCGGCTTTTCATAATACCAGCGGCCGCCGCCATCCTCGTCCGATCCGGGGATGAATTCGCCGTCGGCGCGCCAGTCGGTCGTCGCGGGCTTCCACATCGCCTGCGGTTCCGGGCGGATGAAGCGGAAGCGGCCATAGCGCTCCAGCTTCCGCCCGTCGCCGCTGTCGAGCAGGCCGTAATCGGACCATGGCTCGCCGATAAGGGTCTTGAGTTCCAACTTAGCCGCGCGGGGTCGCGCGTTCGGCGACATAAGCGGTGACCGCCTCGAACGTGCCAGGCAGCTTGGCGTAGCTTTCCTCGCGCGAGAACAGGTCGCCGACGCGCGCGGGAAGCGGCGGGCGGGTGCCGGTCGCGCGTTCGACGGCGTCGCGGAACTTGGCGGGGTGGGCGGTCGCCAGCGTGACCACCGGGATGGAGGCGTCGATGCCCGCTTCGCGTGCGGCGGCGAGGCCGATCGCGCTGTGCGGGTCGAGGATCTGGCCTGCGCCGTCATAGGCCCAGCGCATCGCGGTCGTCATGCCGTCGGCATCGACGCGGGCGGAGCTGAACAGATGCGCCGCGCCGTCGCGCTGGGCATTGGTCAGGCGCATCGCCTTGCTCGTTTCGAAGCCGCGCATCTGGTCGGCCAGCGCCAGGCCGTCGCGGCCGCCCGCGTCGAACAGCAGCCGTTCGAAATTGGAGCTGACCTGGATGTCCATGCTGGGGGTGGCGGTCGGCACGACCTGGCCCTGGCTATAATCGCCTTCGGACAAGGCGCGGTGCAGGATGTCGTTGACGTTGGTGGCGACGATAAGCTTCGCGACGGGCAGGCCCATCTTCGCGGCCACATAGCCCGCGAACACGTCGCCGAAATTACCGGTGGGGACCGAGAAGGCGACTTCGCGTTCGGGCGCGCCAAGGCGAACGGCGGCGTAGAAATAATAGACGACCTGCGCCATCAGCCGCGCCCAGTTGATGCTGTTCACCGCAGACAGGTTGAAACGGCTCTTGAAGGCGGCGTCGTTGAACATCGCCTTCACCAGCGCCTGCGCATCGTCGAAGCTGCCCTCGATCGCGATATTATAGACGTTGGGGGCCAGCACGGTGGTCATCTGGCGGCGCTGCACGTCCGACACCCGCCCTTCGGGATGGAGCATGAAGATGTCGATCTTTTCGCGGCCCGCCACCGCGTCGATCGCCGCCGACCCGGTGTCGCCCGACGTCGCCCCGACGATGGTCAAATGATCGTCGCGGCGCGAGAGGAAGCGTTCGAACAATTGGCCAAGCAGCTGGAGCGCGACATCCTTGAAGGCGAGCGTCGGGCCGTGGAACAGTTCCAGCAACCAATGCTGATGGTCGAGCTGAACCAGCGGGGTCACGGCCTGATGGCTGAAGCGGCCATAGGCGGCGGTGCAGAGTTCCCGCAGTTCGTATTCGCTGAGCGATCCCGCGACGAAGGGCGCCATGACCCGAACGGCGGTTTCGACATAGGAGAGGCCGGCAAGGGCGCTGATCTGATCGACGGTAAAGGCCGGCCAGCTGGTCGGCAGATACAGGCCGCCATCGGACGCGAGCCCCGCCAGCGTGACGTCTTCGAAACCGAGCGCGGGCGCGGTGCCCCTGGTGCTTTGATATTGCATAATGGGAAAGCGCGGTAACGATCCGCGCGCGCGGGAGCAAGCGTTTAGGAGGATTTCGGCCCGTTCCGGCGACGCAGCGCCAATATGTAGATGATGACCGCGACGCCAGCGAAGAAGAACCATTGCACCGCATAGGCGAGATGGTTGTTGGGGACGTCAGCGGCGCTGGGCGGCGCAGCGGCCTTGAGGCCCGCCGGGGCCTGGCGCGCGATCAGCATCGGGCGCAGGGGCGTCACCTTGCCGCCGATCCGCGATAGCAGGGCGCGGTGGTCCGGCTCCTCCGAAATCCAGCCTGATACCTGCCCGCCGGTCCAGTTCGGCTTGTCGTCGGGCTTTTGCCCCACGCCGATCGCGACCAGTGCGCCCGGTCCCTCCGCCCCGGTCGAACATTGCGCGATATGACGATAGCCGGTCGATCCGTCGGCGGCGCGACCCGCCTCGATCCGCCAGCCCACGACGCGCAGGCAATGGACCGACGAGGGGCGGAACAGGATGTCGGGCGCGACCGGCGGCAGCATCGGGAAGGCGACGGCGGAGCGGCCGGGATTGGCCGCGGCCAGCGCCAACGCCTGTTCCTTTTCACCGCGGCGCTGGAGTTGCCAGACGCCCAGCGCGATCATCGTCAGCACCGCGAGCGCGACGATGATCGTGGCGATCAGCGGGATTCGGGCGGGTGCGGGCTGATCGGTCATGGATATCCTTGTAGCGATCGACAGGGCAAAAGAAAACGGCCGGAGCATCGCCCCGGCCGTCTTGTCGTCAGTGACTGACGGTCGTTCAGCCGCCGTGGACCGGCGCGCCCCAGCCGCCCCACACATAGATGGCGACGAACAGGAACAGCCACACCACGTCGACGAAATGCCAGTACCAGGCGGCGGCTTCGAAGCCGAAATGCTGGCGCGGGGTGAAGTGGCCCTTATAGACGCGCACCAGATTGACGATCAGGAAGATCGTGCCGACGATGACGTGGAAGCCATGGAAGCCGGTCGCCATGTAGAAGCCCGAGCTGTAGGGCGACCCGCCGAACGGGAACGGCGCATGGGCATATTCATAGGCCTGGATCGACGAGAAGAGCAGGCCGAGCAGGATGGTGCACCACAGGCCCTTTTTCAGGCCTTCGCGGTCGCCATGGATCAGCGCATGATGCGCCCAGGTGACGGTGGTGCCCGAGCAGAGCAGGATCAGCGTGTTGAGCAAGGGCAGTTCGAAGGCGTTCATCACCTCGATGCCCTTGGACGGGAACAGCCCTTCGATCGGCGCGAGCGCGCTGGGGAAGAGCGAGAAGTCGAAAAAGGCCCAGAACCAGCCGACGAAGAACATGACTTCCGATGCGATGAACAGGATCATGCCGTAGCGCAGGTGCAGCTGCACCACCGGCGTATGGTCGCCGGCATGGGCTTCGGTGATCACATTGGCCCACCAGCTATAGAAGGTGAACAGCACGCCAGCGACGCCGAGCAGGAAGACCCAGCCGCCCCCGGCGGGCAGCGCGTCGGGATGCATCCACATGATCGCGCCAAATGCCATGACCAGCGCCGACATGGAGCCGAAGAGCGGCCAGATGCTGGGCGGAAGGATATGATAATCGTGGTTCTTGGCGCCTGCCATCGTCTCTTCCCTGTTCGCGGTTCGCGTTATCTGATGCTTGCCTTAGCTTGGCTTCTTGTCCTGCTCAACAGGATAGAAAGTGTAGCTCAAGGTAATTTGCTGCGTGTCCTTGTTGTCGCTGTCCTGCAAAATCTTCGGATCGACAAAATAGAGCACCGGCATGCGGACTTCCTGGCCGGGCTGGAGTGTTTGCTGGGTGAAGCAAAAACACTGGATCTTGGTGAAATAGGCGCCCGCCTGGGTCGGCGTGACGTTGAAGCTGGCGGTGCCGGTCACCGGCTTGTCCGACATGTTCCTGGCGATGAAGATCGCCATATCCTTGCGCCCGATGGTGACGGTATCCGTCCGATGTTCGGGGTAGAATTGCCAGGGCATGCCGGGCTGGACATTGGAATCGAACCGGATCGACATGGTGTGGCCGACCGCCGCCTGCACCTGAACATCGGCAGACGCGCGCTTGGTCGTGCCGCCAAAGCCGGTCTGTTCGCAAAAGATGCGGTAGAGCGGGACCGAGGCGAAGCCCAGGCCCAGCATCGCCAGCCCGACCGTCGCCATGGCGACCAGCGTGCGCCGGTTGCGGCGATCGCGATCGAAGGGAGAAGGCGGAAGGGTGGCCATCAGTTGCCGCCCATCTTGGCGATGGTGATGCCGTAAAAGAGCAGCACGAGCGCGCCGAGCAACAGGCCCATCACCAGCGCGCGGGACTTTTGCCGCGCCCGAACCTTTTCCAGCTCTTCGGGCGTCATGCGAGCAGCCAGCGGTCGACGACCACCGCCCCGAACAGCAGGAAGAGATAGAGGATCGAATATTTGAACAGACGCTTTTCGGGCGCCATGCGGGCCGGGTCGCTTTCGCGCCGGCGGTAGACCTGGAAGGCGAAGACGGCGAAGAGCGCAGTGCCCAACAGCGCCGCCGTGCCATAGACCAAGCCGGTCAATTGCAGCAGCACCGGCGCCATCGCCGCGACCGCCATGATCGCGGTATAGGCCCAGATCTGGCGGCGGGTGACGACCTCGCCCGATACGACAGGCAGCATCGGGATGCCGGCGGCGGCGTAATCGGTCTTCACGAACAGGGCGAGCGCCCAGAAATGGGGCGGCGTCCAGAAGAAGATCAGCATGAACAGGGCGACGGGCAGCGCGCTGATGTCGCCGGTCACCGCCGCCCAGCCGATCACCGGCGGAAAAGCGCCGGCCGCGCCGCCGATCACGATATTCTGCGCCGTCCGGGGCTTGAGCCAGATGGTGTAGACGAAGACGTAGAAAAGGATGGAGACGGCCAGCACGGCAGCGGCGAGCCAGTTGGTCGCCATGCCGATCAGGATCACCGAGAAGAAGGAGAGGCCCACGCCGAAATGCAGCGCCGATTGCCGGTCCATCCGGCCAGCGGGTAGCGGGCGGTTGGCGGTGCGCTTCATCTTGGCGTCGATATCGGCCTCATACCATTGATTGAGCGCCGCGGCGGCGCCCGCGCCGATGGCGATGCACAATATGGCGGTGAAGGCGAGGATCGGGTGGATATGCCCCGGCGCGGCGAGCAGACCGCACAGGCCGGTGAACACGACCAGCGTCATCACGCGCGGCTTGGTCAGCGCGACGAAATCGCGCCAATGGGCGGGGAGCAGAGCTTGGTCGAAAGTCACACTGGTCATGTCATGTTCCGGCTCCGTCGCGATCCATCACGGCGCACGGAGCAAAATGCCACCACCGGGGCGGACATGATATCCGCCCCGGCTTTGTCAGTCGATCATGCCATCAATGATGGCCGTTATCGTCGATCACCGGCAGGGTTTCGAACTGGTGATAGGGCGGCGGGCTGGGCAGGGTCCATTCCAGCGTCGTCGCGCCTTCGCCCCAGGGATTGCCGACCGCCTTCTTGCCGGCCGCGAGCGACCAGATCAGGTTGATGAAGAAGATCAACATGCCTGCCGCCATGATCTCATAGCCATGGCTGGCCAGTTCGTTCCACTTTTCGAACGCGGCCGGATAGTCCGGATAGCGACGCGGCATACCCGACAGGCCCAGGAAGTGCATCGGGAAGAACAACAGGTTCACGCCGGCGAAGAACACCCAGAAGTGCAGATGGCCAAGGAACTCGTTGTACATCTTGCCCGACATTTTCGGGAACCAGTAGTAGAAGCCGGCGAACAGGCCGAACACGGCGCCCAGCGAGAGGACGTAGTGGAAGTGCGCGACGACATAATAGGTGTCGTGCAGCACGTCGTCGACGCCGCCATTGGCCAGCACGACGCCGGTGACGCCGCCCACGGTGAAGAGGAAGATGAAGCCCAGCGCCCAGACCATCGGGGTCTTAAAGCTGATCGAGCCGCCCCAGATGGTCGCGATCCACGAGAAGATCTTGATTCCGGTGGGCACGGCGATGACCATCGTCGCGGCGGTGAAATACATTTTCACGTTCACCGACATGCCGGTGGTGAACATGTGGTGCGCCCACACGACGAAGCCGACGACGCCGATCGCGACCATGGCGTAGGCCATGCCGAGATAACCAAAGACGGGCTTGCGGCTGAAGGTCGAGATGATCTGGCTGACGATGCCGAAGCCCGGCAGAATCATGATATAGACTTCGGGGTGGCCGAAGAACCAGAAGAGATGCTGGTAGAGTTCGGGATCGCCGCCACCGGCCGCGTCGTAGAAGGTGGTGCCGAAGTTACGATCGGTCAGCAGCATGGTGATCGCGGCGGCCAGGACCGGCAGCGCGAGCAGCAGCAGGAAGGCGGTGACCAGCACCGACCAGACGAACAGCGGCATCTTGTGCAGGGTCATGCCCGGCGCGCGCATGTTGAGGATGGTGGTGATGAAGTTGATCGCGCCCAGGATCGACGACGCACCCGCGATATGGAGCGACAAGATCGCCATGTCGACGGCCGGCCCGGCCGAACCGCTGGTCGAGAGCGGCGCATAGACCGTCCAGCCCGTACCTGCGCCATTGCCGGTGCCGCCGGGGACGAAGGTCGAGCCGAGCAGCAGGGCGAAGGCGGGGATGAGCAGCCAGAAGCTGACATTGTTCATCCGCGGGAAGGCCATGTCCGGCGCGCCGATCATGATCGGCACGAACCAGTTGCCAAAGCCGCCGATCATAGCGGGCATCACCATGAAGAAGACCATGATGAGGCCGTGGGCGGTGATCAGCACGTTCCACAGATGATAGGCCTGGTCCAGCGTCGCTTCCGGACCATCCATCATCATGGCCCATGTGTGCAGATACTGGATGCCCGGATGCGCGAGTTCGGCGCGCATCAGGCCGGAAATGCCGCCACCGATGATGCCCGCGATAATCGCGAAGATCAGGTAGAGGGTGCCGATGTCCTTGTGGTTGGTGGACATGAACCAGCGCTGGAAGAAGGCTGGTTTATGATCGGCATCGTGATGATCGTGGGCGTGGTCGCCGTGATGATCTGCGGTGATGGTTGTCATGGCTTCCTACCCTGATCAGATTTTCTTGTCGGCGGCGGGGGCTGCGGGCGCGGCGTCAGCCGTCTTTTCCGCAGCCGCTGCGCCGGCGGGCTTGCCGCCCTGCGACAGCACCCACTGGTCGAACTGGGCCGGGGGCAGCGCTTCGATCGCGATCGGCATGAAGCCGTGGCGGGCGCCGCACAGTTCCGAACACTGGCCGTAATAGACGCCCGGCTTGTCGATGGTGAAGCTCTTCTCGTTCAGGCGCCCCGGAACGGCGTCCATCTTCACCCAGAGCGAGGGCACGGCGAAGGCATGGATCACGTCGGCGCCGGTGATGATCAGCTTGATCGGACGGCCGGCGGGCAGGACCAGACGATTGTCGGGCGCGAGCAGATAAGGCTCGCCATTGGCCTTCGCCTTGTCTTCCGGCAGCATGTTCGAAACGAATTCGGGAATGCCGTTGTCGGGATATTCATAGCCCCAATACCATTGATAGCCGGTCACCTTGACGACGACGGCATCCTTGGGCGCGGGCTTATACTGGTCGGCCAGCAAGCCGATCGAGGGGACCGCGACGACCAGCAGGATCACGACCGGCAAGACGGTCCAGATCACCTCGATCATGGTGTTGTGTGCGGTCTTCGACGGGATCGGATTGGCGCTGCGGCGGAATTTCCACATCGCGTAGATCATCAGGATCAGGACGAAGATGGAGATCGCGAAGATCAGCGGCAGCAGCATCACGTCATGCAGCCAGCGCGCGGTATGGCCGGTTGACGTGAACTGCTCCTGCAGGGTGAATTCGCCCGGCTTGGGCATACCGACGCCTTCGGTCGGCTTCATCCGCGGCGGCGCGGCCACCGTGGCGGCGGGCGCAGCTTCAGCAGCCGGCGCGGCGGCGTTGGCCGATTCGGCCGGCGCGGCGGCATTGTCGGCAGCCGGCGCGGCCGCGACGGCATTGTCCTGCGCCAGCGCATGTCCGTTCATGCCAAGCGCTGGCGCAAAGGCCAACAACCCGGCGAGAACGAGCGATTTCACCTTTTTCATAGCGTCTTCTTACCCCGTAACCCCTTGGCGCCGCTGCAACGAAGACGCGCAAGAAGCGCATGATCCTCGTCCGGTCGGTTCTGCCGCGGCTTATAGGCATGGTTTCCCCATGCCTCAAGCACGCAGGAGCAGATTTTCTTCGCTGTTGCAACGCTCCCTCTGGCCGCCTATTTCGCTGGTCCGCGCACAGGGGCGCGATCATGGCGCGCCACAGGTGCGTCATGCTGACGGATTGGCGGGCCGCGCGAACAGGCGACGGGCCGCCCGACATGGATATATGACGGCATGACAGATGAGGAAGTATTGGCGGAATTCCGGGCGGCGGGGGCGCTGCTCGAAGGACATTTCATCCTGTCGTCCGGGCGGCGCAGCGCCAATTATCTGCAATGCGCGCGCGTGCTGATGAACGCCGAACGGGCCGGCAAGCTGGCCCGCGCCACGGTGCAGAAATTACCGCGCGAAGTACGGCAGGAGATCGATCTGGTGGTGTCGCCGGCAATGGGCGGCCTGATCATCGGTCATGAAGTCGGCCGCGCGCTGGACAAGGATGCAGTGTTTCTGGAGCGGCCGGAGGGCGTGTTCGAACTGCGTCGCGGTTTTGCGATCACGCCGGGGCAGAAGGTGCTGATGGTCGAGGACGTCGTGACCACCGGCCTGTCGTCGCGCCAGGCGATCGAAGCGGTCGAGGCGGAAGGCGGCATTGTCGTCGCCGAAGTCGCGCTGGTCGACCGGTCGGCGGGCGAAGTCGATCTGGGCGTGCCTTTCTACCCGCTCGTCTCCATCAACTTCCCGGTTTATGAAGCCGATGCGGTGCCGCCCGAACTGGCGGCGATCCCGGCGATCAAGCCCGGCAGCCGGAAGCAATAGGCCTTATGACCACGCCCCTGCGCCTTGGCGTCAATATCGACCATGTGGCGACCATCCGCAACGCGCGGGGGGGCGAGCATCCCGATCCGGTCAAGGCCGCCCTGCTGGCGGTGAAGGCCGGGGCGGACGGCATCACCGCCCATCTGCGCGAGGACAGGCGGCATATTCGCGACGCGGATGTGGCGACGCTGATGGCGGCGCTGACCGTGCCGCTCAATCTGGAGATGGCCGCGACGCAGGAGATGCTGGACATCGCCCTGCGCTACCGGCCGCACGCCGCCTGCATCGTGCCGGAAAAGCGCGAGGAGCGCACGACCGAGGGCGGGCTGGACGCCGCCGGGCAGTTCGAGACGTTGAAGCCCGTCGTCGCGGCGCTGGCCGATGCGGGGATTCGCGTCAGCCTGTTCATCGAGGCGGACGCGCGCCAGATCGACGCAGCGATCCGGCTGGGCGCGCCGGTGGTGGAATTCCACACCGGCGCCTACGCCCATCTGAGCGGCGAGGCGCGCGCGGCCGAACTGCGCCGGATCGCCGACGCCGCCGCGCTGGCGGCCAAGAACGGGATCGAACCCCATGCCGGCCACGGCCTGACCTTCGACAATGTCGCCCCGATCTCCGCCATTCCGCAGGTCGCCGAACTCAATATCGGCCATTTCCTGATCGGCGAGGCGTTGTTCGGCGGGCTGGAGGGCAGTATTAGAGAGATGCGGCGGCAGATGGAGCTGGCGCGGTGAAAGTGAGGGGCGCGTGATCATCGGCCTCGGCTCCGACCTCTGCAATATCGAGCGTATCCAGAACTCGCTCGACCGGTTCGGACAGCGCTTCGAACAGCGCGTCTTCACCGAGGTCGAGCAGGCCAAGGGCAATCGCCGCCCCTTCACCAAGGCTGGGACCCTGGCCAAGCGGTTCGCCGCCAAGGAGGCTTTCTCCAAGGCGGTCGGCACTGGGTTCAAGGCGGGCGTGTTCATGAAGGATATCGGCGTGGTCAACGCCCCGTCCGGCGCGCCGACGCTCAAGCTGACCGGCGGCGCGCTGGCGCGGCTCGAATCGATGGTGCCGGCGGGGCATAAGCCTGTCATTCACCTGACGCTCACCGACGATCATCCATGGGCGCAGGCCTTCGTCATCATCGAAGCCCTGCCCCTGTGACCGATAATGCGAACGACACTCCCCCTAGCGAAAGCCCGCCCGTGACGGCCATCGACCTGCCCGAAGAGACGATCCTTTCCGATGCGCCACAGGGGGACGACGCGCAGCGATCCGCCGTCAACTGGTGGCAGGAACTCAAAAGCATCGTCCTGCTGATCCTGGCCGTGCTGGCCTTCCACAGCTTTGTCGCCAAGCCCTTCTACATTCCCAGCGAATCGATGATGCCGGTGCTGCTGACCGGCGACCGGCTGGTCGTGAGCAAATTTCCCTATGGCTGGTCCTATGTCTCGCCCAGTTTCCACCCCCTGCCCTTCCTGAAGGGTCGGGTGCTGGGCCGCCTGCCCGACCGCGGCGACATCGTCATCGTGTCGCCCCAGAATCGGCGCGAGGATTATATCAAGCGGGTGATCGGCCTGCCCGGCGACATTATCGAGGTGCGCGGCGGCCAGGTGATCCTGAACGGCGTGGCGGTGAAGCAGAAGATGCTGAAACCCCTGCGTCTGGCCGTCGATGGCAACGCCCCCTGCCCGCCGCTGCAATTCCCCGGCGCATTGGTGACGGGCAAGGACGGCAGGGACTATTGCGAGCTGCCGGTGCGGCAGGAAATCCTGCCCAACGGCAAGACCTATGTCACGATCGACATGGGGCCGAGCGCGCTCGACTGGTATGGCCCGGTGCGGGTGCCGGCCGACCATGTCTTCCTGATGGGCGACAATCGCGACAATAGCGCCGACAGCCGCGCGCCGCTGGAAGAAAACGGCCTGGGCGGGCCGGTGCCGTGGGAAGCGATCGGCGGCCGGGCGGAGTTCATCACATTCAGCTTGGACGGCGATGCGACCTGGAACCCGCTCAGCTGGGTCCACGCGCTGCGCAGCGGCCGGGCCGGGAACAGCCTGCGTCCACAGAGCGTTGCACCCCCGCAATGATTTGAAAGGGGCATAGGGTTTTGAGCGACGCGCAGGCATTTCATGTCGAAGAACCCGGTCCCAGCGAAGTCCGCAGCCCGCTCGTCCAGGAGGAATTGAAGCGCGCGGGCGTCTGGTTCGCGCTCGCCATCGCGGTGGCGCTGGTCGTCATTCTCGCGCAACCGCTGATGCTGATCATGGGCGCGCTGGTGCTGGCGACGATGATGGATGGCGGCACCCGCCTGCTGGGCCGCATCCTGCCGATCTCGCGCGGCTGGCGGCTGACGATCGTGCTGCTCGGCGCGGTCGCCTTCATGGCCTATACCTTCTACCTCACCGGATCGAGCCTGGCGGCGCAGGCGCAGGCGATGCGCACCATCGTCGAGGCGCAGGTGATGCGCATCGGCGGCTGGATGCAGCAACTGGGCATCAGCGCGACGCCGTCGGACCTGAAAGGCCTGGCGACCCAGGCGATGAGCAGCATGGGCCGGGTCACCGCCGCGGTCGGCACGGCTGTGGGCGCGATCACCAGCGGCGTGATGATGCTGGTGCTGGCGATCTTCATCGCGGTCGAACCCAAATTATACGAACGCGGCGTCGCCTGGATGCTGCCGATCGAAAAGCGCGCCCATTTCTACCGCGTCGCCGACAAGATGGGCTGGACGCTGCGCCGGTTGATGTTCGGGCGGCTGATCGGCATGGCGGTGGAGGGCGTGGGCACCTGGCTGCTGCTGTGGGCCGGTGGCGTGCCGATGGCGGGGCTGCTGGGCATATTGACCGGCCTGTTCGCCTTCCTGCCCAATATCGGGTCGATCATATCGGGCGTGCTCATCATCCTGGTCGGCTTTTCCGGGGGGACCGACACCGGCCTCTATGCCTTTGGCGTCTATATGGTGGTGCAGATCATCGACGGTTACCTGATCGTGCCGATGGTGGCGAAGCGCGCGACCGACCTGGCCCCGGCGCTGGTGCTGGGCGCGCAGATATTGTTCGGCGCATTGTTCGGCATCATGGGGCTGTTCCTGGCCGATCCGATCGTGGCGATGATCAAAGTCTATCTGGAGGAACGCTCCAAGGCGATGAAGGAGCGGAACCCCGCTGTGGTCGTGCCGGAGCCTGCGGCCTGATGGCGCAGGGAACGGGATGGCCTGTTCCACGGTTGGAATTATGATAGGTTCATAAGATTCGAGAGGATGCCATCATGACCGTTCCGTTGGACAAACAGAAGAAGCTGCATTTCGACCTGAGCAATGTCGGCCTGCGCGCCCATGCGACCGCGGCGGGACTGCTGCAACTCTGTCAGGAGTTGCGCCGCGTCGGGGTGCTGGACGAACCCGCGATCGAACGGATCAAGGGCGCGATCGCCTGCGACATCGAAGTCTCCGCATCCCGATCGGTCGCCACGGCCGCCTATCGCCGCGACATCAAGGCGCGACTCGACAAGCTGTTCGCCGGGGAAGAGAGGGTCGGCAGCGCCGATGCGCTGGCCTTTGGCCTGAGCGCCGAGGATGACAGCGTGTGCCAGGGTCACGCCTGATCCGGGCCTGATCCGGGCCAAGAAAAAGGGGCCGTGATGACCGGCCCCTTTTCGCGATTGGTTCTGGCTTAACCAGCTTAGTTGCCCGGCTGCGGCCCGGCGCCCGGCGGCATCGCGCCCTGCGGCCCGCCCTGCTGTTGCTGCATCTGCTGCTGCAACTGCATCAGTTCGGCCTTTGACTTGAAGTCGTGCAGTTCGACGTCGAACACCAGCACGGACCCTGCCGGGATCGGGCCGGCCGCCTGGTCGCCATAGCCCAACTGCGGCGGAATCCAGAGGCGGTACTTGCCACCCTTCTTCATCTTCTGTAGCCCTTCGGAGAAGCCCGGCACGACGCCGTCGATCGGCATCGGCGCCTGCGGATTCTCGTCGAACACCGTGCCGTCCAGCAACGTGCCCTTATAGCCGACCAGCGCCACGTCGGCGGGGGTCGGGCTGGCGCCCGCGCCTTCCGTCAGAACCTTATATTGCAGGCCCGATTCGGTGGTCACCACGCCGTCCGCATGGGTGTTTTGCGTCAGGAACGCCGACGGCGAGGCTTCAACGCCCTGCTGCCCCGCCCACGCGAGGCCGCCAGCCGCCAGCGCAATCGCGGCGACACCGATCCAAAGGCGCGTCAGCGACCCCTTGGCGATAGGACGAAGGGGTACGGCCGTCGTGGACATGGCGCATGCTCTCGCAAATTAAGGGCAGGGTGTTCGGCAGAATATGGGGCGGCGATGGCGCAACGGCCGGAGACCGCCCCGATAGCGCTTACTTCGCGCCGTCGCGCTCGGCGCGCTTGCGATCCATCTTGCGGGCGCGACGCACAGCGGCAGCCTTTTCGCGGGCGCGCTTTTCCGAAGGCTTCTCGTAGTGACGACGCAGCTTCATTTCGCGATACACGCCTTCACGCTGCAGCTTCTTCTTGAGCGCGCGAAGAGCCTGGTCGACATTGTTGTCGCGAACGATGATCTGCATAAGTCCGTTAATCTCCAATCGAAAACGAGCGGTTCGCCGGGATTTTCACATCCTTCCCGACGGGCCGACCGAATAGCAAAGCCAGTGAGTCGTCGCAGGTCGCCCTACGCCATGTGGGCGGCGCCCTATCAGCAGGCCCGCGCAAATTCAACCCTAAAGCCTTCATACTCGACAAGCCGAGCATGTGGGCGGATAGTGGCGGCATAAAAATAGTGGAGGATCGCCATGGCTACAGCCGCCAAACGCCCCGATATGCCCGCCGCCGAATGGGCAGCGCGCCAGCAGCTTGCCGCCTGCTACCGTATCTTCGACCATATGGGCTGGTCGGAGCTGATCTACAACCATATTACGCTGCGCGTACCGCAGGAAAACGGCGCTTTTCTGATCAATCCCTTTGGCCTGGGCTATGACGAGGTGACCGCGTCCAACCTTGTCAAGATCGACATAGACAGTCAGGTGCTGGACGGCAGCCCCTATCCCGTCAACCGTGCGGGCTTCACCCAGCATAGCGTGTTTCACCGGCATCTGCCCGACGCCCATTGCATCATCCACACCCATACGACTGCGGGGATGGCGGTGAGCGCCTGCGCCGAGGGGCTGAAACCGATCAGCTTCTATGCCGCCGCCTTCATCGGACGAATCGCCTATCATGATTTTGAGGGCATCACGATTCGCGCCGATGAGGGAGAGCGGCTGATCGCCAATCTGGGCGACCGGCGCGTTATGCTGCTGCGCAATCATGGGACGCTGGTGATGGCGGGGAGCCTGCCCGAAGCCTTTCTGACCCACTGGCTGTTGCAGCGGGCCTGCGAAATCCAGGTCGCGGCCGGCGCGGCGGGGACGCCGATCGATATTCCGGCCGAGGTGATCGCGGTGCATCAGCGCGACCTGAGCGCCGTGCAACTGCCGGTCGGGCCGGGCGTACCGGATTTCCAGACGATGGTGCGGCGAATCGACCGGATCGATCCGAGTTGGCGGGACTAGGGCGCGGATCGGCTCACGGCCGCGGGCAGCTTTCGCCTTCGGCCACCATGCGGCGCACCTCCTGCGCGGCGACCTGGGCCAGCCAGGCGCGGCGCTCCGCCTTGTCGGCGTTCTGCTCCGCCAGTTTGCGCGCGGCCTGCGCCTCGTTGCGCTGCTGCACCGCCATCCGGGCATAGGTGAAGGCGGCGATCGACAGGCCGCTCAGCACCAGGATCAGCAGCAGCGCGGCGACGGAGAGGGCGGCGGCGATTCGTCGGCTGCGGCGCTGGTCACGGCGATAGAGCGCGGCATAGGGCGCGCCGAGCAAGCCTGCGATCAGCTTGAGCTTGACGACATGGCGCTCGTTCTTCTGCAAATCCGGCGCCAGCGGTTCGAGCGGCTGGCTGCGATCCAGTTCGCCCGCCGCGTCCAGCGCGAACAGCAGGGACGCGGGGAAACAGTCGGTGTCGGGATCGCCGGGCACGCCAGCGGCGATCAACGCGAAGACCGGCGCGTCGGGATTGCAGCGCTTGAAGGACCGGATTTCCTTGTCCACCCAGACCGATCGCGCCGCCGTGGGCGAGCAGATGACGATCAGCGCGTCGGACCGGGCGAGCGCGCCCTGCAATTTGGGGCCGAGTTCGGCGGCCCCCGCCAGTTCATCCTCGTCGCGGAAGATCGGGCGCAGCCGGGCGGGGATCGGGCCGCGATCGCCCGCCGTTCCCACCAGCCCGCTTGGCACGCGGTAATTTTCGATCGCGCGGTGCAGCCAGCGCGCGACCTTCATGTCGGCATGGCTGTAGCTGATGAAGGCGGCGTAGCGTCCTTCGCCGCCGACCGCGCCGACCAGCGCCGACAAGTGCTTGTGCGCATAGCCCGCCAGTTCCGCGCCGCCCGCAAGCACTGGCTTTCCCACCGCTGCGGCGGTATCCACAGGGGACGAGAAGATCTTACCGAGAGGGTTGGACATGATGCGGAAATTCCTGATCGCGGGTGTGGCGATGATGGCGCTTTATGGTCCCGTCGCAGCGCAGGAGGCGGTGCCGCCGCCAGCCACTCCTCCACCAGTCGTCCCTGCGGCCACGCCCCCCGCCGCGCCCGCCGATCCCTTCGCCCAGGCGATCGCCGCGCGGCAGGTCGCCGACTTCGCCCGGCGCGAGCGTGATCCCCATGCGATGCTGACCGCCGCGCGGATGTTGCAGCAGGTGCCGATGACCGATGGCGCGACCCCGGCGCAGGGCGACGCCGCCTTTTCCCCCGACGCGCTGTTCGCCGAGGCGAAGGCGCTGGCGCGCGACGATCAGGCGCTGTTGCTGCAAATCCGGCTGGCGCAGTCGGCGTCGGGCCGCGGCGTGGTCGCCTCCGCCTTCGGCAAGGGGCTGGTGCGGCGCGTGCTCGACGTCAATCCGCGCAACGCCTATCGCTTCAACGTCACCGCCAAGGGTGGCGAGCCGCTGCGCATCGGCGCGATCGGCGATATCGGCACCAACATGTATATCCGCCTGCTCGATGCGTCGGGCAAGCAGCTCTGCCTGGACGACAATGCCGATTACGCCCCGGTCTGCGCCGTCACGCCGCGCGCGTCGGGCCAATATCGGGTCGATATCGGCAATAAGAGCGCTGCCAGAAGCCGGACCGTGATCCTGAGCAACTGAGGCGCGCGGCGGCATCGTCAGTTGCCGGTGTAGAGTTCGCCGATCGACAGGCTGGCCTGCGCCCCGGCCCTGGCGATCAGGTCGCGGATCGGGCCGACCAGCCGGGCGGCGGCGCGCTGGTTCTCGACCGTGCGCAGCAGCAGGCGGAAATCGTCGGGCGGTCGCGGCGTCACCAGCGCAACGACATGGTCCGCGCCAAAGGGCGGAATGACCTGGCTGTCGAGGACGGGCAGCAACTGGCCGGCGGCCAGTTCGCCCTTCCCGTCCGACGCGGCGACCGGGAAGAGTCGTTGCACCGTGCCGTCGGACGCGATGTTGAACACGGTCGCATAGTGCGGGCCGGGCGCAACCGCGCCATCCCCCGTTTGCGCCTGAACCGGGGCCAATGCCAGCGTGACCGGCGCACCGGACGGATAGCGCGCGCCATTGTCGAGCGGGCCGACCATCAGCCGCGCGCTGCGTTCCGACAGGAGCGGACGCAGCGCCTCCAGCGCCGCCCATTTGTCGATGACGCCGCGGACCTGCGCCGGGCTTTTCACATTCTGCGCCACGATGTCGCCGGTGCGGCGCAGCATCGCCTGCGCCCGCGCGTCCCACACAAAGTCTGCGCCCTGGCCATCGGTCAGAATGCGCCAGGGATGGTCGCCGCTGACGCTGGCGCGCGCCTTCAGGTCCGCGACATAGAGTCCGGGCAGCGGCGGCGGGGCCGGCGGCGCGGGTGGCGGCGGGACGGTGGCGAACAGCCCCTGCCCTTCCCGCCCCGGCGGGATGACGGTATTGCTTTCCTGTCGCTGGCCGCTCAGCATCCGCACCTGGACGTTGAGATAGGCGCCCAGTTCGCCGATCGACAATATGCCGTCGCCATCCTGGTCGGCGGCCATCCCCTTCCCGTCGGCGCGCGCCGTGGTCACGCCCTGTTCGAACGACCAGGTCAGGAAGCCGCGGGTCGGCGCGCCTTCCACCGGCAGCGCATTTTCCCAGGCGATCTGATCGTCGCGCGCCGCACTGATATAATAGAGGTTGGGCAGGTCGTCGCGGGTGGCGCTGACCGGGGCGGCGTCACCGGACGCCAGCACGCTGGCGAAGCGCGGGGCCGGGCGCGACCCCAGCTCCACATTGCGCGCGCCCAGCGTCAGCCGCGGGGTCATGCCCATGGCGCGCGGATCGACCGACCGATGCAGCGTGCCGGAATGGCAGGTATCGGCCATCATCAGCACCTGCACCCCCTTCGGCACGTACAGGGACAGCCAGGTGTAGAAATCCTTGTCGACGATGAAGCGCTCGGCATCCTTTACGTCGGGATCGAAGCCGGGCAGCGGCAGGAACTGGTCGGTATCGCCGTCGCGCGTACCCTTGACCGCGGCTTCGGCCAGCGCGCCATGGCCGGTATAATAGAGAAAGATCCAGTCGCCCGGCCTGGACCGCAGGCCCAGCGCATGGAGCGCGGTTTCGACCGTGGTGCGGCTGACGCCGTCATTGCGCAGGACGGTGACGTCGCTCGCGCCCTGACCGCGAATCAACGCCTCCATGGCCGCCAGATCATTTTCCGGCCCCACCAGGTCCATGATCAACTTGGACTGAAACTGCCACGCCCCCACCAGCAAGGCGCGCGTTTCAGCATGGGCGTAACCTGGATTAGTCATTATTGTGACAAAGCCGGTCAATACTGTTGCCCAGAGTCCACGTCGCCCCTTCGACATTGGGATTCCCCCGCGCTTTTTTGTTGCCTCAATAGCTATATATCCATAGTCTCAGAAAGGTAATCGGGGCAATAACTATATCTTGACTCGGAGCGGACAAATGGCCGTGTTGCGTTGCACTATAGTCGTTGCTTCTTTTATGCTTTTTGCAGGTGGAGCGGCAAACGCCCTGACGCAGGCGGATAACGCTCCGCCGTCCGAACCAGCCGCTGTGGAGGGCGCGGCGGGCCGTGGCGTGCGAATATTGCCGCCGGAGCCGCCCGCGCCAAAGCCTGTTGCACAGGAGCCACAGGCGCAGCAGCCCGTCCACGCCGTCAATCCCGGTCCCGCTGTCGATCCCGGCCGGCAGGCGCCGGTCGCCGCCGCGCCAGTCGCGCCCGTGCTCAAGAGTTGCGATCGCCCGGTGGCGAAGCCGACGCTGCGCTTTACCGATCCGGCCCGCTTCGATCGCGCGCTCAAGGCCAAGCTGCGGCGTGGCCGCCCGGTGGTGGTCGATCTCGACACCCCCTATCCGGCCGACAATGAAGCGCCGCTGCCGTTGGGCGCCTGGCTGAACGAGGTCAAACAGAGCGGCGGCGCGGTCAGCGTCGCTCCCTATTGCCAGAAGGGACGCGGTTTGGGCGGCTTCTTCGCCAAGCTGTTCGGAGGCGGCCCGGCCGAACCCTATAGGGCCGCGCGCCGCTATGACGCGGTCCTGCATGTCGACGGGGTCGATCAGGTCGTGACCCAGGTCGAGTTCGCGCCGCGCAAGGCGACAAAATGAACCGTCCACATCCGGAGGGCGGCCTGATCCGCGCGCTTGCGGCGATGTTGGCGCTGGCGCTGCTCGCGCTGGCCGGTCCCGCGCGCGCGGCGGAAGAGCCGCGGCTGGCGCTGGTGATCGTCAACGGCGCCTATCAGGCCTTCGACAAGCTCGGCTCCACCTATGCCGATGGCGACAAGGTCGCGACCGCGCTCAACGCCACCGGCTTCACCGATGCCAGCGGTGACGGTCCGGTGCAGGTGCGCCGCGACCTGTCGCGTGAGGCGATGTTGCAAGCCGTCGCCGATTTCCGAGCGAAGCTGGCTGCGGCCGGGCCGAAGGCGTTCGGCACCCTCTATTTTTCCGGCCATGGCGCGGCGCTGGGCAGCTATGGCGACGTCATGCTGCTGCCGGTCGATGCCGGCCGCGACCTGACGCCCGAAAGCGCCACGCTGACCCGCGCGGCGCTGACCCATAATCTGCTGGGATCGGGCGCGAAGACGGTGCTGATCGTGCTCGACATGTGCCGCAACGTCCTGCCCGCGCCGCCGCCGTCGCTGACCCAGATGATCGCGGCGGAAACCGGGACAGAGGCCAGCGCGGTGGGCGAACTGGCGGGCAGCAAGGGGTTGCGCCGCATGGTGCGCGCCACCGCCGCCGCGATCCGGCCCGACCAGGGCTATCTGGTCGCCTTTTCCACCAGCGCCGACCAGGTCGCCTTTGACGACGGCATCTTTTCCAAGGTGCTGGCCGAGGAAATCCGCCGGCCGCAGCAGAATATCGCCGATGCGCTCAAGCGCGTGTCGGACCGGGTGGCGCTGTCGTCGGGCAAGAATTTCCAGAAGCCGACCTTCGACTATGGGCTGCAAGGCGCGCCGCCCTGCTTCATTTCCTGCGACCGGGCGGCGAGCGATCGTTTCTACGATTGCGCCAACTGTCCCTGGATGCGGGCGATCCCGGCCGGGCTGACACCATTCGGGTCCCCCCTCTCGGAACCGGGGCGCGGCGGGGATGAGGCGGTGCAGGCCGAAATGAGAATCGACCGACCCTTCGCCATCGGCGTCTATGAAGTGACGATCGCAGAATGGAATGCCTGCGTGCGCGACAATGCCTGCACGAAGCTGGGCAATTGGTCCAAGGACAATCCCAATCCGCTGATCCCGGCGACCGACATCAGCTATGAGGACGCCCAGGCCTTCGTCGCCTGGCTGACGGTCCAGTCGGGCCGCGCCTATCGCCTGCCGAGCGAGCAGGAATGGGAATATGCCAGCCGCGGCGGCGCGCCGTCGGCCTTTCCCTGGGGCGACGATATCGGGCCGTCCATGGCCAATTACGATCATACCGCCCGCTATCACGGATCGGATACCGCCCCCTATCGCGGCTATCCCGAAGCGGTGAACAGCTATCCCGCCAATGCTTTCGGCCTCAACCAGATGCAGGGCAATGTGTGGGAATGGACGTCGGGCTGCACCGATACGTCCTGCCGCGCGCGGATCATGCGCGGCGGATCGTTCGAGAGCGCGCCCGATGCGCTGCGATCGGCCAATCGCTTCACCGTCCCGCCCGGCAAGCGCCGGCAGGACGCAGGCTTGCGCGTCGTGCGCGACCTGGAGCCGGACGAGATCGGGGGATCGTC
This sequence comes from Sphingobium cupriresistens, assembly GCF_004152865.1. Classification (GTDB taxonomy): domain Bacteria; phylum Pseudomonadota; class Alphaproteobacteria; order Sphingomonadales; family Sphingomonadaceae; genus Sphingobium; species Sphingobium cupriresistens. The sequence continues at coordinate 66,521 of NZ_SEOO01000003.1, read as the reverse complement.
CTGACGCGGAATATCTGAGGGTTTGCGCGGGAAATGGGAAGCCGGCGCATCAAGAGGGGTAATATCGATGAAGAAGTTTCTGATCGCGGCCGCGGTGGCGGCGCTCGTGCCGGGTACGGCTTTTGCCTCGCCTTATTATGCCAGCATCGGCAGTCCCAACAGCCTGCAGCATACGGCGGTCACGACCGCGCTCAATCTCAACGATCTCGACTATGACGACGACCCGGACACGCCCGGTTTCGACATGGAGGGGGATGCCGACACGATCGGCGGCGCCTTCACCTATTGGGGCGGCGCAGGGGCCGAGGGCCAGCGCTACGAATTGCGCTACCAGAAGGCGTTCCGCCCTTCGGAGGGCAGCCGCGCCCGCGTGCTGATCGATCCGATCCTCAATGTCCTGCACGTCAATGACGGCCAGACCACGATTCTGGGCACGCTGTCGACGGGCGTCGAAATACCGGTGCAGCCCAACTGGCTCATCACCCCGCGCGTCGCCTATGGTGTGAGCGACAATGACGGCTATTTCGGCGCCAGCAACGAAGTGCTGACCCTGTCCGCCACCAGCCGCTACAAGATCGCGCAGGTGGGCCGCGGCGACCTGACCATCGGCAATATGGTTGGATGGTCCACCACCACCGATATCGGCATCGGCAAGAAGCTGCCCTTCTATTTCAAGGAGGATGTCTGGGCGTTCCGCAACGGCATCGCCTATCAATTGCCGTTCAAGGGACGGATGTTCGGCGGGCGGCAGGGATCGATGCGCGCCAGCTACACCTGGACCAAGCTGACCGGCGATCCGCAAGCTTATGAAAATGTGCATGAAGCGGCGCTGAGCGTGGGCATCCGCACCCGCGAGGTTGAGCAGAAGAGCCGGGCCGAGCAGTTGCGTATCGGCCTGATCTACACCCATGGCACCAGCAGCTTCTCGCATGATTTCGATTATGACGCGGTGACGCTGACCGTGGGTTACCGCTTCTAAAAAAGCGCATCAGGGGAGGAACGGGTGATGACAGGTCGTCTCGTCACATGGGGAAGCGGCGCGCTGCTGGCGCTGTCTGGTGCGGGCCTTTCAGCGCAGCAGAGCGACGACGCGCTGTTCATGACCGGGGCGGAGCCCGTTTCTCCCGAAGATTATGCCAAGCTGCCCAAACAGGGGCGGTTCCGCGCCTATCTGCCCAAGCAGGTGGACCTGTCCAACGCCTATCCGCCGCCCGGATCGCAGGGTCCGCAGCCCAATTGCGTCGCCTGGGCGACCACCTATGCCGCGCGCACCTTCCTCAATTTTCGCGACAAGAATGTGCAACCCGACGAACCGGCCGACCAGATGAGTCCGGCCTATGTCTATAACCGGCTGCGCCCGGCGGGATCGCCCTGCACCGGCACGATCAGCATCGTCCAGGCGCTGACCCTGCTCAAGAATGAGGGCACGGTCAGCCTGGCCGAATTTCCCGACGACATGACCAAATGCGCCATTCCTGCGGCTGAGGGGCTGAAGGAGAAGGCGGGCAATTTCCGCCTGCTCGACTGGCGCGCGGTCGACCGGGAGGTCAAGGACGACTGGCGCACGCCGATCGTGCTGGACGACGTCAAGGGCGCCCTGGCGCGCGGCGCGCCGGTGATATTCGCCATGCCGGCCCCCGCAGATTTCAAGGCGTTTCGCGGCGACGGCGTCTATCGGCGCGCGGAAAAGCCCGAAAGGGCCAATTATCACGCCATGGCGATCGTAGGCTATGACGAGGATCGGCAGGCCCTGCGCATCATGAATAGCTGGGGGCCGATCTGGGGCGACAAAGGCTATGCCTGGATCGATTATGCCACCTTCAAGCTGCTGACCGGGGAAGCCTATTCGCTCGAAGCGCCGGTCGCCCCGGCCGCGCCCGGCACGCCGCCCCCACCGCCGCGCAGCGACGCCCAGATCTTCGCCGACCAGATGGCGGCCATGCCCTGCGGCGCGGTGTCGGTGCAGGGCAAGAGCGTGACCGGCTTTTCCGGCGACCTCAACGCCATCGCCGCGCTGCGCGAAGCGTCCGCCAGGGCCGACCCGACCCGCAGCTTCGCGGTGCGCCACCTGCCCTGGCCGCAATGCGAGGCGGCGCTGACGCTCGCCGCACCGCTCTCCCGCGATGGGACCAGCATCGTCGCGCTGACCGCGGACGGCAAGGATCGCAGCGGCGACCCGGTGGTGATGCAGGAGAATGAGATTTTCGGCGTCAGCGCGACGACGAGCGCGGCGCGGCCCTATCTCAGCATCATCTACCTTCAGGCCGACGGCAGCGCGGTCGAACTGCATCGTGGCCATCCCGAACCCGACCGCAAGGGCGTGCGGCGCGTCACCATCGGCCTGTCGCAGGCGGCGCAACGCTATCAGGTCGCGCCGCCCTTCGGCCCCGAACTGATCGTCGCGCTGGCGTCGGCCAAGCCGCTGTTCGGCGATGACGAGGTGGTGAACGGCACCGAGCGACAGTTCCTGACCAGGCTGCGCGCCAAGCTGGCCGGGCGTCAGGGGGATAGCCAGAATAACAGTCAGGGTGCGGGCGTCTCCGCCGCCTTCGTCCGGCTCCAGACCAGCAACTGACCCCGGCCATGGGGGGCCAGCCACAGAAGAGCATCAGGAGCCTGCACCTGCCGCCGGTGGCGCCGGTCGTGCGCTTCGGCGCGATGGCCCTCGCCTTCCTGCTGGGCACATGGGGTTTTGCGCAGGCCTTTGCGCAGGCCGGGATCGTATCGACCGTCATGCAGGATGCGATGCGCGCGATGCGGCTGATCGTCGGCAGCTTTCCGCAGGTGCTGGAGGGGCGCGACCTGCCGCTCGCGCTCAACATCGCGCGCTGGGCGCTGCCGCTGCTGACCTTCTGGTCGACGGCGGCTTTGGCCTGGGAGCAGTTGCGCAACCCGCTGCGGCTGGCGCTGATCCGGGCGCGGGGCGAACATCTGGTGATTGCGGGCGACGAGGGCGGGGGCCTTGCCGCGCAGGCGGCGCGCGGCGCGCTGGCGGACGGACGGCGCGTGCTGCTGTGGCCGCAGGACCGGCGCACGACCTGGATCGGCGACGCGCTGGAGGCGGGCGCGGCGGAGGTGGAACAGGGCGTGGCGCAGGAGAGCGCGGCCGCGCTGGCGCTGGACAAGGCGCGCGCGGTGCTGCTGCTGTCGCGGGAGGCGCGCGGCAATATCGCGCTGGCGTCCGCCGTGCTGGCGCAGGCGGCGGCGGTGCGGCCGGCGGGCGATCCGATCGACATCATCCTGCGCGTCGACGACCTCGACCTGCGGCGCAGCGTCGAGCAGCGGTTCGAACATGGCGACCGGCGGACGGCGCGCGTGCGGTTGGCGGCGCTGCCCGACATCGCGGCGCGGCAATTGGCGCTGGCCCGGCCGATCGACGGATTCACCCGCGCGGGACAGGTGGGGCGCGGCGTGTTGGTGATCGGCTTCACCCCGCTGATCGAACGCTATCTGCTCCGCACGCTGGCGGGCGGCCATTATCGCGACGGCGGCAAGCCCGCTTTCGTTATCCACATGGCCGACGCCGCGCAGGGCTAGGCGGCGTTTCGCGCGCGCAATCCCGGCGCGGACGCGCTGTCGCCGCTGCGCTTTGTCGAGGCGCGGCCCGACCCGGCCGGGATCGGCATGCTGATCGACGCCCATGTCGCGGCGTCCGGCGAGCCGGTGGCGATCCTGATCGATCTGGACGACGACGACCGCGCGCTGGCCGTCGCGCTGGCGGTCGATGCGCGCTATCGCGCCGCCGCCCTGCCCGCCCCGCCGATCCATGTGCGGATGGCGGGCGCGCACGATCATCGCATCGGCGCGGGCATCTTCCCCTTCGGCGGCCTGTCCGACCTCGCCGACCCCGACATGCTGTTGCAGGACCGGCACGACGCGCTCGCCCGGTCGATCCATGATTTCTACCTGGAGGGGCGCTTTGCCGAGGGCGAGCGGATCGGCGCGCGCGCGTCGATGCAGGAATGGGAAGACCTGCCCGAAAGCTTCCGCGACGACAACCGGCTGGTCGCCGACTGCTATCAACTCAAACTGCGCGACATCGGCGCGCGGCTGGTCGAGGGAGCCGGACCGTCGCTCAGCCTTTCCCCCGACGAACTGGAGGAATTGTCGCGCGCCGAACATGATCGCTGGATGGCGGCGAAGCTGGTGCAGGGGTGGACCCATGGCGCGGTGCGCGACGACGCGCGGCGGCTGCATCCCGACATCGTCCCCTATGATGACCTCAGCGAAGCGATCAAGGATTTGGACCGGGAGCAGGTGCGGATCATGGCGCGGCTGCTGAGCGCGTCGGGCCGACGGGCGTTGCGGACGCTGACGGTGGCGCTGTTGCCGGGCGGCGAGGATAGTGCGCCCGATCCGGCCGCTTTGGTGGCGGCGTTGCGCGCCCATTATCCCGACCGCGCGCCGGTGTTTGTCGGCGATCTGGCCGATCGCTGGTCGCGCCATTTGCTCGGCCCGTTGCAGGCACAGGGGCAATTGGTACAATTGGCATTGGCTTGCCATGTGCAGGCGATCCTTGACCCCCTGCCGGCCGGAGAAGCCCCCCGCGCCGCGGCGCTGGTGCAAGGCGCGGACGCGATCCATGCGGGCGGCATGACGGCGCTGGCGGCGCGCGCCGACCTGCTGCTGGCGAGCGATCCCAGCCCCGATCCGCGCGCCATCCGCATCGACCCGGACGGCGCGATCGGCCGCGCGCCATGGACGCGCTGAGAGGCGGACCCAAGCTGCTGGCCGCGATCGGCGCGGGGGCATGGCTGACCATGCGCGCGGCGCTGGGCATGGGTCGTCGCCTGATCGCGGGCGATGCGCTGGCGCAGCGGCAACTGGCGGACGGCTTGCCGCTGCATGTCTGGCGGCCATTGCGCACGCTGCTGCCGCTGGCCGCACTGGCCGGGATCATCGCCGGGATCGGCGCGGGGCGGCTGCTGACGCTCTATAATGCGCAGATCCCGGTGCTGAGCGGGCTGGCGGAGATTTTGCTGCGCGACATCGTGCCGCTGCTGGTCGGCCTGTTCGCCTGCGGCAGCGTGTCGGTGGCGCTGTCGTCGCGGCTCGGCGCAATGGCGCTCAACCGGGAAATCGACGCGCTGGAGGCGCTGGGGCGCGATCCGGTCGCCCATGCGCTGGGGCCGGCGCTGGCCGCGGTGCTGCTGTCCGCGCCGATCCATATGCTGCTGGGGGGTATCGCGGCGGTGATCGGCTGCGGGGTCCCGCTGGCGCTGATCGCCAATGTCGGCTGGCCGCTATGGTCCGGCTTCGCCTTTTCCCACGAGGCCGCCGCCGCGATGCTGACCGGCATCGCCAAACTATTGCTCTATGCACTGATCGCCTTTGGCGTGGGCAGCGCGGTGGGGGCAAAGCCGGTGCGGTCACCGGCCGATATCGGGCGGCGCGCGACCACCGCCTTTACCGCCGGATTGCTGGGCATCTTCAGCGCGGCGGCGCTGTGGACGGCTTTGCTGTGAGCGCGCTGCTGGCGTTCGAGGGGGTGAGCCTGGTGCTGGGCGGGACGCGGCTTCTGGATCAGGTCGACCTTGCCATCGAAGCCGGCGATCGGGTCGCGATCCTGGCGGACAGCGGCGCAGGCAAGAGCTGGCTGTTGCGGCTGGCGATCGGGCTGGTCACGCCCGGCAGCGGCACCGTGCGCCTGATGGGCGTGGCGCTGGACGTCGCGCCGCCGGATGTGCGCCGGTTGTTGCGCGCGCGGTGCGGCGTGGCGATGCAGGGCGGGTCGCTGCTCGGCGACCTCAGCGTCGAGGAGAATATGCGGCTGGCGATCGGCACCGGCGACTGGTCCAAGCGGCGGCGCGGGGAGCGGCGGATCGACCGGCTGCTGCTGCTGCTGACGCAGGACCGGGCGCTGGCGGGGCGGCTGTGCGAGCGGGTCTACCGGCTGGAGCGCGGGCGCCTCATTCAGCAGGACGCGGCGGTCACGGTGCCCGACGCGACATCCTGAACGAAGGCGACGACCGCCTGTTCGATCGCGCCCTGGAAGGCAGCGGCGCGGACGGTGCCGGCGGCCGATGCGATCGGCCGGGTCGCGCAATAGCGGCCGGCCCAGATCGCTTTGCCTTGGGCCACCTGCGTCACGTCGAAGGCGACGACCGCCTGTGCGTTACCCGTTGCGCTCAGTTCCTCGAACCGGTCGAGCGTCGCCACCACGCGCCGGTCGGCGGCGAGCGCCAGCGACGGGCCGGTGACGGTGGCGAAGCGGGTGCGTAGCCCGGCGACCAGCGCGCGGGCCAGACTGTCGGCGGGCGGCTCTTCCCAGAAATAGGTGGCGGCCTGATGGATTTCGCCCGGTGCGGCGGCATCGACATAGGCGTAGCGCATCCCGCCCGACAGACCGCGCGCCTGCACCGCCGCGACCGTGAAGCTGGGGGCGGCGACCGGCCGGCCGGGCGCGAATTGGGGCGACAGGCGCATGGTGACCGGCGCATCGCCCGGCCTGAGCGCGGCGCAGGCGGGGAGCGCACAGAGCAGCAGCAGGGCGATCGGCTTCATTTCTGTCCTCCCGGCGGCGGCGGATCGGCATAGCGCTGGCCGCGGATCGCATAGGTGGGATCGCCCGCCAGCCGCTCGCTCAAGGCCCCCAGACTGCTGCTGGTGCGCTCCAGATTGGCGCTGGTCGCCACCAGCGAGGCGGACGCGCCCTCCAATATGCCGCGTACTTCCCCGGCGCTGCTCTTGCCCTCCGCCAGCAGCCCGGCGATGCTGGCCTGATTTTGCGCCACCAGAGACCGGGTTTCGCGCAAGATGCCGTTGAGCGCCGCAACGTCGATTTCGGACGCCCGGCCGGTCGCCTGCCGCACATGCGACAAGGTCAGGGCGATGTCGCCCCGGCCCGGCGTGAAGCTGCGGTCGAGCTGCGTGCTGAGGCTATTGAGCGCGGCGAGCGTTTGCGTGGCGTTGCGGGCGACCTGCGCCATGTCGACCGCCGATCCGTCACCCTGCAACAGGCCCGACAATTTCTGCGCCATGGCGTTAGCGGTGCGGGCGACATTGGCCGCTTCCCCGATCGCGAGGGCTGCGGTTTCGAACAGGTCGGCGGGGCGACGGCAACCGGGCAGCGCACCGGCGGCCTCCCGGCCCGGCACCGGATCGCAGCCATAGGCGCGGCGGGCGGCGGGGCATTGGGCGCTGCCGGTTTCCAGCGCCACCAGTTCGATGCGCGGCGCGGTGAGCGGATTGGCCGAGGCGACGGTGGCGAAGGAGCAGGCGGACGGCTGCCATTTGCGGTCGATGCCCATGGCGACGGCGAAGGTGCGGCTTTGCCGGTTGAGGTCGATCGACCGCACCGCCCCGATCGGCGCCCCCCGGAAATAGACCTGGACACCCGGCGAGACGCCCTCGACATCGTCCAGGGTCGTGGCGATCACCCGCTGGCGGAAGAAAGGATCGGGCACGAGCGCCAGGATCGCGACCATGCCCAAGGCGAGCAGCGCGGCCCCCAATCCCCATCTGATCTGCGTCGTCGAGTCCGGCGTCATGCCCCACTCCCCCTGTAGCAGAACAGACCTGCGCGGGCCGCTTGTCAAGCGTCTCCAACATCGCCAAAGCCGCCGCCGCCCGGCGTTTCGATGACGAAGGCGTCGCCCGCGCGCAGCGATGCCGTAGCGGTCGGGCCGAGCGGTTCGACGCTGCCGTCGGCGCGCTCCACCCGGTTGCGACCGACGTCCCCCGGCGCGCCGCCGTCCAGGCCGAAGGGCGGCACGATCCGGCGGTTCGACAGGATGCCGGCGGTCATAGCCTCCAGGAAGCGGACGCGGCGCAGCGCGCCTTTGCCGCCATGGTGACGCCCCGCCCCGCCCGATCCGGCGCGGATCGAAAATGCCTCCAGCAGCACCGGGAATCGGGTTTCCAATATTTCGGGATCGGTTAGGCGGCTGTTGGTCATATGCGTCTGGACCACGTCGGCGCCGTCGAAATCGGGACCGGCGCCGGAGCCGCCCGCGATCGTTTCATAATATTGGTGGCGGTCGTTGCCGAAGGTAAAATTGTTCATCGTTCCCTGTGCGCCCGCCATGACGCCCAGCGCGCCGAACAATGCGTCGGTCACCACCTGGCTGGTTTCGACATTGCCCGCGACCACGGCGGCGGGATAGCGGGGGCGCAGCATGGAGCCGTCGGGGACAAGGATGGTGATGGGCTTCAGGCACCCGTCGTTCATCGGGACCGCCTCATCGATCAGGGTGCGCACGACATAGAGGACGGCGGCGCGCACGACCGAGACGGGGGCGTTGAAATTGCCTGGCAATTGGGCCGACGACCCGGCGAAATCGATGGTCGCGGCGCGGGCGGCGCGAGCGACATGGACAGCGACATGGACAGTTGCACCGCTATCCATGGCATAGGTGAAGTGGCCGTCGGACAGGCGATCGATCAGGCGGCGGACGGCGGCTTCGGCCTGGTCCTGCACATGGCCCATATAGGCGGCTATTGTTTCGTTACCGTAACTATCACTGATACGGCGCAATTCGCTCGCGCCCTTGGCGCAGGCGGCGATCTGGGCGGAGAGGTCCGCGATATTCTGGTCGATATTGCGCGCGGGCCATGGCCCTGCGCCGAGCAGGTCGCGGATGGCAGCTTCCTGAAACATGCCGCGATCGACCAGCAGCATATTGTCGAGGACGATGCCCTCTTCCTCGACGGAGGTGCTGCCGGGCGGCATCGATCCGGGGGTGATGCCGCCGATATCGGCATGATGGCCGCGCGCGGCGACATAAAAGGATGGGGTGACGAGATCGCCCGCGAACACCGGCATCACCACGGTGACGTCGGGCAGATGCGTGCCGCCATCATAGGGGGCGTTGAGGGCATAGACGTCGCCCGGCCGCATCCCGCGCCCGTCGATCGGCGCACCGTCCGCGCCAACCCCGCGCCGCCGCATGATCGTGCGGATGCTGTCGCCCATGCTGCCCAGATGCACCGGCATATGCGGCGCGTTGGCGACCAGATGGCCCGCCGCGTCGAACAGCGCGCAGGAAAAATCGAGCCGCTCGCGGATATTGACCGAGGAGGCGCTATGCTGGAGCGCGGCGCCCATTTCCTCGGCGATCGCCATGAACAGACCGCCCATCACCTCCAGCCGGACCGGATCGACGGCGGCGGCGTCGCCGCTTTCGGGCCGGGCGCGTGGGATGTGGCGCGTGAGGATCAAATTGCCATGGCCATCGAGCCGCGCGCGCCAGCCCGGTTCGACCGCGGTGGTGGAGACGGGATCGATGATGAGCGCCGGGCCGTCGATGACGCTATCGGCGGACAGGCCGGCGCGGTCATGAACGGGCGCGGCGTCGCCCGCATAGTCGACATGGGCCAGCGGCGGGGCGGCCTGCGCCGCGATCGCCGCGATGCCGTCCATGGCTTCGTGCGCCGATGCGATCGCCTCCACCCGCGCCATATCAACCAATATGCCCCCCTTGCCCGCGAAGCCGAAGCGGGCGTGATGCTGGGCCAGGAAATCGGCACGCATGGCGTCCACATCCCCCAGCGGCACGTCGAACAGGCTGTCGGCGCCATCATAGCGCAGCCGCAGCAGCGTTTCGATCCGGTCGGCCTGTGGCAGGTCGGCGCGGGCGTCGGCGGCTAGGGTGGCGAGCGCCGCGTCCAGCCCATCGTCACCTAATGGCAGCGCGATCGTCTTCTCCCGCACCGCCCGCCGATCAGCCAAGCCCATGCCATAAGCGGACAACACGCCGCCCAGCGGATGGATCATCACCCGGTCCATGCCCAGCGCGTCGGCGACCAGGCAGGCATGTTGCCCGCCCGCCCCGCCGAAGCTGGCGAGCGTGTAGCGGGCGACGTCATGGCCGCGCGCGACCGATATGCGCTTGATCGCATTGGCCATGCTGGCGACGGCGACCGCGACGAAGCCCTGCGCGGCGTCGCGCGGCGTCATGGCGCGGCCGGTCTCCGCCTCCACCTGCGCGCAGAGGGCGGCGAAGCGCGCCTCCACCGCTTGGCGGTCGAGCGGCTGGTCGCCGTTCGGGCCGAACAGGCTGGGGAAATGATCCGGCTGGACCTTGCCCAACAGGACGTTGCAGTCGGTGATGGTGAGCGGCCCGCCGCGCCGGTAGCAGGCAGGCCCCGGCACCGCGCCCGCGCTTTCCGGGCCGACACGGAAACGCCCGTCCAGGAACGAACAGACGGAGCCGCCGCCCGCCGCGATGGTATGGATGCGCATCATCGGCGCGCGCAGGCGCACCCCCGCCACCCGCGCCTCATTGTCACGCTCATAGACGCCGGCATAGTGCGACACATCGGTCGAGGTGCCACCCATGTCGAAGCCGATGACCTCGGTGAAGCCCGCCTGCTCTGCCGTTCGTGCCAAACCGACGATGCCGCCGGCCGGGCCGGACAGCACCGCATCTTTGCCCCGGAACAGCGCGCCGTCGGTCAGGCCGCCGCTCGACTGCATGAAAAGCATCTCTGCCTGATCGCCCAGCGCATCGCGCAAGCCATCGACATAGGCGCGCAGCACCGGCGAGAGATAGGCGTCGGCCAGCGTCGTATCGCCGCGCCCGACCAGCTTGATGAGGGGGGCGACATCATGGCTGGCGCTGATCTGGGTGAAGCCGATATCGGCCGCGATCCGCGCCAGCGCCCGTTCGTGATCCGGGTAGAGATAGCCGTGCATCAGCACGATCGCGACGGCGCGCAACCCCTTGTCATAAGCGCCCTGCAACGCGGCGCGCGCGGCGCTTTCGTCCAGCGCCACGCGCACCGTGCCGTCGGCCATCAGCCGCTCGTCCACCTCGACCACATCGGCGTGGAGCGGATCGGGCAGGCGGATGCGGCGCGCGAACAGGTCCGGCCGTTCCTGCGTGCCGATGCGGATCGCGTCGCGGAACCCGCGCGTGATCGCCAGCAGCACCGGCTCGCCCTTGCGCTCCAGCAGCGCATTGGTGGCGATGGTGGTGCCGATGCGCAGGACGCAGGGCGGGATCGGCCCTTCACCAGAGCCGGTCAGCCGCCGCACGGCTTCGACCGCCGCATCGGCATAGCGTTCCGGGTCGCTCGACAGCAATTTGGCGGTGTGCAGCCGCCCATCGGGCGCGCGCGCCACCACATCGGTGAAGGTGCCGCCGCGGTCGATCCAGAAATGCCAGGTCATGGGCGCAGGTGATGGCGGCGCGGGGGTGGAATGGCAAGAGACGGGTGGAAAGCATCAGGGACCATTGGCCATCATCCAATACCGTCATTCAGCAAAGGCCGGGATGACGGAGAAATGCGGATACCCCGCTCCCTCCCTGTTACGCCCCCTTACCGTCCGCCCAGAATTGCGCCAGTTGCAGCACCGACGCCTGGGCCGCTGCGTAATCCGGTTCTTCGTTTGCGTCATTATAGCCGAACCATTCGTCGGCCCCGACTTCCTGCACGACGATGCCGTCGCGCCGGGCGAGCATGGATAGCGAGCCATAATAGACGCCGTAGGTCGCGCCCGCCTGCGGGATCAGCCAGGCGATCTGGCCGCGGACCGGCACGATGCTCTCATCCCGCCACAGCGCGCGGGCGCCATAGCCGGTGCAGTTGATGATCGATTTCTGGCGCAGCTTCGTCACGTCATTGGGATCGTGCAGTTCCATAGGTACGACCTTGCCCCCCGCCAGCCGGAAATCGGCCATGAGTTGATGGGCCAGGTCGGCGACGTTGAAGGTCAGGCCGCTGCCGCGTCGGGCATAGGCCGGGCGGAAGGGGTGGGCGCCGGGCGCCAGTTCGACCGAGCGTGGGGTGATGTCGGCCAGTCGCTGTTCGAGGCGGAGAAATTCATCGGGATGCTCGCCTGTCGGCGCGTGTCGCACCCGTTCGGTGAAGGGCGTGTCCGACAGAATGTAGCGGTCGGTCCATTCGACCGGGTCGCCGGGCAGGCCCAGATAGCTCTGGTGCATGGTGAAAGACGCACGGGCCATCGCCTCCCACCGGTCGCCGAAGCCCGGATCGACCGCCTTCTGCATCGCGATCCGGCTGTCGGGCGTCCAGCCGCCGGTCGCGCGGGCGGAGCGGACATAGGGAAATTGCTCTTTGGCATAGATGGTGACGTCGGCCCCGGCGCGCTGGGCGGTGAGCGCGGCGGTCAGGCCCAGCGCGCCCGCGCCGATCACCGCAACGTCGCGCACTCCGTCCGCCAGCGCCATGCCGACCGCGACCTGCGCCGATCCCCAGGATAGCGACCAGCCGCTGCCGCCATGGCCATAATTATGCACCACCCGCTTGGCCCCGACCCGCTCCACCTCGATCCGCGGCCCGGCGGCGCGGAAAGGGCGCAGGCAGACGGTGACGCGAAACAGGCGATCGGGGGTGGCGCGGATCGGCGGCGGCATCCCCTCGCACAGATTCGCCGTGCGGCCCGCCGTCCCCAGCGACAGCGCCGCCATGCCGCCCATGCCCCGGCCCAGAAATGCGCGCCTGTCCACTCGCCTGTCTCCCTGTTCGCTTCGCCCTTTTGACATAACGAACGACTGCGCGGGAGCCGCAAGCGCTGGCAGGTCGCGCCAGCGGCGATCAGTTGCCGTCGGCGTCGACCGTGAACACCATCGGCTTGCCGCGCGATCCGGGTTCCCAGCCCGCCTCCAGAGCGGCGCGGATGCCGCGCGCGATCATCGCATCGTTGATCTGGAGCCGGCCGCGCTGCAATCCCTTGAGCAGCCGTTTGGGCGGGGGAAATTCCAGCAACGCGCCGCGCTGCATATCCTTCTGCAACAGGGCGATGGCCATGCCTTTCCACCCGTCGATGTCGCTCCACTGCGGCTCGCGCCGCAATTCCCATTCATATGTGAAGCCGTCGACGTCGACGGAACCGCTACTACTGTGCATGGCGACGCGCATAGCATGGTTAGCCGCGCGCGCCAGCTTTCTTGCCCGGCCCCCTCCCGGCCCCCTGATCCTTGGGGCAGGACTGATCGAGATTGTGGACAAGCGCCTTACACGAACATATCAGGAACGATATGGCCCAGCTTTCCACCCGTTCGAAACTCGAAATCCTCGCCGACGCCGCCAAATATGATGCGTCCTGCGCTTCGTCGGGCACCACCAGGCGCGACAGCCGCAGCGGCAAGGGGATCGGATCGACCGAGGGCATGGGCATCTGTCACGCCTATGCGCCCGACGGCCGCTGCATTTCGCTGCTCAAGATATTGCTGACCAACAGTTGCATCTTCGATTGCCATTATTGCATCAACCGCCGGTCCAGCGATGTCCGCCGCGCCCGCTTCACCGCGCAGGAGGTGGTGGACCTGACCCTGAGCTTCTACCGCCGTAATTATATCGAGGGGCTTTTCCTGTCGTCGGGCATCATCCGCTCGTCCGACTATACGATGGAGCAGATGGTCGAGGTGGCGCGATCGCTGCGCGAGGACCATCATTTTCGCGGCTATATCCATCTCAAGACCATTCCCGACGCCGACCCGGCGTTGATCCACCAGGCAGGGCTCCATGCCGATCGCCTGTCGATCAATGTCGAGTTGCCGACCGAAAGCGGCCTCAAGCGGCTGGCCCCGGAAAAAAATGGGGTGCGGATCGAAGGGGCGATGAGCCGGTTGCGCAGCGACATGGAGGATGGGCAGGACGCCCGCCGCAAATATAAGAGCGCGCCGCATTTTGCCCCCGCCGGCCAATCGACCCAGATGATCGTGGGCGCCGACGCGGCCGACGACCGGGCGATCATCGCGCGGGCCAGCAGCCTGTATGACCGGCACAAGCTGCGCCGCGTCTATTACAGCGCCTTCTCCCCCATCCCCTCGCCCAGCGCGGTGCTGCCGCTCAAGCGCCCGCCATTGCTGCGCGAACATCGGCTCTACCAGTCCGACTGGATGATCCGATTCTATGGCTATGACGCGCAGGAGATCGCCGCCGCGACGGATGCGGCGACGGGCTGCCTGCCGCTCGACATCGATCCCAAGCTCGCCTGGGCGCTCAACCATCGCGCGACCTTCCCGGTCGATGTCAACCGCGCTCCGCGCGAGGCGCTGTTGCGAGTACCGGGCCTGGGGGTGAAAGCGGTGGATCGTATCCTGTCGAGCCGCCGCCATCGCCGCCTGCGGCTGGACGATGTCGCGCGTCTGACGACATCCATCAGGAAGCTGCGCCCCTTCCTGATCGCGGCGGATTGGCGACCCCTGGCGCTGATCGACAGCGCCGACCTGCGCGCGCGGGTCGCGCCGCCCGCGCAGCAGCTGGATTTGTTCGCCTGAACGCCGATTTACGGTTGATCCATGCCGCGACTCGTGAAATTCTGTCGTCAGGGTCAAGCAAGGAGTTCGAGGCTTTGGCGACGGCGCTCGGCAATCGCACATATCAGCGCAAGGCGTTTGCGAAGCGGATCAGCACGCATCTGGCGGCGTCGCTGGTTGTCTTCTGCCTGCTTCAGATCGGCATCGTCGCCAAGACCGGCGGCTCGCTCGTCCTGCATCTGGGCGTCATCGTCGCGATTGGCGGCTATGCCGTGGCCGCGCGCGGACTGGAACGGCGCTGGCAGTTGCTGGAACGGGGCGGCCTGCCCGACAGCGGCCTTGCCGTGCGCTTCCGTCGCGACGTGGCGCAACTGTGGGCCGCCAGCCTGTTGGGGGCGCTGCTCTGGATTCCGGTCGCGATCATCTTCCGCTTTCTGTTCGGCTGAATATCGGTCGGCTTTTTGGCGGGAGCCAATTGCCGCGCCTGTCGTTGTCTGTCCTCGAAAGAGGAGGACCAATCATGGCCGACGCCAATATTTTCGACCGCCTGAAGCAGGATCACGACACCCATCGCCAGTTGTTCGACAAGATGGCCGACGCGGAGCGCGAAAAGAACGAGGACCGGCTGGAAAAGCTGTTCGAGCAGTTCAAGGTCGAAGTGTCAGCCCATGCCGCCGCAGAGGAGGAAACCCTCTACGCCACCATGCTGGCCCGCCCGGACCTGCGCGAGGATGCGCAGCACAGCGTATCCGAGCACAAGGAGATAGACGATTATCTCGAAGAGCTGGACGCGCTAAAATTCAACGGCGAGGCATGGCGCAAGAAATTCGCCGAGATGAAGAAGCGCTACCTCCACCATATCGAGGAGGAAGAGGAGGAGATGTTCCCCGACGCCGCCAAGGAATTGACGGCGCAGGACGAGGATCGACTGGGCAAGCTGTTCGCCAAGCGCAAGCCGGCCGAACTGGAGCGCGCGCAGGCCGAGGACTGAAGGCCGAAGCTGCAATCGGCCCGCCGCCGGTGTCGCGCGTGGATCGGACGCTATGTATCGCATCGCACTGACCGCCCCGGACGATTTCGACGGCTGGCGGTCAGCAGCGCGGCGCTTGGCGATGCAGGGCGTCGATCCCGCCGACATCGTCTGGCAGGTGGGGGACGCGGGCGGCGATCTGTTCGGCGATGCGCCCCTGCCCCCTGAACGTCCCGGCGCAGCCTTTTCCGTGCCGCGCGCTTTCGTCGATCTTGCGCAAAGCGCGATCCTGCATAGCGACCCCGAACGCTTCGCCCTGCTCTATGCGCTGCTGCGCCGGCTGCGCGATCGGCCGGGGCGGATGGAGGACAAGGCCGATCCGCTGCTGCGGCGGGTCGATATGCTGGCCAAGGCGGTGCGGCGCGACATCCACAAGATGCGCGCTTTCGTCCGGTTCCGTGCGTTAGAGGATAATATTGGGCTGCGCTTCGTCGCCTGGTTCGAACCCGATCATCATATCGTCCGCGCCAATGCGGGCTTTTTCATGCGCCGCTTCGCGTCCATGCGCTGGTCGATCCTGACGCCGGCGGCCAGCATCCATTGGGACGGCGACGTCTTGACCGAGGGACCGGGCGCCAGCCGCGCCGGCGCACCCGCCGACGATCCGGTCGAGGAGATGTGGAAGGGCTATTATGCCGCGATTTTCAATCCGGCCCGGCTCAAGACCGGGGCCATGCTGTCCGAAATGCCGAAAAAATATTGGCGCAACCTGCCCGAAGCCGCGCTTATCCCCGACCTTATCGCCGGGGCGCAGGCGCGCGAGGCGGCCATGATCGCCACGCCCCCCCTGCCCGAAAAAGCGCCGCCCAAGCGCCAGGGCAATGCCGCCGCCGTCTGGGCGGCGGTTCGCAGCGAGGCGAAGACCTGCACCCGCTGCCCGTTGCATCGGAACGCCACGCAGACGGTGTTCGGCGAAGGACCGCTCGACGCGCCCCTGTTCTTCATCGGCGAACAGCCTGGCGATCAGGAGGATCTGGCCGGGCGGCCGTTCGTCGGACCGGCGGGGCAATTGTTCGACCGGTCGTTGGCGGCGGCGGGCGTCGACCGATCGCGCGCTTACGTCACCAATGCGGTCAAGCATTTCAAGTTTGAGAGGCGAGGGAAACGCCGCCTGCATCAATCACCCGACGCTGGCGAGATCGAAGCGTGCCGCTGGTGGCTGAACCAAGAGATCGATCTGGTCCGCCCGCGCATCATCGTCGCGCTGGGCGCGTCCGCCGCGCGCGCGATGCTGGGCAAGGCGGTGACGATCAGCCGGACACGGGGTGAGGCGATCGCGCTCGATGGCGGTGCGGAGGGCTGGGTGACGGTGCATCCGAGCTATGTGCTGCGCCTGCCGGACGAGGGTCGCCGGGCGGAGGAGCAGGCCCGCTTTATCGAGGACCTGCGCGCTATTGGCGAGCGGGTGAAGACACTGGCCTGAGCGGGGAATGCGGAACGGCTACAGTCCAAAGAAGCCGCTCCGCACCCCAACTTCCGTTCGGAAGCTGACTCAAAGGCGGGGCGGGCATGGCACCCGCCCGCCCATTATTCAGAATTTTGCGACGACGCCCGCCATCGGGCGGATCGAGTGGAAATCGCCGGTCGTATCGGCCTGCACGCGCAGGCGGATATTGCTGCTCTGGGCCGAACCGCCCATGTCGGCGGGCGACAGTTCGACGCCGGCGCCATAGGTCATGCCGTGATAGTCGCGGCTATCCTTGCCGAGCGCGTCGAAATTGGTCCACTGATAGCCGACCTTGGTGAAGATCATGCTGTCCTTGCCCGCCTTCACGCCGACCCGGCCCGCGGCGCCATATTCCCAGTCGATGTCGCCCGACACGCCCTTGGACGCGGTGCCCTCGACGCCCAGCACCAGCGGCCCTGCGACATTGACGTTCACGCCTGCCACGCCTTCGACCATGCGGCCTTTGTAACCGACCGGCGGGATGCCTTCCTTGCTGGTTTCGCTGTCATAATTATGCACGCCACCCATCACGCCGACATAGGGTTCGATGCGGCGGGTGGACGAACCGGCGTCATCTTGCGCCATGGCGGCGGCAGGCAACAAGGACGCGGCGGCGGCTGCCGAAAAAAGCAGTGTCTTCATGGGGGTGACCCTTTGTCTATTGTGGATTTGTTCAGCGGCGGTTTGGACCCGCCGGGCCGATGCGAGCGCTTAAAGCTGCGATCGACAGGGGAAAGAATGACCGGACCGGCCGGAAGGTTTCCTGAACAATTCACAAAAGCTGGCCGAAAGGCGATTATGTGACGGAAAGAACACGCTTTCTGTCGCCCCGATGAACAAAAGCCGACATTTCTGAACCTGCGATAAACGCTGGTGCGGAAAGGATAATCCATTCACAACCAATTCAACCGGGCCGCGTTAAGCAAAGGATCAGATGGAGATGAGGAGAAAGGCGATGACGGGCATCCGACATCGGTTCCTGGCGGTAATCGGACTTGCAGGCGCGCTGACCCTGGGTGGTTGCGCCTATGATGACGGCTATGGCTATGGCGGCGTCAGCGTGGGTAGCGGCTATTATGGCAATGGCGGCTATTATGGAGACGGCTATTATGGGCCGTCGGGCTATTATCAGCCCGGTGGTTTTGGCGGTTGGTACGACAATTATTATTATCCCGGCAACGGCTATTATGTCTATGACCGCGGCGGTCGACGCCACCGCTGGAATGACGGGCAACGCCGGTATTGGGAAGGCCGTCGGACCGAACGCGGCGACGATGGTCGCTGGCGCGGCCGGGATCGCGATCGGGACGGCACTTGGCGCGATCGCGATCGGCAACCGGGCAATGGCAACTGGACCCGTCCGCCCCAGGGCGGCGACCGGGATCGAGACCGCGGCGATCGCAATTGGGGACGGGATCGCAATGATGGCCAGGGTCGCGACCGCAACCAGTGGCGCGGCAATGACCGCGGCCGGGGCGATGGCGCGCGACCCACGCCGCAGCCGGGCCTGCGCCAACCCCAAACCCGACCACAGGCGCAACCTCAACCCCGCCCGTCGCGACCGCAGGTCAGCCAGCCGCGCCCGCAGCGCGACTGGGGTGGCGCGGGCCGCGTGACGCGCGGGCGCGAACCGGCGGCGCGGGTCCGTCCGAACTGATGCGGGCAGCGATCAAGACCGCCGCCCTGTTGTCCCTCCTGCTCGTCGTCGCCTGCGACGGGCGGGAGGAGAGCGCGATCGACAATCTGGCCAATGGCGCCAATGCCGCGCAGGTGGAAAACCAGTTTCGCGCCGAAGCGATGGCGGTGATGGAGCCGCTCAACCCGCCCGCCCCCGGCGCGCCGGGCGGTTTGCCCGTCGATCCCGCCCCGATCGCCGAAGGATCGATCGACCCCGACAGCGCGCAGGGCGCGGCGCAGGTGGTGCAGGGCTATTATGGCCTGCTGGAGGAAAAGCGGTTCGAGGATGCGCAGGATCTGTGGAATCCCGCAGGCGCGATCGGATTGCAGGACGACGCCCATTTCGCCGCGCGCTTTCGCGGCTTTAGCGAGATTCACGCCAATGTCGGCGCGCCATCCGACCCGGAAGGGACGGCCGGATCGATGCATGTGACAGTGCCGGTGCAGGTCTATGGGCGCATCGCCGCCAATGGCCGGCCCTGGCATGTGCTGCGGCAGGTGGTGTTGCGCCGCGTCGATGACGTCCCCGGATCGACGCAGGAACAACGGCGCTGGCATATCGAAACGATCGGGGCTTATCAGCCGCCGGTGGATGCGCCCGGTGCGGATAACGGCACGGAGGCGCAGGCCATTTCGGTGACCGACGGGATGGCGAAACGACCGTAGAGGCCGGCAAGGTGATTGCCGGATCGATCGGCGCACCGCCTTCCGCTCGCAATCCCGATGATTCGTCACCGCCTGTAAAAAAGACGCCCGGTCTTTGCGACAGGACGCCTTTTCCTATCCGATGTCAGGCTGATCTCAGGCGACGGTCGCCGTGACGATCTTGCCCGGCGTGCGCGGCGGCTCGCCCTTGGGCAAGGCGTCGACATATTCCATGCCCGACGTCACTTCGCCCCAGACGGTATATTGACCGTCCAGGAAGGTGGCGTCGTCGAAGCAGATGAAGAACTGGCTGTTGGCGCTGTTCGGATTCGACGAACGGGCCATCGAGCAGACGCCGCGGATATGCTTTTCACGGCTGAATTCGGCCTTGATGTCGGGCTTGTTGGGGTGGCCGCCCATGCCGGTGCCGGTCGGATCGCCGCCCTGCGCCATGAAGCCGGGGATGACGCGGTGGAAGACCACGCCGTCATAAAAGCCTTCCTTGGCGTTTTCCACGATGCGCGCGACATGGCCAGGGGCCAGGTCGGGGCGCAGCTTGATCACGACGTCGCCGCCGCTGTCGAGGGTAAGGGTAAGGGTTTCGTCGGCCATGAAGCATCCTCTCATGTGGGAAGGGGTGATGCCCCCCATATAGAGGCTTCAAAAGGGGATGGAAGTTTCTTGTGGAGAAGGCGTCAACCGCCCGTCACCCCATTGCAATTCCATGTTGCATGGGCGAAAGCATCCGCCATGTTACAGGAACCGGACAGTAGGGGGCGCCATGAGCGAGCGCGGCGATCCAGCCGACCCCCTGTTGCGTGGGGACGACACGGACGATGAAACGATCCTTGAACAGGCTGAAACAGGCCTGGACGAGGATGATCGGCTGAAGCCCGAATTCCTGTCCTCCGTGCTTGACGCGGTGGAGGATGGCGACAGTGAAACCGCGCGCGACCTGGTGTCGCCGCTCCACCCGGCCGACATTGCCGACCTTCTGGAACTGACGCCGTCGGACCGGCGCGCCGATGTCGCCTCTGCGCTGGGCGACTTGGTCGGCGCGGAAGTTCTGTCGGAACTTAACGACTATGTCCGCGACGACCTGATCGGCGCGCTGGCGCCCGAACAGGTCGCCGAATTCGCCGCCGAACTCGATACCGACGACGCCGTCGCGATGATCGAGGATATGGAGGAGGCCGACCAGCAGGCCGTCCTTGACGCGCTCGACCCCGAAGACCGCGCCGCGATCGAAAGCGCGCTGTCCTACCCGGAAGAATCCGCCGGTCGCCTGATGCAGCGCGATCTGGTCGCGGTGCCGGCGCATATGACGGTCGGTCAGGTGATCGACTATCTGCGCGACAATGCCGACCTGACGCAGGATTTCTGGGAAATCTATATCGTCGATGCGGCCCATCGGCCGATCGGCTATTGCCAGCTTAGCTGGATTCTGACCTGCCCCCGCGGCATCGCCATGACCGACCTGATGAAGCGCGAACAGACGCTGATCCCGGTCGACATGGATCAGGAAGAAGTCGCGCTGCGCTTCCAGAAATATGCGCTGATCTCCGCCGCCGTGGTGGATTCGGCGGGCCGTCTGGTCGGCATGATCACGGTCGATGACGTCGTCCACATCATCGCCGAGGAAGCGGGCGAAGACATACTCCGCCTGTCGGGCGCGGGCGAAGGCGACATCAACCAGCCGATCCTGATGACGGTGCGCACCCGCCTGGTCTGGCTGGTCGTCAATCTGGGCACCGCCATGGTCGCCGCGTCGGTGGTGGGCCTGTTCGAAGATACGATCGAACATCTGGCGATGCTGGCCGCGCTGATGGGCATCGTGTCGGGCATGGGCGGCAATGCGGGCACGCAGACGCTGGCGGTCATGGTGCGCGCCATCGCCACCAATCAGGTCACCAGTTCCAACACATTGCGCATGATCGTGCGGGAATTTCGCATCGCCGCGACCAATGGATCGGTGCTGGGCGTGCTGATCGGCATCGGTTCCTATCTGATCTACGGCCAGCTTGGCCTGTCGCTGGTGTTCGCCACCGCGATCCTCATCAACAATATGGTGGCGGGTCTGGCGGGCGTGCTGATTCCCGTGACGCTCGACCGGCGTAACATCGATCCAGCCATATCCTCGGCCGTGTTCGTGACGATGATGACCGATTCGCTGGGCTTCTTGACCTTTTTGGGGCTGGCTACGCTCTTCCTGACCTGATGATGCATTGATCTGGCGGCTTCGGCCGCCCATGTGCTGACCCATGCCGCTCCACATGACCAAGATCGCCTTCCGCAGCGAAAGCCCCGCATCCTTGCGCGCCTGGCTGGAAAGCCATGCGGGCGAAGCACGGCTCACGACCCGTTACCTGCCCAAGCGGGTGGAGGAGATGGCGGGCGGGTCGCTCTACTGGATTCACGGCCATATGCTGGTCGGCCGCAGCCCGATCCTGGGCTTTGAGGAAACAGGCCAGGGCCGCCACTGGATCCGGCTGGAACCGCGCCTGATCCCGGTCCGCGCCAAGCCCAAGCGCGCGCATCAGGGCTGGCGCTATCTGGAGGATGCGGATGCCCCGCCCGACTTGGACGGGAGCGAGGCTGACGACCTGAACCCCATGCCCGCCGCTTTGCTGGGGGAATTGAGCAAGCTGGGGCTGGTGTAGGGCGAACGGCGTTGGCGTTAGCTTTCTTTGCCTACCCGCTATTGCGCAGCGCCGTCGCGATCGCGTTGATCGACAATTCGATCCCCTCCTTGATCCGCGGATCATCCTCGCCCGCGCGATGGCGTTTGAGCAATTCCACCTGGAGCAGGTTCAGCGGCTCGATATAGGGCAGGCGCAACCGGATGGAGGCGTCCAGCGCCGGATTCTTCTCCAGCAGCCGCGACTGGCCGGTCGCGGCCAGCAGTCCGTCATGCGCCTGTTGCCACCCCTCGCGGATACGGCCGAACATCGCCTCGCCCGCCGCCTGGTCCTCCACCAGCGGCAGGTAGCGCGCGGCGATGCCGAGGTCCGACTTGGCCAGCACCATCTCCAGATTGGCGAGCGCGGATTTCAGGAACGACCAATGCTGCCCCATGTCGGCCAGCAAAGCCTTGTCCTCAAACTGTGCCAGCGCCTGCCCCACGCCATACCAGCCCGGCAGCATCACCCGCGCCTGCGCCCAGCTGAACACCCAGGGGATGGCGCGCAGATCCTCGATCGCGTTGCTCTTCGTCCGGCTGGCGGGGCGCGACCCGATCTTGAGGCCCGAAATCTCCTGGATCGGAGTGAGCTGGCGGAAAAACTCCTTGAACCCCTCCGTGCCGTACACCAGGTCGCGATAGGCGGCGAAGGCGTTTTTCGACAGTGCGTCCATCGCCGCGCTGAACCGGGCGGCGTCGCGATCGGAAATCCCCTCCGGCTCCAGGCTGGCGAGCAGGGTGGCGCTGGTCATCGCCTCCAAATTGGTCATGGCGACGTCGCGCGAGCCGAATTTGGCGGCGATCATCTCCCCCTGTTCGGTGATGCGGATGCGCCCCTGCACGCTGCCGCGCGGCTGCGCCTGGATCGCGGCGAAGGCCGACCCGCCGCCGCGCCCCACCGCGCCGCCGCGGCCGTGGAACAGCTGCATCGCCGCCCCGGCGTCGGCGAACACCGGCTCCAGCGCCTGGCTCGCCTTGTACAGGCTCCAGGTCGATGTGATGTAGCCGCCATCCTTGTTGCTGTCGGAATAGCCGATCATCACTTCCTGATGGCCCCGCGCCTTCACGACGCCGGCGATTTCGGGCAGGCCGAAATAGGCGGTCATGATGGCGGGCGCAGCCTCCAGATCGGCGATCGTCTCGAACAGCGGGATCGCCATGATCGCGGCCTGCGGCGGCGCGCCATCCACGCCCGCCTGCCACAGCCCCGCTTCCTTCAGCAGGATGCTGACCTCCAGCATGTCGGACACGCTTTCGGCCTTGGAGATGATATAATGGGTGATGCAGGCCGGTCCGTACAGCCGGTGCGCGGTCGCGGCGGCATGGACGATCGCCAGTTCGGACGTGGTTTCCTCGCCATAAGCGGAAAAACGAGACCCCAGCGGACGATTGCTGGCCAGTTCGCGGCGCAGCAGCGCGATCCGCGCATATTCGTCGAGCGCGAGATAGTCCGCCTCAACCCCCGCCGCCTTGAGCAGTTCCGCCACCACCCGCTCATGCACGGCGCTGTTCTGGCGCATGTCGAGCGTGGCGAGGTGAAAGCCGAACGTCTCCACCGCGCGGATCAGCCGCCCCAGCGCCCCCCCGGTCGCCAGCGCGCCGTCGCCCTCGCTCGCCAGCCCCTGCGCCACCGTCACCAGATCGCGGCGGAACTCCTGGGGTGTCGCATAGGCGTCCCCCTTCAGGCTCGACGGCCGCGCCGGCTGCCCGCCGGTCAGCGCGGTGCAGGTGGCGGCCAGCCGCGCATAGATGCCGGACAAGGCGCGGCGATAGGGTTCGTCCTTGCGACTGGGCGATGCGTCGCCGCTGGCGTCCGCCAGGTCCAGCACCGCCTGCGGCACATGGGCGAGTTCGGTCGAGAGCGAGAGTTCCGCCCCCAGCGCATGGAGCGCGTCGAGATAATAGGCGATCGCCGCCTGGCAGCCGCGTTTCAGTGCGAACTCCAGTTGCGGCGCCTGGACGAAGGGATTGCCGTCGCGATCGCCGCCGATCCACGACCCCACCCGCAGGAAGCTTTGCGGCCGCGCGCCCAGCACCCGCTCCCACCGCGCATAGAGCGCGGGCAGCACCGGCAAAAACGTGTCGCGGAAATAGGCGAGCACATTATCGATCTCGTCGGCGACGAACAATTTCTCGCGCCGCAACGGCCGCGTCTGCCACAACAAGGCGATCTGGCGGAAAATCGCCTCGTCCAGATTTTCGCCCTCTGCCGTCTCGATCCGCCCGGCATCCTTGAGGTGCATCAGGTCGGCGATGCGATTCTTGTGGTCGATCATGCTCTTGCGCCGCACCTCGGTCGGGTGGGCGGTCAGGACCGGCACCATCAGGCTGTGCGCCAGCAGGCCCAGCACCGCATCCTTGTCGATGCCATGCGATTCCAGCCGCGCGACCGCCGACGCCACATCCGCGCCCGGCTCCGCCGCCACCCCCTGCCGATCCTCGGCCAGGTTGGCGAGCATCGAAAACAGCATGAAACCGCGGGTGAAATTGAGCGTATCGTCCAGATCGAGCGCGTCCAGCCCGCTATCGGTCAGGTCCGCCCCCTGCAATCCCCGCGCCCGGTCGACCGAGGCCGATCGGATATATTCGGTCTGCTTATAAAGCTTCTCCCCCCCATAAGCGCGGATGACATCGCCCAGCAGCCGCCCCAGATAGCGAATGTCGGGATTTTGCGTGATCGCCGGAGCGGACGGGGAGGGGGAAAGAGTCGCCATGGCAAGGATGCTGCATTGCAACAGGGGAAGGGTCAAGCGGAGGTTGCTGATGGGAACGTAGGTCACCATAGCCGACATCACCGCCCCCCCCTTGCGCTCCCCCACCCCCTGCGCCAAAGACGCGATCGTGACCGCCAGCATCAGCATAGGGACCGACAGCCACGGCAAGGACGTGCTGGTCGATGTCGAGGAATTGCTCGCCACCCGGCTGCTCGTTCAGGGCAATTCGGGGTCGGGCAAGTCGCATCTGCTGCGTCGCCTGCTTGAAGAATCCGCGCCGATGGTGCAGCAGGTGGTGATCGATCCGGAGGGCGATTTCGTCACGCTGGCCGACGCCTATGGCCATATCGTGATCGATGCGGGCGACTATAATGAGCGCGAGATCGTCAAGATGGCGATGCGCATCCGCGAACATCGCGCCTCGGTGGTGCTGAGCCTGGAATCGCTGGAGCTGGAGGCGCAGATGAAATGCGCCGCGACCTTCCTGTCGACCCTGTTCGATGCGCCGCGCGACCATTGGTATCCCGCGCTGGTGGTGGTGGACGAGGCGCAAATGTTCGCCCCGGTATCGGCCGGCGACGTGTCGGACGAAGCGCGGCGGCTGAGCCTGGCCGCCATGACCAACCTGATGTGCCGGGGGCGCAAACGGGGGCTTGCGGGCGTGATCGCGACCCAGCGGCTGGCGAAACTCGCCAAGAATGTCGCGGCCGAAGCCTCCAACTTCCTGATGGGCCGCACCTTCCTGGATATCGACATGGCCCGCGCCGCCGACCTGCTGGGCATGGAGCGGCGGCAGGCGGAGCAGATTCGCGATCTGGAGCGCGGGCGCTTTCTGGGCCTTGGCCCAGCGATCGCGCGTCGGCCGGTCAATGTGAAGATCGGCGCGGTGCAGACCGGCACGCGGGGCGGCGCGCACAAGCTGATCGCCCCGCCCACCACCAGCGGCGAGGATTTACAGGAATTATTGTTCGCCCGCGGCGAGGAGGATATGCCGCCCCCTCCGCCGACGCGCGCCGATCCCCCGCCCCGCCCGGCCGAGGAGATCATTCGCGCGCTCGCCGATACCCCATCGGCCCGGCCCGCCGCGCCGGAACTGGATTTCGGCCAGAACGAACCGGTGGTGATCGCCGTGCTGGACGAGATCGTCGCCGATCTGGGCGACTCGGCCCCCAGCGTTTCGACGCTGTATCAGGATTTCGGCGTGCGCTGCCGGATGAAGGGGCTGCGCACGCCCCCGCTCGACCTGCCCGCCTTTCGCAAGCGCTTCGCCATGGCGCAGGCCGGGATGGCCGATGCGCATGATCCGCGCTGGGCCGATGCGATGCAGGCGGCGGAGCCTCTGCCGGAGGATATGCTCGCCCCCTTCCTGCTGATCGCGCGCGCCGCGATGGCGGGCCTTCCCTGCCCCGATGACGCGCTTCTGGCCCGCGCCTATGGCACCAGTTCGCCGGGGCGGGTGCGGCGGCTGATCGACTATATGGAAAAACTTGGCGTCATCGTCGCCCGCACCGATTTTTCGGGCAAGCGCTCGATCGGCGTGCCGGGTCTTGGCCTCTCCACCGCGGCGGCGGATGGATGACGGCCGCCTCCGTCCTTTTCGTCTGTCTTGGCAATATCTGCCGCTCGCCCTTGGCCGAAGCCGCGCTCAGAGCAGAGGCAGCGAAGACAGGCGTCGATATGACCGTCGATTCGGCCGGGACCGGCGACTGGCATGTAGGCCACCCGCCCGACCGCCGGGCGCAGGCGGTGGCGTTGCGCCATGGCATCGACATTGGCGGCTATCGGGGGCGGCAGGTCGAACCGGCGGATTTCCAGCGCTTCACCCATATTTTCGCGCTCGACGCCGACAATCTCAAAAATCTGTGTCACATCCGCCCGCCGGACGGGACAGCGGACCTGCGCCTGCTAATGGATATGGTGCCGGGGCGCGAAGGAACGGGCGTGGTCGATCCCTATTATGGCGACGATGCCGGGTTCGACCTGACTTGGGACGATGTGACCCGCGCCGCCAGAGCGATCGTCGCCGGCCTTTAGCTCGTTTCGCGGACGATCAGTTCGGGGGCGATCTGCACCGATCCGGCGTCTTCCCCGCCGATGCGCCGGAATAGCAGATCGACCAGATGGTGTGCGCCAGCCTCTATATCCTGCCGGACGGTGGTGAGCGGCGGACGGGCCAGGCGGGCGAGCGGGATGTCGTCGAAGCCGATGATCGACAGGTCTTGCGGCACGCGCAGGTCATGGTCCGCCGCGGCGGCGACCAGGCTCATCGCCACCACGTCGGACGCGGCGAAAATGCCGTCGGGGCGGTTTCCGGCCGCGAACCAGTCGCGCGCCTTGGCATGACTCGCTTCCGGCGTGAGCGGACTGCATATCAGCGCGACGCCGCCACGCAAGGATGCGGGCAGGCCAGCGAGGAAGCCGGCATGGCGGGCGGCGAATTCGGGCACGTCCATGTCACCGAAAAAGGCCAGGCTGCGTCGCCCCCGCTCCACCAGATGCTGCGCCGCCAGCCGCCCGCCCGCTTCATTGTCAGCGCCCACCATGGCGGGACCGCCGCCCGCCCCCTGTTCGCCCCAGACGACCATCGGCCGGTAATGAGCGGCGACGCGGCCCAATACCGCGCCCTGATCCGCCTGGCCGATGATGATGACGCCATCGGCGCGCCCGGCCCGGATGAAGGCATCCAGCCAGTCGTCCCGGTCCGGCGATACCCTTGAGAGCAGCAGGTCATAGCCACGATCCGTCAGCGCATCGGCGAGAAAACCGAGCATCGTCACGAGGAAGGGATCGGACAATTGCAGACCCCTCGCCAGTCCCAGCGGCATCAGCACCGCGATCGCCCCGGTCCGACCGAGGCGCAGATTCTGGGCGGCGACATTGAGCCGGAAGCCGTGCCGGTCGGCCAGCGCCTGAATCCGGCCGCGCGTCCCCTTGCTCAGCGCCCCCTTGCCCGTCAGCGCCCGCGACACGGTGGACACCGACACGCCGGCCAGGCGCGCCAGGTCGGCGATGCTCTTGAGCGGGCCGGTTTCCTGATCGTCCATGCGCCGCAGACTAGGACAAATATGGCGGGTCCACAACGCCTTGCCGCGCGGCATACACGGCCCGACGAAGCCGGCGTCCGCGGCACACCGCACGAGCGGGATGAGGAGAGGCGATGCCGCCTCTCCTCATCCCAACCCATCTTGACGCGCGCCGTCGGGGCTGTAGCTTCCTTCCACCCTATTCTCAGCCCGGTTGGACCGCTTATGCGCGCTGCCATGTTGCTGATTGACGCGGTGCCCGATGCCGGACCGTCCTCGTCCGGCCGCCCGCCTCTGCGCCTTTCGCCTGCCCGTCATTCCCTGCGGAGCGGTCGATGACAGTCATAACAGGGGGAGAGGAACATCCATGCAAATCGTCTATATCGCCATAGGGTGCGGCCTGCTGGCCATCATCTATGGCCTGATCACCAGTCGCCAGGTGTTGAGCCAGCCACCGGGCAATGACGCCATGCAGGCGATCGCCGGCGCGATTCAGGAGGGGGCCAAGGCCTATCTGGGCCGCCAATATACCACCATCGCCATCGTCGGCCTGGTCGTGGCCGTGCTGGTCCTCTATTTTCTGGGCGTCACGTCCGCGGTCGGATTTCTGATCGGGGCGATCCTGTCGGGGGCGGCGGGGTTCATCGGCATGAACATATCGGTGCGGGCCAATGTCCGCACGGCCGAAGCCTGTCGCGGCACGCTGCAGAGCGGCCTCACCGTCGCTTTCCGCGCCGGCGCCATCACCGGGATGCTGGTGGCCGGCCTCGCCCTGCTCGCGATCAGCGTCTTCTTCTGGTATCTGACTGGCCCGGCGGGCCATGCGCCCGACGACCGGCTGGTGATCGACTCGCTGGTCGCGCTGGCCTTTGGCGCGTCGCTCATTTCCATCTTCGCACGGTTGGGCGGCGGCATCTTCACCAAGGCGGCCGACGTCGGCGCCGACCTGGTCGGCAAGGTCGAGGCCGGCATCCCGGAGGATGACCCACGCAATCCCGCCGTCATCGCCGACAATGTCGGCGACAATGTGGGCGACTGCGCCGGCATGGCCGCCGATTTGTTCGAAACCTATGTCGTCACCGTCGGCGCGACCATGGTGCTGACCGCCTTGCTGGTCACCGGGGTCGACAACGCCTTCCTGATGAAGCTGATGGCGCTGCCCCTGATCGTCGGCGGCGTGTGCATCGTCACGTCGATCATCGGCACCTATATGGTCCGTCTGGGCGCCAGTCAGTCGATCATGGGCGCGCTCTACAAGGGGTTCTGGACCACCGCGCTCCTGTCCATTCCGGCCATCTATGTCGTCACCCAATATACGCTGGGCGACCTCAACGCCGTCTTCGGCGCGGACCTGGACGGCTATGGCGGCTATACCGGGATGGATCTGTTCTGGTCGATGCTGGTCGGTCTGGCCGTCACCGGCCTGCTGGTGGTCATCACCGAATATTATACCGGCACCAACTATCGCCCGGTCCGCTCGATCGCCAAGGCGTCCGAAACCGGCCATGGCACCAACGTCATCCAGGGGCTGGCGATCAGCCTGGAATCCACCGCCTTGCCGACGCTGGTCATCGTCGTCGGCATCATCGTCGCCTATCAGCTGGCGGGTCTGATGGGCATCGCTTTCGCGGCGACCGCGATGCTGGCGCTGGCGGGCATGGTGGTGGCGCTGGACGCTTATGGTCCGGTCACCGACAATGCGGGCGGCATCGCCGAAATGGCGCATCTGGACGATAGCGTGCGGGTGAAAACCGACGCGCTGGACGCCGTGGGCAACACGACAAAGGCGGTGACGAAGGGCTATGCCATCGGCAGCGCGGGTCTGGCGGCGTTAGTGCTGTTCGGCACCTTCACTCAGGATCTCGACTATTATGGCGCGGCGCTGGGCCTGACCGAGCCGGTCGATTTCTCGTTGAAAAACCCCTATGTCATCGTCGGCCTGCTGCTCGGCGCGCTGCTGCCCTATCTGTTCGGCGCGATGGGCATGACCGCCGTGGGCCGCGCGGCGGGCGATGTGGTGAAGGACGTGCGCGCCCAGTTCGCCGAGAATAAGGGCATCATGGACGGCGCCAGCAAGCCGGACTATGCGCGCACGGTCGATCTGGTGACCAAGGCCGCGATCAAGGAGATGATCATCCCCAGCCTGTTGCCGGTGCTGGCGCCGATTATCGTCTATTTCGCGATCACCGCGGTGGCGGGCAGCGACAACGGCTTTGCGGCGCTGGGCGCGTTGCTGCTGGGCGTCATCGTGTCCGGCCTGTTCGTCGCTTTGTCGATGACCAGCGGCGGCGGCGCATGGGACAATGCCAAGAAATATATCGAGGATGGCCATCATGGCGGCAAGGGCAGCGAAGCCCATAAGGCCGCGGTGACCGGCGACACGGTGGGCGATCCGTACAAGGATACGGCCGGCCCGGCGGTGAACCCGATGATCAAGATCACCAATATCGTCGCGCTGTTGTTGCTGGCGGCGCTGGCGCATGGGGCCTGACAGGTGGGGAGAGGCCGCGCGCCTCTCCTCCCCTTGCCTGCGCCCCGACTGGTCGCGGCGTCGGCCATGCTTAGTTCATTTTAACCCTTTGTTCAGGGCAGAGGCGCAATCTGCGCGCGCGGTCGGCCTGACGGGGGCGAGCCGCGCCGCACCGGATTTCCCGTCATGCCTTCCAAGGCGTGACCCAAGCCAGCCACCGGATGCCATGATATGCTGCACGCCATTACCAACGACGAACCGGGCCGCATCGCCGCGCTGCGGCGCTATGAAATACTCGACACGCCAATGGAAGGCGCTTTCGACAAGGTCACCAATCTGGTGCGCGCGCTGTTCAGCGTGCCGATATCCGCCGTGTCGCTGATCGATCAGGAGCGGCAATGGTTCAAGTCGATCGCCGGGCTGGATGTGTCGGAAACGCCGCGCAGCGCAGCCTTTTGCGATCATGCCATCCGTCAGGACGATCCCCTCGTCATACCCGACACGAAGGACGATGTGCGCTTTCGCTACAATCCGCTGGTGACCGGCGATCCGGGCATTCGAAGCTACGCCGGCGTGCCGCTGCGCACGCCCGATGGCTATAATATCGGATCGCTGTGCGCCATCGACACCCGCGCCAGGGATTTCCCGGCCGAACAGATGGAGATTATGAAGGGCCTGGCCGCCATCGTGGTCGAACAGATGGAATTGCGGATGCTGGCCGAGCGCGATCATCTGAGCGGCGCCATGACCCGCCGCGCCTTCGTCGCCGAAATCGACAAGCGGATCGCGTTGTTCGTCCGGCACCAGCGGCCCGCCGCCCTTATCCTGCTCGACATCGACCATTTCAAGGCGATCAACGACTGCCATGGCCATCCCGTCGGCGACCGGGTGATCGAGGCGGTCGCGCATTGTTGCGCCGGCCTGTCACGCCCCAGCGATTCGCTGGGGCGGATCGGCGGTGAGGAATTCGGGTTGTTGCTGCCCGAAACCAGCGAGACGGAAGCGCTGGCCGCCGCACACCGTTTCTGTGCGGCGATCGAGGCGTTGGACATCCCCCATGATCCGCCGCTGCGCGTCACCGCCAGCTTTGGCGTGGCCGCGATCGGTCCCGGCCGCATGACCAGTCAGGACTGGCTCACCGCTGCGGATACGGCGCTCTATGATGCCAAGCGCAGCGGTCGCAACCGCGCGGTGCTGGCCCCCATCGAAGCGATCCGCGCGGCATGAGCTGAAAGGCGGCCGCGCCCACCGGCTTACCCCCGCTTGCCGCTTTCCCCGGCCGGGCCTATAGGCGCGGCATGACTGCCGAACCCTTCGCCAAGCAACTCGCCGCGCTGGAGTCGCGCGGGCGATTGCGTCGCCTGATCTCCCGTTCCGGGCGGGATTTCGCCTCCAACGACTATCTCGGCCTGGCCGGTGATCCGATCATCGCGCAGGCCGTCGCCGACGCGATCGGGCGGGGCGTGCCGGTGGGATCGGGCGGGTCGCGGCTGCTGCGCGGCAATGCGCCCGAACATGAGGGGCTGGAGACCAAGGCGGCCGATTTCTTCCGTACGCAGGCGGCGCTGTTCGTCGCCAACGGATATGTCGGCAATCTGGCGCTGTTTTCGACGCTGCCCCAGCGCGGCGACCTGATCGTTGCGGACGAACTGATCCATGCCAGCGCCCATGACGGCATCCGCATGAGCAAGGCGCAGGCGGTGTTCGCGCGGCATAATGATGTGCAGAGCTTCGCCGACCTGATCGCGGCCTGGCGCAAGGAGGGCGGCACGGGCCGTATCTGGATCGCGGTAGAGACGCTCTATTCGATGGATGGCGACGTCGCCCCACTCACCGATCTCGCCAAGTTGGCGGCGACCCATGGCGCGATGCTGCTGCTGGACGAAGCGCATGGCACCGGCGTCTTCGGGCCGGGCGGGCGCGGGCTTTCGACCGGGCTGGACGGTTTGCACAATGTCATCACCCTGCATACCTGCGGCAAGGCGATGGGAACCGAAGGGGCGCTGATCTGCGGCCCGCGCATCCATGTCGACTATCTGATCAACCGCGCCCGCGCCTTCATCTTCTCGACCGCGCCGTCCCCGCTGATGGCGGTGGCGGCGTCGGCGGCGCTGGACCGGATCGAGCAGGCGAGCGACCTGCGCGAACGATTGAAGACGCTGCGGCAGGATGCGGCCGAAGCGATTTGCGCGCCGCTGGGCCTGCCCTCGCCCCGCAGCCAGATCGTGCCGCTCATCCTGGGCGACGATATCCGCACCATGGCGGTGGCCGCAGCTTTGCAGCAGGCGGGCTTCGACGTGCGCGGCATTCGACCGCCGACGGTGCCGGCGGGGACCAGCCGGCTGCGCATCTCGCTGACATTGAACGTCGGTCGCGCCGATGTCGCCGCGCTGGGTCAGGCGTTGCTTAAGGCGATGCAATGAGCGTTCTGATCGTCACCGGCACCGATACCGGCATCGGCAAGACGGTGTTCGCCGCCGGCCTGGCCGGGGCGCTGGGCGCTTATTATTGGAAGCCGATCCAGGCCGGGGTCGATCCCGAAGGCGACAAGGAAACCGTCGCCGCGCTCTCCGGCCTGCCCGCGGCGCGCATCCTGCCTGAAGCCTTTCGCCTGACCACCCCCGCCTCCCCCCATCTGGCCGCGCGGATCGATGGCGTGGCGATCGGGCTGGACCAGCTGGCGCTGCCCCAGGTGGACGGACCGCTGGTGGTCGAGGGCGCGGGCGGCGTGCTGGTGCCGATTTCCGAGACGTTGCTGATGGCCGACCTGTTCGCCCATTGGGGCCAGCCTGTGATCCTCTGCGCGCGCACCGGCCTCGGCACGATCAACCATAGTCTGCTGAGCATCGAGGCGTTGCGATCGCGCGGCGTGCGCGTGGCGGGCATCGCCTTCATCGGCGAGGCGCATGACGAAAATGAGCGGATCATCCCGCAACTGGCGGGCGCGCCGTCGCTCGGCCGCTTGCCGCATCTGGACCGGCTTGATCCCGCCGCCCTGGCCACCGCTTTCGCCGCGCACATCCGGCTTCCCGAATATTTCAACGATCGATAATTTTCGACCAACGACATGGACTTCATTCTTTGACGGGCGTTCAAGTCCGCGTCAGAACGAACGGCCCAAGGCCGATCGCCATTATGATGCAAGGGATGCAACCCATGAAAACCCTCCTCCTCGGCGCAGCCGCCACGGCGCTGGCGCTGGCCGCCACCATGGCGCAGGCCGACCAGCCGGCGACACCTGCCGCAGCGCCGACCTCGGCAAGCGCCGACAAGCCCACCTATGGCAGCTATGGCTTCGACGCTGCGGGCATGGACCAATCGGTAAAGCCCGGCGACGATTTTTACGATTATGCCAATGGCGCATGGGCGAAAAACACGCCGATCCCCGCCGACAAGTCCAATTATGGCGCATTCAACACGCTGGACGACCTGTCGCGCACGCGGACCAGGGCGATATTGGAAAGCGCGCAGAAGGATAGCGGCAGCAAGATCGGCAACGCCTATGCCGCCTATATGGACGGCGCCACGGTCGAGGCGAAGGGACTGGCGCCGATCAAGCCCTGGCTGGACGAGGTCAGGGGCGTCACCGACCTGGCCGGCTATGCCAGGGTCGCGGCCAAGGGCGCCCGCGCCGGCGTACCCGGCCCGTTCCGCTTCTATGTGGGGCAGGACGACAAAGACCCTGAAACCTATATCCTGTCGATGACGCAGGGTGGCTTGGGCCTGCCCGACCGCGACTATTATCTGGACCAGGGCGAAAAGATGGCGGCGATCCGCACCGCCTATGTCGCGCATCTGGAAAAGATGCTGACCCTGGCCGGCGAAAGCGACGCCAAGATGCGCGCGGCGGCGCTGATGGCGTTCGAAACGGAGGTCGCCAAGGTCCATTGGAGCCAGGTCGAAAGCCGCGACGCCGACAAGACCTATAACAAGATGACGCTTGCCGACCTGCAGAAGGCCGCGCCCGGTTTCGACTTCGCGGCCTATTACAAAGCGAACGGATTGACTCCCGCCAGCCTGCTGGTCGCCCAGCCCAGCGCCGTGACGGGTGAAGCCGCGCTGATCGCGAAAACGCCGGTTGGCGTGCTGAAGGACGCGCTGCTGCTGGCCAGCCTGCACGCCTATGCCGACTATCTGCCCGACAGCGTCGCGAACGCTGACTTCGCCTTCTACGGCACCACCCTGTCGGGCACGCCGGAGCGCGAGGAACGGTGGAAGCGCGGCGTCACCTTCCTCAAGGAATCGCTGGGCGAGGAAGTCGGCAAAGTCTATGTCGCCCAATATTTCCCGCCGGAAACCAAGGCGGCGATGGACGTGCTGGTCAAGAATGTCCTGTCCGCCATGGGCCGCCGCATCGACGGCCTGCCATGGATGAGCGATACGGCCAAGGCGCGCGCGCACAAGAAGCTGGCCGCCTTCACGCCCAAGATCGGCTATCCCGACAAGTGGCGCGATTATGACGGGCTGGCGATCAGGCGGGACGACCTGCTGGGCAATGCGCAGCGGTCGAACCAGTTCGAATTCGACTATAATATCGGCAAGCTGGGCAAACCCATCTATCGCTGGGAATGGGGCATGACCCCGATGGAGATCAACGCCTACGCCAATTTCGGCATGGTGGAGATCGTCTTCCCCGCCGCGATCCTGCAACCGCCCTTCTTCGATCCCAAGGCGGACCCCGCGGTCAATTATGGCGGCATCGGCGCGGTGATCGGCCATGAACTCAGCCATCATTTCGACGATCAGGGCGCGAAATATGACGAGACGGGAAAGCTCAACCAGTGGTGGACCGACCAGGACGTCGCCAATTTCAAGGCGCTGACCACGAAGCTGGGCGCCCAATATGACGCCTATGAGCCCTTCCCCGGCGCGCATGTGAAGGGCGCCTTCACCATGGGCGAGAATATCGGCGACCTGGGCGGCCTGGCGGTCGCGCTCGACGCCTATCATGCGTCGCTGGGCGGGAAGCCCGCGCCGGTGATCGATGGCATGACCGGCGACCAGCGCTTCTTCCTGGGCTGGGCGCAGGTGTGGCGGCGCAATTATCGCGAGGCGAATTTACGCCAGCGGCTGGTCACCGATCCGCACGCGCCATCGCAATATCGGACCGACATCGTGCGCAATTTTGACGCCTGGTATGATGCGTTCAAGCCTGCGCCGGGCGGCAAAATCTATCTGGCGCCCAAGGATCGCGTGAAAATCTGGTGACATCCAATGGTCGGCCCGGACCGTTTTGACGAATCCGGGCCGATCGTCATTGCGCGCCGGCGAAGGGCGCTGCGGCGGATCGCGACTGTGGCGGGACGAGCTGTTTCCCTCAATCCCGTTACCCCTCAAATCCCACAACTGGCCGTTCAGGCCTTTTCCGAAAGGAACGCTTTCAACAACTTGGTCGTCTGTTCATCAGTATATCGGTCAAGAGGAGAAGAAAGTTGACGGGTCCCAACAGCAGTAAATTTCTGAAAGCCGGCATCGCGTCGATCGCGCTGTTCGCAGCTTACCCCGCCCTTGCGCAGGATGCCGCCGCTCCTACAGCACCCACCGCGCCCGCAGCAGGCGCCAGCAATTTCAGTGACAGCGACATCAAGCAGTTCGCCGCCGCGGCGGTCGAAGTGACCAAGATTCAGTCGGACGCCTCGATCGCCGAGGCCGACAAGCAGCCCAAGATGCTGGCCGCTTTGCAGGCGTCGGGCCTGCCGCCTGAAAAATTCAACCAGATCGGGCAGGCGGCGGCCGCCGATCCGGCGCTCCAGCAACGCATCCAGGCCGCCGCGCCGCCGGCTCCGGCTGCACCAGCGGCACCTGCGACTCCGGCCGCCCCGGCGCAGCCGGGCCAGCCGCCGCAATGACGTGATAGCGAGGGGCCTGTCACAGACCGGCCCTTTTCTTTCGCGCCCGACACACGGGTTCGTCACGATAGTTCCCGCAATATCGAAAAATATCGGGGGGTGACGACCGCCAATGTGTCCGTCTATCCTGCGCCCATGCAGGAACTGGCTCTATCCATCGCGCTCATCGGCATATTAGGCATCGGCGCGCAATGGATCGCTTGGCGCACCGGCTGGCCAGCCATCGCTCTGATGCTGGCCGCAGGCGTCCTCGCCGGTCCGGTTCTCCACCTCATCAACCCCGAACATGTCTTCGGCGAATTGCTGGAACCGATGGTGTCGGTCGCGGTCGCGCTGATCCTGTTCGAAGGCGGCCTCAGCCTCAATTTCCGTGAATTGCGCCAGACCGATGGCGCGGTCACCCGGCTGGTCGCGCTGGGCGCGCCCATCGGCTGGGTGCTGGGGTCGCTGGCCTGCTATTATGTCGGGGGGCTGGTGTGGCCTGTCGCGATCCTGTTCGCGGGGATTTTGGTCGTCACCGGGCCGACCGTGGTGCTGCCGCTGCTGCGCCAGTCCAATGTCGCGGCGCGGCCGCGCGCGATCCTGAAATGGGAAGCGATCGTCAACGATCCGGTCGGCGCGCTGTTGGGCGTCGTCACCTATGAATATCTGCGCCGCGCGGGCGAGGGCGGCACGCTGGCGTCGGTCATCCTGTCGCTGCTGGCCGCGGCGGTCATCGCCGGTCTGATCGGCTGGCTCGCCGCCCGCGCCGTGGGCTGGGCCTTCCCGCGCGGCCATGTGCCCGAATATCTCAAGGCCCCGGTGCTGCTGGTCGCAGTGATTGGCGTATTCGTGGGATCGAACATGATCCAGCAGGAAACCGGCCTGCTGGCGGTCACGGTGATGGGGGTGGCGCTGGCCAATATGCGTTTCGATTCGCTGCGCGACATCCAGCCGTTCAAGGAAAATGTCACCGTCCTGCTGATTTCAGGCGTGTTCGTGATCCTCTCCGCCTCGCTCAATCTGGAGGTGCTGCGCCAGTTTGAATGGCGGTTCCTGGCCTTCCTGCTGGCGCTGCTGTTCCTCGTTCGCCCGGCGACGGTCTTGTTGAGCCTCGCCTTTTCGCCCGTGCCCTGGAATGAGCGGCTGCTGGTCGCCTGGATCGCGCCGCGCGGCATCGTCGCGGTCGCGATCTCCGGCCTGTTCGCGCTGCGGCTCGATCGGCTGGGCTATAGCGACGGGTCGATCCTGGTCACCTTGTCCTTCGCCGTGGTCGTCACCACCATCCTGTTTCACGGATTTTCGATCAAACCGGTCGCACGCTGGCTGAAAGTTACGGGTGCGTCGGAGCAGGGCTTGCTGATCGTCGGCGCTACGCCCTTCACCCTGGGACTTGCGGCTCAACTGCGCCAATTGGAGGTGCCAGTGACGATCGCCGACAATAGCTGGCAGCGGCTTGCGCCGGCCCGGCATCAAGGCATCCCCACCTATCATGGCGAGATATTGTCGGAAGCGACCGAAGAGCGGCTGGACCTGACCCAGTTCCAGATGCTGGCGGCGGCGACCGACAATGAAGCCTATAATGCGCTGGTGTGCAACGAATTCGCCCCGGAAATCGGGCGCGACAATGTCCATCAGCTGGGCAACGCCAGCGACGATCATGATCCGCGCAGCCTGCCTGAATCGCTGCGCGGGCGCGCGCTGTTCGAATCCGGCCATGGCGTGGAGGACATCATGCAGCGCGAGGAGCAGGGCTGGACCTTCCGCAAGACACGGATCAGCGAGCAGTTCGACTATGACGCAGCGCGCGCAGCGCTGCCGCCGGAGGGCGACATGCTGTTGCTGTTGCGCAAGACCGGGGCGCTGCGCTTTTTCACCCATGCTTCGCGCCCCACGCCCCAACCCGGCGACACGATCCTGTCCTATGTGCCGCCCGCCCAGCCCCGGCGACAAGGAGAGGAAAAATGACGAAATCTGGTCGCGCTTCTATCATCCTGTGCGCAGCGCTCGCCGCCTGCCAGCCGCCGGCGCAGACGCCTGCGGCCAATGCGGTGGACGAAGCGGATAAGGCCAATGCCGTGGCGGACAATGGCGCGGACAATGGCGCCGAACCACAACGGTCGATCCTGCGCCCCGAAGTCGTGCCCGAAACGGAAACGCCCAAGATCGAGCCGGCAGAGGCGGTGATCGGCTTTGGCGAATCGTCGATGGCGCTGGATGAGACGGCGAAGGCGACAGTTGAAACGCTGCTCGCCAGCCCGGCGATGCAGGCCGGCGGTCCGATCACGCTGCGCGGCCACAGCGATTCGCGCGGGTCCGATGGCGACAACAAGGTCGCGTCCCGCATCCGCGCCGAAAAGGTCCGTGACTATCTGGTCGAAAAAGGCGTGGATGAGGCGCGCATCACCCTGGTCGCGCTGGGCGAAGCCCGCCCCGTCGCCCCCAATGCGAAAGAGGATGGCAGCGACGATCCCGACGGCCGGGCGAAGAATCGCCGGGTCGAGGTGACGGTCGCGCTGCCGGCCATCATCGTGCCGCCGCCGGTGGCGCCCAACGCGACCGAGGCCGCAAAGCCATAGATTTGGCGGCCATGCTGGCCTAGAGCAAGTGGTCCGGCTGCGTCGGACCACTTGCTCTAGTTTTTGATTTTATGCGATTTCCGAGTCATCAGGGATTCCACCTGATTAGAAATCGCTTGAAAGGACCGTCATGACATCCCCCGTCTGGCACCCCTTCACCCAGCATGGCCTCAATGAGCCGATCCCCCATGTCGCGCGGGCGCAAGGCGCGCTGCTGCATCTGGCAGACGGCGGCACGCTGATCGACGCGATTTCGAGCTGGTGGGTGACCACCCATGGCCATTGCCATCCGCGCATCGCCGCCGCCATCGCCGCGCAGGCGGGGCAACTCGATCAGCTGATCTTCGCGGGCTACACCCATGATCCGGCCGAAACGGTGGCGCGGGGGCTGATCGATCTGGCCCCGCGCGGCGAGGGGCAGCCGGAGCTGCGCCATGTCTTCTATTCCGACAGCGGCTCGACCGCGGTCGAGGTCGCGCTCAAGATGGCGCTGGGCTATTGGCACAATCTGGCGCTGGACGGGTTGGCGACGGAAGAATCGGGGGGGCCGCGCAGCCGCATCCTGGTGCTGGAGCATAGCTATCATGGCGACACGATCGGCGCGATGTCGATCGGCGAACGCGGCGTTTATAACGCCGCCTGGCAGCCCTTGCTGTTCGATGTCGGCACCATCCCCTTTCCCGCGCCCGGTCGCGAGCGGGCCTGCCTCGA
This sequence comes from Sphingobium cupriresistens, assembly GCF_004152865.1. Classification (GTDB taxonomy): domain Bacteria; phylum Pseudomonadota; class Alphaproteobacteria; order Sphingomonadales; family Sphingomonadaceae; genus Sphingobium; species Sphingobium cupriresistens. The sequence continues at coordinate 27,549 of NZ_SEOO01000003.1, read as the reverse complement.
CGCGCTCGACGCCGCCTGCGCGCGCAAGCCCGCCGCCTTCATCGTCGAGCCGCTGATCTTGGGCGCGGGCGGGATGCTGATCTATTCGGCGGACATACTGCGCGAGATGGCCGCGATCTGCCGCCGCCATGGCGTGCTGTTCATCGCTGATGAAGTGATGACCGGCTGGGGCCGCACCGGCACCCTCTTCGCCTGCGAACAGGCGGGCGTCGTGCCGGACATCATGGCGGTGGCCAAGGGTATCACCGGCGGCGCGATCCCGCTGGCGGCGACCCTGGCGACCGCCCCGATCTTCGACGCGCACCGATCGACCGACCGCGCCCGGCTATTCTATCATTCGTCCAGCTACACCGCCAACGCGATCGCCTGCGCCGCCGCGGTCGCCAATCTGGCGATCTGGCGCGAAGAGGATGTGCTGGGCCGAATCGTCGCGCTGACGCAGGGTATCGCAACGCGACTCGAACGGCTCGCCCGCCACCCCGCCTTCGCCAACCCGCGGCAGTTGGGCACGATCGCCGCGATCGACCTTGTCGCCGCCGATGCGGGCTATCTGTCCGACCTGGCGCCGCGCCTGCGCGCCTTCTTTCTGGGCCACGGCCTTTTGCTAAGGCCGCTCGGCAACACCATCTACTTGATGCCGCCCTATTGCCTCGACGAAGATCAGCTCGATCATATCTTCACGGCGATCGCCGCCGCAGGCGATCATTTCGGCGAATAAAGGCTTGGCTTCCATTTCCCGCAATTTGGCGCTATGGCGGCGCGATTTTGTGAATTCGGGATAATATGGCTAAAGAAGAACTGCTTGAAATGCGCGGACAGGTTGTGGAGCTTCTCCCCAACGCCATGTTCCGTGTCCGGCTTGAAAATGACCACGAGATTCTCGGCCACACCGCCGGCAAGATGCGCAAGAATCGCATCCGCGTGCTGGTGGGCGACGAAGTGCTTGTCGAGCTGACCCCCTACGACCTGACCAAGGGTCGGATCACGTACCGCTTCAAATAAGCCGCTTGTTCATGCGGCTTATTCTTGCTTCGGCTTCTCCCAGACGGCGTGACCTTCTGGGACAGATCGGCGTCGTCCCCGATGCCGTCGATCCCGCCGATATCGACGAAACGCCCCTGAAAGCCGAACTGCCTGCCGCATACGCCGCGCGCGTCGCGGCTGAAAAGGGCGTGGCTGTGGCCGCGCGCCATCCCGGCGCGCTGGTCCTGTCGGGCGATACCGTGGTGGCCGTGGGGCGCCGTATCCTGCCCAAGGCAGAGAGCGAGGCGGACGCGCGCGCCTGCCTGGCCTTGCTGTCGGGACGGCGGCACCGGGTACTGAGCGCGATCACGCTGATCGATGGCGAGGGACGCGCGCGGCATCGCCTGTCGGACAATATCGTCATCTTCAAGCGGCTGGAGCAGCCCGAGATCGACGCCTATATCGCCAGCGACGAATGGCGCGGCAAGGCAGGCGGCTATGCGATACAGGGCCGCGCCGCGGGCCTCATCCGCACCATCATGGGCAGCCACAGCGCGATCATGGGCCTGCCGCTTTACGAAACCCGCACGCTGCTCAAGGCAGCGGGCTATCTATCCGACTAGGAACGCACATGGCCGAATGGCTCTATGAAGAAGGCATTGGCGAGGCGCGGGCCGCGTTGATCGAGAAGGGCAAGCTGGTCGAGGCCCTGATCGAGCGCGAGGGCGACGCCGTCCGTGCGGGCGCGGTGGCGCAGGGCCGGCTAGTCGCCACCATCATCCCCAAGAAACGCGGCATCGTGCGCCTGATTTCGGGCGAGGAAGTGCTGCTGGAACCGATCCCGCCCCGGCTGGCCGAAGGCGCCAACGTCCTGGTTGAAATCATCCGCGAAGCCATCGCAGAAGAAGGCCGCCCCAAGCGCGCCAAGGGCCGGATGCCCCAGCCGGGCGCCAAGCCCCATGCCGGCCCCAGCCTGTTGCAGCGCATCCGCGCCACCGGCACGCCCGTCGTCCCCTGCCCCGCGCATGAGGAAGACCGGCTGGAAGCGCATGGCTGGAGCGAATTGATGGACGAGGCGATGAGCGGCGAGGTCGGCGCAGAAGACGCCGCGCTGCGCCTGTACCTGACCCCCGCCATGCTGTTGATCGACGTCGACGGATCGCTCCCCCCCGCGCAGCTTGGTCCCAAGGGCGCCAAGCTCGCCGCCCAGGCGGTGCGCCGCATGGGCCTTTCGGGATCGATCGGGATCGACCTGCCGACGATGAACAACAAGGATGAGCGGATGGTCGCCGCGGCGCAGATCGACAAATATCTGCCGCTGCCGTTCGAACGGACAGCCGTGAACGGCTTCGGCTTCCTCCAGATCATCCGCCGCCGTGAGCGCGCCAATCTGATGGAGATAGTGCGCGAAGATGTGGTGCTGACCGCCGCGCTGGCGTTGCTGCGCCGGGCCGAGCGCCATGGGCAGGGCGGTGCGGCCACCATCACCGCCATGCCCGCGATCATCGACCTGCTGCACAAGCGGCAGGACTGGATCGAGCAACTGGCCAAGCGCCGCGGCGGCGCGATCACCTTGAAGGCAGAAGCGTTGCTTGACCTGGCGGGTGGTCATGTCGCCTGAACCTTCGTCCAAGCCCGGCGTCTGCCCGGTCTGTCGCCAGCCCGTCCAGCCGGCGATAAAGCCCTTTTGCAGCGCCGCCTGCCGCGACCGCGACCTGCTGCAATGGCTGGGCGAAGGCTATCGCGTGCCGGGCCAGCCCTCCGACGAAGGCGATCAAAAAAACGGCAATTATGGGCTGGACAGCGAGCCGGATTGACGCTTATAGGCACGCCTCCATCCGGCGGGAGCCTCCCGCCGAAGACCCCTGCCCGGGTAGCTCAGTTGGTAGAGCATGCGATTGAAAATCGCAGTGTCGGCGGTTCGAATCCGTCCCCGGGCACCATAGCTTCCTTAGTCACCATTCACTGACGGGTTCGCAAAACCCGGAAGTCAGCCATATTCAGGCCTGGTTGCGTATCGCTTGGCGGAACGGGCGCGAGAGATGGTTCAGGCGCTCTGAACCTTCAATAGCTCCGCGCGGGATAAACGAAGTGGCGGGATTTTCGCCGCGCAGGAAGCAGGTCAGATCTTCCTGCGCCTTTTGCAGCAACTGGTGGCGAACCAGCATGTGGTTGCCAGAGATATGCAGGGTCTGTCGCATTTGGGCGCGGGAGTGGAGGATCTGGCCTTCGGTCAGTGGCTCCACTTCGGTCACATCGAGCGGAGCAAAGCCAAGCGCCCCGTGGTCGAGCGCAGCGATCAAAGCGGGCTGATCGACATCCCGCTCACCATGGGCAAGGCGAAGATCAAGGGTATCGATTTCGCCTATGCGCAGGTCTATTCGATGGTGTCCGCGCTGTTCGACGGCTTCCCGACCAACGTCAACCCTAGCCCCGCGATGCCTTCAGCCCGGCGACTGGCCCAATATCTCCCGCGCGCGCGGCGCCAGCCGTTCCACGGCGGCGGCGTGGATGCCGGGGGCAGCGCAGAGCAGGCCGAAGGCGGTGGGCTGCGGCCGGTTGAAGCGCAGCGGGTCGCCCAGCGCGTCGGTCACCGCGCCGCCTGCTTCCTGCACGATCAGCGCAGCGGCGGCGATGTCCCATTCATTGCCCCAGCGCACGGTGGCGACCAGGTCGGCTTCGTCCGCGGCGACCATCGCCATGCGCAGCGCGATGCTGTTGGGCTTGTCCACCGTCACCAGGTCGCGATCCACGCGCGGCAACTGGTCGGCGGGCACGCGCGCGCCCGGCAGCATGGTCCGGGTTCCGGCGCGCAAAATCTGGCCGTTGCGCGTCGCGCCCTGGCCCAGTTGCGCCACCCACAATTCGTTGCGCGCGGGCGCCGCCAACAGGCCGATCTGGACCGCGCCATCCTCCACCAGCGCGACCGACACCGACCAACCCGGCCGCCCGCGCAGATAATCGCGCGTGCCGTCGATCGGATCGACCACCCACACCCGCGGCACGCCCAGCCGATGCACGGTATCGGCCGTCTCCTCCGACAGCCAGCCAGCGTCCGGGTCGATCGCCGCCAGCCGCGCGCGCAGCATCGCATCGACCGCCAGGTCGGCCTCGCACACCGGATGGCCCGGCACCTTTTCCCACTGGCGCACGCGGGTTTCCCCGCCCGCCCATAGCGCCAGCGCATGGTCGGCCGCATCCGCCACGGCGGATATGACCGCGCGGAGATGGGCCTCAGCCCCCTGCAACGGTCATCCCGTCGACGCGGATGGTCGGGACGTTCATCGCGTAGCGGTAATGCAGGTCGCTCGCGGGCGTCAGCGCCCGGAACATGGCCTTTAAATTGCTGGCGATGGTGATTTCCGACACGGCATGGGCCACCGCCCCATTTTCGATCAGGAAGCCGGCCGCGCCGCGACTATAATCGCCGGTCACGCCATTGACGCCCATGCCGATCAGTTCGGTGACGTAGATGCCGCGCTTCACGTCCGCCATCAGATCGCCGGGCGAGATGGCGCCAGCCTCCATATGGACGTTAGTGATGCTGGCGCCTGGCGCGCCGCTGCCGCCGCGGCTGGCATGGCCGGTGGGTTCCAGCCCCAATTGCCGCGCCGATGCGCTGTCCATCAGCCATCCGGTCAGCACGCCCTGGTCGATCAGCGCGCGCCTTTCGACCGGCAGCCCTTCGCCATCGAACGGGCGCGATCGCATCCCGCGCGGCAGCAACGGATCGTCGATGATGGTGACGCCCGCCTCGAACAAGGCCTCGCCCAGCGATTCCAGCAGGAAGCTGGACCGGCGCGCGATCGCGGGACCGACCATGCCGCCAATCAGGTGACCCAGCAGGCTGGAGCCGATGCGCGGGTCGAAGATCACCGGCATGACGCCGCTTTCGACCTTGACCGGATTGAGCCGCGCCACCGCCCGCTGGCCGGCGCGGATGCCGACCGCTTCGGCATCGTCCAGATCCTCCAGGTGGCGCACGCTATGGCTGGCATGGTCGCGCTGCATGTCGGCGCCCGCGCCCGCCAGCACGCTGGCCCAGGTCGAATGGCTGGTGCCGGCATAGGCGCCGGCAAAGCCATGGCTGGTGGCGAGTGCGACCTGGCTGCGCCCATTCGCCGCGCCGCCGCCCTCGCTGTTGGTGATGCCGGGCACGCTGCGCGCGGCCTCTTCCGCGATCATCGCGCGTTCGCGCAGCGCCGCGGGTTCCGGCTCCTCCTCGTCGGTCAGGTCGAGCGCGGGCGGGCGCTTCTTGAGCAACCGGTCTTCGGGCGCGAGGCCGGCATAGGGGTCTTCGGGCGCCTCGCGCGCCATGGCGACGGCGCGATCGACCAGCGTGGCGAGCGTCGCCGGGTTCATGTCCGACGCGGAAATGCTGGCGGACCGCTGGCCGATGAAGACGCGCAGGCCGATCTCCTCGCCCTCGGACCGTTCCACATCCTCCAGCGCGCCCAATCGCACCGATACATTGGTCGATGCATTGCAGGCATAGATGGCGTCGGCGGCATCCGCGCCGGCCTTGCGCGCGGCGCTGACCAGATCCTGCGCGCGCGACTGGGCTTCTTCTAGGCTGAGCATGGAGGGAAAATGGTCCTCAAAATCATGAAGGGAAGGGGATCGGCCTTACGCGCTTGCGCCGGCGCTCACAAGGCTGGCGGCGGCGACGTCCGCCAGCCAATGGTCGAGCAGGTGCCAGGCCACAGCCATCGTCGGCGGGGCGAGGAAGGGGGCATCGGGATCGCCCGCCATCGCGGCGCGGACCTGATCCGCATCGCACCAGAAGGCATCTTCTATCTCGGTCGGATCGAGCGTCAGCGCATCGTCCAGCGCCTGCCCGATGCAGGCGATCATCAGCGAGGAGGGAAAAGGCCAGGGCTGGCTCATCACATAGCGGACCTTATGCACCCGCACGCCTGCTTCCTCGAACAATTCGCGCGCGACCGCTTCCTCGATCGTCTCACCCGGTTCGACGAAGCCGGCCAGCGCCGAATAGCGGCCGGGCGGCCAGGCGTGCTGGCGGCCGAGCAGGATGCGCCCGCGATGTTCGGCCAGCATGATGACGACCGGGTCGGTGCGCGGGAAATGTTCGGCGGCGCACGCCTCGCATTTGCGCGACCAGCCCGCCTTGGCAGGCTGCGTCGTCCCGCCGCAGACCGAACAATGGCGGTGGCGGGCATGCCAGTGGACCAGGCTGCGCGCCGTGCCATAGAGCGCGACCTCTTCGGTCGGGACCAGCCCGGCAATGGCCCGGCTGCGCGGCGTGGGGACCAGATTGGGGCCAAGGTCCGCGACCAGCCGGGCGAAGATCGGCCGCTTGCCCGGATCGATGCCCAGCAGCAGATGATCCTCGACCTGCGCGTGCGGCTCCAGCGGCTCCAGCAGCAGATGCCCGTTCACCTCGACCGGCTCCAACCCGTCCAGCACCAGCAGGCGCGCGGCCGGATCGGCGAACGTCTCCGCCAGAAGCGCGGGGTTGGTGCGGATATGGTCCACCCGGTCCAGATTGCTGCCGACGAAGCCCGGCACCGCCTTTATCGCTGGATCAGTTCCGTGCATCTGCCTGCCCTTCCTTCCTCACCGCGTGGGCCGCCCGAACGAACAATGTCGGCAATCCCGCCTCGCCGATACGGTCGATCGGCCACCATTCGCCTGCGCCCTCCGGCGTTTCGTTCGCTTCCACATGGGCATGGTGGACGCGCAGCGCCAGAGAGAAATGGGTGAAGACATGGGCGACCGGCTCATCGATCGTCGTCCAGGCGGCGGCGATCGGCGGCGTCGGGTCAGGCGCGTCGCCCCAATCGGAACTGGGCAGCGCCCGCATCCCGCCCAGCAATCCCTTGTCCGGGCGGCGCACCAGCCAGACATGGCCTTCCCGCTCGATCCACCAGCCATGGCCGGTGCGGTGCGGTCGCACTTTCTTCGCCGCCTTGACCGGGAAGGCCGCCGGGTCGGCGGTCAGCACCGCGGCGCAATCCTGTCGCAACGGGCAGATGCCGCAGGCCGGATTGCGCGCCGTGCAGATGGTCGCGCCCAGGTCCATCATCGCCTGCGCGAAATCCCCGGCGCGGGCATCGGGCGTGATGCTGTCGGCGGCGGCGCGGATCGCCGGCCGGGCGGCGGGGAGCGGCGTCGCTATCGCGAACAGCCGCGCCACCACCCGCTCGACATTGGCGTCCACCACCACCGCGCGCTGGCCGAAGGCGATCGCCGCGACGGCCGCGGCGGTATAGGCGCCCACCCCCGGCAGCGCCCGCAGCCCATCCTCCGTATCGGGAAAGACACCGCCATGATCTTGCGCCACCGCCCGCGCGCAAGCCAGCAGATTGCGGGCGCGGGCATAATAGCCAAGCCCCGCCCAGGCGGCCATCAGGTCCGCGTCTTCGCTGGCGGCCAAATCCTGAACCGTGGGCCAGCGCGCCAGGAATTTCGCATAATAGGGGCCGACCGCCGCGACCGTGGTCTGTTGCAGCATCACTTCGGACAGCCACACCCGGTATGGATCGGCGGCATTGCTGCCCGGCGGCGCGCGCCATGGCAGTCGCCGGGCATGGACGTCATAATGAGCAAGCAGGTCGCTTGCGATTTTTGTGGCTCTACCCTCGACGCGCATGGCGACCCTATGCCATTAAGCGGGCCATGACGGAACGCCCGGCCCCCCCGAAATATAAGAGTCGCAAGCTGCCGGCCGAAGACAGGCCGCGCGTGGGCGCGCCGCGCGCGATCGCGGACCTGATGCCCGACATCGGCCGCGCCGCTTTCCGCAAGTTCGGCTTCGTCCAGTCCAGCATCGTCACCCGCTGGGCGGAGATTGTCGGCGCCCATTATGCCGGCATTTCCGCGCCCGAATCGATCCGTTTCCCGGTGGGGCAAAAGGCTGGCGGCACGCTGCAACTGACGGTGATGAGCGGCCATGGGCCGATGGTGCAGCATATGCTGCCCGATATCGTCGAGCGGGTGAACCGCTTCTTTGGCTATGCCGCCGTGACGAAGGTCGCGATCCGGCAGGGCGATATCAGGCCCGTCGCGGCCGAACGCCGCCCGCCGCCCCGCAATTTGAAGCCCATTCCGGTCGAGCTGGGCGATTCGCTGCGCGATATCGGCGACCCGGAATTGCGCGCCGTGCTCGAATCTCTGGCGCAGGGGCTTGCCAACAGCAGCGGATTGCCGAAGATCAACTGACGCGATCGACTTGAAAATCGCGTCAAAAAAGACTGAGCGATCAACTTGAAAATCGCGCCAGAAACGATGCTATTCGGCTGTGGTTCAGCCGGACCATATTACGGATCGCCCGCCATGAAAAAACTGCTCCTGCCGCTCGCTTTGCTTGCCGTTCCCGCTGCGCTGATCGCCGCGCCCGCCGCCAATTGGGTGAGCCGGGTCGTGCTGTCACCGATCGGCGGCCATGCGATGGGCAATCCCAATGCGCCGACCAAGCTGGTCGAATATGTCAGCTACACCTGCTCGCATTGCGCCCATTTCGTCGGCGAAGCGAGCGGCCCGCTCAAGAACGACTATGTGAAGGGCGGCAAGGTCAGCGTCGAAGTCCGCAACGCCGTGCGCGACCGATATGACCTGACCGCCGCTCTGCTCGCCCGCTGCGGCGGCCCGGCCCGCTTCATGGGCAATCATGAGGCGTTGTTCGCCAACCAGACCGCCTGGATGCCGCAGATCGAGGCCTATGATGCGGCGACGACGCAAAAGCCCTCGGACCAGACCGCGGCGATGCGCGACATCGGGCGGAAGACCGGCCTTTATACGCTGATGACCCAGCGCGGCTTCACCCATGCCCAACTGGACGCCTGCATCGCCAATCCCACGGCGATGAAGCAGATCCTCGCCATGACCGACGACGCCTGGAACAAGGTGAAGATCGGCGGCACGCCCGGCTTCGTCGTCAACGGCACGCTCGTCAAGGGATCGACCTGGTCCATTCTCCAGGCCGCATTGCCCCCCGCTGCATTGCCCACGGCCGCGCGCTGATCTAAACCCCTCTTCATACCGCCAGTCATCGGAGCCTTGCCCGTCGTGAAAGCCGTTTCCGCTCTTGCCCTCATCGCCGTCAGCCTGACCCTCGCCGCCTGCGGCAAGAGCGAGGAAGGCGCCAAGCCCAGCGGCGATCCCGTCGCCGCCGTCGCCGCCCCTGCCGGGACCAGTTGGTCGCAAACGATCGCGCAGACGCCCGAAGGCTATTATCTGATGGGCAATCCGTCGGCCAAGATCAAGCTGGTCGAATATGGCTCCTACACTTGCAGCCATTGCAAGGATTTCTCCGCCGAAGCGTCGGAGGAGATCAAGAAGATCGTCGATACCGGCAAGATGAGCTTCGAATTCCGCACCTATGTCCGCGATCCGATCGACCTGACCACCGCGCTGCTGGCCGGCTGCGGCGGCAAGGACATATATTATCCGCTGTCGGAGCAGTTTTTCGCCAACCAGGCGGCGATGTTCGAAAAGGTGCAGGGTAATGAGGCCGCCTTCCAGGGCGTGGAAAAGCTGCCCCCGGCGCAGCGCCCCGGCGCGATCGCGCAGATTGCGGGCCTTGTCGAATATGCCCAGCAGCGCGGCATTTCCGCCGATCAGGCGAAACAATGCCTGGCCGACACCGGCGCGGCCGAACGGCTCGCCAAGGGCGTCGAGGCGGCGAACAGCCAGTATCAGATCCAGGGCACGCCCAGCTTTCTCATCAACGGCGTGCTGGTCGACAATGTCGCCAACTGGTCCTCGCTCCAGCCCAAGCTCAAGGAAGCGGGCCTCTGATTGCGCCAGCGGGGGCTGACAGCATCGTTTAGCAAGGCCGGGGCGGCGCGCCGCCCCGACATGACGTCATGCAGATAAAGCGGCTCAAACTCTCCGGCTTCAAAAGCTTCGTCGACGCGACGGAGTTGCGGATCGAGCCGGGCCTGACCGGCATCGTCGGCCCCAATGGCTGTGGCAAATCCAACCTGCTGGAAGCCATTCGCTGGGTCATGGGCGAATCCAGCGCCAAATCCATGCGCGGCGGCGGCATGGAGGATGTCATCTTCGCCGGCACCGCCACCCGGCCGCAGCGCGATTTTGCCGAAGTCTCGCTGCTGACGATCCAGGAACAGGGCGAACTCTTCAACGCCGTCGATGTCGGCGCGGACGGCGAACTGGAAGTCACCCGCCGGATCGAGCGCGGCGCGGGCAGCGCCTATCGCGCCAATGGCCGGGACGTGCGCGCCAAGGATGTGTCGCTGGTCTTCGCTGACGCCGCCACCGGCCCGCACAGCCCCGCGCTGGTCAGCCAGGGCCGCATCGCCGCCGTCATCGCCGCCCGCCCGCAGGAACGGCGCGCCATGCTGGAGGAAGCGGCGGGCATCGCGGGGCTGCATGTCCGGCGCAAGGATGCCGAACAGAAATTGCGCGCGGCCGAAGCCAACCTCGCCCGGCTCGATGAAATCCTGCTGGACATGGATGCGCGCGCCAATGCGCTGCGGCGGCAGGCCCGCGCCGCCGAACGCTATATCCGCCTGTCCGACCAGATCCGCGTCGCCGAAGGCCGCACCCTCTTCGCCCGCTGGCGCGAAGCCAATGCGAGCGCCGAGGCGGCCCGCGCCGAAGCGAAGCAGGCGGACGCCGCCGTTGCCGCCGCGCAGGAGGGGCAACTCGCGGCCGCCGCCCATGCCCAGGCCGCCATCGCCACGCTGGCCGATCGCCGCGCCGCCGCCCAGAGCGCGCGCGACGACGCCAATGAGGCGGGCCATCGCCTCGCCGCGTTCCGCACCGAGCGCGAGGCCGTGGTCCGCCGCCTTGCCGACCTGGCCCAGCAGGCCTCCCGGCTGGAGGAGGATCGCGCGCGCGAAGGGACGCTGGCCAATGACGCCGCCGATGCGATCGCCCGGCTGACCGCCGAGATCGCAACGCTGAAGGCGCGTATCGCCGAGACGGACAAGCTGCGTCCGGCCTTCGCCGCCCGCATCGCAGCGGCGGCGGATGCCGCGCGCGACGCCGAACTGGATCTGGCGCGGGCGATGGCGACTCAGGCGGCCGAACAGGCCGAACTGCGCGTCGCCGAAGCCGCACTGGCCGCCGCGCGCACCCGTCTCGACCGGGCGGAGCGTGAGGTGGCGCGGCTTGCCGCCGAAGCCGCGGCCTTGCCCGACGCCGCGCCACTGGAGGCGCAACGCGCCACCGCGCTGGCCGATCAGGACAAGGCCAAGGCCGATCGCGACGCCGCCGAAGCGACGATCCGGACCGCCGACGCCGAGCGCCAGTCCGCCGCCGAAGCGCGCGCCACGGCGGAGGCCGCCCTGTCCTCCGCGCGCGCCGCCCTCGCCGCGCTCGATAGCGAGGCGGCGGCGCTGAAACGGGCCGTCGATAGCGGCGCGGGCCACCGGTCGCGCGCGCTCGACCAGTTGAAGGCCGCGCCCGGTTATGAACGTGCGCTCGCCGCCGCGCTGGGCGACGACCTCGAAGCCCCGGTCGGCGCGGACGGCAAGCGCCGCTGGGCCGGCGCCGATGCGCTGTCTGGTGATCCAGCCTTGCCCGCCGGCGCCACCCCCTTGTCCGACCATGTTACCGCGCCGGCCGAACTGGCCCGCCGTCTGGTGCAGATCGCTGTCGCCGAGCATGACGAGGGCCAGCCGCTCGCCGTCGGCCAGCGTTTCGTCACCCGCGATGGCCAGTTGCGCCGCTGGGACGGCTATGTCGCGCTGGAAGGTGGCGCGGCGGCGGCCGAACGGCTGATCCGTCTCAATCGGCTGGACGCGATCGCCGCTGCGCGCCCCGCGCTCCAGGCCGAAGTGGAAAGCGCCGCCGCTGCCCAGGATGCGGCCAAGGCGCGCGAACAAGCCGCCGCCCAGACGCTGGTCCAAGGGCGCAGCAGCCTGTCGCAGGCCGACCAGCGGTTGCGCGCCGCGCTCCGCGCCGCCGACGAGACGACGACCGCGCTCGAACGGCTGGCCGGGCGGCGCGAGGGGATCGAAGAACGGCTGGGCGAAGCGCAGCGCGATCGCGCCGCCGCACAGGGCGAGCATGAAAAGGCGCGGGCCGGCCGCGCCGCCGTGCCGGACGGCGCAGAGACGCGGGCGCTGGTCGCCGCCCTTTCCCAGGCCAGCGACAAGGCGCGCGCCGCCGTCAGCCAGCTACAGGCCGATCAGGCGCTCGCCGACCGCGCCCTGTCCAGCGACCGCGAGCGGCAGGCGGCCGCCGATGCGGAGATCAAGGGCTGGCGCGCCCGCGCCGGCGAGGCGGCCAAACGCATCGCCGCCATGGTCGCCCGCGCCGAAGAGATCGCGACCGAGCGTGCGACGATCGAGGCGCAGCCCGACGCGCTGGCCACCGCGATTAGCGCGCTCAGCGATCGGGGATCGGCCCTGACCGACGCCGCCGACCAGGCCCGCCGCGCCGAATTGGAGGCGGAAGTCGCGCTGCGCGCCGCCGAAGGCCGCGCCGCTCAGGCGGGCGAGACGCTCGCCGCCGCCCGCGAAGCCCGCGCCACCGCCGTCGCCCGCGCCGAAGCCGCCGACGAACGGCGGGTCGAAACCAACCGCCTGTCGGGCGAGCGATTCGAATGTCCGCCGCCGGTGCTGCCGGAAAAACTGGGCTTCGCCAGCGCCGAGGTGCGACTGGCCCAAACCGAACTGGCCGATCATGACCGTTTCCATGCCGAACGCGAAAGGATCGGCCCGGTCAACCTGATCGCCGCGCAGGAACTGGAGGAACTGGAAGCTGCCCAGGCGAAGAGCCGCGCCGAAAGCGAGGAACTGACCCAGGCGATCCATCGCCTGCGCGGTTCGATCGGCAGTTTGAATCGCGAGGGGCGCCAACGCTTGCTCGCCGCGTTCGAAGCGGTGGACGGCCATTTTCGCCGCCTCTTCACCACCCTCTTCAACGGCGGGCAGGCGCATCTGGAACTGATCGACAGCGACGATCCGCTGGAGGCGGGGCTGGAGATCATGGCCCAGCCGCCGGGCAAGAAACTGGCGGCGCTGACCCTGTTGTCGGGCGGGGAACAGGCGCTGACCGCCGTGGCGCTGATCTTCGGACTGTTCCTGACCAATCCCGCGCCGATCTGCGTGCTGGACGAAGTCGACGCGCCGCTGGACGACGCCAATGTGGAACGCTTCTGCGACCTGCTCGACGCAATGGTGGCGCAAACCAACACCCGCTATCTGATCGTCACCCACAATGCCGTCAGCATGGCGCGAATGCACCGGCTGTTCGGCGTCACCATGGTCGAACGCGGGGTCAGCCGGCTGGTGTCGGTCAACCTGCAAAGCGCCGAAGCGCTGCTGGCGGCGGAGTAGTTCAGCCCCGCCCCAGCCAGCCCTTCATCCGGCGGAAGAGGCCGCGTTCGCTGATCGCTTCGAACATCTCTTCCGGCCCTTCGGGATCCAGCACCTCATGGTCGGCGATCCAAGCCTGCACCTCGTTCAGGTCTGGGGTCACATAGGGACGCAGCGTCCGGCCCGGCTTCTGCCGCAATTCCTCGATCCCCGCCACCAGCCCGCGTTCGGCGATCACCGCCGACACGCGCTCGGCCGGCAGGTCTAAATGTTCGGCGATGAGGTCGTCGCGGATCTTCAGGATCGTCGCCTGCCGCCCGTCATTGCCGGGTAGCTGCGTATCGATACAAATGTCGCATTCGGTGTCCAGCCGCATCGACCGATTGTTCATGTTGGACGATCCGACCCGGATCAGCCGATCATCGACGATCAGCACTTTGGCATGGACATAGATGGGCGCACCGCGCTGGGTGAAGGGATGATAGATGCGAAAACGGCCGTGTGGATCGCGGCTCTTGAGCGCTTCGTACAGACGCGCGCGGGCCGTATCCATCGCCTGCTGTTCCAGCCAGCCGTCGGCCTGCTGCGGATTGACGATGACGATGTCCGGCCCGTCCGCTTCGCCCAGCCGCCTGGCGATCGCTTCGGCGATCCGGCGCGACGCGAAATATTGGCTTTCGGCATAGATGTGCCGCTTGGCCGCCGCGATCTGGTTCAGGTAAAGCCGCTCGATCTCGATCAGTTCGTCCTGATCGTCCATCTTCGGCGCGCTGCGGGCGATGGCGATATCGACGCCCTCGAACTGCACCGGCAGCTTGTCGGGCCAGCAATCCTGCACGCCTTCGACCGGGTCCAGCGGATCGCCGCCCGCGCCGACCCAGCGGTTGCGCGCATGTTCGCCCAGCGCCGCGGCGATCGGCCCCATCAGCGCCGTGGTCGCGTCATGCCAGGGACCATAGGGCGACCCGTCGGGATGATGCCGGCCCGGCTCCTCGTCGCGATGATGGCGCGTGTCCCACCGGTCGCCGGTCATGTCGATGCCGCCGCAAAAGGCGAAGCAATCGTCGATCACCACGATTTTTTGATGATGCGAGGCGGCGGGCGGGTGATGGCTGTCCAGCTTTACCGTGACGCGCGGATGCGCCATCCATTTCAGCGTCGTGAACAGGTTGGTCGGCCGGACCATCGACTTCATCGCGCCGACATCCCAGCGCAGCAGGAAAATCTCCAGTTCCGGCGTGCGTTCGACCAGCCAGCTGATGAAATCGCCGATCACCGCAGGCGCGCCGTCATCCACCTCATCCTCGCGGATCAGGCTGATCGCGGCGTCGAAATCCCATCCGATCAGCATGATGCGGCGCTGCGCCTTCATCATCGCGGCGCGGGCGTTGCGGAAATAATTGTCGGCGTCGATAATGACGCTCGCTCGCTCCGCCCGCGCGATGCGCCAGCAATCGTCGCCCGGTTGCGGCGTCATGCGGCGCTGCTCCCCACCACCAGACAAGCCAGAAACATCAGCAACCCCGCAAAACGATTGGACCGGAATTTGGACAGCGGATCGACACCATCCTGTTCGAGCGTCGCCACCTGCCACAGCAAATGCGCCGCCATCGGCGCCAACGCAGCGAGCGCCAATATCTGATCGCGCACCTGCCAGATCGCGCAGGCCCACAGCGCCAGCGCCAGCGCATAGCAGAACGCCACCCCGCCCCGCACATGCCGCCCCATCGACAAAGCGCTCGACCCGATTCCGATCAGCGCATCATCCTCCCGGTCCTGCAGCGCATAGATGGTGTCATAGCCAACCACCCAGAAAATGGTTCCCGCATAGAGCAGCACACCCGGCAGGCTGAGCGCGCCCATGACCTCGCTCCACCCGACCAGCGCCGCCCAGGAGAAGACCAGCCCCAGCCAGACCTGCGGCCAACCGGTGATCCGCTTCATGAAGGGATAGGCCGCCACCAGCGCCAGACTGCCCAGCGCCACGATCTGCGCATAGCGATCAAGCCGCACCAGCACGATCAGGCCGATGAGGCACAGCGCCAGCAGCCAGGCCCAGGCGAGCTTCACCGACATCGCCCCGCTCGCCAGCGGCCGGGCGGCGGTGCGCGCCACTTTCCGGTCCAGGTCGCGATCGACAATGTCGTTGAACACGCAGCCCGCGCCGCGCATCGCGATGCTGCCCAGCAGCAGCCAGCCGATCAGCGGCCAGCGCGCAAAGCCGCCACCCGCCAATGCGACCGCCCATGCGCCCGGCCAGAAGAGCAGCCACCAGCCGATCGGCCGGTCGAACCGCGCCAGTTGCGCCAATATGCGCGGCGTGTCCGGCAGTCGCGCCAGCAGGCCGCGCGCTTCGCTGTCGGGGACGATCGTCTGATTCACCGTGACTCCGTTCGCATGAGCTTGTCGAAGCCCGCATCTTCTCTTTAGGGAAGATCGGGCCGACCACAAGCGCGGCCGAACCGGAAGAGACAAAATGACCGCAACGCCCGCCTGGCCGCCGCAAAGCGCGCCGCGACTCCATGTCGAAACCCAGCTGGGCGAGGGAGTTGCGGTGCCGATCGACGGCAATCCGGCCCATTATCTGATCGCCGTCATGCGGGTGAAGCCCGACGATATCGTCCTGCTGTTCGACGGCCGGTCGGGCGAATGGGCGGCGCGGGTCCGCGATATTCGCAAGCGCGATCTTGTGCTGGACTGCGTCAGCCGGACCAAGCCGCCCGAACAGGTGCCCGATTTCTGGCTCTGCTGCGCGCCGATCAAGAAGGGGCGGATCGACCTGATCGCGGAAAAGGCGTGCGAACTGGGCGTCGCCCGCCTCCAGCCGGTGCTGACCCGCCGCGCGGTGGTGGACAAGCTCAACCTCGACCGGCTGCACAGCCATCTGGTCGAGGCGGCCGAACAATGCGGACGCACCGCGCTGCCCGACCTCGCCGAGATGGTGAAGCTCGACGCCTTGCTCAAAGCCTGGCCGGTCGATCGCCACCTGTTTTTCGCCGACGAGACGGGCGGGGCGCCTTTGGAACAAAGCCTGCGCGCCCATCCCGGTCCTGCCGCCTTCCTGGTCGGGCCGGAGGGCGGATTCGATCCCGCCGAGCGCGACGCGATCCGCGCGACGTCGGGCGCGGTGCCGGTGTCGCTGGGGCCGCGCGTCCTGCGCGCGGAAACGGCTGCGATCGCCGCGACTTCGGCCTGGATGACGCTGAACGGGGACTGGAACTAGTTTCATTCCGCTATTGGATTGAAGCGCTTAAGGCCAAGCCCTATGTGGTGATCGCCCGTCTTTGTTTGACGGGCCAAGGGGAAGCAGTAAGGGCGGGGCATGAGCACCAGAACCGACTCAGCGGGACATGATCCCGTCATCGAAAACCGCGACCAGCTGATCGCGGCCTTTTCCAAGGGCGAAAAGCCCAAGGACCGCTGGCGGATCGGCACCGAGCACGAGAAATTCGTCTATAATCGCCGCGATCATCACGCCCCGTCCTATGAGGAAAAGGGCGGCATCCACACGCTGCTGATCGGCCTGACTCGCTATGGCTGGAACCCCGTGTTCGAGGGCGAGAATATCATCGCCTTGTCCGGCGCCGACGGCACGATCAGCCTGGAGCCTGCGGGCCAGCTCGAATTGTCGGGCGCGCCGCTGGAAAATCTGCACCAGACCTGTGCCGAAACCGGCCGCCATCTGGAGCAGGTGAAATATGTCGGCGACATGCTGGGCCTGGGCTTTCTGGGCCTGGGCATGTGGCCGGACAAGACGCGCGCCGAATTGCCGATCATGCCCAAGGGCCGCTACGAGATCATGCTGCGGCACATGCCGCGCGTGGGATCTATGGGCCTGGACATGATGCTGCGCACCTGCACCATCCAGACCAATCTGGATTATGGCAGCGAAGCCGACATGGCGCAGAAATTCCGCACTTCGCTGGCGCTACAACCGCTCGCCACCGCGCTGTTCGCCAATTCGCCCTTTACCGAAGGCAAGCCCAACGGCTTCCTGTCCTATCGCAGCCATATCTGGTCGGACACCGATCCGGGGCGCACCGGGATGTTGCCCTTCGTGTTCGAAGATGGTTTCGGCTATGAACGCTATGCCGACTATGCGCTCGATGTGCCGATGTATTTCGTCTATCGCGACGGCAAATATATCGATGCCTCCGGCCTGTCGTTCCGCGATTTCCTGGACGGTAAACTGGCCGTTCTGCCCGGCGAAAAGCCCACGGAAAAGGATTGGGAGGATCATCTCTCCACCGCCTTCCCCGAAGTGCGGATGAAGAGCTTCCTGGAGATGCGCGGCGCCGACGGCGGGCCGTGGAACCGCATCTGCGCGCTGCCGGCTTTGTGGGTGGGCCTGCTCTACGACCAGGGTGCGCTCGACGCGGCGTGGGATGTGGTCAAGGACTGGACCATGGAGGAACGGCAGATATTGCGCGATTCCGTGCCGAAGCTCGGCCTCGACGCGCCGATCGGCGGCGGGCGCAAGCTGCGCGACATTGCGGGGCAGGTTGTCGATATCGCTCGTTCGGGTCTGGCCGCGCGCGGTCGCCTCAACGGGGCGGGCGACAATGAGACGGGCTATCTGTCCTTCCTCGATGAGGTGGTTGCGTCGGGCAAGACCAACGCCGAACACCTGCTCGAACGCTATCATGGCGAATGGCAGGGCGATCTGAGCAAGGTCTATGAGGAAGAGAGTTTTTAAGGGCAGAGCTGACGTCAGCGACCGTTCGTCCTGAGTAGCCATTGAGCGAAGTCGAAATGGCGTATCGAAGGATGCGCATGGACCCGATGCTTCGATACGAGCCTTCGACAAACTCAGTCTCTACTCAGCAAGAACGGATATTATGCAACTTAAAGTCACCGCGCTCTAAACCCTATTCCGCCGCCGGCGCCGTCATCGCCGTCTCACGCTTCTTGCCTGTGACCCAGGCGAAGAAGCGCGGCACCGGCGCGTTGCGCTCCATCCAGTCGCTGTAGATGCGATAGTCGGGGTCGGCCGACAAATGCTGTTCTTCGGTCTTGGCGCGCCAATAATAGACCGCATTGGTCAGCCCCAGCATCGCGCAATTGCGCACCATGTCGGTCAGCGACCCGCTGACCGACAGGAAGGGCAGGGCGGAAAACCACCAGAACAGATTCTTCGACAGATAGGCCGGGTGCCGCGTCCAGCGATAGGGGCCGTGGGTCAATATGCCGCGATGGGTGAGGTTGGAAAAGCGCAGGCCGAATGCCACCGTCGCCCAGGCGTACAGGCCCGTCAGCAGCACCAGCCAGCCGCCCAATATCCATTGCAGCGCGCTCGACCCCTGCGTCCAATAATCCCATTCCGCGCCGCCGGCATGATAATCGAGCGGCCCGCCGCCGCCCATCAGGACGAAGGGCGGGTAACAGATCAGCGCCGCCAGCCAACCGCCCAGATAAGGATTGGCGGTGCGGATATGCGAATCCAGCGGCTTGAAGGTCAATATATAGCCGACCGTCGCCAGGCAGACATCGATCATGAACATGATGGCGATCAGGAAGCCAGCCAGCGCCACCGGATGGGCGAAGGCATCCTCGGTCCGCCATTCGACCACGCTGGCGAAATTGCCCGGCACGATCGACACCATGAAGGCCAGGAAAAATCCCTTCACCGCCCAGGCGCGGGCATGGTGGCCGACCTGCACCATGTCGGCTTGTCCCGCCACGCCGCCGATCACCCATTGGCCGAAGCTGAAGCAGGCGTCCTTCGGCTCCACCAGTCGCCGGTCGATCCAGAGCATATAGGGGACGGACAGGACCAGCAGCCAGGGCGCGGCCGCCATGAACAGGTCCATCGAAAAACGGTAATTGCCGCTCCAATACCAGCGGGCGATGCAATAGAAGATGGCGATGGCGAGCCATGTCGCCCACAGCCCGGCGATCTTGATGATGCTGATGTCCAGCACGTCCCGAACGGTCCGCGCCGGCCCGCGCCAGTCGATCCCGGTCGATGCGTTGCGATGCACCTTGTCCACGATCAGCGACCACAGCACCATGGGCAGCCCGCAGGCGACCACGGCGGCAAGGCCCGCATTGGGACCGTTCATGCCATAATGGCGCGCCACCAGCGTCCAGAGGCCAAGTCCCACCAGGCCGGCAATGCCGACACCATGGCTAACGGCGGATTTCGGACAGGGATCGGCCTTGCTCATGTCCGCGGCTTTAGCGCGAAATGGTAAGCAAGCGGTGAACCGGCGCCCGCGGCCGATCGCTCGAAGACATCGGCGGCGTCCTCCACGTCAAGGGTTTCATCGGGGCGCGGATCGTGGGCAAGGTGGATGGCTTGCAAACCCTGACCGGCCATTGCCGCGCGTGGCCGCCACCACGATAACGACCCAACTGCTCGCACTGTTCAAGAAACAGCGGACCCATGCAGCGCTGGCGGTGGTGGAACATGGCGGCACGCTGGGCTTCGTTACGCTCGAAGATCTGATCGATGAGGAGGAGGCCGCCGAATCCGACTGAAGCCGCAAGACGCCCGATGGCGCGTGGCTGCTCGACGGGGAAGTCACGCTGGCCGAGCTGTCGGAAGATCATGACATTGTCTTCGAGCATGGCGACATCGTCACCATTGCAGGACTTCCCTTGCCGCCCGTGGCGTCATGCCCGAACTGGGCGAATTTATCGACCTGGACGGGTATCGGCTGTCGGTCGAGGCTATTGACGGCTACACGATCACCCGCATCCGGCTGGCAACCACCAAGGACGGGCGCGGCGGCAGGGGACTGACCCGCCGCACCCGTCCTTGCGATTATCGTGCGGCTATTTACCCCGCGCGACGCAGGCGCCGCCGTCCGGGCCGGTAACGCCGGTGCAGGTGCGCGCCGGCGGCAAAGGCTCAGCGATCTCGGCCAGCCTATTCCTGCCATCGGACCCGCGCGTCAGGTCAAAACCATCATACAAAGTGCCGCTGGCCGTAAAGGTGCGAAATTTCAGGCGATCCGCTTCCACGTCGATGATCTGATACAGTTCGGTCGCTTCGGCTGTCCGGTCAGGCTGCGTTCTGGCACGGTCATTGAGACCATACATTTTCGACCCGACGACCGACACCAGATAGACCGGTCCCTGCGCCGCCCCCTTGGCCCGTCCCGCCTTTCCAGCCTCGCTTCCTGCTTCCGCAGTCAGGCGGCTATAGCAATGGTCATGACCCTGCAGCACCAGATCAACGCGACGCCTGTCGAAGATCGGTTTCCAGGCCGCCTTCAGCTCCTCCGTGTCCTGCGGTCGCGCGCAGGTGAAGATCGGCTGGTGGAACAGGACGACATTCCAGTGGGCCTTGCTCGCGGCCAGTGTCGCATCGAGCCATCTCGTCTGCGCGTCAAGCTTGCCCAGATCGAGCGCGGCCGTGCCATCGAGAATGATGAAGCGCACGCCCTGGTAATCGACGAAATAGGTCGTGGCCTTCACCCCCGCGGCGCCGTTGCCGGGCAACGCGAACTGCAGCGGCCAATAGGGTCCAAGCTGGCGACTTTCCTTTCCGTTAGGCAGCAGCACATCGAGATATTCGTGATTGCCGGTCGCCGGGAGCTGGGGCGCCTGGCTGTAATTATAGCCGCCCGCCTGGTTCCACTCACCCCATTCATCATCATGGTCGAGATCGTCGCGCTGCGCCACGAGATCGCCTGCATGGACGGTCAGCGCGATCTCGCCCGCCGCGAATCCCTGACGGATGACGCGCGACGCATCAGCAAGGATGCCGTTCTGGGTATCACCCAGATAGAGGAAACGAAAGGGACGGAAATCTGCGGCCGCCGTGCGGAATTGCAGCCATTCGCTCCACCCCGCCGCGCCCTTTACCCGATAGGCATAGGCGCGACCCGGTTCCAGGCCGGTAAATCGCACCTGATGATAGTTGGCCGCGCCATTGGCGCTTTCGATCGGCCGGGTCGTTCCTATGATCGTGCGCGCCTCCCGCTCCAGCGTAGGGCCGTCCACCGCAACCGCGATCTGGGCTTGGGCATCGCCTTGCGCCCCGTCGGTGCGAAAGCTGACCGCCATTTCGCGCGCCGGATCTGCCCCAGCCGTCAGGACGATCCTGTCGGGGATCGGCCGCGGCGCATAGGGCAGGCCCGGCGTACGTGGCACCGCGATGGGTTGCGCGACAAGCGGCGTGGCAATCAGCGCGGCGGCGGCGGCGAGCAGGAGGGCGCGCATCAGAAGTTGGCCCGCACGCCGAACTTCATCGTATAGGAATATTTCTCATATTGCAGCAGTCGGCGTGTGGTCGGCGCGTTCTGATAGGCGACATATTTGGCGTTGTTGATGTTCACCCATTCGCCGAAAACCTGGATGTTGGGGGTGATCCGATAGCGTGCGCTGGCATCCAGCTGGAAATGCTGGCGGACATAGCGATCCTCATCCGCCACCGCCTGCACTTCATCAAGATATTTGTCGCGATAGGTGCCGGCGAGACGGACACTGACCGGCCCCTTTTCATAGCCCAGAACGACGTTGAAAGTATGCCGGGAAGAAGCGGGCAACGGAATGTCGCGCAATCCCCCGGTATCGCCATCGAAGGTCTGACCATCGGCATCGGTGAAGGTATAGTTGACGTTGGTCAGCAAGCCATCGAACGGCGCGGGCAACATCGAATAGACCTGCGAATAGGCGAATTCGATGCCCTTGATCTTCGCCTTGCCCATGTTGAGCGGGATGTCGGCCTCGGTAAAGGCGATACCGCGATACAGGCCGTTGAATGGCGCATCGTCGGCTTCGAACGTCACCGTGGTGATGTAATCGTCGATATCCTTGTAGAAGAAGCCGAGTTGCAGGACGCTGGACTTGGCGAAATACCATTCCGCGCCAACGTCGACGTTCCAGGCGCG
The DNA here is from genome assembly GCF_004152865.1 of Sphingobium cupriresistens. Taxonomy (GTDB): domain Bacteria; phylum Pseudomonadota; class Alphaproteobacteria; order Sphingomonadales; family Sphingomonadaceae; genus Sphingobium; species Sphingobium cupriresistens. The sequence goes on along the minus strand of NZ_SEOO01000003.1, from coordinate 5,495 downwards.
ATAGGGGGTAAGGTCTGGATTGCCGAATGCGCCCTCCAGATCGTCACCATCGCGTTCGATCGCAAAACGCGGCGCAAGCTGGCCGATGCCCGGCCGCACAAGGCTGCGGAAAACGCCAGCGCGCAGCACCACATCCCTGCTGGCCTCATAGCGAAGCAGCGCGCTGGGCAGCCAATCGGTATAGCTGCGGCGGATGCTGTTCGGCGCGACGATCAACTGCTCGCCGTCCTCGCCATCTTCGTTCAGCGTGACCGTGTTGCCGCGAATGTCGTTCTTGGTGTGCTCCATGCGCACGCCGCCGATCAGGCGCAATGGCCCAGCCTGATAGCGGCCGAGCAGATAACCGGCGTAAATATCTTCATCGACCGAGAAATCCTCGGCAATCGAGGCGAAGGCGGAGCCAAGCTCGTCGATCTCGAAATCGCCGATGTTGTTTTGCAGGAAACCGCGCTGCCCCTTCTTGGCGACGACAGGCCCAAGGTCGGCCAGGCGATAGGTCTGGGCGCCGACTACATCGGCAAGCGTGAAGTCACCATCATATTCGAGCGTATCGACATTCAGGTCGTACGCCTTCTTCCTTAGCCGCGCCTTGCCGCCGAATTGCAGGTCGAACGTGCCTTCGGCCAGGGCGAAGCTGCGCGTCACATCGGCGCGGAAGGTCCATTCCTTGTCGGTCGCGCGGCTCAGAGTCGTGCGGTCAAGGCTGTCGAATGCATAAGCGGAAGCGTCGTTGAAATCCGCAACGCTTGCGCCGCCGACGGTGAAGCCGGGGATCAGATAATTGCTATAGTCGAACCCGACCGTCAGATCGTCGCCATCCTCGCCGTTGAAATCGCGGCGGAAGGTGATCGGATCGATCGAGCCTTCTTCCAGTTCAGAGGCGCGCGACCATGCTGCGGAATAAACCAGCTTCCAGGGGCCGCTATTGGTTTCGCCGCCCACGGTATAGCTTTGGATCGTCTGCTTCTCGAAGCGGTCCTTCAGGTCGCGCTCGACCCGAATCTGGCCGTCGGCGCTGTCGAACGTGGCGCTCGCACCAGTGGAGGACGCAGGATCTTCGTCCATCTCGAAGATCAGGCGACGGCGATCTTCCTGATCGGAGAAGCGGTTGTAGATGCCGCGCGCGTACAGCCGCGTCGATTCGGCCGGCTGCCAGTCGAACGACAGCGATCCGCCGGTGCGAAGGCGGCGCACGTCATAGTCGCGATATTCGACCGTATCGGCAAAGCCGTTGCCAGCATCGTCGGTGTTCCAACCATCCATTTCGACATTGTCGGTCTCGAATTTGCGCAGATAATAGGAGGCGCCGCCCGACACGCCGAAATTGTCCGCGATGCGATTTGAGAAACTGACGCTGCCCTTGGGCGTCAGGTCTCCGGAATAATGGTTATACGAACCTTCCAGCGACGCGGCGAGCAGATCCTTCTTGCGATCAAATGCGCTGGTGGTGTTGATTTCCACCGACGCGCCGATCGTGTCGCCGTCCATGTCGGGAGTCAGTGACTTCTTGATCTCGATCGATTCGATCAGTTCCGACGCCACGACATCCAGCGCGACCGATCGCGTATCGGCTTCGGGCGCGGGCACGCGCACACCGTTGAGCGAGGCGGCGTTGAGACTGGGATCGAGGCCGCGCACGGCGATGAAGCGGCCTTCGCCCTGATCGTTGAGGACGTTCACGCCGGGCGCGCGGCGGACGGATTCAGCGACATTCTGATCGGGAAACTGACCGATCGAGTCGCGCGTCAGAACGCTCTCCACGCCGTCGGCGCCGCGCTGCCGGCTGAGCGAACTGGCAAGGTTGGCGCGCTGTCCGTTGACGAGAATGTCGTTGGCCCCGCCGAGCAGGACATTCTGCACCAGATCGCCATCCTGGGCGACGGTGATGCTCGTGTCGACCCGCTCAGCGCCCGTGTAAATCGCCCGCAGGGTATAGGTGCCCGCCGGAACGTCGGTAAAGCGATAACGCCCTGCCCGGTCCGCCTCGACGGTCCGGCCCAGTTCGACGATGGATATCTGCGCGCTCGGCAGCGTCCGGGTTCCTGTGATATCGGAAACCGTGCCGACCACATGGCCGGCCTGCGCGATGGCAGGAACGCAGAGCAGCGCCGTGCCGACAAGCAGGCGCGCGCGTATGATATTCGAAAGCATGATTCCCCCTGAGCATTAGTTGCAGGCTCGTTAGGGAATGAAAGTGACAGCCATGTTGTAATTGCGTGACATTATGATTGCACGGCATGACGCAGCAGTAGCAGGGCTTTGGCCATGATAACTGTCTGGGGATTAACCGCTCCAGCATCAGTACGCTGAAAAGACATGCCGATGCGCTCGGATGCTCCAGGCTTAAAGATATTTCAGCCACCAGATATCCTTGCGGCGCTGCTTGAGCCGGGCAAACCATCTCGTCGGAAAATAGAGAACCGGGATCAATATAAACACCCAGATCCATACCCACCGCAAATTATCGACGCCGAACACGGCGCCCTTCGTCGGGCCGTAAAGCAGCATCGCAATGTTGTAGAGCAGCTTGAGCGTGTAGAGATGGACGATGTAGTAGAACATCGGTGCGCCGCCCAGCATGGCGAGCGTCGGCATCACCTTGCTATCCTCGAACTTCTCACACAGCGCCAGCAACAGGCATCCGGTGCCCACGGTCAGCATCAGGAAGAGCAGCGATGGCGGATATTTGGTGAGCGCGAGGAAGCTCATGACGGTTCGCAACGGCGTGTCCGCGATGAACCAGGGCTTGTCGCCATAGAAATTGAGCGTGCGGATGAGCAGGAAGCCGACAAGCAGGCCCAGGCCCAGCATAGCCAGCCGCTTGATCCTTGGCTTGGGATCGGCGCCCCGCGCGAACCACGGACCGCAGGCATACCCTAACAGGATGATGCCGATCCAGGGCAGCACCGGATAGGTGGTCTTAAACAATATCCCGGCGATCTCGAACTTGTCGCGCTGGTGGAGCATCGCCCATGGAATGAAGAAGGGCGAATCCGGGCTTAGGCGAATCGGATCGAGCAGATTGTGAAGACAGACGATCGCCAACCCCAGAGCGAACTGCGCAGGGCGCGGCAGATGGAGCAGCGCAGCCAGCGCGATCATGCTGATGCCGATCGTATAGATCACCTGGAACCAGATGGTGGGCGGCGGGAATATGTTGGCCTGTGTCGGCCAAGCGTAGCAGACGATCGTGAATTCCAGGGCAATCAGGAAAAGCCCGCGCTTCAGCAGAAAAGCAGACACCTCGGCCCGGCTATGCGACTGGCCGTAGAGCCATGCCGAAAGACCGGTCAGTGCGACGAAAGTCGGCGCGCAGAAAGTGGAGAGCAGGCGGGTGAAGAAGAGACCCGGATCGGTTATATTCGCGTCAACAGGATCCGTGACCTGCAAATGCAGGAACCATGTTTCGCGGACATGATCGACCAGCATGAACAGCATCACCAACCCGCGCAGCGCGTCGATGGCGATCAAGCGCGTGCGCGCCTTTGCAGCGGCGACCGGCGATGTCATGCCGGGATTTAAGGCTGTAAGGGGCGCGTGGCCCGCAATGTTGTTCATCTGATTATCCCTCGCCTGGATCTTCACTCACCCTTGGGCAGGAAGAGATCCTTGTAGAAGCCGACCGTCTTGACGGTGACGGTGATCGGCGTTTCGCCCTTGTTGCGGAAATACCAGCCATGCGTGCCATCGAAGGGCGCAGTGAAGCCGCCCTGGCCGCCGGTGAGTTCGAGTTCCTTCCAATAGTCGGTGAAGGAACCGTCGGTAGCGCCGGTTTTTTCGCCGTGCATTTCGGCCTTCGCCGGACCACCTGTCGACTTCCACTGGAAGATGAAGCTGTCACCCTTGACCATGTGCGCCTTCACCTCTTGCCCGCTATGGGGCGCCAGGGTGATGGTCATCTCATCCTGGCGCCATGCGGCCGACTTGGCGATGGTCGCCTTGGTCGGGATCGCGATGTCGCTTGGGGCGGCAGCTTCCGGCGCGGGCGCGGGGGCTGTTTCAGCCGCCTCACCGGCAACCATGCCGTTCAGGCCAAGCGCCGTGCCGACGCCGGTGGGGTCGATGCCATATTCGGCCGGCAGCACGAACAAGGTGAGAATCGCAACGGCCGCGATGGCCGCGCCGCCGGTCGCCTTGGCGAGCGTGGAAGGCGAGGGTTTGATCAAGGTCGGAAGTGCGGAAGCAGTTTGCATGGTCATGTCAGGCACCCTGGGTAAAATAGCCGGCCAACTGGAAGCCGATGAGGACGAAGCCGGCGGTCATCAGCGCGGCGTTGGCGACGATGGCGCTACGATTGAAACTGGGCGACATGCGCCACAGGTTCATCAGCAGGAGGATCACGGTCAGCGCCATCAACTGACCCATCTCAACACCCACGTTGAAGCTGATGAGATTGGGGATCAGCCCGTCCTTGGCCAGCGTCAGTTCCTGGATCTTGGTGGCCAGGCCAAAGCCATGGAAAAAGCCGAAGATCAGCACCGCCGCCTTGGGATTGGGCGATACGCCAAACCAGGTCTTGAACCCGTCCAGATTGTCGATCGCCTTGTAGACGACCGACAGGCCGATGATCGCGTCGATGATGTAGGGGTTGGCGCGAATGTCGAAGATGACGCCCAGCAGCAGCGTGGTGCTGTGGCCGATCGCGAACAGCGTCACATAGGCGCCGACATCCTTCATCCGGTAGAGGAAGAAGATGACCCCCGCCAGGAACAGCAGGTGATCGTAACCGGTGACCATATGCTTGGCGCCCAGATACATATAGGGGATGATGTTGATCCCCGACGCGCCTTCGATGAAGGCCTTGTCATTCTCGTTGACGCCATGCGCCCAGAGCGTCGCGCTCATGAACGCCATGGCCAAGCCCAAAAGCAGCAGCACGATCCGCCGCAATATCTGGGGTTGGAGCGGAAACCGGATCGCGCTGTGCATGTCGGCGCCTTTACTTGGTCTGGAACGTCGCGAAGATTTTCGCGCCGCTCTTGTCAACCAGGGCGACGACGAGCTTGGCACCCTTGGCGGCCTTGAAACCGGGGGCGCTAAGCTTGTTGCCGCCGGCAGCCTTGAGCGCCGCTTCGGTCTTCTTGCCAGCGGCCGTCTGGGTGAGCTTCGCTGTGTAGCCGGCGGCGGCAACCGGCTCATCCTCTTCGCTCAGATAGACGTCAACGCCCTTGGGGCCGGTCACCAACTCGATCAGGGTTTCACCCGACATCTGGACAAGGCCGCCATGCTGGGGCTTCATGCTGCCGTGCGCGAACGCGGTAGCGGGCAGCGCGGCAAGCGCCAGGGCAGCAAGCCCCGTGCGGAAAAGATCGATCTTCATGATGCGTGTCTCCAATGGACTGGTGGAAAGACTTATTCCGGCAGGTGTGGGAGGACGAAGGACAGCGAGGCGCGATATTCCTCATGATCGACCTTCTTGTCGGTCGTCTGGCCGACATAGATCGCCATCAGCACATTGATGCCCTGATTGCGCAGCTTGATCGTGGCGGTGCCAT
>NZ_SEOO01000039.1 GCF_004152865.1 Sphingobium cupriresistens | reverse complement strand
TGAAAATTACACCAATGCCGGGGGGAGTGGCCCTCGGGCTACGCCCTCACGCCACTCCCCCCGGCATGTAACACGATGGCCTGGTTTTACGCCGCCGAATGGCCGACTTTTGCTCCGCCGTTGACACCTGACCTTCGGCGGCGGTCCCATCGGCAATTATATGAGCCACGCCGTCGTCAGTATGGTGCAACGATTGCGCGAGAACGCGGGTCTGGGCCTTCTATTCGCCAATGGTGGTTTTGCTACCCATAATCATACCATAATATTGGGCAGCAGACCCATCGCGGCGGCGCATTTTCCCCGGAGCTTCGACTATCAGGCGGATGCTGACGCCCATCGCGGCGAAGCGCCGGCGCTGGTTGAAACTTATGTGGGACCAGCGGCGATCGAAACTTACACCGTACTTTATAACAGAGATGGGTCAATCAAACATGGCGTTGTCGTTGCGATCACGGTCGATGGTCGACGGACTTTAGCCAAAGTCCCGGCTGAGGAGAGCGCAACTCTTGATCTCCTTATCAGCGGAGATGTCGAACCTGTCGGGATGACGGGCGAGATAGCCGGAAACGCAAATGGGGATCAGATTTGGTTGCGAACAGGGTGATCACAGGTGAATGATATCTGACGGCAGGATGGCATTTCACGACTACCCGCTTCCTGCGATTATGGATATAAAGCGGACGCCAGCGACACGGCCCGTCCTGTTGTCACTTGAAGCGGTCATTTGGCCGTTCAAGCATGAATCACAGTGATCTCTCGCTACAGATAATATTGTATATTATTTTGCTTAAGTCTTCGAACATCGTCCGGGTGGGTTGGCGGGCTTTGGCCCATCGTCTTGGCAATATCCAGATGACCACGGGGCTGCCCTATCGTTCAAGCACCCCCACATCTTGGCCTTGTCCTCATTGACCGCACCATCTGAATAACGGGGATACCACAGGGCGCGACCTATTTTACGGAAGGGCTGCAATCTCGTTGTCTACAGGCTGGCAATTTCGATTGGTTCTGAACGAGGAGAAAGGTTGTCGTGAAAGGTCATTCCTTGTCACTCCTGGCCGTTTCCGGTTCGCCGATACGGTGCAAAAAATCGCGCTCGAAATATTCCATAAATCGGGGGCGGAAATGCAGATCAACGGTGAAGTCGTTGCAGTCGTTACGGGCGGAGCATCGGGGCTGGGCGAGGCAACGGCGAGAGCTCTGGCCGCAGCGGGCGCCAAAATAGCCATTTTCGACATGAGCGACGCCTCTGGTTCTGCTCTGGCATCGGAAATCGGGGGAATTTTCTGCAAGGTAGATGTGACGTCGGACGATCAGGTCGACGCGGGCTTCGCCAAAGCCCGCGCGGCCTTTGGGCAGGAGCGTATCCTGGTCAACTGCGCAGGGATCGCCAACGGCTTCAAGACAGCATCCCGCAACAAGCTGGACGAGGGAATCTCCCGTTTTCCGATGCGAGATTTTGAGCGGGTCGTTCAGATCAACCTGCTTGGCACGTTTCGCTGCATCGCCGCTTCGGCGCAGGGCATGTTGGACCTCGATCCGCTTGAGGACGGAGAACGCGGTGCGATCATCTGCACCGCAAGCGTGGCCGCGCAGGACGGGCAGATGGGGCAAGCCGCCTATTCCGCATCAAAGGCTGGCGTGCTGGGTATGACGCTGCCGATCGCACGCGATCTAATGGGGGAAGGCATTCGGATCAATAGCATTCTGCCGGGCTTGTTCCTCACACCCATGATGCGTGGCCTGCCGGAAAATGTGCAGGCGTCGCTCGGTGCGTCGGTCCCATTTCCCAAGCGTCTTGGCGCGCCGGAGGAATATGCCTCGCTTGCCCTGCACATGATCGGCAACCGCTATCTGAATGGCGAATCCGTTCGCCTTGATGGCGCGATCCGCCTCGGCCCCCGCTAAACAGTTGATCTCATGACCGATGTTTTTATCTATGACGCGGTTCGCACGCCGCGCGGTAAGGGGCGGCCTGACGGCCCTGCACTAGATTACCGCGCTGTCGCTCGCCGCGCAGGTGCTCCAAGCCGTCCGTGATCGCAACGGGCTTGACACCGGGTTGGTCGACGACGTGATTTTGGGATGCGTGATGCCGGTTGCCGAGCAGGGTAGTGACATCGCCCGCATCGCTGCGCTGGTCGCAGGATATGATCCGCGCGTTCCTGGAGTGCAGATTAATCGGTTTTGCGCGTCGGGGCTGGAGGCGTGCAACATGGCGGCGGCCAAAGTAGCGCTGGGCGAAGCGCGATTTGCGATTGCCGGCGGTGTCGAATCCATTTCGCGTGTGGCTCTGGCGGCTGATGGTGGCGCCATGATGGTCGATCCCAGCTTTGCCTTCGATCATTATTATGCCCCCAGGGGTATTGGTGCGGATATGATCGCGACTATCCATGGCTTCAGTCGCGATGACGTCGATGCCTATGCCATGCAGAGCCAGCAACGCGCGGCGCGTGCGTGGGAGGAGGGGCGTTTTGGCCGTTCCATCGTCCCGGTGCTCGATCAGGCCGGTATCGTCATACTCGACCATGACGAACATATGCGCCCGCAAACCGACATGCAGTCGCTTGCAGCGCTCAAGCCTGCCTTCGTGAAGATGGGCGAGGCAGGCTATGATGCAGTAGCGCGCGCCCGATATCCTGCGATGGGACCGATCGACCATGTCCATCATGGCGGGAACGCATCGGGCATCGTTGATGGCGCATCTGCAGTGCTGATCGGCTCCAGGGAGGCCGGAGAAGCCGCCGGGTTGAAACCACGCGCGAAAATATTGGGAACGGCATCCATCGGTTCTGATCCGACAATCATGCTTACTGGACCGGAGTTCGTGACCCGCAAACTGCTCGACCGGCTCGGCATGACGCGCGACGACATCGACCTGTTCGAATTGAACGAGGCCCTTGCGGCGGTCGTGCTGCGCTACATGCAGGCGCTGGACATCGATCCGGCGAAGATCAACGTGAATGGAGGCGCCATCGCCCTGGGGCATCCGCTTGGCACGACCGGGGGCATGATCCTGGGCACGATGGTCGATGAACTGGAGCGATCGGGCAAGGAGACGGCGCTCATCAATCTGTGCGTGGGCGCGGGGATGGGGCACCGCTACGATCATAGCGCGCGTCTGAGGAAGGGACGGACATGGAAAACTTCACCTTGGAAGTCGGCGCGGACGGTGTCGCGATCGTCACTTTCGACATGCCAAATCGATCGATGAACATCATCAGCCATGCGGTTCAGGACGATCTGGGCCTGTTAGCGCAGCGGTTGCATCAGGACGACGCGATCGTCGGGGCCATATTATGTTCGGGCAAGGCGAGCGGATTTTGCGCCGGTGCCGATCTTGTCGAATTGCAGGTCGATGTCGAGCGGTGGCGCGAAGCCGCGACCCAGGAGGATTTGCGGGCGGGATTGGCGGAGGCGGGCGGTTTCAGCCGCCGCATCCGCAATCTGGAGACGCTCGGCAAATCGCTCGTCGCCGTGATCGGCGGGGTTGTTCTTGGCGGGGGACTTGAACTTGCGCTGGGATGTCATCACCGAATTGCGAGGCGTAGCGTGCTATGATGATGTCGACGCCCTGCTGACGGATGAGAAAGCCTTCAACTCCGGCCAGTTCTGGCCCGCGTTACTGGGCGAATATGATCCGGTGCCCGAAGAGGCGCCGATGATATCCATGGACCCGCCTGCGCGCCGGCGTCAAAGCGCTGGACTATCGCTGGAGCTTCAGCCTCTTGGGGCCGCAACGTCACAATCAGCTATTATCGGACCAACCAGTTCGTCATCCAGGACGTCGTGGTGCGCTATGTCGCCCGGCCCGTCAACTATGGCGCGACCCTCGCGTTCAAGTTCGACTGATCCCTTCTCTTCAGGACGGTCGCGGGCCGCAGTCGGGGAGCACCGGGGGGCGGCTTTTTTCTGCATAAAAAGGCCTGAGCCGTTTGCCTTTGGCCATGGTCCCAGCCATCATCGCCCGGATATGAAAAATCCGGATGACGGGGGGAGACAGAGAGCGTGCAGACCGGCCTGTCGGCATGGATATTGGCGATCGTAAAGGCGCTGGAGGATGCGGGGATCGACCCGCCCGCCCTGATGCGCGACATTGACATGGACGCCAGCCGCGTCGGCGATCTGGGCCATCGCTATTCGCAGGATCAGGTGACCAGCCTGTGGATCGCGGCTGTCGAGGCGACTGGCGACCCCAATTTCGGCCTGAAGGTCGCGCGCCATATCCGCCCGTCGACCTTTCATGTCGTGGGTTACGCCATGTCGTGCAGCGCCACATTGCGCCGGGCGGCCGAACGCTTTTCCCATTCCGCCCGGTTGATCTCCGATTCTGCTGCGGTATCCTTCCAGCGTGAAGAGGAAGGTTATCGCCTGACGGTTGATCTCAACACCGGCGGGCGTCAGCCCATCTACCAGACGATCGACACCATGCTCGCGGGCTTCTTCCTGCTGTGCGAATGGATATTGTCCACCTCGATCACGCCGGTCGAGGTCAGTTTCCGCCACCGCAAACCTGCCGATGACCAGGCCTATCGCGACGTCTTTCGCTGTCCTATCCGCTACGGCCAGCCGATCAACAGCATTCTCTTCCCGGTCGAGATACTCGAACGGCCGGTCCCGTCCGCCAACGAGGAACTGGCGACGATGCTGGACGAGATGGCGGCTAAATATCTCGCCTTTCGCTTTGCCAGCCGCTTCTCGCGCAAGGTCCGCGACGCGCTGATCGGGCAATTGCCCAATGGTGAACCGAGCAAGCAGGAAACTGCGCGCCTGCTCGCCATGACCGAACGCACTCTGCTACGCCGCCTGCGCGAGGAGAATACGACCTTTCAGGAGGTGCTCGATCGGCTGCGCGAGGAGCTGGCCTATGACTATCTGCGCCGCCCGGACCTGACGGTCGAAAATATCGCCTATCTGCTGGGCTTTTCCAGCAGCAGCACCTTCTCCCGTGCCTTCATGCGCTGGACCGCGCAGCGGCCGAGCGTGTGGCGGGAGGCGCGGTCGTTGGCCGACCGCAGCCTGGCCGACGACTGACGACCAGAGATCATGACTTTGGCACGATAAGGCGTGTGATGGCGCCCAGGGATATCGCTCTTTGCCCCGCATGGGTTCATGGTGGCGCCAGTCGGCACGGCGACCGATGGACAGGAACGGGGACTGGGCATGACATCCTTGGCCGACGATGCGCGTGCGGATCAGTCATTGACGAATGTCGCGATAGCGGGAGTCCTTCGGGTTGCACCGACTTCCAACCCTTTGCGCTATGTGCGTTTCTGTTTGTGGATGGGACCGACGCTGCTGATCCTGCTAATCCTCTTCTTCGCGCTTTTGGGGCACAATATCCCGCCTTATTCGGCGGCGCTGTCGGCCGATGACATCGCTCGGCATTTCCGCGAGCATACAACCTCCGCGCGGATCGGCATGACGGGCATGATGGTGTCGGGCGTTCTTTATCTGGTATGGGGCATGGGCATTACCAAGGTGATGGAGGCGGCCGAGCGTGACAATGACCTGCTATCGCGTCTGCAACTCTGGGGCGCGGGCTTCACGACCCTGGTGCTGGTGTTTCCGCCCGCCTTCTGGCTGACCGCCGCCTTCCGGCCGGAGGCTGATCCGGCGATCCTGATGATGCTCTACGACACGGGATGGATCATGTTCGACATGGCCTTCTCGCTCACCATGCTTCAGGTCACGGCCTTTGCCCTCTGCTTCCTCAACGACTGGCGCGCCGAGCCGCTCATCCCCAGGCCCGTATGCTGGTTCGCGATCTGGGTCGCGGTCGCCTTCATGGGCTTCTGCTTCCTGCCCTTCTTCCGCGACGGGCCTTTTTCGCGTAGCGGCTTCTTCAACTATTGGGTGGAATTTTCACTCTTTTTCTGGGCGATGCTAATCCTTTCGATCTTCACTCTGCGCGCGCTGACCCGGCTGCAACGCGACACCCCGGCGCCCGCGCCACATGGTTGAAGCCGCCCCGGATCGATCCCGCCCGGTTCCCGGCATATTGACCTTCATTGCCGCCGACATCGCCAACTTCATCCTGTTTTTCGGCTATTTCATGGTCGAACGCATGGCCCAGCCTGCGCTGTTCGCCCGATCGGCGGCGTTGCTCGACATCCGGCTGGGGCTGCTCAACACGCTCCTCCTCATCACCAGCGGCTGGCAGGTGACGCTGGCGGTGGAAGGCGCGCGGACCGGGCATATGCCCAAAGTGCGTCGCCATCTGCTGTGCGCCATCGCCGTCGGCCTGTGCTTCGGCGTCGTCAAGGGCATCGAATATGCGACCAAGATCGCACAGGGCCTGACACCCCGGACCGACGCCTTCTTCACCTTCTACTATGTTTTTACCGGCATCCACCTGCTCCATTATGCCATCGGCATCGCCCTGCTGGTGGCGACTTTCGTGCGGGCGCGGGCGGACCGGGCCGACCCCGGCTTCATCGACTGGACCATATCTTGCGCGCTGTTCTGGCACATGGTCGACCTGCTGTGGATATTTCTGTTCGCGATGCTTTATTTGCAGGGCGCGCGATGACGTGCCCGAACGGACCGACGGCTATCTGGGTCTTGCTGTTGCTGGCGACGCTTGCCGGATTCGGGGGCGCGGGTGCGGCGGGGTGGGGCTTTGCCGCCGTGATGCTGGCCGCCACCGTCAAGGCGCATCTGGTCGTGCGCTATTATATGGAATTGCGCGCCGCCCCGATGGCCTGGCGGCTTCTGTTCGATGGTCTTGTCGGGCTGAGCGGTGCGCTCATCACGGCGCTGCATTTCCTCGACTGACACGTCCGCCTATCCTACAGGCTGGCCGGTGATAAATGGGGGCGGCAGCTGCTTCTACCGTCCATGCCTTTCCCGACCCATTTTTCAGCCGGTCGTCGACAGCGCCAGTTCGATCCCCTTGATCGACGTGCCCGTACTCCACCCGCCATCGACCAGCAGCGTCTGTCCGGTGATATAGCTTGCATCGTCGCTCGCCATGAAATGAACGGCGGCCGCCAGTTCTTCCGGCCGACCGATCCGGCCCAGCAGGGTAAAGACATTGGCGTTGCGGCTCACCATGTCGGGCGCCTCGTCCATCGCCATCGGCGTGTCGATGATGCCGGGCGCGATACAGTTCACGCGGATGCCGCGCGGCCCATATTCGACCGCCGCCGTCTGGGTCAGCGATATGATCCCCGCCTTGGTCGCGGCATATTCGCCCCATTGCAGGAAGCCGCGCATGGCCGTGATTGATGAGATATTGACGATCGACCCACCCGCTGTCATCCGCGCGGCGGCCTCTTTGATGCCCATCTGCACGCCCAATATATGCACCCGCCAGAAACGCTGCGATCGCGCTTCGTCCGCCTCCGCGATGGGTGCCGATGCGGCGATCCCGGCATTGTTGACCAAAATATCGAGCTTGCCGAAGCGGGCGGCTGCATCCTCGCACAATGCCGCCATCTCGTCCGGCTGGCCGACATCGGTGCGGCGGAAAGCGCAGCCCCATTGCAAAGCCAGCACTTCGGCCTGCGGGCTGATATCCGCCACCAGCACATCGGCGCCCGCCGCCCGAAAGCGCTGCGCGATCGCCGCGCCGATCCCCGATCCGGCGCCAGTGACGATCGCGACTTTCCCCGTCAGATCGAACATCAATGAAACTCCACTTCGACGGGCGCCTGCAAACCCAGTTGCCGCATCAGCGCCGCGGTATCCCACAGGCTGCGTTCCAGCACGATCTTGCCATCCTTGAAGGCATGGATGGTCATGCCCTGCACCAGCGTCGTCTTGCCGGTGGCAGGCAGGCCGAGAAAGTCGGACATATGGTGAATTTCCCACGTCCATTCCAGGCAACCGCCTGTTTCATCGCCATGATAGCGGGTGGCGTTGAAATAATGTTTCGACTTGTCGGGATCGGCATTCTCGAATGTCATGAACCAGCGGCGCAGCTTATCGCGATCATTGTCGATGCGGACGCCGAAATTCAGATCCTCATATTCGAACTCTGCCGGATAATTGGCCATCAGTTCTTCCAGCCGATTGTCGAACTGTTCCAGCCAGTCCTGCTCCCATTCCAGATTCATGTGTTCCCTCCACATCATGGAAAAAATGGACCCGGCGCAACGCCGGGTCCAGGGAGAGGTCTCAGAAATCGATGCGGGCTTCCAGGCCATAGCTCCGAGTCGGGCCACGATAGTTGACGGTGAAGACCGACAGCAATGGCACGACTTCCTGGAAATATTTCTCGTTGGTCAGATTGTCGCCATAAGCCGAGATTTCCCAGCCATTGGCGCTCTTGAGCGAAAGCCGCGCCTTGAGCAGCGTCAGCGGATCGCGCTTGGTGCCCGCGAAATTATCGACGTCCCACCAGATCGCGCCATAGCGGTTGACCTCGACCCGCGGCACCAAAGTGAGCTTGTCGGTCAGGTCGATATTCTGGCTGGCGCCCAGGTTCAGCGTATATTTGAACGCACCCGGCGCGACATTACCGTTGGCCAGCGGGTTGCCGGCAAATTGCGCGACCCGGCCATGGGTATAGCCGTAGCTGCCGAACAGATGCAGACCCATGGGCAGCATCGCGTCGAAATCCACGTCGAAACCCTTGAGCTTCACCTTGTCGATGCTGATCGTGGTTTGCAGGCCGGCCGACGGCTGGAATTGAAACTGTTGCGCCCCGGAAATGTCGGTCTTGAACACCGCCGCATTTATCGACAGGCGACGATTGAAGAAACGCGCTTTCGCGCCAACCTCGTAGGAGGTCGAGACTTCCTTGTTATAGCCGTCCTGCACATAGATGTTGGCCGCATTGCCGCCGGCTGCATCGATCAGCGCCTGACGCGACCCGATCGGGTTGAACCCGCCCGACTTGAAACCCTTGCCATAGCTGGCATAGACGCTGGCGGTCGATGCGATGTCGTAGGAGATGCTGGCTTTTGGTTCGAACTGCTTGAAGGTTCGCGACAATTTGCAATCGGCGATCGCTGTGCCCTGCGCCACGCAATTATTATAGCTGACGCCGGTCAACGGATTGATCGCGGCGGAGGCATTTTCGCGGATCGACCGCTTCTCCGTATCGTAACGCCCGGCCAGGTTGATGTGAAACTGGTCGGTCACATCGAACTGCACGCTGGCGAAGGGCGCATAGCTGGTCGTCCGATAAAGCGGATTGCTGTAGGATACCGTGGTCGCCGGATCGATCGTGTCGCGATCGGCGGGCAGCGACCCATTGGTGTCCAGGCCGATCTTGCTCGTCTGATCCCGCTCGAACCGCAGGATATAGAAGCCGACCTGCCAGCGGAAGCGATTGGCGCTGTCCGACGTCAGCCGCACTTCCTGCGAATAGTTTGTGTCGTCATAGGTATATTGCTGCACGGTGCCGCCGCCCGCCAGCCCGGTGTCCTGCGGAATATAGGGCGGGCTGTCGCTGCCGAAATATTGCTTCAGATGATTATAGCTGGAAATGGACGTAATCTTGGCCCAGCCCATGTCATATTCCGCCTTGAACGTGGCGTCGATGAACTTCTCGGCAAAGGCCCCGTTGACGTTGGAGACGAACGGCATATCGGTGTTGTTTGCGTCCAGTGCGGTGCCGGGAAAGCCGCCGATCGGCAGGCCGACAAACTGCGCATTATAGGCGCTGCCGCCGCCTTTGGACCGATGCGCCGTCAGCTTGAAGTCGGCGGTGAACGGCCCGTCATTGTCATAGACCAGCCGCGCCCGGCCGCTGCTGTTTTGGAACCGCTGCACCTTCTCGCCGGTGGTGATGTTGGTGAAGGGACCGTCGGTGTCGCGGAAGGCGCCCGCCACGCTGAAGCCCAAGCCCGGTGCGAGCGGGCCGCTGACCGATGCGCTGGCGCGCGCCGTGTTGAAATTGCCATAGGCGGCGACGACGTTGCCCTCGAATGTGTCGCCCGGCTTCTTGGTGGTGATGACGATCGCGCCGGCGGCGGCGTTGCGGCCATAAAGCGCGCTCTGCGGCCCTTTGAGCACCTCGATCTGCTGGATGCCGAACAGATCCTGGTTGAACGGCTTGACGCTCGACAGGGTGACGCCGTCGATCACGATCGCGACGTTCGGGTCGGAATTGCGCACCGATGTCTGGCCGCGAATATTGATGTAGGCCTCGCCCGCATTATCCTCGACGAAGGTTACGTTAGGTGTCGATGACAGGAAATCGGCAGGCCGGGTGATACCCCTTTCCGCGATCGCCGCTTCGGTGACGACACTGACCGAGATCGGTACCTTGACCAGATTCTCGTTTCGCTTGGTCGCGGTGACGACGATATCCTCCAGCATGTTGGTGCGGCTCTGCGCCGATTGCGCTGACGCTGCGTCCTGCGCCGTCGCCGGCAGGGCAATGCCCGCTGACAGGATAAGGCCGATTAGCGGCAGATTGTTGATGGCCTTCATAACATCTCTCCTTCCCTGATTATGTGACGCCGATTGATCCGGCGCTTCTGTCGAACGTGATTTCAGAGTTGCCTTTTGCAGACAGGTTTATGGGTCCGAAGAGAATGCCCCAGCGTGACAGAGGATGACCTAGCGGGACAATAGATGAAAAAGCATAACGACCGTTTTCTGCCATTTTGCAACGCAACATAAAAGGCTCATCGTGGAAATTTGCCTAGATTTTGGCACGAAAAGCAAATCGACTGCGCGCTTGGCCATGGCTGCATCGTGGCGCAACACTATCAATCAGGCCACGGGCACGCCGGAAAAGTTGCCCACAGATACGCGACATGGGCGTGCCACATAGGAGAGAGCAGATGAACAAGGATTGGGCGCAATATTGGATCGGCCTGTTCGCCGACGGCACCGATGAGCTGATGACGCTCTACAATCCGCACTTCCAGTTCGAGGACGTCAATTTCGACCTTCGGATCAACAATGATCTCCCGGCGCTGCGCACATTTTTCGAAGGCTTCATCATCGCCGACCCGACCCAGAGCTACAACAGGTTCGATGTGTTCGATTATGTCGGCGACAATCGGCTCGGCTCCTTCCAGTGGACCTGGGAAACCAAACATGCCGGCGATTTTCTGGGCGTGCCCGCCAAGGGCAAGATCACCAAGACCCGCGGCGTCACCGTCATGGGCTGGGACGAGCATGGCAAGATCGTGCTGGAGCGCAGCATTTGGGATGCGATTCCGGTCTTCCAGCAGCTTGGCGTCGTCCCGGCATTCGACACGGTTCAGGCCTGAAGCACGATGTCCTATAACCCCCTGGACCCTGCGGTCACATCCAACCCCTATCCCCATTATGCGCAATTGCGCGCCAACGAGCCGGTAAAGTGGCTCGACATGATGCAGGGCTTCGCCGTCTCCCGCTGGGACGATGTCGAAGCAGTTCTGAGCGACGGCAAAACCTTCTCCTCTGCGCAATTCTGGCCAGCGCTGCTGGGCGAATATGACCCTGTGCCCGAAGTGCAGCCGATGATCTCGCTCGACCCGCCCGGCCATGTCCGCATCCGCAAGCTCGCCAACAAGGCGTTCGTGCCCAGCCGGGTCGGCGCGCTCAGCGATCGTATTCGCAGCGTCACGCACGAGCTGATCGACGATATCTTCGCCAAGCATGGCGGGGAGGGCGAGTTCGATTTCGTATGGGAATTTTCCGGCTTGTTCCCGGTCAGCGTCATCGCCGAAGTGCTGGGCGTCGACATCGCCCGGCGCGTCGACTTCAAGAATTGGGTGGACGATCTGCTCGCCGCCGGCAACCGCGCGGCCTATGGTCCTGAGCGGCTGGCCGAAATCGACAAAAGTTCGCAAGCGATCCGCGCCTATTTCGAGCAGGTCTATGATGAACGGTCGGCTAATCCGGGCGACGACCTGATCAGCGGCTTCATCCAGGCGGAGGTTAATGGCGAGCGCCTGACCCGCAGCGAAGTGCTGAACATGGCGATATTGTTGCTGATCGGCGGGGTGGAGACGACCACCAATCTTCTCGGCATTACTTTCGCCCATCTCAAGACCCATCCCGACATCGCTGCCGCCATATGGGCCGACCCGACCCGAATTCCTGCGCTGCTGGAGGAAATGCTGCGCTTCGACGGGCCGGTACAGATGCTGTTTCGGCATACAACCTGCGACACCGAACTGGCGGGGATCGCTGTCCCCAAGGGGTCGCTGGTGCTACCGTTGCTGGGTTCGGCCAATCATGACGAGCGCAAGTTCGACCGATCCGAAGAGCTGGTGCTGGACCGCAATCCCAAGGAGATCATGTCGTTCGGACAGGGACCGCATTTCTGCCTTGGTTCCTATCTTTCCCGCATGGAGGCGAAAAGCGCGCTGGAGATATTGACCGCGCGGTTCGAGAGCATCGAAGCGATCGGCGACACGGTGAAATGGTCCGACAGCTATTTCGCACGCGGGCCCAAGTCGCTGCCGGTCAGGTTCAAGGCACGATGAGCAGCGATCCTCTGGCCGTCGGTCCCGCATCGTCGCTGATCGACCAGTTTCGCGCCATTCTGGACGAGGGCGGCGTGATGACCGGCGACGATGTTTCGGATCGCCACCCCGGCTATTTCATGGCGCGGGTCGAGGCGGATGTGCTGCTGCGTCCCGAAACCACCGATCAGGTGTCGCAGGTCATGGCTCTCTGTCACGCGGCCGGTCAGCCGGTGGTGATCCAGGGTGGCATGTCCGGTTGGGTCCGTGCCACCCAGACGCGGCCTGGCGACGTCATATTGTCGCTTGAACGGATGAACCGGATAGAGAGCATCGATCCCGCCAATCGTACCGCCATCGTCCAGGCGGGCGTCATCCTAGAGCAGTTTCAGGATCATCTCGAAGCCCATGGCCTCAGCTTCCCGCTCGATCTGGGTGGGCGGGGATCGTGTCAGTTGGGCGGCAATGCCGCGACCAATGCGGGCGGAATGCGCGTCATCCGTTACGGCATGATGCGTGAACAGGTGCTGGGCATGGAGGTGGTGCTGGCCGACGGCCGGGTGCTGTCGTCGATGAACCAGATGATCAAGAATAATACGGGCTATGACCTCAAGCAGCTGTTCATCGGCAGCGAGGGGACGTTGGGGGTCATCACCCGGCTGGTCCTGCGCTTGCGGGAACGGCCGGTCAGCAGCAATACCGCGCTCGTATGCGCCGACAGTTTCGATCGCATCGCAAAATTGCTGCGCCATGTCGACGGCGCGCTGGGCGGACTGCTGAGCGCCTTCGAGTTGGTCGACAATAATTTCTACCGCGTCAACACCGGGGCAGGGCGCCATCCTGCACCGTTGGGGTCGGACAAGCCCTATTATGCGATGATCGAGGCGCTGGGTTCCGACCATGAGCGCGACCGCGATCTGTTCGAGGCGGTGTTGGCGGATGCGGCGGAAAAGGGACTCTTCGATGATGCGATCATCGCGCGGTCGGAAAAGGATCGCGCCGCGATCTGGGGGATAAGGGAGGATTTGGAGCATATCGTCCATGACTTCCAGCCCTTCTACGCTTTCGACGTCAGCCTGCCCGTCGGCGCAATGGAAGCCTATATGGGCGAAGTCACCCAAAGACTGAAGGCGATCTGGCCCGATGGCGGCATCGCTTTCCTTGGCCATGTCGGCGACGGCAATCTGCACATCGCTATCGGCGCAGGCACGCCCCAGGACCGCGAGCAGGTGGAAGCGTGCGTTTACGAGCCGCTCCGCCCGATCGGTGGATCGGTGTCGGCCGAGCATGGCATCGGTCTGGAAAAAAAGCCCTGGCTGTCGATCACGCGCAGCCCCCTGGAGCGCGGCCTGATGCGTGAGATCAAGCAGATGTTCGATCCCAAGAATATTCTCAATCCAGGCAAGATTTTCGCTGAGGATGCGGCATGACCAGGTCGGCGAACGCGCAAAATATTTCTGGTTGTCACCTTCGGCCCGGATATGGCGTCGCTCGCCCTGCTGCCTTGGGGCAGGCTGCGCTAGAACAGCATGAACAGGCGCCGATGGATGACGGGGCGGGGGAGCGGATATGATGAAAGTGGGAGAAATGTCCGAGTTGACGGCGGAAAAGCCGCTTCGCGCGTCATTGGGATCGGAAAAAATCCTGATCTTCCTGGTAAATGGATCGCCCGTCGCGACCCAGGCGCGCTGCCCCCATGCGCAGGGGCCGCTGCACCAGGGCGAGGTGTGCGGCACGGTGCTGACCTGCCCTTGGCACGGCTGGAGTTTCGACCTTGTCACGGGAGAATGCGAGGAAGACCCCGACCTTCTGATCAAACGCTATGATGTGGCGGTCGACGGCAACGACATCCTCGTTTCCCAGCTGTCGGCGTGACATGACCGATATCTCGTTCGATCCTGCGTCCGGCGCCCTGGCCTTGCACGGCTATCCGGTCAGTAATTATTTCAACGCGGCGCGCGCGGCGTTGATCGAAAAGGGCGCCGCCTTCACGATCGTCCCGACCCGCGCGGCGCAGGATGAAGCCTTTCTGGCGCACAGCGCGATGGGCAAAATCCCTTATTTGCGGACGGGGCAGGGTTGCATCGCCGAAACCGTCGCGATTCTGGAATATATCGAGGAGGTCGTTCCTGGTGTTCCGCTTTACCCGACCGGCGCCTTCGCGCGCGCGCGCGCGCGGCAGATCATCAACATCGTCCAGCTCTATGTCGAAACGCCGCTGCGCTCGTTATACCCCGGCGCGTTCATGGGCGGCGTCAACGCGCCGGAGACGATCGCCGCCGTCCGGCCAGTGGTCGATCGGGGGATGCGCGCATTGTCGCAACTGGTGACGCCGGCGCCTTTCCTGCTGGGCGGGCAGCTAACCTATGCCGACATCTTCGCCTTCTATCATTTTGACCTGGGGGAGCGCGCCATGCGCTTCACTTACGGGGCTTCGCTGGTCGATGCCGTTCCGGGCTTGCACGACTGGTTCGACATCATGGCGGCGCGCCCATCCACCCGCACTGTCCTTGCCGATTTCCATCCAGCCTTTGCCGCCTATCTGCGCGACAAGGGCGCCGCCTGGCTTGAGCCAGAGCTGAAAGAAACAACCCATGCGTGACGTGAAACTGGACGACAAATATACGGTCGACGACGGCCGAGTGATCATGAGCGGAACCCATGCCCTGATCCGCGTGCCGCTGCTGCAGAAGGAGATCGACCAGCGCAACGGCCTCGACACCGGTGGCTTCATATCAGGCTATCGAGGGTCGCCGCTGGGCAGCTACGACATGGAATTGTGGCGGGCCAAGAAGCTGCTTGAAAGCCACGACATAATATTCCAGTCGGGCGTGAACGAGGATCTCGCGGCAACGGCGGTTTGGGGCACGCAGATGCTGGCGACCACGCCCGGCGCCAACAAGGACGGGGTCTTCGCCATCTGGTATGGCAAGGGACCAGGTGTCGATCGTTCTGGCGATCCGTTCAAACATGGCAATATCGCGGGCACCCATCCCCATGGCGGCGTGCTGATCGTCGCGGGGGACGATCATTCGGGCAAATCCTCGACCGTCGCGCATCAGAGCGAGGTCGCCCTGATGCACGCCGGGATGCCGATCCTGGCGCCCTCCAATGTGCAGGATGTGATCGATCTTGGCCTGCTGGGCTTCGCCATGTCGCGCTATACCGGCCTTTATACCGGCTTCAAGCTGACCAACGAGACGCTGGAACAGACCATGACGGTCGACATCCGGGTCGGCGACAATGGCCCGGTCACGCCCGATCGCGGCCCAGCGCCCGCCAATGGCTTTCACAATTATCCAACCCATCTGGATCGCACCGCGTCGGAGATCGTGGTCAAGCGTTATCGCTGGCCGCTGGTCGAGAAGTTCGTGCGGGCCAACGGAATCGATCGGGTGTTGATCGACACGCCCGCGCGCATGCTGGGCATCGTGACGACCGGCAAGGCCGTACAGGACGTGCGCCAGGCGCTGAAGCTGTTGGGCCTCGACGATGCTGCCGCCGCTGCAGTGGGGCTTGGCGTCTACAAGCTGGGCTGCATGTATCCGGTCGAGCGCGAAGGCCTGGCCGAATTCGCCGCCGGCCAGTCGGAACTTCTCTTTATCGAAGAAAAAGATCCGCTGACCGAGAACCAGGCCAAGGCGATCCTCTATGGCCGCCCCACCATGCCACGCATCGTCGGCAAGGTGGATGAGGATGGCGTCTTCATGATTCCGTCCGACGAACAGCTTGAACCTGTGCAACTCGCGCTCGTCATCGTCGAGCGGCTGCGGCGTCTGGGCGTCGCCGACGAAGCATTGGCGGCGCGCGCCGAACGCCTGTCGCGCCAGATGGAGACGGTAAAGGGATTGAAGCCCTCCGATGCGGCGCGCTCGCCTTATTTCTGCTCCGGCTGCCCGCACAACACCGGCACCCGCTTCCCGGAAGGATCGATTGCGGCGGGTGGCATCGGCTGTCATGCCATGGCGATGTATTCCGGCCCGGACATGCTGCCCAACGCGCAGATGGGCGGCGAGGGCGCGCATTGGTACAGCCTCGCCTATTTCAGCGACATGAACCACATTTTCCAGAATATGGGTGATGGCACTTATTATCATAGCGGCCTGCTTGCGGTGCGCGGTGCGGTGGCCGCGAAGGTCAACATCACCTTCAAAATCCTTTTCAACGATGCCGTGGCGATGACGGGCGGCCAGCCTGTCGACGGCCCGCTGACGCCGGGCGACATCACCCGGCAGGTGCTGGCCGAGGGCGCGGTGCGGTGCATCGTCGTCACCGACCGGCCTGATCTCTACGGCGCGCATAGCGGGCTGGGGGAGGGCGTCACCGTCCATCATCGCGATACCTATGACGCGGTGCAGAAGGAATTGCGGGATGTCCCCGGCGTCACCGTCATCGTCTATGAACAGACCTGCGCCGCGGAAAAGCGTCGTCGCCGCAAGCGCGGTAAATTTCCCGATCCGGCCAAGCGCATGTTCGTCAACGCGGCTGTGTGCGAGGGCTGCGGCGACTGTTCGGTCCAATCCAACTGCGTCAGCGTCTGGCCCAAGGAAACCGAACTGGGGCGCAAGCGCCAGATCGACCAGTCCAACTGCAACAAGGATTATAGCTGCGTGAAGGGCTTTTGCCCCAGCTTCGTGACCGTCCTCGACGCTGAACCGCGTAAGCCCAAGAAGGCGCAGCTGGACGGCGAAGCCGACATGGCGCTGCCCGATCCCGCGATCGTGCCGCTCCACCACGGCGCCTATAATATCATGATATCCGGCATCGGCGGCACTGGCGTCGTCACCATTGGCGCCCTGCTCGCCATGGCGGCGCATCTGGAGGGCAAGTCGACATCGGTATTTGATATGACCGGCCTCAGCCAGAAAAACGGCGCGGTGTTCAGCCATTTGCGGATCGCTGCCCATAATGACGATCTGGGGGCGCAGAAGCTGGGCATTGCCGAGGCCGACCTGGCGCTGGCGTTCGACGCGGTCGCGGGCCTTGCCAAGGAACCGGCGATGACGCTGTCGACGGAGCGTACGAAAGTGGTCGT
This sequence comes from Sphingobium cupriresistens, assembly GCF_004152865.1. Taxonomy (GTDB): domain Bacteria; phylum Pseudomonadota; class Alphaproteobacteria; order Sphingomonadales; family Sphingomonadaceae; genus Sphingobium; species Sphingobium cupriresistens. The sequence goes on along the minus strand of NZ_SEOO01000039.1, from coordinate 12,115 downwards.
GAACGCCCGCGTCACCCCGACCCCGGCATTTCAGCGCAACCCCGACCTGACGTTGGACCAAGGGCTGCTCGTCCGTCGCCTCAAGACCATGTCGGCCGACCTGCACGGCGTCGATGCGACCGGTCTTGGCCTCGCGCTGCTGGGCGATACGATCGCGGCGAATCTCTTCATGCTGGGCTATGCCTGTCAGTTGGGTCTGTTGCCGGTCTCACCCGACTCGATCGAGCGCGCAGTGGAGATCAACGGTGTCGCCATTCCGTTCAACAAGGCGGCCTTTGCGCTGGGCCGTTTGCAGGCGGTCGATCCCGCCCGGATCGAAAAGGCGGTGGTGAGCCATGTGCAGGAACTGGACTTCACCCCGTTGACGGCGCTTGTGGACATCGTCGCCCACCGCACCCAATTGCTGACCGATTATCAGAACGTCGCCTGGGCGCAGCGCTATCGCGATCTGGTCGATAGCGTGGCGAGGGCGGAGGTGCGCGCGACGCCGGGCAGGGACATGCTGTCTGTCATGGTCGCGCGCAACTTCGCCAAACTGATGGCCTATAAGGACGAGTATGAAGTTGCCCGGTTGCACGCCGATCCGGCCTTCAGGCAGCAGTTGAAGGACGCATTCGAGGACGGCGCGAAGCTGCGCTACAATCTGGCGCCGCCGCTCTTTTCGAAGAAGGACGCGGATGGGCGCCTCATCAAACGGGAGTTCGGGCCGTGGATGGGCAAGGCCTTCGCCTTTCTCACGCGGTTCAAGGGACTGCGCGGCACGGCTTTCGATATTTTCGGCTATACCCAAGAGCGCAAGATGGAGCGCGGCCTTATCGACCATTATGAAGCGCAGATGCGCATGGTCGCCGACAAGCTGACAGCCGCCAATCACGCTGCTGCGGTCGAACTGGCCTCGCTGCCGGCGCAGATCCGTGGCTACGGCCATGTGAAGGAGGCCAATGTCGAGAAGGTCCGTGCGCTCGAACCGCTGATCCTGAAGAAATTCGAAGATGCCGCCATCTCTGCCGTGGGCGCGCCCGCGCCTTTGGTCCAGAACGCCTGACAGAATAACAAAATATCGGAGAGTGGAAGATGGTCAAGATGCTGATCGACGGGGCGCTGGTTGATACCGTGCGCCACATGGACGTCATCGATCCGAGCGACGAGAGCAGGGTAGCGCAGGTGCCGGATGCCGGCACGGCGGAGGTCGATCAAGCGGTGGCCGCCGCGAAAAAGGCTTATCCCGCCTGGCGCGATGCCACGCCCGAAGCGCGCGGCGCCGTGCTCGTCGCGATGGCGCAGGTCGTGACCGACAATCTGGACGAACTTTGCCAGCTTCTGGTGCAGGAAACAGGCCGCCCTCTCGGCCTCGCCCAGTTCGAGATCGCGCATCTCGCGGCGGGTTATCTGAACTATTATGCGGCCCTGCGGATCGCACCGGAAATCCTGGTCGAGGATGATACGCGCCGGGTCGAGCAGCATCGCAAGCCTTTGGGCATTGTCGCGGCGGTCGTGCCTTGGAATGCGCCGGTCTATATCGCCTGCAACAAGATCGCGCCTGCGCTGGCGGCAGGCAACACGATCGTTGTCAAGACGGCCCCCTCTACCCCGCTGACGACATTGCGGCTGGGTGAATTGTGGCAGCATGTCGTCCCCGCAGGCGTCGTCAACATCCTGTCGGGCGGCAATGAAGCGGGCGCGCATCTGGTGTCGCATCCCGATGTCGCGAAGATCACCTTCACCGGATCGACCGGCACTGGCCGCAAGATCATGGAAGCGGCCTCCCCGACGCTCAAGCGCGTCACGCTGGAACTGGGCGGCAATGATGCGGCGATCGTGCTGCCCGACGCCGACGTCAAGGCAATCGCGCCGGCTATCTTCGCGTTCGCCTTCTTCAATAGCGGGCAGGTCTGCGCGATCATCAAGCGGCTCTATGTCCATGACAGCGTGTACGACGCCATGTGCGCGGAGGTCGCTGCCTATGCCAGCGGTTCCAGGGTGGCGGGCGGCCGCGATCCCGAAGCGCAGTTCGGTCCGGTCCAGAACAAGGCGCAATATGACAAGGTGCTCGACTATCTGGCGAGCGCCAGGGCCAGCGGCACGATCATCGCGGGCGGCGAACTGCCCGATGGCCGCGGCTATTTCGTGCCGTTGACGGTCGTGCGCGATGTGAAGGAAGGCGATGTGATCGTGGATGAGGAACCGTTCGGCCCGATCCTGCCGATCATCCGCTATACCGATATCGATGACGTCGTCGCGCGCGCCAATGCGTCGCCCTATGCGCTGGGCGGATCGATCTGGTCGAACGATGCGGAGGCGGCCGCGAAGATCGCGCTGCGCCTGGAAAGCGGTAGCGTCTGGGTCAATCAGCATTGCGCGCTCGATCCCGCCGTGCCCTTTCCGGCGAACAAGCAGTCCGGGTCCGGCGTAGAGGGCGGGCTTGAAGGCCTTTATCCCTACACGGCGCTTCAGATCCTCAACATCGCCAAGCCGCAAGCGGCATGAGCATCCTTGAAACCCTCTTCTCCGTCGCAGGGAAGACTGCCGTGGTGACGGGCGGCGCCAAGGGCGTCGGCGCGATGATCAGCCGGACGCTGGTGGCGGCCGGGGCGGACATAGTGATCGTCGGACGCGGAGCGGAAGCGGGCAAGGCATTTGCAGACGGACTGGAGGGGCCGGGCAAGGCGATCTTCCTTGCCCATGATCTGGGCACGGGCGCAGGCGTGGAAGCCGCCGCCGCCGACATCGCTGCCCGCGTGCCCGCGCTCAACATCCTCGTCAACAACGCCGGCATGTTCAGCGCCGGGGCGATCGAGGAGGCGAGCATCGACCAGTGGGATCGCGAACTGGGCCTTAACCTGCGCGCGCCCTTCTTCCTCGCGCAAAAACTACTACCCCAACTCAAGGCCGCCGCGGTTCCGGGCGACCCCGCCCGCATCATCTCGATCGGGTCGATCGGGGCGCTGTGGGGCCGCAGCAGTAACGGCGCCTATGCTTATGGCGCCAGCAAGGCAGCGATCCACCAGTTGACCCGCATGATGGCGTCGGATCTCACCGCACAGGGCATAACCGTCAACGCTATCGCACCGGGCTTCTTTCCCAGCGACATGACGGACGGCTTTTTTGCTGCCGTGCCGGGCCTTAAGGAGCAGGTCGTGGACGGCATTCCTGCTGGCCGTCTTGGATCGGTCGAGGATGTCGGCGGCGCGGTGCTGTTCCTTTCGTCGCGGGCGGGCGCCTATGTGTCCGGGACAGTGCTGCCAGTCGAGGGCGCGCTATGGCAAGCCTGACGACGATCGCCCTGCTGGAACGCAAGCCAGGCATCTCGCGCGACCTCTTCTCGCGCTATTGGCGCGATGTGCATGGCGTCATGGCCGCGCGTATTCCGGGCTTTGAAACCTATACCCAGCACCATATCACGCCACTTACTGATATCGGTTCGCTCGTTGTCGAACCGTTTGAGGGTATCGCCGTCGTTACATTTGCAGCGGTGGGAGATCGCGACGGCCTGATCCACAGCGATGTCACCAAGCATATCCATCGCGACGAGCAGAACTTGTTTCGCCGTGCCCTTTTGTACAATCTGGAGGCTGGCGCGACGATAGTGACGGGCGACATCCGACATTGTGAGGCCGACAGTTATTTCGTCGTCGTGCCGGTCGGCTTTGATGCGATTGCGATCGCGGCAGCGTTGATCGACGCGGGCGCCGAAAGAATCGCACGACACGATCTTTCGGGCGCCGACCCCGCAGGGTGGAACAATACCGATGTCAACGAGTGCGGGGCAAGTCGTCTGTTCGGCGCCGTCATGCAAAGCTGGTGGTCGGGTCCTGCGCAGGCGGATGCCGCACTTGCCGATGCGGTGCGGTCCAGCGGCGGGCGGATTGTCTGTTACCGCACGGATGCGCGCTATGCGATGGTGGAGCAGGGGCGTGCGACGCTGATCGGCCTGCGCGGTCTGGACGCTGTGCGCACCATCGAAGAAGCGAATGCCGGTAACCAACGCGAGCTTTCATTGCTCCGCGCGATCTACGGACCCATTGCGGGTTGAGGCAAACAATCGGGTCAGGCTATGTCGTCGGAAACAATTCCGGCCGAGCGCGGGCCGATACTACCTCCCACTCTGTCGCCTCGACTCCTTCCTCGCAAACTGCCCCTCTGCATGATGATGGTCGGGCTAAACCAGGCGCAGTCTTAGGGCTGACCTGCTCGCGTGAATGGGAAGCGCCGCATGATTCTCGCCCTCAGCCGCGTCTTGGAAAATATTTAGGCGGATGCCCGTGTCTTCCATTGGCGGGTAGTGGCATCGGAGGTTTAAAAAAAACGGGTGACATTGTAACTGCGCGGCGATTTGCATCGTATCTCTGTCATTATCCTTTGACGGAGCGTGTTATGTCTCGCATCTTCCCGGTTGCCGCAGTCCTTTTTGCCGGATCGACTCTGATCGCCTTCACCAGCCCTGGTGACGCCGCCGAGCGGGCTATTTTGGTGCCGGCCGCTGCGATGATCGAACCCGTCGTGGGGCATCTCGAAACCGCAACCTTTGCCGGGGGCTGTTTTTGGGGCGTGGAAGGGGTTTTCTCCCATGTCAAAGGCGTGATCAGCGCGACGTCCGGCTACGCCGGGGGCGAAGCGGCAACCGCCGACTATGAAAGTGTGTCCAAAGGCACCACTGGCCATGCCGAATCCGTCAGGGTCGTGTTCGATCCGACGGAAGTGAACTATGCGGACCTGCTGCGGATTTACTTTTCCGTCGTGACTGACCCTACCCTGCTCAATCGGCAAGGGCCGGACCGGGGCACCCAATATCGATCGGCCCTGTTTCCCGCTTCGCCTGCGCAGGAAAAGGTAGCGCGCGCCTATATCGCGCAATTGTCGACCGCTCACATCTATACCCGGCCGATCGTGACGCGGGTTGAAAGCAATCGGCGGTTTTTTGCGGCTGAAGCCCATCATCAGGACTTCATGGCTCGCAACCCGACCTATCCCTACATCGTCTTGAACGACCGGCCCAAGGTCGCTGCGTTGAAGCGGCTATTTCCGGCACGCTGGAAAGCATGAATCGCCCGTCAGCGGGCGGGGGCGACGCTGCTCACGAAATCGGTGATATCGGCGACGATGCTTGCCCGATAGCGAAAGGGCCGGGCGATCGCCGTCACCATTCCGATATGGCCTATGCCGGAATAACATTTGATTCGCACCGGAACGCCAGCCGCGCCTAATTTGGCGGCCAGTGCTTGGCTGTTGCGGGCGTGTACGGTCTGGTCCGCATCGCCGACCAGCAACAGGGACGGGGGATCGCCTGCGCCAGCCCAGTGCACCGGCTGCGTCTCCGCCGGGTTAGGCCATGTCCCGAACGCGTTTTTGCTCGCCGCGACGTCGAAAGGCGCGAAATCATAGGGGCCGGCGATGCCGACCAGACCCTTGATCGCCGCCCGATCTGCGCCCAGCCATCGCTCGTCAACCGCCAGCATCGCCGCAATATAGGCTCCAGCCGAATGGCCGCTCACGATGATGGCATGGGGCGCTCCACCATAAACCTGCCCATGCTCGACCGTCCATCTGACTGCGCTGGCGCCATCCTGCACAAAATCGGGATACAGATTGTCGGGGCCGATCCGATAATCGGGAATAACGACCAGGAAACCTTGCGCGGCCAACGCCCGGCCCACAAATGCATATCCTGCCCGCGTGCCGCTGGCCCATGAGCCGCCGTAAAAGAAAATGATGACGGGAAGCATCGCATCGGCATGTGTGTCACGCGGCGCATAGATGTCCAATTTCTGGCGCGGGCCATCGCCATAGGGAATATCCTTTGCGATCCTGACGCCATCGCCATCCTTGGGCACCAGCGTGTCGAATGTCAGGAGGGGCGCGCAAGCAACACAGGCGACCGCCGCCAGCCCACAAGCGCTCGCTGCCAACCATTTCCATCGTCTACCCATCGCCTTCTCTACCATGAAGAGCGGCGATGACCAGCTTCAAGCCGATGGCGCGGCCTGGATGTCATAATTATGCCGGATCGCGTTGCTGGCGACATGGAAAAGCGCTTCATAGGCCAGCGCGGCGGCCATTATACCGATCGCATAGGGCAGGTCCGCACGATCAAACAGGATGGCGCGCAGGAGCAGGCCGATGGCCGCGGCCATCAACGTCAGTCGCATGAAGGTGGAACGCAGGGTGGCTTTCATGTCAGTCCTCCTTTTCAAAGGAAAAATTCGAGCAGCAGTTTGAGATTGAGGGTGATGATGATCGCGGAGATCGCCCAGGCCGCGAATTTGAGCCAATGCGGGTTCACGAAGCTGCCCATCAAAGCGCGGTCGCTCGTGAATTTGACGAGGGGAACGACGGCGAAGGGCAGTTGCAGGCTCAGGATCACCTGGCTCAGGACCAGCAACCGGGTCGTCCCTTCCGATCCATAGAGAGCCGCCACGATCACGGCGGGGACGATGGCGAGCATCCGGGTGACGACCCGGCGCAGCCAGGCAGGCACGCGCAGGTTGACGAAGCCCTCCATCACGATCTGCCCCGCCAGCGTCGCGGTGATCGTTGAATTCTGTCCCGATGCCAGCAGGGCCACGGCGAACAGGGTGCTGGCTATGCCGGCGCCCAGCATGGGCGCGAGCAGGCGGTGCGCATCCTGGATTTCGGCCACGCCAGTCATGCCCGCGACATGGAAAGAGGATGCCGCCAGGATCAGAATCGCGCCATTGACGAACATGGCGAGCATCAGCGCGATGGTGCTGTCCACGGTGGCGAACAGCACCGCTTCGCGCTTGCCCCTTTCGCTCCGCTCGAAGCTGCGGGTCTGGACGATCGAGGAATGAAGATAGAGATTATGGGGCATCACGGTCGCGCCGATGATGCCGATCGCGATGTAGAGCATCGCCGGGTTGGTGACGACGCTGGCGCTGGGAACAAGGCCCATGCCGATCGCGGCAAGGTCGGGCTTCGACAGGAACAGTTCGACAGCAAAACAGCCGGCTATCACGATCAGCAGCGCAACGATGAAGGCTTCGAGTTGGCGAAAGCCGCGCTGTTGCAGGAACAGGATGAGCATGACGTCGGCGGCAGTCAGGCACACGCCCATGACCAGCGGAATGTCGAACAGCAATTGCAGCGCGATGGCCGTGCCGACCACTTCGGCAAGGTCGCAGGCGATGATCGCCAGTTCGGACATGACCCACAGGATAATGCGGACCGGCGTGCTATATTGGGCGCGGCAGGCCTGGGCCAGATCCATGCCGGTGACGATGCCGAGTTTGGCCGCGAGCGATTGCAACACCATCGCCATGATGCTGGACAGCAGGATAACTGACAGCAAGGTGTAGCCAAAGGCCGACCCGCCCGCCAGGTCGGTCGCCCAGTTGCCGGGGTCCATATAGCCCACAGCGACGATATAGCCGGGACCGGCGAAGGCGCCCATTTTCTTCCAGACGCTGCCGCCAGCCCGCGGCACCGCGATAGTCCGATAGGAACCGGGCAGGCTGGGCCTGATGTCCGGCATGTCCATGGACGGCATCGCAATGTCGGCGGGTGGCGGAGGTGTCATCGGCTATCCCCTTTCAAATGGCAGTCCAGATCCAGCGCTATTGTGCAGTGCTGGTGTTGAGGCTGCCGTTGAGGCCATTGGGGAAGAAGCCGCCTTTCTGTGCGGCCAGCTTCGTCAGATAGACGATGTTGAGCACTTCGCCTGTCGTGCGGCTGTACGCGATGCCGTCATTGTCGGTGGGGACGATGTTGGATGCGCCGTCCTTGGGACTGATACCCTGATCCTTGTCCGCCGACCCGTCCAGACTGTCGCGGGCGTCGGATATCTTGTCCGCCGATGTGCGCAACGACGGCGTTTCCACGCCCTTGCCATAGAGAACGGTCCGCACCAGAGCGGCATGATAGGCCTCAGCCGCCAGAATACCGGCCGCCGCTTCCAGGAAGGTCTTGTTGGAAATGAGCGGCGAGGCTCCCTTATAGGCCGTAACCCCCACATCCTCGAAAATATAGGCGCCCAGCAGGAAATTCTCGTCGCTGGCATAGGGGTCGAAGCTTTGCCCCGCGGAGATCAGGCCAGCCGCCTGCGCTGCCGAGGAGAAAGCGCCGGTCGCGCTCGATCCGATGTCGATGGCGGGCTGCGCCACCGCTGTCGTGCCGATAGCGCCGCGCAGAAATTCGACATGCGCCCGTTCGTCGGCGGCAATTTCGCGCGCATAGCGGGCGATCAACGGATCGACGAAGGCGACCTGACGGCCGCCGGTGACCGCGCCCTGTGTTCCCGCTCCGCCTAATAGGCTGCTGGGCAGACCCGATCCGAAGGCGGCGAAATAATAGAATTGCGCCTCCAGATACTCCAGGTTGAGCGCGAAGTTCAGCACATCGCCATCGGTCACGGTCGGCGTGGGTGTCGGGGTTGGCGTGGGTGTTGGCGTTGGTACGGCCGTGGCTTCATCGTCGCCGCAGCCTGACAACAGGCTCGCGCCAGCCGCCACTACCGCCATAGACCCTGCTGCACGCAGGAAGCCGCGCCTCTGATCGCGGCGCCGTGCGCGCGCTTCAAATGCTTCGAGCATCAGATCGTCTTTCATGGGATCAACTCCGTTTCGAAAGGGGCTCAGTTGGCCGCGCTCATGTTGATGGTGCCGTTGACGCCGTTGGGGAAAAATCCGCCCCGGGCCGTCGCCATGTTGGTCAGATAGGCGATATTGAGCACCTGTCCGGTCGTTCGGCTGTAGGCGAGGCCGTTGGCGTCGAGCGGCACGATGTTCGACGCGTCGCCGACATTGGCGATGCCCTGATCTAGGTCGCTGGACCCGTCCAGGCTGTCGCGCGCTTTGGAAATCGCCTCGGTCGCGTCGATCAGCGATGGGGTGGCGATGCCCTTGCGATAGAGCGAGGTGCGGACCAGGCCCGCATGATAGGCTTCCACCGCCAAGATGCCGGCCGCGGCTTCCAGATAGGCCTTGCTGGTGATGAGCGGCGCCGCGCCCTTATAGGCGGTGACCCCCACATCCTCGAAGATGAACGCGCCCAGCAGGAAGTTTTCGTCGCTGGAATATGGGTCGAAGCTGGCGCCGCCGCCGATCAGGCCGGCTGCGCGCGCCGCGGACGAAAAAGCGCCATTGGGATCAGTGCCGACATCGATCGCGGGCTGGGCGACCACGGCCCCGCCCAGATTTTTGCGCAGGAAATCGACATGGGCGATTTCGTCCTGTGCGATCTCCTTGGCATATTGGGCCACGACCGGGTCGGTGAAATTGACCTTTCGGCCGCCTGTGGCAGTGCCGGCATTGCCGCTGCCGCTGGTATATTTGGTGTCGATCGGCGTGCCGAACACTGCATAGGAATAGAAATTCGCCTCCAGATATTCCAGGTTGAGGGCGAAGTTCAGTATGTCGCCGTCCGATGGCGCGCTCTGCGCCATGGCCGACTGGCTGCTCGCGGCGAAACCTGTGCTGCCAAAGGCGGCCATGGCCCCCAGCGTTCGAAAGAAATCCCGACGTTCCTCTCGCCGTTTGGCCCTGCGTTCTAAAGTCTCGATTGCCAGAATATCATCGGTCATAGCTCGATCCTCGCTCACTGGTGGTCATGATGCGCGGGGGCGCGTCATCGGCGGGCAAAGACGTGATTGATCGACGAAGTTCCGGTTTTTACGCCAAAAAAATAATTTGCGTACGCGGACGTACCAGGGTGCATCCCTTGGCCTGTTGCGGCCGTATCTCTTGGTTCGATACCCATGAATTGCGAGGGCGTTTTGGTTGCCGGCATTCAAAAAGACACGTCGAATATCTTTCTGCGGTCCTTGTCACCGCCTGACTATGCCAGCATCAGCCGGCATTTTACTGGCGTCGTTCTGGCGCCTAAAGATATCATCGTGCGTACAGGTCAGCCCATAGAATTTCTGGATTTCCCCGAAAGCGGGATATTGGCCCTGAACTGCGATGCGGGCGCCCGTTCGGCATGTCTGACCGCGCTGGTCGGACGGGAAGGCTATATCGGCTGGTCAGCATTGATGGAGGTGCGCCTGTCGTCCCATCATATCCGCGCAGGCGGGGAGGGGGCGCGGCTTCTTCGCATAGAGATAGCAAGGATGCTTCGCCTGATGCACGAAAGGCCAAGCCTGCGCGTCAGCCTCATGCGCTTCGTGCATAGCGTGATGATCCAGATGAACGCCACGATCGTGTCGAGCAAGACTGACCCTGTCGAGCGGCGGCTGGCACGGTTGATCCTGATGCATCATGATCGCGCCAATGACGGCGACATCTGTGTCACGCATCAGGATCTGGCGGACATGCTCGTCGTTCGCCGGGCCAGCATTACGGACGCCCTGCATGTGATGGAGGGCAATCAATTGATCGCCAGCAGCCGCAACAGGCTGGTGATGCGCAACCGCCCCGGTCTTTGCCTTGTGGCAGGCGACGGTTATGGCGTGGCCGAAGAACATTATAGCCAATATGTCGCCCCCCTGTTCGCTATCCGCTAATCAGCGCGGCGTTGGAAAGGCAGGGGAAGCCCGCCAATCAGGGGGGGATTGGCGGGCTTCCGCAGTCCGGCGTTTACAGGATCGATCGGGTCAGGGCATCAGAACCGTGTCGACCACATGGATAACGCCATTGGACTGCATCACATTGGCGATGCTGATCTTCGACATGCCGCCTTTGGCATCGGTCAGATACCAGGCGCCGTCTTTTTCCCATGCGGTCAGGCTTTCGCCTTGCACGGTGGTCAGCACCGCCTTGCCGCCGTTCATCTTCGCCTTGGCCGCAATATCATTGGCGGTCATCCGCCCGGCCACGACATGATAGGTCAATATCTTGGTCAGCATCGCCTTGTTCTCAGGCTTCACCAGCGTGTCGACCGTGCCGGCGGGCAACTTGGCAAAGGCCGCGTTGGTCGGCGCGAAGACGGTGAACGGACCCGCGCCCTTGAGTGTGTCGACCAGGCCGGCGGCCTTTACCGCGGCGACCAGTGTGCTGTGGTCCCTGGAATTGACGGCATTGTCGATGATGTCCTTGGTCGGATACATCGCTGCGCCACCGACCATCGGGTTCTTGCCCATGTCCTTGGCCATGGCGGGCGCGCCGCTGGCGAGGATCAGGGCGCCCGCAAATGTCAGCGAGAGCTTCGTCAAGATAGTCGTCATGGAGGCTTCCTTCCTATGTCGCGCGTCCTGTCAGAGCGGGCGTGCAGATCAGTTACGGTAGGAAGCCGTCAGGAGATGCAGATCAGAACAGGGATATTTTCCCAGCGGCGATCGGCGTAGAACTGGGGGCGTCGTGGGGCGCGCCGTCGATGGTTTCCATGGTGACCGCCAAGGTCGCGCCCTCTGTCATGAAGGGGCGGTAAGACGGGTCGATCGCTACGCGACTTTCGGCGCCACCAGCAATAAGACCAAGCGATCGCGGTCTGCCGTCGGCCGGAATGATCCATAGTTCGGGGGCCAGACGATCCGGTGCGACGCCTTTCGGCCGCAGGATCAGCCTGCCCGACGCCGGATTGTACCGCGCCAATATCATCGGCCCATCGGGGGCGCCGACCATCTGCGCCACCGCCACTTGCGCTGGTGGTGCAGCCGGAACGGTCGGCGTCGGGCGCAACAGAATGACGAGCGCCAGCGACGCGGCGACCGCTGCGGATGCGAATGCACCCGCGCGCCACCAGCGCAATTGCCGTAAGGCAGGATGTGCTTGTAATCCGTCCGCAATGCGACGTTCTATGCTTGGCCATAGCGTTTCCGGCGGCGCGACCGGCGTATAATCGTTATAGAGCACAGCAAATCGCCGGTCCCATGCACCGATCATGTCAGGCGAGAAGTTCGGATCTGCCATCAAGCTGCGCAGCGCGTCAGAACGCGCCGCGCCGTCAAGCACGCTCAGCGCCAGTTCGGCGGCAAGCGAATCGCGTTCTTCGGGCGTCAGGTGCGCGTCAGCCATCGCTCATGCACGCCTTGAGTTGCTGCAGGCCGCGACGGATCCAGCTTTTCATGGTTCCCAGCGGCACCGCCATGCGATCGGCTAGAGCGGTTTCCACTCATTCCGGTTCATATCCGCACGATTTGAAGTAATTGGCGCATTCGTCGGGCTGGAAGATATCGACGAGCTTTCCTATCAGGCCCCAAAGCCCGCTGACGGTTCGCTCGCCT
>NZ_SEOO01000038.1 GCF_004152865.1 Sphingobium cupriresistens | reverse complement strand
GTTCCACGCTGTAGATCCCCACACCTCCCTGACTCGGCAGAAAGGCTTCAAGGTGGACGACTTTTACGCCGCCCGCAGCAGGACTATCCCGCCGCTACCGTGGTCGAATATTGCTCCGCCGTTCTCAAATGGCTGGCTCATCGAGCGGGGCAGGCAGGGTGCTTTGTTCGGATGAGGCATAAATCTCAGATTTATAACTCACGTGGGGTAGGCATACCCCTGCCCACCAAGAAGACTGACCTGTGGTTGCACTCCTGAATGCGCTAGCACAGCCCCCCGGCTTCATTGTCGATTTGCCGCGCTGATCTTGAAGAGCGGTCGGCAAAGGCTCAGAGATAGCAACCCTCTGGACAGGGTATCGAAGCCATGACAAGGTCCAAGCCGCCGGAAAACAGCCGTTCTCCGGCCTAGTTTTTAGCACATTATCCTAGCACAGTTTTTCCATTAAATATAATATTATTGAATAAATTCAATATTTTAATGCCATATAAAAAAGGACTTAAAATCCGCCTTCCCCTGGAAATGCGGGTTCAAGTCCCGCCGTCCGCACCATATTGAATTGACTGGATTTTCCGGAGTGCATAGCGCTGCCGGACTTTCGTCGTTCCGATAAGTTATTCCGACAACATTCCGACAAATTGGCGTTGTTCGCGGCTTGTTCTGGCTGCAGAATCAGGGCTTATCGCGGCGCTTCATTCTGTCCCCCTCTCCCGCTCATCCTTGCGCGTCTCGGCTTCGAAGCGGGCGAAGGCTTGGACGAAAGCATCATGGTCGCAATGGCCCGCGCGGATGCTGTCTGCGCGTCGTGCCATGCTATTTGGCTGGCCCCAATGTTGCAAAATGATGGCAGCAGCCGCCTCCCGCGCCCTCTCGCTCGGCTCAATCGGCATGGCTGGTGTCGTTCGCGGATTCGGCGATCAGGCGATCAACCGCTGCTTGTAACTGGCGATTGTCCTTGCGCAGTTGGTGGTTTGCTTCCCGCTCGATTGATGCTGACGACCGCCAATGCTCGGCCGCCCATTCGGCTTTGCGAATTGCCGCCGCTGCTTGGCTGAAATAGGCGCGCGCAATGGGGTCACCGCTATGCTCTGCGTTCACGTCCAGGGCTTTCAAAATCTCCCCGCTCATTGTCCCGATCCCCCGAACACAAACAAAATAGCCGACAAGAAAATTAGGACCGCCGATACCCGACGCCAGAACGTATTTTCCAGCCAGGGATTGGCGAGCGCGGTCAGGCAGGAAAGAAGAAGGCAGGCAAGCGATGCTCTTTCAATGATGCTCATTGCCCCGCGCCCTTGTGCTGGAGGGCGATGACAAGCCATGCGAATTTGCAAGCCAGATGGATGGCCTGATCCTGATTGAACGTCAGCTTGCCCCGGCACTTCGCGTCATCGGTCAGCCAGTGGATCAACGCCTCTGCGAAGAACAGCCACCAGATGCCGGTGATGAAGGCGACGGCAGCACCATGGATGACGACATGCGCCCCAAGCGCTTGCTGCCATGGGACGCCGGGTATCGGTGCCGTGCGGTTCTTCGCCTTACTCAGGAAGTCGCCTTGCAGCGGGTAATCTGCCAGCGCGTGAGCAGCGACAAGCGCTATCAGCATCATGGTCGGGTCCATCACCCCTCCCCCTTCCGCGCATCCGCTGGAGCGAGGGCTGCCTGTATCGTGAGAATAGCAGCGTCATCACTGACACCGCGCGCCTTCATGTCGTTCCACCATCCGATGCGAAGCTGCTCCCCCTCCCCCGCGCTAGTGGGGTAAGCTGCTTGGGCCATTGCGTGCAGCCTCTTGCGCCACCACCATGTGCCGCGCTCGGCTTTGTGCTTGTCGCCGAAATGATAGCCCTCCAGTGACCCAGCGCCACAGAGGAAGTCGAACATTTCCCGCGTGATCGAAACGCGACCGTCGCCATCGTCTGCGGCTGGCTCGACCTCTTGCGAGGGGAGAGGGAGGGCGCGAAGGCTAGGAGCAATGCGGCGGGCCGTTTCCTTCCAGCGCTCGAAATTGACGGCCTCGTATTCCAATGCGCCCGCCGCCTCGATCCGATACACAAGATCGCGCGCCTCCCGCATAGCCGCCACATCCCCACTCGGCTGGCAAGCATCATCCGCCCCGCGATCTGGCGCAGGGGAGAGGGCGGACGGATCGATATCGAGTATATCAGCGTCATTTTCGGCCAACGCGCCAAGGGCATTGTGGCGTTTCAACGCTTTTTCCGCCCAAGCCATATCTTGCTTCGCGCCCTCGACAATCGCTTGATCGTCAACCTCCAATTGTTGATCGGCCATATCTTGATGCGCTTCCAATTCGGATAGCAGATTTGATCCGGCCAACAGGGCGCGGCGCAGCGGTTCAGCAAGCGGATTGTACCCCCCCTTTTCGTTTTCTGCGGGTTGGGCGGCTTCGATCCGGGCGGCGATTTCGCGCAGGGTATCAGCGCTGGTCGGCGCTCCATCGCTGATGCTGTTGTTCGGCCAGCGCTCGCAGTCGCGCGCGATCGATCGCAGCATGTTGGCATCTGAAAACGGATCGCCAGCCGGGCCGTCTGCGTTTTCCGCGAGGGCATGACCAGATGAAGACCACGCCTTCCGCGCCGCCCGGAGTTGCCCGACCGTCAAGTCGTGAAATTCGTCAAGCCGACTCCCATCCGGAGCATTCAAAAAATCCGGTTCGCCGTCGTTGTCGTCATAGTTGGCCGCCTCTAAAGCAAACGGCTCTAGCGCGCTGCGGAGATCCTGGGTGGGGGTGGTGTTGTCGGTCATGGTCGATCCTTCTCTTTCCTCGCCCGCTCGGCGATATGTCGCTGACGCGCGGTCCCGGCGCTGCGCGCCTTCTCCTGGGTGGCCTTGTTGTAGGTGGCGGTCTGCTGCAGCGTGCGGTGGCCCGACACCGGACGAATGTCATAGACGCCGGCGTCGCCCAGCTCGGTCGCGCCGCCATGGCGGTTGCCTGTCATCGTGAACCCGTCATGCAGCCCGGCGGCATCGCGGATCGCGCGCCAGCGCCAGGTCGCCTGAGATTCGGTGTAGCGCTTTCCGGTCTGCTCATTGATGACGATGTGCCCCCGCCCCCGCTTCATACGGGCCAGTTCGGCTTCAAGCTCAGGATAGAGCCGCGCGCCAAGATCGCGGACCTCGGGGTCATCGCTCTCAGGATCGGGGTCGCCGCGCAACGGGATGATCTGCGAATCGCCCGTCTTCCCCTGGCGCATGGCGATCTGGACACCCGGTTGGTAGTCCTCCCAGAAGAAGCCGCGCTCTTCGTCGCCCGGCTCGTTGACGTAGCCGAACACGTCCGACACGCGCCGCAGGATCTCGAACGAGATAGCCGCCGCGGTCGCCATCGACTGGAACCCCTGCTTTCGCGCCTCTTCACGAAACCGATTATACTCGACCCGCGTGTTCGCCCGGTTGCCCTTCTTCGCCTTCATCTTGATCCCCATGCGCGCGAAGGGGTTCGGGTCTTTCACCTTCTTGGCGCGAATCGCTTCGTTCCAGACGCGGCGGCAGACCTGCATGCAATAGGCGCCCTGCCGATCGCCGCGCTGCTTCACGAGCAGCCGGTAGAGTGCGTCCGCGTGGCTGGCGTTGACCTCTGCCGCGCGCCGCTGGCCGAAGGTCGTCGTCTTGAGCTGGACCGCCTCGACGTGCGTCATCATCTCGCGATAGTCTTCGCGGGTCCGGTGGCTGGCCTCGGTAAAGCGGACGTGGCCGCGATACCAGCCGAACAGGGCCGCGACCGTGCCTTCGGCTACTTTCCCCTCAACGCCGTTGCGCCAGTCGTCCAGCGCGGCGTTGAGCAGTTCGGCCTTACCGATCGCGACGGGCAGGTCGGTGTCAAGAGCCTCCGAATCGACCGGGCAAGCGCGGCCATGCTTCTCGGCCGGCGGCCTCGCCCAGGTGGGGCGCTCCCAGAAATAGGCCAGGCCGCCCGCCAGCCGCTTGGCGCGCAGGTAGCGCGGGAGCTTGATCTTATCCAACCTACCCACCGAGGCCCTCGAATTCGCTGTCTATGTCGGTCGACACGACGCCGAACAGGTTGGCGGTCACCTGCTCCAACTGCTCGCGCAGATAGACGGTGGACCCGTTACGGCCGAACCGTCGGCCGGTGATCGATCCCACCTGCTCCAAATGGTCGAACATTTTGGGGGCGAGACCGGTGTAGCGCAGCGCCTCGTCGCGGGTGAAGGTGAAGGGCGGCGTGTTGAACGTCACCTGATGTGCGGGGGCGCCCATCAGCGGTGGTCCTTCTGCTGACCGAGATAGCCGTCCATGTCCTGCTGCGCTTGACGCTTCGCCTTCGCGATGATGTCAGGCGCCAGACGGGCCAGTTCTTCGTTGATGTACCTGAGCGCAGCCTTGTTGCCGTCGTGCACGCTACCCCAATTAGAGGTGATCTGCAGCTTCGCGTGCGTCAGGATGTCCGCGTGGCTCAGCCACTCCATGGCCTTGATTGCGGCCTCGCCTTTCGCGAGACGGTGGCGAAGCTCGATCGCTTTCTTGGCGGCTTCATCGATTCTCAGCGTCATACCGGCTCCCCCAAATCCCACATCGGCTTCAGGCCCGCGTCAGCGCAACGCTCCGGCGTCAGGACGCAAAGCTGAAAAACCGGATGCGACCGGCCCATGATGCCCAGACGGATCGCGCCTCCCGCACTGAGTGCGGCGAGATCTTCGGGCGTCGGCTGGTAGACCGAATACATCAAGTTCATGCCGGACAAGGTGTCGACGGCGTCCACCACGAAGATGGTGCCGACCGATCCATCAAGGTCCGCGTCCCAATTGGCGGGCGCTCCGATGCGGCGGGAACCGGGAAAGTCACAGGCTTTCATGCCGCCACCGCCTTGATGTTCTGGGCAACCGCATGGCGAACATCCGCTTCTAAGCCGAAGAAGCCGAGAATCCCGTTGCATGGCACCAGCGGAAGGGGAAAGGCGTCGCGAAGGACGAAGCCGTAATGCGCGCGACAATGCTGGGGGTTTCGAACAGTGCGAGCGGCAACGTCATCTTGACGTTGATGGCCCGCTCGCCGCGCGCAAGGGATGGTTCCCCCGCGGTTATCCCCGGTTCGCCAAGCGATGTCCTGTTGCGCAAGGCGAAGGCAGACCTCCGCCCTCACGCCTATAAGATCGTGCTGCAAAATGGCACCGGAACCTGGGAAATCACGGGCTCGCTGCTCGTGCGCGACTATGTGCGCAGCAATCCGATGATGGATCGTCGCACCGCGACGGCCCGTGTCAAGTGGGTCAACCTAGAGACCGAAGCGGCGGGGGCGTAATCATGGCGAATTCGCTAAGAGGCGAAGCTGCGTTCAAGGCGGGGGCTTCGGATTACGTTCTGGTATTCGACGTGAATACGTTCTGCGCGCTTGAAGATGAAACCGGTCTGGGCGTTTCCGAGCTTATCGATCAGGTGCAAGCCAGGCCAAGTTTCAAACTCCTGCGATCGATCTTTTGTGCAGGTCTCCAGAATCATCACCCGCGCACTACGATCGCAGAAGCCGGGGAGATCATGTCGGACGCCGGGCTGGAGACCATGCAAGATGCGCTGTCCCGCGCGTTGAAGGCGGCGATGCCAGCACCGGAGGCCAGTGGAACCAAGAGTACGGAGGGAAAGGGGCCGAAAGTAAAGGCTGGGACTGGATCGGCCTCCTAACGCTCTGGGCGCAGGCGGGCCATGATCCAGATTCGTTCTGGCGACAGACCCCCCGCACATTGAAGGCGGCGCTGGATGGCTATAGCGCCGCCCGCAAGGCTGAGATCGAAGCTCTCACCTATCAGGCGCGGTTGGTCGTGAATTTGGGCCGCTATCCGAAGGCGAAATATCTGCCTTCGCTTCAGGACTTGCTCAGGCCCGCAAAACCCGATGCGCCACAGTCGACCGACGATATGCTGGCTGCATTTCAGGACATGCAGGCGGCGGGCGCGCCGATCGAGATCAGGAAGGTGGCTTGAGGACGGGACGGTAGATCGGGCCGCGGGCGGCTAAAGGGATGCCCTCTTTTCAACCATCAATCGCAATCGCCTGCTGATTTTATCAGCGGGCCAATTTTCGTGGAGGCGTAATATGAGTGACGACATGCGCCTCGGCGGGATGCACGGCGATCTGTCAATCGACGTCAAAGGCTGGGCGCTCGGGCTCGAGGATGCGCGGGAGGGCCTTGCCGATTTCGCGAAGGAAGTCGCGTCTTCGTTCAAGGAGCTTGAGACGAAGATCCGCAACATCGGGCTTGGCCTGACGGCGGCGATCAGCGTTCCGTTCGCCGGCATGGCGATCGTTTCCAAGCGTGGCGCGGGAGCGTTCGAAAAGTCCATGAACAACGTCAACGCGGCGTTGCGCGGCATTTCAAGCGAGCAATTGACCGCGTTGTCCGACGCCGCGCGCCAGCTTGGCCCCCAGGTCGGAAGAAGCGCGAAAGAGGCGGCGGACGGGATCGAGACGTTGGCGCTGGCTGGCATGGGTGCGCGGGACATTCTCGGCGGTGGGCTCGCCCAGACGCTGCGCCTTGCAGCCGCCAATGCGGCCGGGCTCAGCGAATCCGCCGCCGTCGTGACCGATGTCATGGCGCAGTTCGGCAAGGGCACGGGCGATCTGGAAGGCGTGGTGAACAATATCACCGGCGCGCTGGATGCATCGAAGCTCGGCTTCAACGATTTCAAGGATGCTATCGCCCAGGGCGGCGGTGTCGCGGGCGCTGCCGGTGTCTCTTTCGAGGATTTCAACACGGCGCTTGCCGGTACCGCCGCGCTGTTTGGCAGCGGCTCGGACGCTGGTACATCCTTCAAGACCTTTATCACCACCCTGACGCCTAAGTCTAAAGAAGCGGGCGCGGTTATGGCGAAGCTCGGACTCGATTTTTTCGACGCGGGCGGGAAGATGAAAGATGTCGCCGACATCGCGGAAATGCTGCGCGCGAAGTTGGGCAAACTGTCGGACCGTTCGCGCACCGATGCGCTGACAACGATGTTCGGCACGGACGGGATGAGGACTGCGATCGGACTCATGCGGCTGGGCGGGCAGGCCTTTGACGATCTGCAGAAAACGATCGGGCAAACGGATGCAGGCGAGAAGCTGGCTATCCAGATGCAGGGGCTTGAGGCGTCTACCGATCGCCTGTCGAACGCTTTCGATGGCCTCAAGATCGCGCTCGGCGCTACCGGCATCCTCGCGGTGTTCACCGCCGTCACCAATGCGATGACCGGCCTTGTAGACGGCCTCGCAAATTTGCCACCGGCACTGCTGTCGGTTGGGGTGGCGGTATGGGGTTTTGCAGCCGCGATCGGACCTCTGTCCCTCGCCGTGCTAACACTCGCCAAGTTCGCGCTGCCGCTGGCGTTCGGGCAACTTGGCCTGTTCGGCAAAGGCCTGGCTATCCTTATCAATCCGATCGGCGTACTCATTTCTTGGCTCGGTCGCCTGGCTTTGTCGATGGCTGGATTAGGAGCAGCTTTCGGCACTGCTGGCGCTATTTTGCTCCGTCTCGCCGGTCCTATCGGGATCGCAGTTACGGCGCTGACCCTGTTTTACATGTGGTCGAATCGTACGGTGGCGGCGAACAATGCCGCGAAGATGGCGGCGACCCGCAGCGACGCCCTGGTGATCCAGTCCCGCCTGCTGCGCGCGCGTGAAGATCGCCTTCGCATGGAGTGGATGCAGCCGGATTTCGACACCGGCGCGCCCGGCGCTGCGAAGGTCGCCACGGCGATCGTGTCGGGCACCTCGATACCGTTCAAGGACATGACGCCGGGCTATCAGCCGAAAGAAGGGCAGTTCCTGTCGCTGGTCCATGCTTCGCGGCGCTACCTCCACATCTTCGCCTCAGACGGCACGGTTGGCGGCGACGGCATTCTCAACGCCAACATCTGGCCCATGATCCGCACCAATCTGGCGAGCAATGACGCGGTGGAGATCGCCCCCCCGATGATCGAGGGCCTTGTGTCGCCTGGCGAAGAACTGTCCTGGCAGATCAGCGTCGACCGTCTCGCCAGCTTCAGCTTCACCCTGTCGGAAGGTGCCTGATGGACGCCGCGCTAAAAAACGCGCTCGCTGCGCCCGCCCCGCTCCTGTTCGGCGCGATCAAGATCGAATTGCCGGATTACACTCTCCGCCTGCTCGACGGTTCAGCCGTGTTGCAGATCGGCAGCGAGATCTACCGTGGCAAGGATGACACGTTCGGCACGATCGCTGCGCTGTCCGAGATGGGCGAGGACATGGAGGACAGCGCGCCGGAGGTAACGGTGACGCTGTTCCCGCCGGACGTCAGCGCGGCTGCTGTCCTGTCTCACCCAGATATGCAGGGCAGCGTCGCCACCATCATGGTCGGCGCGGTGGACAGTCCCAGCGGCGCAGTCATTGGAACCCCGGAAATCCTGTTCCTCGGCGAAATCGACGTGCCTGTGATCGGCGTCAGCGAGCGCGGCGAGCGCACGGTGGAATTCTCGATCGTCAGCGTGTTCGAGCGGCTGTTCGAGGTCGAGGAAGGTCAACGCGCCTCCAACGGCTGGCATCAATCCATCTGGCCAGGGGAGCTGGGGCTTGAATATATGACGGGAACCGACGTCAATCTCTACTGGGGCGTGAAGCCGCCAAAGGGGCGGATCGCGACGCGCACCGGCTTGGCCGCCGCCGGTGCGGCCATCGCTGCCTGGAACCGTCCGCGATGACGCCGATGGAGCGGCGCCACGCTGCGGTTGAGGCGACAATGGCGCGCTATCGCGGCCGACCTTTTGCATGGGGCAAGGTCGATTGTGCGAAGGTCGCGGCATTCCACCTGAAAAAGCTCGGCTATCCCATCCGGATCAGCAAGGCGGGGGCCTACGGGTCGGCACTGACAGCGCGTCGAGCAATCGCGCGCTTGGGTTTCGATGGCCTTCCAGCCCTGATCGACAGCTTCGGCCTTTCCCGCATTCCCTATTCGCGACTGCTCTTGGGTGACATCATTATGGGTGAAGGGCATGCCGGCATCGATGCGATTGGCATCTACGCTGGCAATGGCCATGCGCTGGGCTTCCATGAAGACTATCTTGATCAAGGCATGATCGGGATCGACGTCAGGCCCGATATTGCATGGAGCGTCCTGTAATGTCGGGCTTCATGCGCAAGGCGGCGCTTGTGATTGGGGCGGTGGCCCTGATCGCGTCCACGGCGGGCCTTGCCGCGCCTGCCCTTGCAGCCACCGCCACGACCGCAGCAACGGCGGGCGGCGTCGCAGACATCTCGGCTGCCACCCTCGCCGCCATCGGCACCTATGGCGGCCTGGCGGCGGGCGTCCTGTCTGCCGTGTCGGCGGCAATCGCTCCGGGCATTTCCAGCCAGGGGTCGGCCACGAGCTTCCAGACGAATCCGCAAAGTGGCCTGCCTTACGCCATTGGGCGGACGCGCATGTCCGGCCTGCGTATCTATGCCGATACCAATACGCGGCCGGGTTACACCAAGTTCAACGACCTGCTCTGGTTTGGCGCCCTGCTCAGCATCGGTGGTCAGATCGAGCAGATCGAGAGATTCACCATCGACAATGAGGTGGTGACGTTTGACGGCGGCGGCAACGCCATCGGCGCCTATCACGACTATCAGGGGCAGAAGCTCCACATGGGCGGCCCGCAGGCCAGCGCGCTGGCACTGACGCTGGGCGGAGGCGCGGCGCCGGGCTGGACGTCCCAACACCGGCTTTCCGGCATTGCCCATGCCATGTGGGCGCTGCGATATAACAAGCAGGGTGAGATGTACGGCGCGGGCGCGCCGGAGCCAGCATGGATCGGCAAGTGGGTCCGGGTCTATGATCCACGCCTCGACAGCACCTATCCTGGCGGATCGGGGGCGTGCCGCGCGCTGGACGAGGCCACCTATGTCTGGTCGCAGAACCCTGGGCTCCATGCTCTGACCTGGGCGCTCGGCCGCTGGCAGAATGGCAAGCGGACTTGTGGGATAGGCGCGCCGGTCCCGACCATCAGAATTGGTGATTTTGTCGAATGCGCGAACGTCTGCGACGCGAACGGCTGGAAGGTCGGGGGCGTCGAGTGGACGACGGACAGCAAGTGGGACACGCTCAAGCGTATCCTCCAGGCAGGCGGCGCGCGGCCGACCAAGACCGGGGCGATGATCGGTTGCATGGTGTCGACGCCGCGCACGGCAATCGCCACGATCGAAAGCCGTCATCTGCTCGACAGCCTGTCGATCGCCGCGACGAAGAGCCGTCGAGACAGGTTCAACAGCGTCATCCCGCGCTATGTGGACGAAGATAGCGACTGGTCGGTGATTTCCGGCACCGCGATCACGGTTCCAGAATATGTGACCGCCGACAGAGGCCAGCGCACCAAGGAAATCGACTATCCTCTGGTCCAGGTCTTTTCTGGTGATACCGCCGTGCAGCCGGGCCAGCTTGCGGCCTATGACATCGTCAACAGCCGGGAGGCTGGCCCGATCACGTTCACCACTGGGCCGGAATGGATCGGCCTAAAGACCGGCGATGTCGTCCTGCTCAATGTGCCAGAAGAGGGCTTGGCCAATCAGCCGATCCTTATCATGCGCCGCGCGCCGGACCCCGCCACGGGCAAGGTCTCGTTTTCGGCGCAGACAGAAACATATTCCAAGCATGCCTATGCGCTCGGACAGTCCACGACGCCGCCCGCGCCATTCGGTCTGACGGCTCCCGACCTCGTGCCCCCGGCTCCCGACCTCGCCAATTGGGCGGTTTCGGGGAGCACCACTGGGGAGGGTCTGCCGGCCATCATTGTCGTTGGCGATAGCGATATGCCCAGCGCCGACGGAGTGCTGCTCGACTATCGTAAGGTTGGGGATGATGACTGGAATAGAGCGGCAATCGTGTCGGCGAATGCACCAGTCCAGCACGTCATTGCGCCGCTCGAAAGCGAGACGGGCTATCAGATTCGAATAGGCTACCGCGTCGAGCAGGTCGACGGCGAATTCATCATATTGTCGGCGGTGACCGGCGCGGGCAAGATTTCCGAGATCGACGCGACGGTGACGGCCGGCCTCAACCCCGACGGCACGGTGAAGGTCAACAGGGTCGCCACCGAGGCGATCCAGGACGATGCCGTTTCGACCAAGGTTTATCTGGCCGCCGCTTCAACCTTCAACGGTTCAGGATCGGCTCCCAGCAGCACGATGCAAACGGTCATCAGCTACAGCTTCGTGCTGGATAAGCCAGCCACGGTCATGTTCATCGGACTGGGGGTCCAGTCCTATAGCGGCAGCGCGGATTTCGGTGCCGACATCACGGTTGGCGGCATCGTCTATGGCTCCATCGGCGGGGGTGCGGGCGTTCCCATCCCGACATGGACCACGGCGCCTGTCGTTGAACTTTCGGCCGGCACTTATTCTATCCAGATGTCCTGCGCGGCAGCGCCGGCATCACCCTGGAAAATGCGACGCTCTACATTCAGGCGCTGAAAAAATGAGCAACGGACTATTCGCTGTCGGCGTCCCCGGCCAGCGCGTCAGGCTATTCATCCGCGCAGCGCCTGAGCACATCGTCAACCAGCTCGGCGAGGATGAATGGGCCGTCGAGGCGATCGAGGCTGTGCCATCGGTCATGCGCGCGGATAAGAGCGGCGTTGATCCGCTGGCGCCGTCCGCTGACGACGAACTGCAGAAAGTCAGGGCCGAACGATGGAGCCGCCTGCTCGAATCGGACTGGACGCAGGTGGGTGACAGCCCGCTGTCCGACGAACTTCGGGCCGCATGGCGAACCTATCGCCAGGCCCTGCGCGATATCTTTATCGACCAGCCTGACGTCACGCCTGGCACCGTCATCTGGCCCGAAAAGCCGTCCACCTAATTTCCTCGAAAGGGCAAAAGAGATGATGCGACCGGCCAAGCTGGCTGGCGCCCCGACGTGCGTGCGCGGGGGCCGGACATGATCGAGACCATTTACGAATTCCCGCGCGGTTCCACGATCCGGGTGCCGATCGATTTTGACGCCGATGACGGGGAGACGATGGCGGACATCGACCTGATCGAGGCCGATCTGCGCTTTGCGGACTATAAGCCTGCCGACGTCACCGAGGACATGCCCAAGCAACTGGCCTGCACGATCGAAGCGCGCGGTGACAATGCGGGCTGGTTCGTCACGGTCGAAGCCGATCGGTCATCCGCCCTGCCCCTTGGCTATTATGTTTTCGACGTGCGCCTGACGGTCGGCGGAGCCGTCACCATCGGACAGCCTGCCGCCATCAAAATCACCGAACCCGTCACCCGGAGGCCCGAAGAATGACGATCTACCTCAAATGGGGTGGCGCGCCCTATTATGGCGTCGGCAAGGTGCTGGCGGTCGTTGGCCCGCCTGGCGCATCGGCGTGGCAGGGGATGGCGGACACCGAAAATCCGGACACGGGCGAACCCTATATCCCTGAAGCATCGATTCCGGCGATGGTGGAATTCTTTAGGGACATGGCGGCAGACGCCGCTGAAGCGGTTCTGGTGGTCGAGGAAGAGGCGCGCTTTCTAGTCCCCAACAATATCGGGTCGATCAGCCGCAACACCAACGGCAACTGGTATCCTGACGGCTCCCAAATCCCCGCGGTCGTTGGCGACCGGGTGCTGCTGGTGAACCAGACCGACCCGCGCCGCAACAGGCTCATGCTCTACAATGCGGATCATAATCTGGTCCCCGCGCCCGGATATGAAGACGCGACCAATCTGCCGCTGGAATTCAGCGTCAAGATCACCGACGGCGCGCGCTATGCCGGGCAGCTTTGGAAAGTGGTAGATCCCGTCAGGGCGCTGCTGGGCACCGACGAGCTTACCTGGGTCAGGGCGAACGCACCGCAGATCTACGATCCCAACACGTTCCTTGCAGGCCCACCCAATCCGACGAACAAGGCGCGCGCGCCGGAAGTGCGTTATCTGGTCCCGGCAGACCTTCCACGGCTCAAGGCCCACCCCTCCTGTCTGATCGATCGCGACATCAATGATTTGATGCAGGGTGATGTCGGGCGGCTGGGCAGCTATATCGACCCGTCCAGTCCCTATGACATGCGCAGTGCCTTCTACGCCGCATCGCGCCGGCACCGTACGGTGCTGATCGATGTCCCCGAAGTCTATATCGGCAACACGCTCGGCGCGGCCGACATGGCGAACACGACCTGGATCGTCTATGGCCATGAAGGGTCGGGTGGCGTCTCGATCATCCAGACCAATCCGGGCAGCAACCTGCTAAATTGCCAGCAGAATATGCGATTCGTCGGCGGCCTGCTGCGCCTGCGCTATCTGGTGCCACCGACCGATCCGGCGCTCAAAGCTATCCTGTTCGGCGACAACGTCAAGAATGTGCATTTCGACGGCGGCGTTTTGCTGGAAAACTGTCCGACCGGCATTTTCCTTTCCGGCGGCAATGAGAATATCAGCTTTGGCGACGTCAAGCTGGGCGAGGGCTGCATGGGCCGCGCCTTCTACGCCGCGGGCAACAGCCCCACGGCGAAGGTCAAGGATATAGAGATCGCCCGGCTTTGGGGCGCAAGTTCGACCACCACTTATGCCCTGGTCGAGATCGACCATGATTGCGAGGATATCCGCATAAATGGCGGCAATCTCTCGGGCGGCGTGCAGTCCATCTACACGCGCAACACCAGCGGCGACATCACGCGCGACCCGCGCCGGATCACGATCCGCGACGTCCGATCCATCAACACGACCATGTCGGGCTATCTGATCGCCAACGGCGTCGATATCTATCTCGACCATCCGGTGACTGATGGAAATGGGCGCAACGGCATTTACACCACCGCGACGGCTGGCGGCCTGACGATCAATTCGCCGCGGTGCCATCGTGCAGCCCGCGACGGCATCAACATCAACAGCACCACGATGAGGCGTTGCACGATCATCGATCCGATGTGCGCCGACAATAACCAGTCGAATGGCGTGTATGGCGGGATCGGCATCGAAAACGGTGCCAACAACATCACCATCATCGGCGGCTCGTGCGGTCCCAGCCCTGATGGAACGATCGTCACGTCCGGCGCTGCGGCACCCGGTGCGCACGTCTATGGCGTCGATATTCGCGGGACGAACCACCGCAACATCGTCGTGGAAAACGTCAACTGCGACAATGTGGTGAACGCGGCGGGCTATCGCGACCAGACCACTGCGG
Source organism: Sphingobium cupriresistens (assembly GCF_004152865.1). Taxonomy (GTDB): domain Bacteria; phylum Pseudomonadota; class Alphaproteobacteria; order Sphingomonadales; family Sphingomonadaceae; genus Sphingobium; species Sphingobium cupriresistens. The sequence continues at coordinate 16,048 of NZ_SEOO01000038.1, read as the reverse complement.
GGGGCGCGGGGACCACGAACAAGCTGACCGTCATCAAGAACTGCAACATCCCCGGCACCGCCGGGCCAGCTTTCGTGTGAGGTAGATCATGGCGTTTTCCGTAACCTATGACGTCGTAGTCTATTCCAACAGCCTACCCGGCGTTCTGGCGGCGGTCGCCGCGGCGCAGCAGGGGGTGAGGACGGCGATCGTCAGTCCCGAGGGGCACATGGGCGGCATGTCGGTCAATGGCCTCAGCGCCATCGACATGGGGCGCTACGGCACCAAGCTGAACGGCTATCTGATGGGTGAATTCCTCCAGCGGATCGGCCAGCTTTCCGGCGCGGGTTCGGCAACACGGCTGGAGCCGCGTCTGGCCGAGCGGGTGTTGCGCGACATGATGGCGAGCCGTTCCGTCGCCCAGTTTTCGAGCCGCACCCTGGCCAGCGTCCAGAAAACCGGGACGACGATCGCATCCATCACCGACACGGCGGGCAATGTCTATGCCGCCGCCCAGTTTATCGACGGCACCTATGAGGGCGACCTTGCCCGCATGGCCGGCGTCACGATGCGCATAGGGCGGGAGGCCGCCAGCGAGTTCGGCGAGGAACTGGCCGGCTTCTTCCCCGATCCGGCGGGGCCGCAGGAGGTCAACCCTTACGTCTCGCCCGGCGTGCTGTTTGAGGGGCTGGTTCCCGATCCTGGCCTGACGCCAGGACAGGCCGACCCCGATGCGCAGCAGCCGATGGCGTTCCGGGTGCCGCTGACCAAACGGCCGGGTTTGCGCATCGGCATCCCGCAGCCGCCGGGCTATGATCCTGCGCTCTTCGCCTTCCTGACGCAGGGCCTCAATGAATATTCCAATCCGATCGTGCCGGGCAATTGCAGCTACGGGAAGACAGACTGGAATTTCGACGCGCGGATAGTTGACAGTTGGGTATGGAACCAGGCCACGCCGGAACAGCGGGCCGTGATCACCGCGAAGCTGCGCGCCTATCAGCAGGGCTATATCTATTTCCTGCAGAAAGACCCCAGCGTCCCTGCTCGCGCACAGAAGAAGGCGCGCGAATGGTATCTGGCGACCGACGAGTTCATCGACAACGGCCGCTGGCCGCGCATGGCCTATGTTCGCGACTGGGCGCGGATCGACGGGCAGAGCGTCCTTAACTACAATCAGGTCAAGGCGACCCCGCTCGGCTTTCCCAGCACGTCGGTCGGGATGGCCTCCTATTCGACAGATTGCCATTCGCCCCGCTATTATGTCGAGGCCTCGTCCGGCAAGCTTCGGCAGGACGGCGCTTCGACGGTCGGGCGGACCACAGCGGGCAAACTCAAGCTGACGGTCGATCCGTATCAGATCCCGTTCAAATGTTGTCGGCCCAAAGCGGTCGAGGTCGTCAACCTTCTGTGCTGCTGCGCGATCAGCATCACCGCCGTGGTGATGTACAGCTATCGCATGGAGCCCGCTGCTGGGCGGATCGGCGCGGCCTGCGGTGTCGCTGCCGGCCTCGCGGTCAAGACGGCGACCGCGCTTGACGACCTGGTGATCGGCCCGTCCACGACGGCAGGCAGCCTTCAGGCCGTGCTTGTTGCGCTGGGCCAAGTGGTCACCTTCGTCCCCACCGTTCCGCTGCCGACGCCTGACGAAGATCCAGACAATCCAGACGATCCCGACAATCCAGACGACGAAGACGACGACAATGAGGATGGCGTGGGCTGATCCTACGCCGTCGATCCTTCAGGAGACCGATGATGCATATGCTTTTCCGCTTGGCCTGCGCCATGGCGTTCCTTTTCGCGCCCACTCTCCTTGCCCAGACTACGCCGAGCGTGCAGGCTCCTGCGGGCTTCGCACCGATGCAGGCGCCGTGCGTCGTGAAAACCGGGGGCGGCTGCGCGGCTGTATCTCCGGCAGTTCCGATGCCCGTCACGCCGCTCGAATCTCTCCCGGTCTATGTGGCGACCGCGACCGGTTACGGGGCCTATGCCACTCCGACGGACATGCTCACCATCACGGCGCCCACAGGCAAACGCCTGACCATCCGCGACATGCGCATGATCGCCAATGTGACGACCGGCGTGCTTGCGAATTTTCAGTATCTGACGCGAGCGACCGCCAACAGCGGCGGCACATCGACCACCCTCAGCGCGGTCAAGCGCAACACCGCAGACACAGCGTCGTCGGCCGTGGTCCGGCTTTACACCGCAGCGCCGACGACTGGTACGCTCGACCGGAGTTTAGGTGAGGTTCGGGTAATGATCAGCGCAGCGACGTCGACGCCGACGCTCATCGCCACCTCGAACACCGGCAGCTCGATAGCGGGGTTGTTCGGCGGCGTCCCCATCGCGGGCATCGTTCTCAATCCTGGCGAGACGCTGGTGCTGGGCTTTGGCGGCGCAGCGCTACCGGCAGGGTTCACCGCCTCTGTCGGGGTGGTGTGGACCGAAGAGACGCTGTGATGGAGCAGATGTCACAAGGCGAACCCTGATGACCGATCCAGTCCCAATCGCGGTATCAGCGCATGGGTTCAGTTGGACCGCTGCTGGCGCGTGGGCGACGTTTCTCGTCCTGCTCAGCGCCTTGGGCGTGCTGGTTCGGATGATTGGGCCCTGGAAAAAACAAACCACAGACGCGGAAGATAAGTTGCGCACAGACCTGATGGCCCGCGTCGAGATTCTCGAAAAGAAGCTTGAGCATAAAGACGCGATCCACGCCGCAGAGCGCGCGCTTGATCGCCACAAAATCCGCAACCTCAACCAGTGCCTCGACGCCGTGCTGATGATCCTTGAAACGGCGCCCGAGAAAACTGTCGAAGTCGTCGGCAAGGTGCGAGTGATGCGTGAGGCGCAACTTAAGGCCGAGGCCGCCGAGGCCGCTGCCATTCACGCGGCCGAAATTGCCGCTTCGGGAGGCGAATGACATGACCTGGATCACCAATCTGCAAGGCCGCATCGGCGTCGCCCAAGATGGCGCGTTCGGCGTGAAGTCCTTCACCGCCTTGTTGCGAAAGCTAGGCGCCGCGCAGGACCGCGCGGAAGAACTCGCGATCGGCGCAGCGGTGCATCTGCCTGCCTATGGCATCATGGACAGCGCGCAACGCCTGGCCCACTTTCTCGCCCAGGTCGGACATGAAAGCGGCTCCTTCAAATATATGGAGGAAATCGCGAGCGGTTCCGCATATGAGGGGCGCGCTGATCTGGGCAACACGCAGTCCGGCGACGGCGCGCGGTTCAAGGGCCGCGGGCCTATCCAAATAACAGGCCGCGCGAACTACCGCTTCTTCGGCCGGCAGATCGGTATTGATCTGGAGCGGCGGCCTGAGATTGCCGCATATCCATCTATCGGGATGCATCTGGCGTGCGCCTACTGGTCCAACCGTAATCTAAACGGGCTGGCCGACAAGGATCTGCTGGAGGACATCACCCGCAAGATCAACGGCGGCCTTAATGGCCTGGCTGATCGCAAGTCGCGGCTGGTGGCTATGAAGGGGCTGGTCGCATGAAACCTTGGGTCACAATCAAATTCGTGACGCCACGCGACGGCCGGGGCTGGATCGGCCTTGGCTGCTTTGCGCTGGTCGTGTTCATCCTGGGCATGGTGGCGGCCGATAAGGCGCTGCTCGAAAGCGATGCCTTCCTGATCTTGGCCACGGCGCTGATCGTCACTGGCTGGGTCAATGGCCCTGTCGGCTGGGCATATCAGGCGACCAAGGGCGGCGGGGAATTGGCCGATCGCAACGCGGCGCTGGTCCAGCGCCAGGCGGAAAATAGCCCGCCGATTGCAGAAGAGAAGAAGTGATGGGCCTGGGCAAGATCGCGCGCGGCGCTGGCAAGGTCGGGATGCTGATCGAGGGTTTGGGCTATATCGTCACTGCCGCGCGCGCTCTGGTGCGGGCCATCAAAGGCGATCCTGCCGCGCGCCGCGATGAAGGTGTGCAGCAGGATCAGGGCGGCGATAGAGCAGGCTAGCCTTGCTCCGCTAGCTTTTTTTCACAATAAGTTCGATGATGGCGCGCAACTCCGCCCCGGGGCGTGCCCTATGTTGCATTGATGTGGACGTGGCCATTTTGTAAGCCCAATGGATGAACTATTATCGTCATCCTGAGCTGATCCTTGTCGCCATCGCGCTCATGCTGCTTGTCGGCATAGTCCGCGACCAGGCGCGAAGAAATAGAAGCCCTCGCGGTGGCGCGGCTTCCATTCCCATCTTGCTCACGTGCGTAGCGGCACTGCTGATCGGCGCATTGGCGATCTATCTGGTGGGAGGGTGACCGCCAGAGGTTAAATCAGCAGGCCATCCGTATCCGGATCTTGGCCGCCGGCACCCATGCCGCGCGTTTGTATCGCCATTTCGATCTCACCTGCCAACAGCATGGCGTCGTTGTGGGTAAAGCCGCTATCTTCATCGATGACGTCATCGAGACCAAAGCGGCCAACAAATATTTGAAAGCGTTCCAAGGCGTCATTCAGATCTTCTGGCATGGGAAATCCAATTTGCTGGGAGGGTGACATGCTGAACGCTGCCGCAGCGCTTTAGTGCCGCGCTACTGCGCCGCATATATGGGCCATAGCCGATCGACTTTCCTGGTAGCTGGACAAGTATCTGCCGCATGTATAGGTCCAAACCTATGCCTAATGCCCCTTCGTACAATGAAATTCTGCAACGCATGGCGGACGGCCACAAGCCTAGCGCCGACGAGATGGCGATATATGCAGATTATGTTGAGGCTCAGCGCATAAAAGGAGAGTCCGACTTCGCGCGGTGGTCGAGGGACAATGTGTTCCCGCCTCAGTGGGACGAACGCACGGCCGCAATGCGAAAGATGATTCCCGACTTTGTGAAGTCAGTTGTCGATTTCGGCTGTGGAGCGATGGCGCTACGCGCGATGCTGCCGCCGGAATTCAAATATATTCCGCTCGATATCGTGTCCCGCAGCCCTGATACCGTGGTGATGGACTAGAACGCGCTTGAATTGCCGCCCCTTCCGCGCGCCAATGCCGCCTTCTTCAGCGGCGCACTGGAATATGTCATCGACCTCGATCGGCTGCTTGATGCGGTGTCGAACGTTTATCATGTCGTGGTCTGCAGCTATGCCGGCACCAACAATGCGCCGGACCGGGTGCCGGCACGCCGTCGGGGCGGCTGGGTCAACGACCTGAAAATCTCCGAAGTGATAGCTCTGTTCGAGACGCGAGATTATCTGCCGTTGGAAATGAAGCTTTTTGGGCCGCACAGCCTATTCGTATTTAGACGCAAGACGATCCCTATCATGTCAAAAATTGGGGCGTCCGGAAGTGTATCGGAAAATGGCCTGAAATAATCGGGCGTGCCAATGTCACAGACTTAATCATGATCTGCTTGCATTGCCGCCGCCTGTTATCTAGCTGTTTTCCCATCTTGGCAGGGGCCAGGTGGGGCCGGAGAACAAGGTTATGTTTCTGCCAAACCGCTATGCCAGCGGCATTGAGTTTTCGCAGAAAAGCCTTGGGGATCGCTACTATCTAGATTTGATCAGGGGTAACGGCGAGCGCAGCAATGTGCTTGTTATCACGTTCTTTGCCTTTGGCATGGTGAATCCGCGCACGATCCAGATGGACGAACCCTGGGCATTTAACTTCGTTCGATCCCAAGGTGTTTCCGTCCTTGGCGTGAAGCCAGCGACCGCTGACTGGTATCGGGGAGAGGAACTCCACCGCTATTTTCGATCAGCCGAGTTCAGCGACCTTGCGGCTAGCTTTGATCGCGTCATCTTCTACGGCACATCTATGGGCGCCTACGCTGGACTGGTCTTCTCGCAGGCACTCCCATCGGCCGATGTCATCTCACTCAATCCGCAAACCACTTTAGATACGCGTATCGTCCCTTGGGAACCGCGCTTTAAAGTTGGGCAGGAACAGGATTGGGACGGCGATTTCAATGATGGAGCCACAACGGTCGAGCGAACCGGAAAGGTCTATGTGACCTATGATCCCTTTTTTATGCTGGATCGCCGGCATGTGGAGCGGCTGCCGGCGTCTGGAATGGTGCTGTTGAAGGTTCCTATGGTCGGCCATTCCACCGCAGTTTGGCTGACTAAAATGGGGTTGTTGAAAGGACTATTCATCGACATCTTGAACGACACGTTCAACGCCGATGCCTTTCATCGCAGTGTTCGGAAGCGGCGCGACATCGCGCATTACTATCTAGAAATGGCTCGCTGCGCTGGCGGCCGAAGAGCCGAGGTTCGCCGTTGGTGCCTGGCCAAAGCTGAAACGATGGCAGAGGACGACGCCTCCGCCTATCTCGAAATAGCTGCCCTTCATGAGAAAAATGCTGATTTTGCGTCGGCAGAGCAGGTTCTTTTTCATCTTCGGACAGTCAGGCCGAACCTGCCCCATGCTCCGTATCAACTTAGCAGGCTGATGCGCCGCCAGCATCGGCTTGGGGAGGCGTTAGAATATGCGCAAACTGCCTTATCCATCGCCCCTAAAAATGCGGTCTACCAAGATTGGCTGGTATCGCTACAGACGGCGTAACGGGAAAGGCCAAGCGGGTTTTTATCGCCGAAGGAGATGCTGATGCGCCTGCCAGTATGCGAGGACATCTGGACATCGCCGCATCTCCATGTGTCGGCGATCATCTACGATACCTCCCGTCCGCTGATCATCACGTTCACTCCCGCAGCGCCAACGCGGGAGGCTTTTGGCGGGACTCTCTTTCAGCAGCACAGAATTAATCACATTGCCGTCACTTGCATGTCTCCCGATTGGTGGCAGATTGGGGCTGTTGATGAAGCTGGCGCTGCCCTGCACAACTTTGCCTCCAAATTCCCGCGTGTGGTGCATTACGGCAGCAGCATGGGGGGCTATGGGGCGCTCTTTTTTTCCGGAGCCGTTCAACCTGATTGCGTTGTAGCGATCGCACCACAATTTTCCATCGAACCCGGTGAAGCGCCGCTGGAAAAGCGTTGGGCCGCGAATGTCCCCCGGATCATAGATCGAGGGGGTTTTGTCAGGCCCGCGATGGCAGGGAGGATCATGCAATCTGGCAAAGTGTTTATCCTGTTCGATCCTGCCAATCCAGACGCAAGGCACATACCCTTGTTCGAAGCGGTGCGGCCGATCGAACGCATTGTCAGTCCTTTTGGCGGGCACGGTCTGATCGTGGCGCTAAAGCAAATGGGCCTTGATTACGCCGTTGGGACAATGGCGATCGATGCGGACCCAGATCCGGCTGTCATGCGCAGAGAAATTCGTAGCCGACGACGCGACAGTGCCGAATATTTTTACAATATGATCGCGTACCTTCAAAGGAGCGGGAAGTCGGTACAAAAAGTCCTCGCGCTCGCGATTAATGTAATCCCGCAACAGCAGCCAGGAATCGCACTTGCTTTTATGAATGCCGCTCTTCAGGCCGGCGAACCGAACCTTATGTGTCGGGCATTCCTTGCGTTTATAAACGGCGCAATTGTCGACGGCGATGTAGGTCTTATCGCACGTATGCGTGATCGCGCGCCCTTGCTCATCGAGCATGACTTCGTCTCCGAGGCAGCGGATCTGCTGGATGGATGGATCGGCAACGAGGACATCCCTGACATTACTGAAATTGCAAAGGTCAACAACACTCTTCGCCGCTATGCACCCGCAGACCCTCTGAAGTCTTATCGTGTGCGGTCCGCGGTTAGGCTCCTGGAATGGTCAGGCGCGCTTGATACTGTCTCGCTCGCGAAAATCGCCAAGGCGATCTTGCTCCGCGCGGCCGGAGACGCCAATGCCGGGACAGCGCTGCTGCGAGAGGTATCAGTTTTGCTTGGCGGCTGGCATCCCTTCAATCTTGAAGTGGCAAAGACGTGGGCTGCCTTCGGCGACGACACTAAGGCCGTGATGTTCGCACGCCGGGTCGCCGAACGCGAGGCCGTGCCCGGCGCCGCCGCCCAGTTCCTCGCAGTCCGGCTGGAAAATGTCGGTGACTACGATGGTGCGCTGCGTTGGTTCGAGCGCCTGACCGACGCGATCGCGCCGACCAGTCCGGCGTGGAGTGCAAGTTTGGTAGGCAGTGCCCGATGCCTGCGACGTATGGGTAGTTTGGCTGACGCGCTGGCCCTGCTAGACCAAGCATTAGAAAAGGCACCCCAGAATGTTCTCGCTGCCAGAATGAGGGAAAGCGTCGCGAGAGAAATGGAATTAGGCAGAAATCACGACGGCGATGAAGGTGGCCCCGGCGAACCACCAACGAAATGAACCGCCGGGACCAACTATGCGATAGCCGTGGCGGCGCAATGCCTCAACCTGCCATTGCGACCAGCCGCGCGAAGGCTTATGTTCCCGTCATGTTCTCAGGCTCCACCCTGCTCGCCATCGAGGGCGCCGACTATCCGAATCACCGGGGTGCAGAGCGGCGCGCAGAGATCGCGCAGTGCCGGCCGGGCGACCCTCTGACGTTCAGGCGCCTGCGCGGGCCGGCTGGTGGCAAGCGATCGGTGGGCGTCTATTCGGAGCGCGGCGTGCAGCTGGGCTATGTCGGCCCCGATGACCTTGCCCAGATGCCTGGGCTTGCCTCCATCGGCCGGGCCATCTTCCAGAGCGCCGACACCTGGGGCTGCGTCATCGCGGCGACCGCCGACGGATCGGCCCCGGTCCTGCGTGCGCCGCGCGCCCAGCCGAAACTGGTCGTGCCGCCCCGCCCGCCGCGGGACGAATATTGCGATATTTTCCCTGCCGCAAAGCAAGGAAGGCGGACGCGCGCAGCGGACCCTCGCCATTCCGACAAAATCGGTAACCAATTGATATCAAATAAGGCAACAAAAGGAGAACCTGTCGGAATAAGGCATGATAAATAGGGGTAAAATGCGGACTTAAAATCCGCCTTCCCCTGGAAATGCGGGTTCAAGTCCCGCCGTCCGCACCATCCTCGATAATCGGTTTTTTCAACCAAAAGACTGGATATTGCGGCCCGCACCCGTAAGGATGGCGGCATGGCCGGTGCGATCAATCCCAATAGTTTCAGCGACTCTCTCGTCATCCTGGGGGCGGCGGGGCTCGTCATCCCCGGCTTCGCGCGATTGCGCATCAGCCCTGTCATCGGGTTCATCCTGGTCGGCCTGGCGGTCGGTCCGGCGGGGCTGGGATCGCTGGTCAGCCAATATCCCTGGCTCTACCATGTCACCATCTCGGACGGCGAGGCGATCGAGCCTTTCGCCGAACTGGGCGTCATATTATTGCTTTTCTCGATCGGCCTGGAACTGAGTTTCCGGCGATTATGGACGATGCGCGCGCAGGTGTTCGGCGTAGGCGCGACCGAACTGATCGGCGGGGCGCTTTTGATCGCGACCGGCCTCTATCTGCTGGGACAGCCGACCGCCGGCGCGATCGGCCTGGGCCTGGCGCTGGCGCTGTCGTCCACGGCGGTCGTGCTGCCGATGGTCGGTACGCAGAGCGCGGTCGGTCGCGCGGCCTTCTCCATGCTGCTGTTTGAAGATCTGGCGTTGGTCCCGATCATCTTCATGCTGGGCGCGCTCGCCCCATCCGTGGCCGCCAGCCCCGACGGCGCATGGAGCGAGATGGCCAATGCGCTGATGAAGGGCGGCATCACCATCGCAGTGATGTTGGTGCTGGGCCGGTTGGTCCTGCCCCATATCTTCAGCCAGGCGGCGCGGACGAAAAGCCCGGAGGTGTTCCTGGCGGCCAGTCTGCTGGTCGTGATCGTCTCCAGCCTCGCCACCTCGATAGCGGGCCTCTCCCCGATCGTCGGCGCGCTGCTCGCCGGCATATTGATCGCCGAAACCGACTATCATAGCGAAGTCGAGGTGATGACCGCCCCCTTCAAGGGCCTGGCGCTGGGCGTGTTCCTGATTACCGTGGGCATGAGCCTCGACATCCGCGTCATCCTGGCCAACTGGCCCAGCCTGCTGCTCGCCGTGATGGGCGTGGTGCTGGCCAAGACGGTGGTGACATCGGCGCTGCTCTATCTGTCCGGCGTGCGCAAGGGCGTGGCGCTGGAGGTCGGGGTGCTGATGTCCAGCCCGTCGGAAACCACGCTGATCGTGTTGTCGACGGCCGCGGCGGCGCAATTGATCCTGCCGTCCACCGCCGCCTTCTGGCAGATCGTGACCGCCATCGGCCTGACCATCACGCCGCTGCTGGCGCGCATCGGTCATGACGTCGCCCGGCGGCTGGAAATGGCGATCGGCGAGGAGCGGATCGAGGCGACCGAGGATCATGTCGAGGCGGCGGCGGTCGTCATCGGCTTCGGCCGTGTGGGCCGCATGGTGTGCGACTTGCTCAAGGCGCACAAGCAGCGTTTCGTCGTGGTCGAATCCGACCCCGATGTGGTCGCGGAGGCGCGGCGGCTGGGCTATCCGATCCTGTTCGGCGACGTGGCGCGGGTGGAGATGCTCGACCGGCTGCGGCTGGGCCATGCCCGCGCGCTGATCCTGACGATGGACGATCCGGTCCTGTCGGTCCGCGTCACCAAGCGAGTGCGCGGATGGGTGCCCGACCTGCCGATCATCGCGCGCGCGCGCGACACCGATCATGCCGCACAACTCTACAAGGCCGGGGCGAGCGACGCGGTGCCCGAAACGCTGGAGAGTTCGCTGCAACTGGCCGAGACGGCGCTGGTTGACCTGGGCGTCGCCATGGGGCCGGTGATCGCATCGATCCACCAGACGCGCGAGGATCTGCGCGTCGGCATCAAGGAAGCGGCGCAGATGGAAACCGCGCCCAAGCTGCGGCGGCTGCGACCGGACGAGGTGGGCTAATCCCCCTCCTCCGGCGGGCTGAAGACCGACCAGCCGGTGCGCCGCGCCAAGAGTTCCAGCGCCTGGGTGCCAAGGCAGCTATTGCCGTTTTCGTTCAGGCCCGGCGACCAGACCGCGATCGATGCGCGGCCCGGCACGATGGCCAGAATACCGCCGCCCACGCCCGATTTTCCTGGGATGCCGACGCGGAAGGCGAAGTCGCCTGATGCATCATAGTGGCCGCAGGTCAGCATCAGCGCGTTGATGCGCCGCGCGCGGCTGGGCGAAACCACCCTGCCCCCGTCCGGGTGTCGGCCGTCGAGCATCAGATAACGGCCCGCCAGCGCCAGTTGACGACAGCTCATCTCGATCGCGCATTGGTGGACATAGCTGCCGAGCACCAGATCGACAGGATGGCGGACATTGGAGAAGGCGCGCATATAATTGGCGAGCGCCATGTTGCGATAGCCGGTGGCGGTTTCGGACGCCGCGACATCCTCGTTGATGGCGACGCTGTCGTCGCCGCTGAGATAACGCACGAAGCGCAGCATCTCGCCGATGGCGACGCGGGGCTGGTGCCCGCCCAGATTGACGTCGGACACGACGATGGCACCGGCGTTGATGAAGGGATTGCGCGGGATGCCCTGCTCCCGTTCCAACTGGACGATGGAGTTGAAGGCGTTGCCAGACGGTTCCCGCCCGACCCGTTCCCAGAGCTGGTCGCCGACCTTGCCCAGCGCCAGGGTCAGGGCGAACACCTTGGACACCGACTGGATCGAAAAGCCGGTGTCGGCGTCGCCGCCCGTCAGCAAATCGCCATCCGCAGTGGCGATGGCGATCGCAAATCGGGCGGGATCGACCTTGGCCAGTTCGGGAATATAGTCAGCGACCTTGCCACGATCGGTCGCTTCACCCATCTGTGCGACGATATCGGCGATGATGGTCGAAAGCGACGGCTTCATGCTTGTCCCCAGTCCAGCCGCAGCGCCTGCGGGCGTTGCGCGCCGGTCAGCCCTTAGCGATCGTCATTCGATCCAGATATCATCATTGCTGACATAAAGGATATTCTTGCCGCAAAAATTGATCGGCCGCGTCGTGCGGCCACCGCCGGCGAAGGTGACGCGAACGGTGTGGGTGCAGGTCGTGCCAGTGGAGAAATTCATCTGGCGGAACAGATTGGCGGCGAGCGGCCCGCTGGTGCGGAACCAGTTGGCGCTGGGCGTGCCCGAAGCGCCCATCATGGCGAATTCGACGATCGATTCGCTGCTGGCGTTGAACAGGCGGAAGGCAAGGTCAGCCTTGACCGCCGCGCTGCGCGCCGCATCGCGGCTCCCAGCCCGCTCTGCCGCGGCGCGGGCGCTGGCGCGGGCATCCCCGCCGGCGGGCATGGGGGCACTACCGGCCACCCGCGCCATGGACTGGCCGGTATAAGGCGTGCAACTGCCGGAGAAATTCGCCAGCGAGCCGGTGATGCGCAGGGTGCCGGTTTCACGGTTGAGCGACATGACCGGACTGAACAACCAACCGAAATAGACTTTGCCGGCGATCATCGACGGCGTCACTTCCAGCTTCTTGATTTCGTGCCAGCCGCGCTGGTCATCGTCACCCAACATCGCGTCGGGGATCAGCGCTTCGCCGCTATCGCCCGCGACCTTGATCCGAATGGCGTCGTCAAAGGGCACGCGACGGCTGTTGGACTGATTCTTCATCGTGCCGTCGGACTGTCGCACCTTAATCTGGGTGGTGACGAAGCGATCGCCCCGCCCACGGCAGAACAGATCGACGGTCGATACGGACGGCGCGGCTTGCAGCCCGATCGCGGCGACGATCGATGCGCTCAAGATGATGGCAACCACAATAATTCCCCCCCAGACACAAACCCAGACAGGGTTCATGCGACAGGTCAGGACAATGACAGAAAAAAGCGGACCGGAAAATAATTCAAGAGCATGAGGCCATGATATTCGGCGGCCTCACCCTTCATTTGATGTACGACGTCATTGGGATGACGAATTGGGATAAAGTCGCCACCGGCCCCGGATCAGGCCGGAACTTTGGCCAGCGCCTCCTTGACCGCATCGATCGCCGCCGCCGCCTTGTCCCCATACGGGCCGCCGCCCTGTGCCATATCGGGACGGCCGCCGCCGCCCTTGCCGCCCAGCGCTTCGACGCCGACGCGGACGAGATCGACCGCGCTGATGCTGGCGGTCAGATCGTCGGTCACGCCGACCGCGATGGTGGCGCGGCCTTCGACGACTGCGACGATTGCGGATACGCCGCTACCCAAAGCCTTCTTGTTGCCGTCCACGATGCCGCGCAGTTCCTTGGGATCGAGGCCGTCGATGACCTGGCCCAGGAAGCTGACAGCACCGACCTGTTCGGGACCGGCCGGGGCTGCGCCCGATCCGCCGCCAAGGGCCAACGCCTTCTTCGCTTCGGCGAGGTCGCGTTCCAGCTTTCGGCTCTGTTCGACCAGCGCGGTGATGCGGGCCAGCACATCTTCGGGCGACGTCTTGAGCGCGGCGGCCGACTGGCGCAGCTTGTCGTCGCGATCGACCAGCCACAGGCGCGCGGCCTCGCCGGTCAGCGCCTCTATCCGGCGGACGCCGCTGGACACGGCGCTTTCCGACACGATCTTGAACAGGGCGATGTCGCCGGTCGCGCGGACATGGGTGCCGCCGCACAGTTCGACCGAATAATGATGCTCGTCCCCCTTGCCCATGGAAAGGACGCGGACTTCATCGCCATATTTTTCGCCGAACAGCGCCATCGCGCCCGCGCCGATCGCGTCGTCGGGCGTCATGAGGCGGGTCGTGACCTCCTCATTATGACGGATCTGCGCGTTCACATCCGCTTCGACCTTCGCAATCTGCGCATGGGTCAGGGCTTCGGGATGCGAGAAATCGAAGCGCAGGCGCTCGGCCGCGACCATGCTGCCCTTCTGCGTCACATGGCCGCCCAGTTCCTTGCGCAGGGCTGCGTGCAGCAAATGGGTGGCGCTATGGTTGGCACGGATGCGGTCGCGGCGTTCGACATCGACGGTCAACTGGACGGTGTCGCCCACCTTGACGCTGCCCGCGTTGATCGTCGCCTGATGGGCGTGGAGGCGGCCCAAGGGCTTGGACGTGTCGGCCACTTCGGCGGACAGACCGCCAAGCGAGGCGATCGTGCCCGCGTCGCCATTCTGGCCTCCGCTTTCGCCATAGAAGGGCGTCTGGTTGGTGATGATCGCGACCGTGTCGCCGACGGTGGCGCTATCCACGCGCACGCCGTCCTTGACGATGGCCTGCACTTCGCCTTCGCCCTGGGTGGAGGCGTAGCCGACGAACTCGGACGTGCCGAAAGTTTCGGCGATGTCGTACCAGATTTCGTCCGACGCCTTTTCCCCGGAGCCCTTCCAGGCGGCGCGGGCGGCGGCCTTCTGCTCCGCCATCGCGGCGTCGAAGCCGGCGCGATCGACCAAAAGCCCCTGAGTGCGGAGCGCATCCTCGGTCAGGTCATAGGGGAAGCCGTAGGTGTCGTAGAGCTTGAACGCGGTTTCGCCCGGCAACGTCGCGCCTTCGGCAAGGCCGGTGGTCGCTTCATCGAGCAGGCGCAGGCCGTTTTCCAGCGTCTTGCGGAAACGGGTTTCCTCGCGCAGCAGGGTTTCCTCGATCAGCGGCTGGGCGCGGACGAGTTCGGGATAGGCGCCGCCCATTTCCGACACGAGGCTGGAGACGAGGCGATACATGAGCGGGTCTTTCGCGCCGATGATGTGCGCATGGCGCATGGCGCGGCGCATGATGCGGCGCAGGACATAGCCGCGGCCTTCATTGGCGGGCAGCACGCCGTCCGCGATCAGGAAGCTGGTCGAGCGGAGATGATCGGCGATGACGCGGTGGCTGGCCTGAAATTCGCCATCCGTCGCGGTGCGGGTGATCGCGCCGGACTCCGCAATCAGCGCCTTGAACGTGTCCGTATCGTAATTGTTGTGCACGCCCTGCATGACGGCGGCGATGCGCTCCAGACCCATGCCGGTGTCGATCGACGGCTTGGGCAGTTCGCTGACGATCTCGTTGGCTTCCTGCTCATATTGCATGAAGACGAGGTTCCAGATCTCGACGAAGCGGTCGCCATCTTCCTCCGGCGAACCGGGAGGGCCGCCCCAGATATGGTCGCCATGGTCGTAGAAGATTTCCGAGCAGGGACCGCAGGGGCCGCTGTCACCCATCGCCCAGAAATTATCCTTGGTCGGGATGCGGATGATGCGATGGTCGGGCAGGCCGGCGATCTTCTTCCACAGGTCGAACGCCTCGTCGTCCGTGTGATAGACGGTCGCGGTCAGTCTGTCCGCGGGCAGGCCCCATTCCTTGGTCAGCAGGGTCCAGGCGTGGGTGATCGCCTGTTCCTTGAAATAGTCGCCGAAGCTGAAATTGCCCAGCATTTCGAAGAAAGTATGGTGGCGCGCGGTGTAGCCGACATTGTCGAGGTCGTTATGCTTGCCACCGGCGCGGACCGATTTCTGGCTCGACGTCGCGGTCTTGTAGGGGCGCGTTTCCAGACCCGTGAAGACATTCTTGAACGGCACCATGCCGGCGTTCACGAACATCAGCGTCGGGTCGTTGTGCGGCACCAGCGGCGCGGACGGAACGATGGTGTGGCCGTTGGCCCCGAAATAGTCGAGGAAAGAGCGGCGAATGTCGTTGGTCGAGGTCATGGGGGCGATTTAGTGGGAAGCGGCCCGCCGCACAAGCGGGGGATTTCATCGCGCCGCCAACAGTTTTGCGACCTAGCCTCCTCTTGCCCTTCCACCCACCAACTGCCTAAAGCCCCTGGCTAGACGACGCTTCCAGTTCAAAGCATCGGCCGGGACAGGAGCTGGCGGTTCCCGATTAACCGAACCGGCGACATCTCCCGACATGGTCGACGGGTCATCACCCTCTACACTTTCATTGTCGCCGCCAACATTTGCGGCGTCCATTTCGGCAAAATTATAGTGCTGGCTGCAATAACCCAGCCCTTTATGGAAGCGCACCTTCGCCAGATGCGGGTGAGTAGAGAAGAAATAGGGTTCGGTCGTCTGCGGACAAAAATGTCCGACCAAGCTTTGCCGCGTCAATTGCGGGTTGGTGATCGCCGAACCACCATGTGCAAGATCCGCATGCCAGACCAGAATATCGCCTTTTTTGGCCAGAAAACATTCAACGCCCTTGGCACTTTTCTGCGCGTTCTCTACCAGATGCGCGCGGTCGTGTCCCACGGGGTGGTGTAGGAAGGTTTCCCTGAGAGGGTGGCCACCGTCGATCTTCTGGTAGGGTTCGGATGCGAACTCGAACCTGGAGAAGAAGACGATGACCGATGACAGAATGGCC
>NZ_SEOO01000037.1 GCF_004152865.1 Sphingobium cupriresistens | reverse complement strand
CCTAGTTCCGGGTGCTGCTGGCTCGGGTGATACCGGGCTTCTGAAAGGCTTGAGCCGGATGATGGGAAACTATCAAGTCCGGTTCTGAGGGGGGTGCGGCCCGGCAACGGGCCGTGCCTACCCGACGATCGTCATATGGGGTCTGGCTATAGAGGCGCGCGGGCGCGCCCGACGAAGTGGTGTCGGTCATTACATATTTCCTCGGATGATTGGTTTTCCGCCGTTCGCGGGCGGAGAATGTCAGGCGCCCGGAAGAGACGCCTCGATTTCGTTGGTGAGAGGCTCTTCACTCAATGCAGCTTCATTTGCTTGAGCAGGTGAAGGAGAAAGAGCCCCTCAACGAAGCTGTCCGCCATAAATTTTCTCGATGAGACAGTTGCGCGGCCCAATCGCCACGCCATCCATGAGTTTCTTTCTCCCTCCCTTTGACTTGCACGCCGAATGACGGCACGTATCTGTTTACGCTTGCGCAATCACGCATGGGTCAAGACCAGTCTATCCAAACAAAAGAAGGAACCTGCATGGCCGAGGCCGAACAGTCGGACGTGATGTCTCTGACCGTGGCGCTGCTCAGCGCCTATTTTGCGAACAACACCGTGCCGAGCAGCGAACTGCCCGCGCTGGTCGAGGGAACTCGAAAAGCCTTGTTGGGCGATGCACCAGTGGTGTCGCCAGCCCCTGAAGAGACAGTGTCCGCGCCGGTGTCAGTTGAACCAGCGGCTGTGCCGCCGACACCAGCCCCCGAGTTCAAGCCAGCGGTGACGGTAGATGCAAGCCTTGCGTCGCCCGATCAGATACTGAGCCTGATCGACGGCAAGCCTTATAAGTCCCTGAAACGCCATCTCTCGACTCACGGCCTGACGCCCGCAGAATATCGCGCGCGCTATGATCTGCCCGCGGACTATCCCATGGTCGCACCCGGTTATTCCGCCGCGCGCCGGGAGGCCGCCCTGAAACTTGGTCTTGGCGGCAAGCGGAAGGACGTCGCCGCTAATCCGGCGCTAGCCGAGGCGGGCAGCGAAGCCCCGGCAGCCGAAGTGGCGCCTGCGGAAGTGGTCGCGGAAGTGCCCGCGCCGGTGCGCAAGGCTCGAGTGAATGCCTCTGCCCCGGCAACTAAGGCGAAGCCCAATGCCGTAGCCGGGAAGGGCAAGCCCAGCGCTGTCGCCGAGACCGTTGCGGCGCCGGCAGGCGAGCCGGCCCCAACGCCCGAAGCGACTGCCAGCGAAGCTGCGCAAGTGAAGGCGACGCCCGCTCGCGGGCCGCGCGCGAAGGCAGCCCCTGCAAAGGCCTCGCCAAAAACGTCGAACGCCAAGGCCGCCATCGGCAAAGGGAAACCGGCAGCGGCTGTCGAGCCTGCAAAGCCAAAGCGCAGCCGTGCGACGAAAGCTGACACCCCGCCGACAGCACCGGTCGAAATCGCTCCTGCTGAAACGGCCTCGGCAGAATAATGCTATGGTCCGAGCGCGGTGACGCAACCGGACCATCACCGTTCACAGGGGTGGCGAGCCACCTGCTTTAGCACAGGGAAACGACCTTCATAGGTAGCGGGATCGGAACGCTGTACCCGGTGGCAAGATTCACGAAGGCGCCGGCGTGGCCAATCGACCCGCGTCCGAGCAGATCGAACAGGAGCGCCAGCGCGTGGCTCGCAAGCACCCGGTTGACGAAGAGCGACTGGCGCTCGAGCGCCTCGGCGACCGAACAGGAGGGCGCATCGTCTTCGGCCAGGCCCTCGTCGGCGAGTTCGGGAAAAGCCTCGAGCACCGTTGGAAGGCGATTATCGTCGCGGCCGGTTCCACGGCCCGGGCATCCGATCAGATATTGGCCGTCGCTGGCGCGGTTGCCGAGGTCCAACCAATAGATGGGCGGGTTCCGCGCATCCTGCAGCGCCGCGCCCAGCGCGCGGCGGGCCGAGGCCGTGTCGACGCAGCTGATGAGCACATGGCTGTTGTCGACGCCGATCGCTCCGGGTGCGCGGCCGTGGACCGCCTTCCAGGCCAGACCATGGGCAAGGTTGATCCGTTCGGTCAGCGTCCTCGCCTTCGAATTGCCGAGATCGCAGCGGTAGAAGGGCTGGCGGCCGAGATTCGCCTCGGTGACGATGTCTTCGTCGACCACGGTGACCTCGAGCGAGCGTGAGGAAATTGCGCGCAATGCGGTATCGAGCGAGGCGAGCCCCATCAGCATTTGCGCTCCGTTTCCACCGCATCCCACGAGCAGGATTCGGACAGCGCTGTTGTCGAAGGCGGCGGGAAGATAGTGGCGCTTGGGGCTCTCAGGCTGCATGGATTGTCTCCGGAAAATGGACTGCGCGGTACGGCCAGGAACATGCCGCCCGCGCAGAGCCGCGCTGCCATGACCGGGCCAGCGGGATCGTGGAGCCGGCCGATGACGAGCGAAATTTTCGTAGCGTGGGCGTCGTCCGCATCGTCGGTCGCGCTGAAATAGGCGGGCCCCCGCCCGTGGCTGTGGATGTCGCAGACCATGTGCCAGCCCGGCTCGCAGACCGGGGGGCGATAGACGAGGCGTGTCGGCGTGGCGTCGTCGATTGCCGGAAAATCGACCGCGAACGTGTTGGTCGTCTCGTTCCAGAGGATGAAGGCCGCAGCCTCGTTGGGCAGAGCCGCCCGGAAGTGATCGAGGATCGCAGCCAGATGCTCGCCAGGGATCAGTCCGCAGCGCAGGTCGGCCTTGGGTGACCCGATGCTGCCATAAGGAAGATAGGCGGCGATCGGCGGCGTCACCGGCGCATCGAGAGCAAGCCATGGCCGGCGCAGGATGAGCATTACGCCATCCTTGCCCACCGCAAGGCCGTGGCCGGCACGGCTGCCGCGAAGCGCGTCGAGTGCCGGCGAGCCACCGCTCGATGGCACCGGATAGCAGGGCACGACAGCGAGCAGTGCCGCCGCGGTCGGATCTTCGGCGATCATGATCATCTCCCTGCCGCTGCGGCAACGAGCATACCGACCGTGACCGCATCAGCGGCGGGACGGACTTGCCGCTGGCCGGCGGCAGGATGGAAGGATCGGAGCCGCTTCACCGGAAAACGACGCGCGCCGCGCGCGGCAAGATCGTCCCAGAGCCTGACCAGGCCGCCCTTCCCCGTGACCGTCCGCTCCTGGCCGGGGTTGGGGTGAGTTGACCAGCTGTCGAACACCGCGCGCTCGAATTCCGAGATGGCGGCAACGCCCAGTGTTTTCGGCCTCGGGATGTTGCCCCAGCACAGCCGGCCTTGGATGAAGACGTTGAGGATCGGCGAATGGAGCACCGGCGTGTCGGCGGCAGGGCGCTCGCTTGCGGCAAGCGCGTAAACGCCGAGGCCGGAGCGCGTGGCGACGAACAGATGGGCCGGGTATGGCACCGCGACGGTAGTGCGCCGTGCGAGCGCCCGAAGGCCATCGGGGGGCGACGACAGCGCAAAATAGGCTTGGCGCACCTGCTCCGGCACCCACCAGGCGAGGACGTCCGGGTGGGAGACAAGCACATTGGCCGGCAGGATCTCTGGAACCGCGGTCCGGCCCAGCGCCTCTGTCCATTGGCGCAGCTGTGCCCGCGACAGGGGCACGCCGGCGGCGATCGTCGGACGCCCGTCCGCATCGTGCTCGACGGCATGCATGCTGGCGAAGGCCGCCGCATCCGGCCTTGGAGCGCCATAAGGGCTGGGCGTGCGGGGCGTTCCCGCCTGATAGAGCAGAACGGCGTTGGTCAGGACGAGACCGCCGCCAGTGGTTTCGAAGTGGCTGCTGTGATCGGACATGACGGCCTCACGGATTGGGTGGGTCGAAGCGGACGAGGTCCTGGGCGGCGAGCAGGAACTGGACGCCGAGGCGCAGGCTTGCGAACCAGTCGTCGATCCGGCTGACATCGGGCAGCGGGCAGATGCCGCAGACGTCCATGAAGCCCATTTCCATGCCGTGGCGGGCGACATCGTCGAGCTCGCGCGCGAACTCATCGAAAGGCACGAGCGTCAACGGCGGCAGGGACGAGCATTCCTCGATCCCCGGCACATATTCGTAGAGAATGTCGGTATCGAAGTGCCAGGCGTTGCGGTCCGATGGCAGCCGCTTGAGCGCCTTGTGCGCGTCGCGAAGCTGGCAGAGCGCCTCGCGCAGGCCCTTCGGAAGGGCGGCCGGTTTCGCCGCGTTCGCGCCGATCATCCAGTCAGGCCGGCGCGCGTTCATCTCCGAAGGCATGGTCTGCTCTTCGAGTTCCTCGGCGCTGAGGCCGTGATAGGCGATCAGGCTCTGGCGCGCGCCCTCGTCGTCGATCTCCCCGTCCCAGTAATACATGGAGATTTCGTCGAAGAGGTCCTGGTAGCCGAAGATCGGGAGCGCGGTGCCGAGGGTTTCGCCGAGCGCCGCATAGGCCGCGGCACGCCAGGGGGTGGGCGCCTCGCCGGTTTCGATCCAGCCGAGATCCAGCTGTCCGAGGCTGTCACACGCGACCGCGATCGCCGGCGGGTTGGCGTCTTCGCCGGTGAGGACCGCGATCCGCAGGTCGACGATTTCGATCGGGTCCAGGATCTCGAGCACGGCAGCGTTGAAAAC
Source organism: Sphingobium cupriresistens (assembly GCF_004152865.1). Classification (GTDB taxonomy): domain Bacteria; phylum Pseudomonadota; class Alphaproteobacteria; order Sphingomonadales; family Sphingomonadaceae; genus Sphingobium; species Sphingobium cupriresistens. The sequence continues at coordinate 25,687 of NZ_SEOO01000037.1, read as the reverse complement.
CTGCTCGATGCGGCGGCGGGCACTCACACGGGTGTATTGCTTGGCGCTCGGCTCTCGCCCCGCGACCCAGCGGCCGATCAGCTTGTGGTGATTGCTGAGGGGCTGGTCGAAGGTCGCGGGAATGTCGGCCGATAACGCGACCGTTCGCCCCGCGAGGTCAACCGAGGGGCGCGAGCCTGAGACCGGGAGGAGGCTGGAGCGGCTCCGGCGCTTCGCCTTTGCCGTTGTCGGGATCGGGGAGGATCCGCGCGTGAAGCGCCTTGGCCTGGGCGCTGCAGGAAGGCTGGGGGAACTCGCTCGTGTTGCCATCGTCGTGCTCGATCCATTCGAGGAGCGTCTTGCGCGGTGCGGCGGGGATCGGCGCGTCGTTGCCGCAGGGCACGATCAGCCCTTGGTGCCGACGGCGCGGCGATATTCGGTGACGTGGGCGGTGCCCGACACGCCGGCGTCCACCGCCTCGGCAGTGAGAATCGCCGGGTAGAGGGTAGCATGATAGGCGCGCAGAGCTTGGCGGTCGTCCGCAAGGTGCGGCGGCACGGGCAGGTCGATGCCGTCGTAGCGATAGGCGCGGGTGAGCTGGTTGATCTGCATGGCTGGCCTTCCGGGCTGGTGGTGATCGGGAAGTTCAAGGGCGGCGCGTCACCAGAGGCTGGCGGGCTCCTCGGCCTTGGCATCGACCGGCGGGCTGCTGGGAGCCGGCGTCTTCGGTGAGGCTGCAGGCGCGGGCGTCTTGGGCGCAGCCGCCTTGGCTTTGGCTGCCTCGGCGGCGGCCGCCCGTGCGGCTTCGGCAGCCTGTCGCTGCTCCGCGATCTGATCGGCAAGGGTGCGGCGCGAGGCGATGAGCTGGCCGAGCGCGCCGTCAGGGCCCCGGGCGAGCTCCGCATCGATTTCTGCGGCGGTCGCCGTGATCGAGATCGGCCGGGTTTCGCTGGCCTCGAGATTGTCCTTTGCGCCTTCGGCCTTGCGCGGAAGGATGGTCAGGGTGACCGTGTCGTTGGCGCCGGCGACAAGATCGAAGCCGAGCGAGTAGCGGGCGAGCATAGGAAGAAGGCTGGAGATCAGCATGGCGTTCGGTCCTTGTGTGAGATTGGAGAAGCGGGTCAGGCGGCTTGTCGGGAGAGCGGCTCTTCGGCTTGGGCCGGCACGGGGGGCGGGCCATATTGGCCGTCGAGCGTCATCGAGCTCGGCAGGCGGCCGGCCCAGTCGAAGCCGGTGGCGTTGAGCATGCCAGCGATCAGGTCGGCCTTCTTCGCACTGAGCAGCTTGGCGAACGCCTTTTCGCTTACATGCGCGACGAGGCCGCACTCCTGGGCGATGAACCTGAGTTCGTCCTTGGTGTAGCGCTCGAGGAATGTCTTATCGACCTGCCAGACATCGCGCAGGTCGACGTCGAAGGTCCGGGCGAGGTCGGCGACATGGCCGAAGGTGAGCACATCCTTGGCATAAGCGGCGCCGATCGCGGAAAGCACCTTCTCGGCCTGAGCCTCGGGCAACGCGCGGATCTCCGCGATCTTGGCGCTGTAGGCGAGCTCCGGGAACGAGGCGCCCACCAGCAGGCCGGCGCGGGCCTTCAGCGTCTCCGGTTTGATCTGCGAGAGCGTGCCCGACATCGCGGCGACCAGGATCGCGGTCTGGGCGTGCGCGGCATTGCCGGCGAGCGCACGGGCGAGCGCGGTGCGCCACGTCGCCTCGCGCAGGTCGCTGGTGCGGCCGGCGATCGACTTGACGGTGACCGTTGGCTTGTGCGCCTGGACTATACTGCCCTTGGATTGAACGACAGTGGGCGGCGTGGATGCGGGCGTGGCTGCCGTGCCCGAAGGCGAGGCGCGGTCGCCTGCCTCTTCCTGATCGTCCGCTTCCGGCGGGCTCTGGTCGATGGCGTCGTCTTCGTCGTCATCCTGTTCCTCGTCCTCGATGTCGTCTGCGGGCGGCGGCGCCGCTGCCTTGGCCGCGGCAGCGGCGCGCTCCTGCTCCTCGCGTTGGGCGGTTTCCCACGCCTCGGTCTTGAGCTGGAAGCAGCCCGGATTGGTGCAATGGCCGTCATCGACATGGGTTTCGAACAGGGTTCGCTGTGCGGCCGAGTTGAACGGACAGGTGGTGCAGTCGGTCTTGTCGAAGCACGCCGCGCCGAGATTCTGGGTGACGCGCATGAGGAGGTCGCGGGTCTTGCTGACATCGAGACCGGAGCCCAGGATGGTCTCGAGGGCCTTGTCCTGCTTGTCGGCGGGGATCGCGGCGAGGAGTTCAGCATGGCCGACCTTGATCCGCCGTTCGTCGAGCGCAAGTTTGACCGCCTCGGAGAGTTCGGCGAGCGCCAGGCGGCGATCGAGCTTGGCCCGCGACCAGCCCAGACGCCGCGCGGCCTCGGCGCGATCGTTACGGCATGCGGCGAGCACGCGAACGGCCGCGTCCGCTTGTTCCGTCTCCGAGGCGTCGTCGCGATTGTCGTTCTCGTCGATTGCCGCCTCGAGGGCCTCCTGGTCGGTCATCTCGCGGATGATCGCGGGCACCTCGCCGTCGGAACCGAACGCTTCCAGCGCCGCCCTGTACCGGCGCTCGCCGGCGACGATGGCGTAGCTATCGTCCGAGCTGGGTGCCGGACGAACCAGGATCGGCTGCAGGATGCCACGAATGCGGATCGAAGCGACGAGATCGTCGTGCTTTTTCCGGTCGAAATAGCGACGCGGATTGTCGCCCTTGACGATGCGCGAGAGCGGCAGCGTGGCGCAGCTCGGTTCTGGAGTGCTCAAGACGGATCTCCTCGTGGAATGGGAAGGCCGGGTCGGCCGGGGTCGCGTGCCTTCGGTTCTGCGAGCCTCACGCTCGCCTTCCCCCTCCCCTCGCGCGGCCCGGAGGGCTGGAAGAGCGCGCAGTCGATTTCGAAAGGTTGGATTTGCCCGCGGACGCGGTCAGTAATCGTCGGCGAGCATGACGGTGAGGACGCGCCGAGTGATCGAGGCATCTGCCGGGTCTTCGGAGCCGCACTCGAGCGCCATGTCGTAATAATCGATCTTGAAGAGGACTCGCTGCCCCTGCAGGTCGAAGGCGCCGAAGTCGCGTTCGGGGCCATCACCCGGCTGGAACGCGTAACGGCGCACGGCCGCAAGCAACGCGGCCTGGGCGAGTACCTCAGCGATCCCCTCGCCGTCGCCTGAAAGCCGGGCGAGACAGTTGCGCGTGACCATGATCCGCGCGTTGGGGTCGAGGCCGTGCCGGCAGCGATCGTTGAGCTGGGTGATGCGTTCGGTGACGGGGACTGTCATGCTGCCTCCAACAGGCCGGCGTTGAACATGTCGAGCCACTCCGCCATTGTCGGTCGTTCGGGGAGCGGGACGTGCCCTGCCACGTCCTGGAAGCGGATGAGATCGGCCGGCGCATCGCGGATGATCGCGTCGATGTCGGCCGCAGGGAGCAGTTCTTCGGCGCGGATGAAGTCGGTCATTCGGCCCGGGCGGGTCGCAGTCGAACGGCGCCAGAGGCCTTCGACCGTGCGCAGGCGTGGAGCTGCGCGCGCTTCGACAAGGACGATGAGCCTGAGGCACCAGGAAGGCAGCGCTCGGACCTCGTCGGGCTTCATCGCCCCGCAGATGAAACAGCTCGATTTTGGTGGCACCGGCAGACCTGCGGCCTCTATGCGCGCGATGCAGGCGGCGCGGTTCCAGCCCCATTCGCGCAAGGGGTAGCGGCATTCGAACAGATCGTTCGCGATGGCGGACGCATGGTTATAGCGGCGCGTGTCGGCGGGCGAGGCATCATACCCGATGAGGCGTATGACCTTCTGGCCTCTGGCCCAGGCGGCCTTTGCCGGCTCCCATTGCTTCAGGAAAGCGTCCTGCGGAGCCACTTTCCACTTAAGACTGCAGCTGTGGCGCCCGAGGCTGATGCTGGGGAGTGTGGCATTGGTGAGGACATTGGCCAGCAGGTCGTAATAGGGCGGCCAGTGCTTGAAGCGCTTTGGCGTGTAGCGGACGGTCTCGTAGCGGATGCCGCGCGCGGCCATCCACGCCGCCATCATCTCCTGATAGACATAGGTCTCCGGCTTCTCGATGCCCGGGTCACCGGTGATCACGAGATCAGGCGGCGTGCCGCGGCTTTCGAGCTCGACGAGGAGCGCCGTGCTGTCGACGCCGATGCCATAGGCAAGCACGACGGGAGCCGGCTCGGCGACGCGGATATAGTCGATGTCACGGGGCCGCGCGGACGGCGCGGGGCGATCGCTGGCCAGCATGGGAGTCGCTCCGGTCTCGCGCAGCCATTCTGCGCGCCCGGCTCCCTTCCCCTCACCTCTCTGCCGTAGTCGCCGCCCGCTTTAGTCGCTGTCCTGCAGGCAAGATGTGCGATCGTAGAGGTCGAGATGACCCCCGAACTCGGCCGTTTGCGCCGTTGTCAGGTCGCGGTGGTCGTCGGCCTCTGCGGTGCTGGCCATCTCGATCATTGGATGGACGGACACGGGCGATGGCTCGTTTCGGGACGGCAATTTTACGTCGGGCTGCCCTAAGATAATGCATGTATCAAATGATGCCGGAATCGATGGATGACCGGCCTTCGCTGTCCTATAGAACTTTGTGCGAAGCGCCGAGTGCGTAGTTTGTGTGTCGGTTTGAACAAGTCCGCCGAGATGAGCATAGATGGCTGAACGTAGAATGAGCTAAGCGGCTCGATAGCGTTGCGTCAACCTGGGGCGCTTGACGTCTCGATTGTCGCAGAAGCGGTCGTTCAAGGGCTAGGATAGACCGGTAGAGAGGACCCGGCTCTTTGGACAACTCTATTATTGCAGTCCGAACCTCTAACCACGACTTGTCTGGCTAACTCGCCTGTGCCCATCAACCGGAAGTCGAAATCGAGGAGATGCTCATTGCCGCTTTTGAGCCTTTCAGGCTGCGTTGTCTCGAAAATCAGCGTTTCCGAGACCAAGCGATATATCAACGATTTTCGCCCTCGCCCGTAAACTGATCTGCTCGTCCAACCGGCATCAGGTTTTGATAGGATGAGGCATGGCTAACGAACATGAGTTGGTTGCCGATTCAAGAGTTGTGGCGACTTGGATCGAAGGATGGACCATTGCCCGCGAAACGCCGCCTCCGGTCGAAGATCACGGTGGTTTCAGAGTCGATGTGGGATGGCCGCAACAACGGACGCGCTATGTCTTTACCGATATCTCGCCGGCCCTGCACGAATTGGCCACCACGATCGAGGAGCCGTGGGTTTTTTTGAAAGCTTGTGTCTCGGCGACAGCAATGCGCGTCGCCTTACCAGAACACTGGGTAATACAGCCACCGGGCTTCATGATGAAATATCGGCGCATCATGCCCGGCGATTCCGCGCCTCCTGACGGCTATCTGCTCGATGCGGCTGAACCTCGCCCCATTGTAATCGTGCGGGCGCTTACTCCGAGCGGCGCGCTGGTCGCAATCGGACGTGTCGTTCGCGTCGGTGAGTTTGCCATATACGATCGGATCGAAACCAACGCCGCTCATAGACGGCGCGGCCTCGCGCGAACCGTCATGAAGAAACTTGAATCCATCGCGCGCATCATGGTGCGACGCGGGAGGTGTTGGTCGCCACTGCAGAGGGTCGCGGTCTCTATGCATCCTTAGGATGGGAATTGCATTCCCTCTACACCACAGCAGTCATTTTACGGGCTGACTGATATCCACAAATCGGCACGTAGGTGTTAGTCAAACGCTCTGTTCGTTCGCCTTTGCAGTAGAGGCGGGTACTTCCGGTATGGGCCGAAGCCATTGCAGCGCGACAAACGCCGTCAGCAGCAGCGCGCCAGCGGCAAATACCACATCGCCGGGGGTGCGCATCCACACGAGGAAATGGATCAGCGGCCGATCCATAAACGCGGCCGACCGCGCATAGGCGTAGCCATGATCGAGCGCCGCCTGAAGTTGCAGCACGCCCATCGGCAGCAGCGTGAGCAGGGCCATCAGGGCAAGCCCGATGTTGAAGCACCAGAAGCTCGCGCGTAGCCAGCCTTCGTTCCAATGGATATGATCGCGCAGGCCGCGCAGGCAGAAGAGCATCAGGCCGATGCCGAGCATCCCATAGACGCCGAAGAGCGCGGTATGGCCGTGCAGCGGGGTCAGGTTGAGTCCCTGGACGTAATAGAGCGCGATCGGCGTGTTGATGAGGAAGCCGAACAGGCCGGCGCCGACCAGATTCCAGAAGCTCACCGCGAGGAAAAACATGATCGGCCATTTGTAGCGCGCCATCCACGGCGTCGCGCGACTGTGCGACCAGGTGTCCATCGCCTCGAGGCCGATTAACGCGAGCGGGACCACCTCAAGCGCGGAGAAACTGGCGCCGAGCGCCACGCCCGCCATCGACGTGCCGACGAAATAGAGATGGTGGAACATGCCAAGCACGCCGCCCGACAGGAAGACGATCGTCGCGAACAGCACATTGACCGTGGCCGTGCGGCCGCGCACCAGCCCCAGCTTTACGAACAGGAAGCTGATGACGGCGACCGCGAAAATCTCGAAGAAGCCCTCGACCCAGAGATGGACCACCCACCAACGCCAATACTCAACCTCGGACAGGTGGCTGCGCGCGCCATACATGAGCCCCGCGCCATAGAAGAGACCGATCGCCACCGTGGAGAGGAACAGCAGGCCGACGATCGAGGACATCTCATCCCGGCGCCGGATCGCGGGCCAGAGCGCGCGACCCACGAGGAAGAGCCACAGCAGCAGGCCGATGAAGAGGTATATCTGCCAGAACCGGCCAAGATCGACATATTCCCAGCCTTGATGCCCGAACCAGAAGTTTTCGGTGAGGCCCATCTTCTGCATCACCGCCAGCCATTGTCCGGCGAACGCGCCGACGACGATGACGATCAGGCTGACGAACAGGAAGTTGACACCGGCGCGCTGCCACGGCGGCTCATGGCCGGAGATGGCGGGCGCGATATAGAGGCCGGTGCCGAGCCAGGCCGTCGCGATCCACAGCACCGCGAGCTGGGTGTGCCAGCTTCGAGTCAGGCTGTAGGGTAGCCAGTCGGCGAGGTTGATGCCGTAGAAATGCTGGCCCTCGACCTGATAATGCGCGGTCGCCGCCCCCAGGCCGATCTGCGCGAGCAGGAGCGCGATGACGATCCAGAAATATTTGGCGCTGGCACGCATCGAGGGTGTCAGAACGATCCCCTTGAGCGGATCGGCCGCGGGCGGGGTGAGCGGCGGTTCCTTGCCGTGCCAGACCGCATAGTGCCACGCGAGAAGGCCGATGCCGGCGAGCATGAAGAGGATGCTGAAAAGCGACCACATGAAGGTGCCGGACGTGGGCACGTTGCCGACCAGCGGTTCGGAGGGCCAGTTGTTGGTAAAGCTCACCATATCGCCGGGCCGATCGGTCACGGTCGCCCAGGCTGTCCAGAAGAAGAAGGCCGCGAGTTCCCTGCGCCGCGCCGGATCGGGAAGTGTGTTCTCCTTCATGGCGTAGGCGACGCGCAAATCGCGCGTTGCCGGGTCAGCGGAGAACAGGCTGTCATAATGCCTTGCCACGCCGGCGATCGCTGCAGCGCGCGCGTCGCTGATCGTCAGCGTGCCGGTCGCAGCGTCATAGGTGTTGGCACGGAAGCCGGGACGTAGCTCGGCCTGCAAAGCCGCCTTATCTGCCAGCGACAGCATGTCGAAGCTGGCCGCGCCCTTCGTGCGGGCAACGGCGTCGAGCTGGGCCAGCGCCTCCCGGTGCAGCCAGTCGGCGGACCAGTCGGGCGCGATCAATGCGCCGTGACCCCACACGCTGCCGAGCTGCTGGCCGCCCATCGACTGCCAAACCTGTTGGCCGGTCTCGATATCGTCGCGTGTGAAGACGGTGCGCCCGGAAGCGGTCACGACCCGTTCGGGGATCGGCGGCGCGGTACGCATAAGGTCCGACCCGAGCCACAGCATCACCGCGAATCCTGCGAAGATGACGGCAGCCAGGCCGATCCACAGCCGTTTCGTCGTCGACATCGTTCCCCGTCCCTCTTCCTTTAGAAAAGCCCGTGACTGCCGCCGACGGCGCCGATCAGCGCGATGACCGATGCCGCCAGCAGCAGACGGTGCATACGCTCCATGCGTGCGAAGTCGGCCGCCGGATCGGGGGAAGCGGCCATGCGGCGGTGCAGATAAAGCGGCTCGATGACGAACAGCATGGCGACGAACACCAGCCAGATCGCCACCATCGCTTGCATCCACCAGAGGCGGGGATCGGCGAAACGCTCCCACAGGTCCGCCCGCCAGGTCATCCAGAAGCCGCTAGCGCCGGCAAGGAGAACCCACAGCCGAGCCTGCGGCGCGAAGCGGCCTTCGATCCGGTGAAATGCCGCCAGCCTCTCAGCGGGCGGATTGCCGGCACGCACGGCCGGCATCAGCACCAGCGTCACGAAGGCGACGCCGCCGATCCAGAACAGGACGGCGACGACATGGATCACGCGCGCAAGAGTGAAATCGTCCGCGATCATCAGCTCTTCGGGGGCGGCTCATGGTAAAATTCGACCTGCATCCGCATCGGACCCAGCGGGGTCACGAAATGCGGCTGCTGCGGTTCGATCAGACCGGGATGACCGGGCTTCAGGATGACTTCCGACGCCGGCTCGAGATAGGTGAGCTTCAGTTCACCTTCGAGGACGCGGATCAGTCCCCACACCCCCGCCTTGGTGTCATGGCGCGCGCGCAGCGCCGCCGGCAATGTGTCCTGATCGAACACCGGCGACGAGCTGTAGGGCGCCGGCCCCGTCATGCGGCCTGGGCCTCGTCATAAAGCTCGGCCTCGCGCGCGATCAGAATGTCGGCGAGGAACCAATAGGCTTCGCCCCATGCCGCCAGGATTTCGTCCGTCGCGGCCTCGCCCAGGATGTCGCGAATGGCCGGCAGCAAGGCATTGGCGACCGCAGGATAATGCTCTGGTTTGATATGGGTATCGACGTGCCGCCCGGCGATCCGCTCGATCGCCGGTTTCAGGACGTCGAGCTTGTCCACATTCTGGGCGAACGCCAGGATCGCCGCCGCAAGGCGCTTGGGTTGCGCGCCCGACTCCTGCGCGGCCATGTCGAACAGCGCCTTGATCTCGGGATCGACAAATAGCCGCTGATACATGCGCGTGGTGATGTCCACGCCATGCTGTTGAAGGGCTGGCGCCGTCGCTTTGACCAACGTCATGGTTTGGGGAGACAATGCTTTGGTCACGACGATCCTCTTCATGATAACAGTTTGCTTGTAGAGGCTGTCGGTGCGAGCCGGTTTGCGCTGGCGCAAACTCGGCTCTGTTATTTCGACTAGATCGACCCGAACGAGAGAAGGCAGGAGGCAAATCATCGTTCAGACCCGAGGCCTTGCTTCACACCTGAAGATTATCGGCGCGGTGGAGCTATTTCGCGATCTGCCTCACGAAGCGCTGGTGCATGCCCATGCCTGCGCACGCATCGAACGATTGCCAAAACATGCGAGGATTTTCGAGCAAGGAGCCCGTGCCGAGCGGGCCTATGCGGTGGCGAAGGGCAGCGTGAGAATCATCCAGACCGGCAGTGATGGCGGGCAGGCGATCATTCGCTTTATCGGCTCCGGCGAAATGTTCGGAACAGTGCCTCTCTTCACTGACCACCTTCTTCCGGCGGACGCGATCACAGCGGAGGCGTCGGTCGTCCTCAGTTGGAGCGAGGCGGATATAGTAGTGCTGATCGGCATATATCCGCAGGTGTCGCTGAACGTCATTCGAGTGATCGGGACGCGGCTTATCGAACTTCAGGATCGGGTCCGCGAGTTGGCCACCCAGCGCGCCGATCAGCGTCTCGCCCGTGCGCTCCTGCGCCTGATCCGTAACGATGGTGGCGACGAGGTAGCGTTCCCGCTACGTCGTAAGGACCTGGCGGAGTTCTCGGGAACGACCCTTCACACTGCGAGCCGAATGCTCTCCGCCTGGGCCAGGGCCGGCCTGCTCACAAGTATCGGACGACGCATCCTAATCCATGATCGTACTGCTCTGGACTCCCTCGCAGAGGGCAGGCCACTCCTCTAGCAATTGGGGCGTTAACTTGATGAAAACCGCACCCCGGCCAATTTGCCTCACTGTGGCCCGCATAGAATTATTGGCTTTGGCGGCGACAGCCGCGCTCACGATCGGCGCGACTGCGCCGATAGCCGCGCAGTCCTCTGACCAGAAGCCGGCAGCCCCGCAACCGCGCATGTTATATCTGCCAGGCCGCGGCACTGTTCTTGTTCAGCCCGCGCCGACAGACGATCCTCGCGCGGTTGCGCGCACGGTCATCGTGCCGGGCTACGGCGAGGTCTATACCGTGCCTGTGCGGCCGAAAGACACTCGAAGCCCGAGGCAGCGTTGCGTTGACGAGGAGATAGCGCGCGAGGGAGGTTCTCCCTCCGCGTTGGCGATGGGCGCAATCGACCTGAAATACAGCCAGCGGTAACGGCCTAACCTGGGGAGCGGATAGCTCATGTAGGCCGCATGCGTCTCGAAATTCGAGCGTTTTAGAGACGGGTTGGTTTAATTGTGCAGCCTCAGAGTCACCCCGATCAGCCGGGGTTCGCTCGGAGTGCCGACGATCAGGCCGCTATTGCCCGCCTGAACTGTCAGGTTCTGCATGTAGACCTTGTGGAACAGGTTGCGCGCAGAGCACGAGCCCGCTCCGCGGGAGGGTCGCTTGGGGTGACGTAGCCATCGGGTCAGCGATTTCGTGGCGCATCAGTTTGGCGCCGACCGCGAGAAAGTAATGCCCAACGCCCATTTCATTGATGATCTCGGGGCAGACAGCCTGGATGTCGTCGAGCTGGTCATGGCGATCGAGGAAGAAATTCGGAATCGCGATCCCCGATGCCGACGCGGAGAAGAACCAGACGGTCGGTGAGGCGATCACCTATGTCGAAGGCGTCAAGGCCTGAGAGCGATCACGGCCCCGGCAATAGTTTAGGATAGGGCAACCGCGGGAGTGCGCGGCCCTGTCGGCGCGCGTTGCGGGTGAGCTCGAAGCAGTAGGTGAAGAGTCCGGATTGGCGGTGGCGGGTCAGGAGCTGCTCGGCCTGAAGGCGGGCGAGCCATGCGGCTGGGCTCTCGCGCAGGCCGGGCGCCGGTAGACCGAGGCGGACGATCTGGTCGATGGCGCCATCCATCCCGCGTTCGCGGAGCCGGATCTTCGAAAGCGTCCGATCGGAGATCGTCTGGCCTGCGGCGCGAAGGACTGTACGCGGGCGCGTGGTGCCCCGGTGCGCCCCGGAAAGAGCGGCGTAAACCCGGCCGGTATGCCCGAATTCGGGGTCGCTGTAGGAAACGACGGCTTCGATCGCTGGCCGCGCCTGGCGAAGCAGTCGGAAGGCCCGTGCGCAAAAGAAGCTTTCCCCGTTCTGCGGGACCCGGTCGAGAAGAATCAGGCGTGCGAGAACGCATCCCTTTGCCGGATCGGTGAAGCCCGTGTGCCGGGTGATGACGGCGTCGGTCGCGGGAACCGCGAAGACGGCCACGCCTGCCAGGACCGCGCGGAGTCCAAAGAGGCCGACTGCGACCTGGGCTGCCGGATAGCTCGGCAGATAATGATGCTCGGCGATGAACGTACGCGCTACGGCGTGATCGATGATGTCGACCGAATAGGCCTTCGGATTGATGATGAGAGAGTCCGTCGCCCATAAGGCGCGGCGTTCCCGCCATCGCTGGCTTCGTGAGGTCTCCATGTCCTGGCTCCCGGGTGGAAGGGGTCGAAGGCGCTTGGCCTCCGACCGGTCTCCCCGGCCCATTCCCCTCTTCTTTGGACATGAATCGACATGAAGGGATTTACGGAATGTTCGGGTTTGGACGCGATCAGATATCGTACGTCCCTGTTTGGCGCGGGTGAATAGGTGCTCCTGTGAGCCTTTGGGAACTTCACAGGGCGCCATGTTCCCGGTAGCGAATAGTCTTCCGGGTTCTTCAACCAGAGAAGGCAAGATCATCATGAGCGACGTATCGGAAAACGATAGCACGCTGATTACCCTGACCGCTGATATCGTCGCGGCGCATGTGACGAACAACAGCGTGGCGGTGGCGGATTTGCCGTCCCTGATCCAGAATGTTCACGGAGCGTTGAGCAATCTCGGCAAAAGTGAAACGGCGCCCGAGACAAAGCAGGAGCCGGCGGTATCCGTGCGTGCCTCGGTGAAACCTGACTACATCGTCTGCCTGGAAGACGGCAAAAAGCTCAAGATGCTCAAGCGTCATCTCATGACGCACTATCAGATGACGCCGGCGGACTATCGTTCGAAGTGGAATCTTCCGGCCGACTATCCGATGGTCGCGCCCAATTACGCCGAGCAGCGTCGCACGCTCGCCAAGAGCATCGGACTTGGCCGCAAGCCCAAGGGGTCCAGCGCTGCCGCATCGGCAAAGGCGACGAAATCTGCGCCGGTTCGTCGCGGAAGTCCGAAATCCACCGAAGGGCAGCCCGCCTAATAGGACTTCCTCTGGGGAGACGGCCGGTTTGGAAAAGGGACCATCGGATCAAGATATTTCGACGCGGCGCTCGACAACACCTCCGGGGCTGATCGAGACTCGCACCCCGTCCTATCCCGGCACGGAGGCGTCGGTTGGTACGGTCATGACCTTGGCCGACGCCTACTGGGATGCCGCGCACAGGCTGCTGCCGCAGATCGAGAAAGGCCGGAGTGTCTCGTCCACCCCGGCTAGGCTGTGCGCCATTCAGTCGATCGAGACTTACCTCAATGCGTTTCTGCTCTTTCATTCGGTCGATCGAAAGCAGGTCCGGGGATTGCAGCATGATCTCGCCGAACGGACGCGGTTGGCTGTCGAGAAGGGATTGTCTCTCCGGCGCCGTACCGCGGAGCATCTGGTCCGATTGAGCGATCAGCGCGATTATCTCATGGTGAGATATGGGCCGGAACAGCTCAGCGATCTGTCCGAAATCAATCGGATGTTCGCCACGCTCAAAGAGATCGCGGAGAAGGTGCGGGCAGCGATTTTCGAACAGCCCTATGATCGCTCTGACCGGAGGTTCCGGGTATATTGGTGATCCAGAGCCCGCCTCAGAGTGTGATGTCCAGAGCCGAGGCGCGCTGGCGGGATTGCAATTCAGAATAGGGTCAACTGCTCGCCGACCGTTCTGGTCCTTGGCTCTTGGGCTTGCTTATCGTGGGTTGTGCGTTCCGGTGTCGTTTCAGTAAAAAATCGCGGGGGTTGTTCGACCAAGCGTTCCTGGCTGGCAAGCCTGGCGCCCCAGCCGCCGAGGATGTGGGCCGGCGTGAACCAGTGTTCGCGGACCTCGTTGCTGAGAGAGTTACCAACGATCACGTGGGCCGGAATGTGGAGCAGCGAGAACTGGATATAGCCCATGTGTACGGCGCGTTGGTCGATATCGATCGCCGTCACGTGGAGATGGCGCTGATAGTTGATCCCGGCGGCGCGCATCGCTTCGGCGAGAGCAATGACCATGGCGCCGGCACCGCAGGCGGGTTCCATCGCGCTGACGAAACCCTTGTCGTCGATCAGCGCCAGGGCGTCCTTGGCATCGCCAAGCGTGACCTGTGCCATCATCTGGCAAACCGGATAGGGCGTGAAGAATTGCCCACGGTTCTTGTTGTGGATCTCGAGCGCGGTGAAGATGCTCCCGAGGACGTCCCCTGGCGCTTCCTCCAGTGCCATTGTGATCTCTCCGAAGACGCGAGGGAACATCTCGATGGTGTGCTGCTCATATCGTCCCACGATCTCGAGATAGCGCGCCTCGCGCGTTTCCCGGGATCGGCTGTCGACGCTGTTCGAGATGCTGATCGCTATGAGCTCCATGCAGTCGGAGAAGAGCGTGTAGCGGTCGTGACGATAGCAATGCGCATCGAAGAGTTTCAGGACGTTCCTGATGTGTCGATCCTGCGGCGGCATGAGAGATCCCCGGTCACGGGGCCGCTTCGCGCGGCATCGCGACGTTCTGATTGGCGGGCGTGGAAGGGCTCGGGCGAATGGCTCGGCGCCCGAGCCCGGGTCAGTTCGTGGCCAAGAGCGCTTCGAGCGTCACGGCGCGGCGCGGCCGGCGGCCGAACTGATAGCCATGGTTGGTCGCGTATTTGCTGAGCGACATGGCCTTGCGGTTGAGCGCCACCGCGAGATCGGCGAGCGACACACCGGTGTTGAAGGCGACGTCGAGCGCGCGCGTTTCATCGTCGCTGAAAGGCCGAATGTAGCCGTGGACAAGGCCGAGGCTATTCGCGCGCGAGGTGAGCGCAGCTTTGGTCCGTCCCAGGCTTGCCGCCAGGACCTTGGTCGGGACACGGCCATAGTCCGCACGAAGGCGCGCCTCGTCGGCCTCGGTCCAGTCCGGACCAAGCCGCCAGCCATTGCGGTTGGCATGAAGCCCGCGCAGGCCCAGATATTCGGCGCGGTGGCGCAGCGATCCAGCGGTGCGGCCAAGCTGGCGGCGCAGCGGGGTGAGACTCGTACCGTCGATGTAGGCCTTGCGCAGCAGGGCGTCTTCTTCCGGCGTCCAGGCCCTGCCCCAGCCGCGGCCATAGCCCAGCTTGCGGATGGCGAGGCCGAAGCCGCGGACCGTGCGTTGGGGAAAGCCTTCCTGGCCGAGCATCCCGACGATCGCCGTGTAGCGATGACCCGCTTCGGCCAGGTCGAGAGCCCTCGCCGTTTCCGCCTCCGACCAGTCCGGCGGATGGTTCGCATGCACGATGCCGAGAGCTCCGGCCCGGCTGGATAGGCCGCCGAACGGCCGGCCGATAAGGGTGGCGATCTGCGCCAACGGCACGCCGCGGCGATAGCCTTCGACGAGCTGGGCGTCCTCCCAGGGCGTCCATTCCGCCGGATTACCCTCGGTTAGGTCGAGGATCCTGGCGCGGGCATAGACCGCCGAGCAGGATCGACCGAGGTCGGAAGCTATGGCCGCCGTGGGTTCGCCGCCGTAGCGCCGCGACAGTTCCGCATCATCGAGTTCGGTCCATGTCCGCGTGGAATTGCGGCGGAGCCCGAGCAGCGCAATACGTTCGGCGACCGCTGCCCTGCCCCGGCCGATTGCCAGCGCGATGTCGGCGATCGCGGTGTCCTCGAGGAAGAGCGCGCGCAGCCGTTCGCTCTCCTGCGGTGTCCATGCATCGGCCCGATAGGCCATCTCGCGCAGCGGCGTGGCAGGCAATACCAGCCTTGGCGCGGGTACCAGCTCGACGATGTCGGCATCCAGATCGAGCGGTTTCATGCCAGCGCCACCACGGGGATGTCGCTGATCTTGGCGCGGAGGCGGGCATGAAGCCGGGCGATGCGATCCTCGCCTCGAGGCATCGTGTCCACCGCGGAGATGGCGGCGAGCATGTCGAGGGCGTTGTCGACGGCTTCGCGCGGGGCACCGATATGGCCCGCAAGATCGTTGGCGGTCGTGGCGTTCGGCGCGATGCTCTTGAGCGCGCCGATGATCGAGGCCGCGTGCGGCGCGGAAGGATCGAGGAGGAAGGCATCGAGCGCCCGGGTGCCCTTGAGCGTCAGAGCCGCATCGCGCGAGCCGTTCGAGACCTCGCGGAGAGCCGACAGGTCGAGCAGCTTCTCCGCTTCTTCACTGTCGACCGCAGCGGCCGCGGTGAGCCTTGGCGTCGCGCCGAGATGCTCGGTGATCGTCTCTTCCATATGGGCGAGGACAGGCAGCGGCGACATCGCTGGGCCCATCGCGAAGAACTCACCGGGCGCGAGCTTTCGCAGGGCATCGGCCTCCTTCGCCGAGAAACCGAGGAGATCGGCCGCGCGCGCGATGTCGCGATCGAACACGTTGAGGCCAACGAGGAAGTTCTGCAGCTCCGAGATCACCGAGGATGAGAGCTTGGCGAGGCGCTGCGTGGCGATGACCGGGGCGATGCCGCGCTTGCGGCCGCGGGCACAGAGGTCGGTCAGCGTGGCAACGCCAAGGCGCCGGGTCTCGGCATCGCGGGCCGATCCGGCATGATGTGGCGCGAGCAGATGGCCCTCGTCGATGCAGACCAGGACGGTATGCGCCCAGTACTCGCGCGGCGCGCCGATCAGTCCGGCGAAGAGCGCCGCCGCCTTGATGATCCGCTGGTCGGGATCGAGATCGGTGAGGTCGACGTGAAGCGACAGGCGGTGCTGCCTGGCGCGGGCCGCGGCTGCCGTCAGGCCATCGGAGGTCAGCTCGCAGCCCTTTAGGGAGGTTGCGCCGATGTGGGCGGCGAGATTGCCGAATTCGCCTTCGGGATCGACGAGCACGATTGTCGTGAAATCGAAGGCCTCCTCGATAATCTTGCGCAGGGTTCTGCTCTTGCCCGCGCCGCTGCTGCCCTGGATGAGCAGCCGCCCGGCGAGCAGGCGTTCGAGGTTCAGCATGAGCGAGCCACGGCTGTGCCTGCCGATCGGCACGGACCATTGGTCGGCGGAGGGGTCGATCTGTACGACTGTTGCCATGGTGGGATCTCCTGGGGCTTGGCCTGTCTGGCCACCACCCAATCGCTCCCCCTTCCCTTTGCCTGCTGGTGCTACGAGCTGGCAATCGGCGCAGCGTTGTCGCCGCGGCCGCGCAGGCCCCAGTCAGGCTCGTAGTCCGGTCCGTAGTTAGCGCTCCGCATGAATTCCGGGTCACCCGCTTCATCGACGAGATAGCCGGTCACTTCCCCGGCATAGTCCGCATCGAGCGCGCCTTCTGCGGTCGGGATAAGCCGCACACCGAAGCCCCTGGCGAAGAGTGCGGCATCTGCTGCGAGCATCGCTTCGTGATGATCGTCGGCGGAAACGGCCATCTTGACCCTGACGGTCGCATAGACGTGGACGAAGTGGGTCGGCTCGGACATCATCTGTCTCCGGTCTTGGAATGTGGGGGGCCGCCGCCGCGATCAGGCAAGCGGCACGTCGTATCCGGGCTCGCAGCCCGGCTCGCCGGGATAGGTGCCGCCCGGATCGCAGAGCAGGATCTGCAGCACGTCGTATTCCTCGTGGCGGAAGTAACGTCCTGCCTGGAGCGTATAGGCCTGCCGGGCCCCTGCGGAGGCTCGGCGCACGCGAACCGGGAAGCGGCCGCCCACGTCGATGTCCCCTTCGAGCGGCCTGCCTGCCTCGCGCATGCGCTGGCCGAGCTCGTTCACGATGCCGCCGGCAACGCGCGGGGGGAAATTGCCAATGAGAAGCAGCTCCGGCGGTCCCCGCAGCGCGTTGCCGATGGTGTAGGCGAACGCCGGCGTTTCCCCATCGGCGAAGATCAGGAAGAGATGCTGGCCGCTTTGCGCGATATTGCGCTCGATCGCAGCGTAGAACTCTCGGTTGTCGGGGATATTGGGTTGATGAGTGCGTCGCACTGATACCTCCTCACGACAGGATATCGGGTTGATTTTGCTCGAGGCATGCCCTGATCAGCGGGAGGTGGACCCAGTAACGCTGGGCGCCAGCCAGGCTGTCGACCTTAGGATCATTCGTGCCTCGCGCCTGGTAGCCCCACTTCGTGCGGTAAGCCGCGCTCTCACGATCATAGCGCTTGTAGGCGGCGTCGCTGCGCTTGGCCCATTCGGGCCATCTCCGGGCGATCTGCTCGGTAGTCATGGAGGAGCCGGACGCAATGAATGCCAAAAGGTCGAGAGGGTCGATCTTGGCCATTACAGGTCTTCCGGCTTGAACCCGTGGTGCTCGACGAGCGAATGCATCACCGCATCCCACAGCAGCTCCTTGAAGGCTGCGCGGTTTTCCAGGTCGGTGTCGTAGACGTAGAGGTCGGCCAGCTCCTGGGCCGCCTTGCCGATTCCCTGATAAAACCGGCTCCGCATCGTGTACGTTTTTGGCGAAGGTTTTAGGCATGTACGCCTCCATATCGGTTGGAGCGGTTCAAATGGCAGAGGCCGGAGCCAGAACTTCGAGATAGGCCGCTTCGACCAGTTCGGTCTTCTGACTGCGTTCGCGGGGCGTCATGTCGAGCTTCACATAAAAGCCCGCGAAATGCGTCTTCACGATCACGCCCTCGCGGCCCGCAAATCGGTCCCCGCCAACGCGCGGACGTACCCGGATGCGCACGCGGTCGCGGATCCCCGGTTCACGCACCGCGTCAATCGGCGTGGATCGCTCGGCGAGGAACAGCGCGAGCCGCGCTGTGTCGTCCAATCGGTCGGATGCGGGAGCACAGGCCCGGGCAAGGATCCGCCAGGCCCGCAGGCTCATCGCGTCGCCGGCGAGGTGACGGTCACGTGGCTCGCCTTGGCCATGATCGAGGTGCCCGGCGGAGACGTGAGCGTCGGGATCGAAGGCGAGGATCGTCGCGGCGTGATATTCGGTCTCGGTCAGTGCCACGGTTAGCCGGTCGAGCTGATCAATGAGATCGGAATCGGCGGCAACGGGGACGCGAGAGGGGGCAAGCGTATCGGACATGGTGAGTTCCCGTGTTTGAGGGGGCGAAGATCCGGTCTGTCAGCCTGCCGGCTCTTCTCTCGCGCTCCCCCTTCCCTCACCCCAGCGCCGGCTCAGGCGGCGAGCGCATCGAGAAGATCGGAAATTGGAGCGGCGGACAGGCGCGTGGCGCCGCCGAAGGCCCGCAACCGCGCGGCCATTTCCTTGCGGAGATGCGATCGATTGCCGATCACGGTTTCGGGTGAGAGCGGTTCGCCCTGCGGCGTCACATAGCGATGGGCGGGCTCGCCATCCTCAGTCTCGACCACGATACGATGGCCGCCGGCGGGCGACTTGCCGGCATAGCGGGCGGTGAATTCGCCGAGCTTGCCGGTCAGACCCTTGGCCGCCTTGCCCCACCGAATGTGACCGGCGCCGACGCTCTCGCCCGCCGACAGGCCGCGATCGAGCCATATCCGGAAATGGGCGCGCTGCTGGAGGACGGTGTTGCGCGTGCGTTCCATGGTCCGGCAGAGCGGCAGCGCACTCGCATGGGCGTCAAGGAGCGCGAGATAGCCTTCCTGGGCGGCAATCAGGACATCATCGAAGTCGCGGCCGGCAAGCAGTGCGCGGAGCTGGCGATCCAGTCGCGGATCGGATCCCGACACAACGCCGGAAGCGGCTTCCAACGGTCGAGCGTCCGGCGGCTGATTGCCGAACGCATGGAAACCGGCGCCGGAAATGATGATGACGAAGAGTTCGCCATAGCCCTGACAGGCCTGCAATGTCGGGAGGAGCACGGCGACGTCGGGCTTCGCGTCACCGCTCGGCGGGACCAGGCCTGCCTCGGGCGCGCCGAGCAGGAGCAGCCGCCGGCTCCAGCGGGCGGGCAAAGGCTCGTCGGTCGGTTTCGGCCACTCACTCGGGCGCGGCCGGCCGGTGGCAAGCAAGGGCGGCTCGATCTGGGGCGCGGCCGCTTCGAAGGCGCGCCGGGCGGTATCGAAAAGATCGTCGCGGTTGCCGCCGCCCTCAGCAAAGCCCTGATCGTAGGCGATCGTCGCGGCCGTCGAACATCCCGGCCGGCGCACCCGCGGTTCCCATCCAGCGATCGCAGCATACCAGCCATAAGCGTACTGCACCGCCCGATCCCAATCGTAGCCGTGGAGGCTGCGCGCAGACAGGATCGCGCGATCGCGATCGTCGCCCTCCCCTTTGGCGATGCGGGCTTCGGTGAAGGCGAAGTTCCGCGCCTGGCGCTCTTCCTCGGCGGCGCGCGACATAGATTCCATCACGGGCCGCAGCGCCAACGCGCGCTGTCGCATGCGCGCGAGGCGATCTTCCGGTGCCGCCGCCGCTGGCAGATCCGGAAAGTGGCGCCAGGCCTCGGCGATGACGGCGGCATGCTCCGGCCTGCGTCCTCGGGCGATCCAGGTGCCAGCATCGGCCGGGTCGAACGGCTCCGAGATCATCGGTCGGTCTCCAACCGGAAGCCGAGGCTCGCGGCGGTGAGGCTATCGCGCGCCTGGACGAGCATCTCGTAGCGTCCTGCGAGGTTTTCGCTTCGCCCGAACCGCCGCGCGTTGGGCGGCACGGACGCGACATCCAGGCGGAACGGAAGGATCCGTTCCGTCATCTCGGGAAAGGCTGCACCGAGGAGGACGGCAGCGAGACGATCGGCAACGCCATCGATGGCCTTCGCGACGTTGTGCTTGTCGAGACCGGACGCGGCCTCGAGGTGCGCCATTGGCGCGATAACATCGGGCAGACGAGCGAGGAGCCCGGCGCCGTGGCCATAGTCCGAGTGCATCGAGATCAAGGCCTGACGTTCGAGCGAGATCTCGGTGAAGGGGACATAGGTGCGGTAAGAATAGCTCGGCACGTCCACGCCGATCCTGATGCGGGTGAGAAGGATGCGCATGATTTGCCCCCTTCAGGCGACGAGCCGCGGCGCGGTGGGCGCCGCCGCGGGGAGCTTGAGTTCGCGGCGAACACGCGCGGCGAAACGATCCGGCTCGACCAGCTCGCGAACCGATGCCCAGTGGTTGCGCTCGCCGATATGATCCTGCCGGCCCTGCACCTTGCGAAAGCAGACCTCGCGGTCGGGTCCGAACGGCCCGATCGAGAGCTGCACCCACAGCGTTTCGCCGTGCAGGGTGATCTCGCCGGATACGGCCGGCCCGGCCTTGTTGGAGCGGATATCGAAGCTGCCCTCTTCAAGGCCGAGCGCCTCGGCGAGTCGTCGCAGCGCGGCGCGGCCCTCGGAGTGGAAGAGACGCTTTGCCGGTTCGTCATAGGCGACACCGCGCAAGGCGAGGGTCTTGAGCATGGGACGGTTCCGCAAATCGGCGATACGCGCCATGCAGTCCCGGCGGAGATCGGCGTCTGTGCCGCGATCGGCGCAGACCTGCGACAGATGCCGCACCAGCAGGATGACGGCGGGGTCGGTTTCGACATCGATGCCGGCGTTGCGGCAATCCGTGATCGCCGCCTGCACGGCGTGCAAGGTGGTACCGATGGTGATCAGCGCGCTGGGGTCGAGCGCTTGGCTATAGCGAAACGCCACGTCGTAGCTCATGGGGTCCTCCGGAAATCTCGAGCGGTCTTTCCACTCGCGACCCCGGCCCCCCTTCCCTTTTCAGCCTTGCCGCATGGCTTCGCGATTGGTCCGTCGCCGGAGCGCACAGATCAAGCTTGTGATGACGATAGCGACGCGCACTGCGGCAAAGCCCAGTCCCTCGCCGCCATGATCACGGCAATGATTACTGCAGCAAATCTCGGCGCGAAGGCAAAGAGATCGGGTCAAACATGCTGCACTTCATAGCGAGGGTCACAGTTCTCCTCGCCAGGGTAGCGGCCGAGCGGATCGGCAAACAGGAGCTGCACAACCGCATAGTCGGCGTGACCAAGATATTTACCCGCGCTGTCGGTATAAAACGTCATTGCCGCCGGCCCTGCGATACGTGTTTTGATCGGATAGGTACGACCCAGATCGATGTACATTCCCGGCGGCTTTCCCGCCTTGCGCATTTCGTGACCGATCTGGGCAAGGATTGTGAAAATGCGCTGTGGCATGAAGGCGCCAAGCCCGAGAAGCTCGGGGAGGCCGCGATTGGCGTTGCCGATAGTGTGGGCCTGAGAAGGTGTTCCTTCACCGTTTACGACCGCGACGACGCCTTGGCCGCAACGATCGACGCTCTCTCTGACCGCGCGGAGCAACGGTGTATCATGATGATCAATCATACGATTTTCTCCGGGAAATAGTGCTAGAAGCTGCTGCAATCAGGTGAGCGGAAGGTCACAGCGGGCGTCACAGTCGGTCTTGCCTGGACAGCTACCACGCGCTTCATGAGGAATAACCGGACAGCTCCTAAGGGGCTTTGGACAACTTACGCTCGCTTTCCGCGCCGGCGGCCGACGCCCGCCCCGATGGCGCGAGCGATGTGGCCTGCATAGACGCCGCAGGCTGCCCAATATGCTGCGACCGGCGGCTTGCGCCGCCGCCAGCTCGTCTCCGCGCGCGCCCTAGCGTCCTGCTGCAGATCCAGCAGCAGTTCCTGCAGGGCGACACGGACTTCAGGATCGAGTTCCCGTAGTCGCGCAATGGCGGGGAGCGCGAGGATGGGGTTGCGGATTTCTGCGCGGTTCGAGCGTTCGGTTGCCCGGTGCGTGACGATCGTTCCGAAGTGCATGAGGGTTCCCCAAGGCTGCAGGAGCCTTCAGGCCCCAGTTTCGTCGTCCCCGCCTTCCCGCTCTCCTTTCATGCGCGCTTCCAGGTTCTGGCGATTGAGGATGACGGGACCATTCAGCGCGTCATGCGTTCGCGATAAATGTCAGCCGCCCATTGCTCGATCCAAGGAGCGGTGGTTTCGTCATGATCGAGATCACCAAATTCGATCAGTTCGCGGATTTGCTGCCGCGCTTCCGCGATGGCCGCCTCCCATGGGTCGTCGGGTCGCGCGGGTTCAGCTACAGGCACCTGCATCGGAAGCTGGCGCTGCGCTTGGCGCATGCGCGCATGCTGGGAGCAGACCCAGAGTTCCATATGGTCCGCCACGATGGCGTCGCTCTTCGCAATGCCGCCGCGTCGCGCCGCATTCCTGGCCGCTACGCCGTAGGCTTGGCTGTCGATCGAGGCGATCCGATGCGCGAAGACCGTAAGATAAGGGATGGCCTCGCCCTTCACGCCGAAGAGGTGGAGCCGGATGCCCGGCGGTAGCACGCGATCGAGATGATCGACGACCGCCATCAGGCCTTCGGGCCCGTGGATCGGGCGCCGGCACATCGACCCGACACCGACCAGTCCGGCCCGTTCGATCGTGCCTGAAAGCGCGTCGGCGCAGCGCTCGTAGTCGAACGGCAGTCGTCCCTGGATCACCGGCATGAAATTGGTCAGGATGCCTTGATCTTCAGCGCGCAGGCGACACTCGACATTGGCGCGAATGGTGCGCGAGATCCGGTCGAGCACCTCGTCGCGGTCGCCCGCGACCTGATGCTCGACGCAGTAGTCCAGACTCGCCCACCACTGGAAGGGAAAGGCCGCGGCGAGGCGAATGTAATCGTCGATTGTCCACGGATAGCCGCCATAGGTCACCATGGCGCTGAAGCCGGCGCTGTCGAGGCTAAGGCTCTTGAGGCCGGTGGCGTTGGCGAGCGCGCTGATCCGCCAACCCGCCCACTTGCGCCAGCCGCGCTCCTTCGTCCAGCGCGAGAGCGCGTTCGCCGAGATGAGGACCGGCTGCTGCAACCGCCTGGCACGCTCGAGCAGCTTGCCGTCGGCGAGGTGTGGCAGACCCACCATGACCGTGATTGATCTTTTCTTTGGGAGCGGATCGTTCATATAATGTTCCTCATGAAGGAGAATCACCGTGTCCGCTTCGACCGCCCGCTATCTTGACCATTTCGATCTGGACGTGACGCTGCGCGATGCGGCGATCGACGAGCAGAACCGCCCGACGCGCCGGATGATCGCCAATGCGGCCATCGGCATGCATATCGAGGACGCTTTCTATTCGGTCCGCGAGCTCCGCGAGGCGGTGAGCTGGATTCACGAGGGCGAGCCGGGCGGCAAGCGCAAGCTGGCCTCGATCCTCAGCAATCCGGTGGGCGACGACTTCCAGCGCTGCATTTATTATTGCCTCGCGGGCCGCGGTGTCGTCGAGATGATCGACGATCTCATGTGGCTCGAGGAGCTGCTGGAGGCGCGCGGCCGGATCGCCGGCGACATCCATCGGCGCCGCATTAAGGCGCGGCCGCTCGTCTCGCCCTATGTCGCGGACGAGCCCGATGGGCCGATGGTGTCGGCAGCGGACGATTTCCGGCAGGGGCGTTCGTGGTGGGCGGATCCGGAGCTCGGTGTCTGAACCCGGGCTTGCCTCGCTAGATCGAGGCTTGGCTTGACCCATCGGACCGGGTCGGGTGGATAATGAGCTACGTCAGTCGAATCGAGGTTGGCCCATGGCCGGTGATTGCTGCGGAGGCGGATGCGGCGAGGAGCGTTCGCGGGACGAGAGGTGAGAACGCGTCCTGCTGATCGCCCTCGGGCTCAATGCCGGCATGTTCGCGGTCGAGATGATCGCGGGCGTCTCGGCGCAGGCGGCTTCCCTGATGGCCGACGCGCTCGATTTCCTCGTCGCTATCGCTCGCAGGTGAGACGACGCCCACGTCGCCACTGGGTGGGTTCGATCCATTCGCCCCCGAAGGCTCCGGCGCCGCGGCGCTTGGCATCCGCGAAGACTGCCGCATAGCGCGCGGCACGATCGGGATCGGCCTTGAGGAACTGGGGCTGGGGAATGGCGAGTCCCGAGCCGATCATGACTTCGCCGAGATCGCGACCGTTGACCGTGACGACGGCCACCGGCCGTCCGTAGCTTGATGGCGAGGACAGGCGGATATTGGCATCGCCGCCATGCAAGGTGCGGGCGGCAAGATCCTGCGCCGCCTTCCCGCACTCCCAGCACGCGCCCGCCTTCTGGCAAAGTTGCCGTCGCTCGAAGGCGTCAACGCCGAGAAGCCGGAAATCGGCCGCGACCGTATCGCCATCAAGCGCCCGCGCGGTAGCATTGAAGGAGGTGTCCTCGGCGGCATCGCTCGGCGTGCAGGCGGCGATAAGCAGGAGAGCCAGGGTCGGAACGCGCGTCATGCGACCATTTCAAGGACGACGAAACCCGGCGCCGACGGATC
This sequence comes from Sphingobium cupriresistens, assembly GCF_004152865.1. Lineage (GTDB taxonomy): Bacteria > Pseudomonadota > Alphaproteobacteria > Sphingomonadales > Sphingomonadaceae > Sphingobium > Sphingobium cupriresistens. The sequence goes on along the minus strand of NZ_SEOO01000037.1, from coordinate 1,231 downwards.
GGTGGATACGCGAAAGGGCTGGAGCGGGTCCGCCGTGCGCAAAATGCTCACTTTCCTTGGGTAATGATCGAAGATGCGCCCAGCGACGCGCATGGCGTTCTCGCGGCTGCAGAGCAGCGCGCGTTTGGGAGAGAGGCCGTCCCTGTCGATGCTGATGGTCATAAAATGATCCCCTTCGTCACGAGGATATATCGATTGAGGTTCAGGCGAACACCGTCTTGTGGACCTTGGTGACGGGCACGACCGACCAGGCGCGCTCCATGAGGCGGCTGATCCGGTAGAAACTACCGTTGGTGGGATCGCGAAGGAGGAGCTTTCGCCTGCGCTTGGACACCACGAACTCCTGCCCGACGTGACCGTCCGAGAAAGTCACCGGCGCCTCGAGCCGGATGCGATCACCGTCCGACAGTTTGCGTCCACGCCTCGCGAGATTGGCCCGGCAACGCTCCCGCCAGTCGAGAGCGTATTTGTTGTCGGTCGCCGTCAGGAGATCCAGGATATGCGCGGGACATCCATCCTCACAGGGACCCATGGATTCCTCCATATCCTTGTATCCGAGGATCATTCCCTCCTTGTCGCGAGGGTTCCATCGGACGAGGCAGACGATCGCGAAGATTTCGCCGCCGACACCGTTCGTCATCACCTGGGTCGCGGCGTAATAGACCCGGTTTCCGGGGCAGGCCGAAGCCAGGACCTTGAGCCCGCGCGAGCCGCCCTCCTCCTGCGGGCGTTCATGGGTGAACTGAGCGTCGAGATAGGATTTCGCGGATGCGTGTCCGCCGAGCGATTGGCGAGGCATGTAGAGCCAGCCCATGGTGGTGCTCCTTCGCGATATGAGTGGAATGGAAAATCGATCGGACGTGGCGATCAGGCGGCGAGAGCTGCCGCCGCCGTTGGCTCGTCCCGAACGCTGTCGTCGGCTGCGCCACCAAAGCTCTTCAGGTAAGCAAAGGCCTGCTCGGCCTTGGCGGCCGCGTGGATGATGGCGGTCTTGTCCCCGCGAAGGATGCCGAGCCAGTGTCCGACATAGCTTGCGTGGCTGTCGTGTAGGATATTCGGGAGATCCAGATCGGCGCAGCACAGCCCTGCCCCGATTTCGGCGACATATCCTGACAGTCCAGCGAAAAATGGCGGTTGGAAGGTGAAAACCATCGGTGCCTCCAGCACTGCCCAAAAACCCCATGGCTCCCCCGAGGCGGGGGTGGGCGGCGAGAACGACCGGAGAGGCCCG